>JBGALT010000053.1:0-44875 GCA_044223665.1 Sandaracinaceae bacterium | reverse complement strand
CGCCCCGCCCCAGCGCGGCTGGTGGCCGTTCGGCCGCGCGCCCGCGCCGGCCGCGCCTCCCGCGGGTGTGCCGCGAGCCCCGGCTGCGGCGCGCGCGCGTGCGGTCGCCGAGCCGAGCCTCGCGCTTCCGACCTCGCCGCTCCGCGACGCCGCGCCCGAGACGCTGCGCGCGCGCCTGCTCGCGCTCGTGGCGAGCGCGTGAGCTTCACGGCGTCAGCAGGACCGTCACCGCCCAGAGCCCGCTCGCAGCCTGATCACTGACGGTCACCGAGGAGGCGCCGAGCGAGAGGTCGAGCATCGGGTCGCGATCGATCGCGCTCGTGCTCACGTCGCGCATCACGAGCGCGCCGGCAGCGTCCGTCGTGCAGTGCCCGTAGCCGCCGCTTCCGCCGCCGTAGAGCGTCTGGCCCTCGCACGTCACCTCCACGCGGCAGGTGGGGGCGCCGTCGGTCACGGGATCGATCAGGACGCGGCACGGAGCGCCGACCGCGACCGGCGGCGAGCCGATCACCGTCGCGACGGCGCCGCGCAGCTCCTGGTGCGCGACGACCGCCGCGAGGCCCGTGCCTCCCGCCGCGCAGCCGAGGATGTCGATCGGCGCGCCTCCGCTCGGCGTGAGCACGAGGCGGCCGAAGCGCCACGTGCCGGCGCTCTCCACCGCGTCGAGCTCGAGCACACCGCTCCCGCGCGCGCCGGCGACCGGCATGCGCCAGCTCGCACGACCGTCGTCGTCCTCGGTCTCGGCGTTGCCGAACGAGAGCCCGACGTAGCTCTGCGAGATCGGCGCGCCCAGCGCGGCATTCGCGGTCTCGCACTGCCCGACGAGCGCGAGCGCGGGAGGGCCGAAGCCCATGCAGGACGGCGCCGTGCCGAAGGCCAAGAGGCCCAGCGGGAGCGCCACGAAGCCGCCCAGCACGCCGAGCGCGCGCCGGAGGGGGCTCGGCGGCGGGGCGTCGTTGCGCTCGCTCCCGGGCGCCGGCATCAGAGACCTCGCGGCTCGCCTTCTTTGCGCGGATCGCTCGCCGCTTCGATGCGGACGATCGCGCCGCTCTCGTCCCGCACGAGCCGGATCGCCTGCACGTTGGCCGACGCCGCGACCGGCGCCGAGAGATCGTGACCGCGAGCGCCGAGCGCGAGCGCGAGATCGGCGGGAAGCGCGATCTCGGTGCTGAGCGTCGCCGGCATGCCCTGATGATGCACCCGCGGGCGCGCGACCGCTTCCCCCAGATCGCGATCGACGAAGAGCGCGAAGACGAGGACCTGCTCTACCGCCGTCACGATGCGGCTACCGCCCGCGCCACCCGCGCAGAGGACCGGCGCGCCGCGCGCGTCGAGCACGAGGGTCGGCGTCATGGTCGAGACCGGGCGGTGGCCGGGGCCCGGCAGGTTCGCCGCGCCGCCGACCAAGCCGAAGGCATTGGTCTCGCCGACGCCGCGCGCGAAGTCGTCCATCTCGTCGTTGAGCACGATGCCGCTGGCCGTGATGCGCGCGCCGAAGGGCAGGTTCACCGTCGTCGTCATCGCCATCACGTTTCCTTCGGCGTCGGCGACGCAGAAGTGCGAGGTGCCGTGATCCTCGCCGCCCTCGGTCGCCGCGGGCGCCGGCCCCGGCAGCGGCATCGCCCAGTCCGCGGCGTCGCGGTGCCGGCGCGGATCGAAGCGGGCGGCGCGCGCCGCGATGCGGGCCTCGTCGAGGAGCGCGGCGGTCGGAATCTCGGCGAAGTCGGGATCGCCCGCGTACGCCTGGCGATCGTCGAAGGGCCCGATCCAGCTCTCGGCGAGCGCGTGGCGGAGCGCGGCGCCTTCGCGCGGCGTCGGCATCCAGCGCTCGAGCATCGCCAGGCTCGCGAGGAGCGTGAAGCCTCCGGCCGAGGGCGGGGGCGCGGTGACGATCCGGTGCCCGAAGCGCGTCGCTTCGAGCGGTGTCCGCTCGCGCACCTCGTAGGCGGCGAGATCGGCCGCCGTCATCGTGCCGCCGTGGGCGCCGACGACGCGCACGATCTCGCGGGCGATGGCGCCGCGATAGAACGCACGCGCGCCGTGCGCGCCGAGCTCGTGCAACGTGCGCGCGAGGGCCGGGTTTCGAATCGTCGCGCCCTGGACGATCGGCCCCGCCGCGGGAAGGAAGCTCGCGAGCACGGGATCGGCGGCGAGCTCGCCCCGGAGCGCAGCCGAGTAGTCGGCCATGCTCCGCGACGCTGCGAAACCGTCGCGCGCGAGGTCCTCGGCGGGACCGACGATGTCCGCACGCGACACGCGGCCCGATCCGAAGCGCGTGAGGATCGCCTCGAGCCCGGCCGGCTCGCCCGGCACCGCGACGGCCAGGCCGCCCGTCTGCGAGCGCGCGGCCACGGCGGCGTCGTCGTCACCCTCGCGGCGCGCGAAGGTGTCGGGCGTGGTCGCCGCCGGCGCACGCTCGCGGAAGTCCAGGAACGTGAGCGAGTGATCGGACGCGCGGTAGTAGAGCGCGAAGCCGCCGCCGCCCAGGCCGCTCGCCTCGGGGCTGACGACGCCCAGCGCGAGCGCCGTCGCGACGGCGGCGTCGGCCGCGTTGCCGCCGAGCTGGAGGATCTCCGCCCCCGCCGCGGACGCGAGCGGGTGGTGCGCTGCGACCGCGTAGTACCGATAGCGACCGAACGAGCGTGGCGCGGTTCCGAGGCCGTCGGCGACCAGCGCGCGCGCGGGAACGGCGCCCGCGCCGAGGAAGAGGAGCGCCGCGAGCACGAGGAAGAGAGAGCGCCGCATCGCATCGAGGGTAAGGGACACGGCGACGGCGGTCGACGCTGGCCGTGCGCGCAGCGCGGCCGCAGAAACTACCGGATCGGATCGGCGCCGCGGCGCCGCGCAGCCGTCGCGCGCGCGACGACGAATACCGCGCGTATTTCGAGGAGCGCGAGTGGCGGCTCCGTGGATGCCCCGGTGTCGAGGCGACTGGTAATTTCTGCGCGGGCCCTTAGGCTCGGCGCCGCATGCACATCGTCGTCATCATGGATCCGCCCGAGACCGTGCAGGTCGACGCGGACACCTCGTTCGCGCTCATGGAAGAGGCGCAGGCGCGTGGTCACCGCGTGGATCATACGGGGATCGCGGACCTCTTCTTCTCCGGTGGGCGCGTGGGCGCGCGCGTGCGGCGGGCCACGATGTCCCGCGCGGCGGGCACGCCGCCGATCACGCTCGGCGCGGCCGAGGACGTGTGGCTCGACGGCGTCGACGCCGTGCTGATGCGAAAAGACCCGCCGTTCGATGCCAACTATCTGTGGGCCACGCAGCTGCTCGAGCACGCGCGCGGCAAGACGCTGCTCGTCAACGACCCGCGCGCCCTGCGCGACGCGAACGAGAAGCTCTACGCGATGCACTTCCTCGCGTGCATGCCCGAGTCGCTCGTCTCGAACGACAAGGACCGCATCAAGGAGTTCGTGCGCGCCCGACGCACGGAGAGCCAGGGCGGCAAGGCCGTGATCAAGCCGCTCTCGGGCGCCGGCGGCGACGGCGTGTTCCTGCTCGACGAGCGCGACCTGAACGTCAACCAAATCATCGAGACGGTGACGCTCGTCGGCCGTCGCGTCGCGATGGTGCAGGCCTATCTTCCGCGCGTGGTGGAGGGCGACAAGCGCATCCTGCTCCTGCACGGCGAGCCGCTCGGCGCGATCCTCCGCGTCCCGAAGAAGGACGACCTGCGGAGCAACATCCACGTGGGTGGCAGCGTCGTCGCGTGCGAGCTCGACGAGGACGATCGCCGCATCGTCGCGGCGCTCGCGCCCAAGCTCCGCGACGACGGCCTCGTCTTCGTCGGCCTCGACGTGATCGGCGGCAAGCTCACCGAGGTGAACGTGACGAGCCCCACCGGCATCCAGCAGATGTCGCGTCTGTCGGGCAAGAACCTCTCGGCGCGCGTAATCGACTGGCTCGAGGCGCATCGCGTCCGTGCCTGAACGATCCCCCGTCCGCGTCCTGATCCTCGGCTGGCACGGGAGCACCGAGCGTCAGCTGCGTGCCATCGCGCGCTGGCACGCGGGCCGCGGCACGCGCGCCGACATCGTGATCACGCCCACGTTCCGGACGATGGGCCTGCGCGGCGCGTGGGCCGCGTTCGGTGAAGCGCTCGCGCGGAAGGTCGACGCGGGCGAGGGCGAGCTCGTGATCCACGCGTTCAGCAACGCCGGCTTCTGGACGATGTCGGCGCTGCTCGACGCGATGCGCACGCGCCCGACCCGCGTGATCGTCGACTCGGCGCCGGGCTTTCCGGCCGAGCGCATCAGCCCGCTCTTCACCGCGCGCTACGCGACGATGGCGATGCTCCCGAGCCTGCTCGCGCGCCTGCGCCGGCCGGCGCGCACGTTCCATCCCCTGCTGACGCCGCCGCTCGCCACCTTCTTCGCCGGCTGGCACGTGCTCGCGCGCCGCCAGGTCCGCTTCATGGCCACCGGCCAGTCGCGCGTGATCGCGAAGCTCGCGGGCGTGCCGCTGCTGGCGATCTGGAGCGACGCCGATGCGCTCATCCCGAAGGAGCACGTCGTGCGCTTCCTCGATCGCGCCGAGCAGGCGGGCGTGCGCGTGGAGCGGCTGCACTTTCCGGACAGCGCGCACGTGCGGCACTTCGTCCAGCATCGCGCCGAGTACTTCGAGCGGATCGCGCGCTTTCTCGACGTCTGATCTCGCTCGGACCACGCCCTCACGGGCAGCGGAGCAACCTCACGGCGCGCACGCGCGTCGTCGCGTCCAGGCTCGGGTCGTTCGTCTGATCGCCGATCGCGACCGTGCCGTTCGTCACGAAGCCGGTGCGCGAGAGCGCGGCGGCGCCGTCCCACGTGACGCTCGCGTTGCCGGCCGCGTCGACGGCGAGCCCGAGCGTGTGGAATGCGCCATCGGTGACCGTCGTGGCGAACGATCCGGTGTCGTCGGCCCAGCCGATCCGGTCGGCGTCGAGGTAGATCATCTGCTCGCGCTGGGCCGGCACGCCGAACGGCGGAGTGAACGAGCCGAGCACGGCGACGGCCGCGTCATTCGGGTTGTGGCCGTCCGTCAGGACGACCTCGATCTCGACCTCGAGATGGAACGGAGCGCCGGGGACGAGGACGTCCGGCGCGTAGAGGAGCAGCTGACCGCCCGCCCCCGCGCTCGTCGTGGTGACGATCTCGGTCTCGCCCGTACGAAGCGTCTGCGTCGCGGGCCCCACCGTGCTCGTCATCCATCCCTGGCTGCTCGGGTCGACGCCGCCCACGAGGAGCGGCTGCGCGCACACGAAGGCGTCGGGCACGAACGCGTCGTCGGCGAAGGCGTCGAGCGCGAAGGCGTCGAGCGCGAAGGCGTCGAGCGCGAACGCATCGGGCGCAAACGCATCGGCTCCGGCGTCGCGCGTGCCCGTGTCGCTGGGCGCCGCGGCGTCGTCGCTGCCCGCGCTCCCCCCGCAGCCCGAGAATCCCCCCACGAGGACGAGAGCGAGGCACCACTTCGTCGGGCCGTTCATGGCGGAGGCCTACTCCATCGGGTCGCACGCCACACGTGAGCGATACCACCGAGTCGGTCGAGGGGGGCTTCGGGCGCGGCGGGGACGGGAGTACTGTCGTCCGATGGCGACTCCCCGCAGCCTCGCTCTCGGTGTCGGTCTCGTGCTCGGCCTCGCGATCGGGGCATGCAGCACGAGCACCGACGTGTCGTGCACGCGCGCGAGCGAGTGCGGGGCGCAGAGCGTGTGCATCGACGGGCTCTGCACGACACCGACGAGCTGCACCTCTTCCCGCATGTGCCCGAACCTGGTGTGCGACACCGTGCAGGGCGTCTGCGTCGAGTGCGTGACGAGCGTGGACTGCGATCCCTCGCTCGCATGCATCGAGAACGTCTGTCGCGTGCCGACGCCCGAGGCCGACGCAGGAATGGACGGCGGACACGAGACGGACGCGTTCGCGCCCACGGGGGACGCGCGGCTCGACACCGACGTCCCGGCAGACGTGGGCGAGGACGCGCTCGTCGACCAGGACGCGCTCGCACCACCCGACGCCGTCGTTGCCTCCGATGCCTTCGTCGCAACCGACGCCACGGGATGCGACCTCGGCCTGCGCTACTGCGGCGGTGAGTGCGTCGACGTGACGAGCGATCCGATGAACTGCAGCAACTGCGGGATCGCCTGCGGCGCGGGCTACGCCTGCGTCGACAGCGGCTGCCTCTGCATCATGCGGTGCAACGGCGTGTGCGCCGATCTCGACAGCGATGCGATGAACTGCGGCGCGTGCAACCACGCCTGCAGGGCGGGCGACTTCTGTCGCGGCGGCCGCTGTTTCACACCGCCGTGCCCGACGGGATCGTCCTTCTGCACGGCCGGTGGCTGCGTGGACCTCGACACCGACGTCTCGAACTGCGGCAGCTGCGGGCACGCGTGCCCGATCGACCAGCCCTACTGCGTCGCCGGCGCCTGCACGAGCGCGTGCGCTCCTCCGCTGAGCTGGGGATTCGGAGCGCCCGGCTGTCGCGACCTCGGATCGGACCCCCGCGCCTGCGGCGACTTCACCACGTGGTGCAACCCCGAGCAGGTCTGCGACCCGAGCGGCGGCCCCGGCCGCGGCGTCTGCCGCGCGACGTGCAGCAGCGGGCTCACGCGCTGCGAGCGCTCCTGCGTCGACACGCACCTCGATACGCTGAACTGCGGCGCGTGCGGCCACGCCTGCGCGTCCGGCGAGTACTGCGTGGAGAGCGTCTGCGCGCACGCGCAGCCCGACTGAGCGGCCTCCCTGCGAGCGGGAAAAATTTCGCGCGCGCAGATGAGCGCTCGCGTGTCGGCTTGCATCGCGCACCGGGCGAGCCGTGGGGCGCGCCTCCGAGAGCGATCGCTCGGTCGATGCTTGAAGAGCGATGCGCGAGTCGGCAGCATCACGACAAGGGGGCTCATGCTCGAGGTACTGGGCCGGGTGGTCGACAGCCTACCCGTAGGCGTCATCGTCCTCGACGCCGCCGGGCGCGCGGTGGTCTTCAACCGTGTCGAAGAGCGCCTCGCGGGGCGACGGCGCGAAGACGTGATCGGGAGCGACTTCTTCCGCGACCACGGCTACTGCATGGACATCCCCGAGCTCGCGGGGACGATGCGCGCGCACATCGGGCGCGGGCCCTTCGAGGCGGAGGCGGAGCTCACCTTCCCGTTTCCGTACCTCGCGACGCCACGCGAGGTGCGCGTGAGCCTCACCTCGTTCGAGGCGAACGAGCAGCCTTATGGGCTCCTGGTGATCCGCGACGTCGCGCACGAGCGCGCCGTCCGTCGAATGCGCGAGACGCTGGGTCAGATGCTGCTTCACGATCTCCGCGCCCCGCTCACGGTCGTCACCGCGAACCTCGGGTTGCTCTCGTCCGAGGTGCGGGACACCCAGGACGCACGACAGGCGCTCGAGGACGCAATGGAAGGCGCGCGTCGCTTGCAGTCGATGTTGACGACGCTGCTCGAGACCTCGCGGCTCGAGACCAACGAGCTGCCGCTGCTGCCCACCGACGTCGACGTCCGCGCCCTCGCGAACAGCGCCGCGTCGCTGGTCCGGGCGATCGCGCGAGCGCGCGCCGTCGAGGTCGTGCTCGATCCCGATCCCGGCGTGGCGCGCGCCCAGGTCGATCCCGACGTCGTCGTGCGGATCTGCGAGAACCTGCTCGACAACGCGATGCGCTACGCGACGCGCGTCGCGATCCGAGTCCTCGAGGGGGACGCCCACGTGTCGATCGAGGTGACCGATGACGGGCCGGGGATCCCTCCTGCGCAGCGGGCCCGCATCTTCGAGAAGTACGCGCGCGTCGGCCCCGAGGGTCGTCGCGTGCCCGATCGCGACGGAGGCCACGGGCTCGGCCTGCACTTCGTGCGTCTCGCCGCGCGCGCCCATGGCGGAGACGTGGTCGCGGAGTGCCCTCCGGAAGGAGGAGCGAGGTTCTCCGTCAGGCTCCCGCGCGTCTCGCCCCTGCTCCGCCCGAGGTGATCGTCCTCAGGACGAGACGCGGACGTGACCCCGCGCCGTCGCGGCGCGCGTGCCTGGGGCCGCCAGGCTGAGCGTGCGTGGCTTGGCGGGCCCGCGGAAGCCGAGCAGGCGGCGGCGCTTGATCACCTCCGCGACCTCGGGCGGGACGGCTTGCTCCCAGCTCGCGTCGCCGGTGCGGATCTTCTTCAGCACCTCGCGCGAGAAGATCGACAGGCACGCGCGGTCGACGTCCTCGAGCGAGCGGATGCACCCCGCGTCGAAGAGGTGGCCGTAGAGCTTGCGCAGGTGCGGCGCGATCTCGACGTTCTCGGCCGTCTCGAGCGCGCCAGTCGCGCGGTCGAGGAGCGGGTACACGTAGATGCGGAGCTCGTTCTTGAAGAGACGGCCGAACGACTCGAGGATGCCGCCCGGGAGCGCCTGGTAGTACCGCTCGTCGAAGAGCGAGCGCAGGCTGCCGGCGCCCATCGTGATGGCGATGCGCTTCTTGGTGTGGCTGCCGAGGAACGCCGCGAGCCGGTAGTACTCGAAGTAGTCCGAGATCAGCACGGTGCGGCCCGAGGCGGCGAGCATGTCGGCCCGCGCGAGGAAGTCGGCGCGGCACACCTCTTTGCCCTCCTCGCGGAGGTTGCGCATCGTGAGCTCCATCAGCTCCACGACGTCCTCGCCCGGGCCGAGCTCGGCGCCGAACGCGGCGCGTGCGCTCCGCATCATGTCGAGGTTCACGTTGCAGACGGGCTTGAAGCTGCCGCGCTCGACGAGGATGTTCTTCTTGTAGAGCACCTCGGAGGGCTGCAGCACCTTGCCCTTCGGATCGAACATCGCGGCGCCCGAGAGCCCGAGCTGCACGAGCTTCATGCTCATCAGGCGGTTGTCGACCTGACGGAACTCGATGCCGCTCAGCTCGACCATGTCGATGGCGATGCGGTCGGTCGTCAGGCCGTCGAGGAGCGACTCGAGCAAGAGCTCGGGCTCGGCGTAGTGGAAGAACGCACCGTAGAGCAGGTTCACGCCGACGACGCCGAGCGCCTCCTGCTGGAGCGCGTTCGTGTTGTCGAGCATGCGCACGTGCAGGACGATCTGGCTGTCGACGTCCCCCGGGCGCGACTGGAAGCGCACGCCCATCCATCCGTGGCAGTCGTTGGTCCCTGCGAAGTTGCGCGCCGAGACGGTGTCGGCGAACGCGAAGAACGCCGTGCTCTCGCCGCGCGTCGAGGCGAGGCGCTCGAGGTTCAGTGCGTGCTCGCGCTCGAGCATCGCCTCGAGGCGCTCGCGGCACACGTAGCGATCGGTGTGGCCGTAGATCGCATCGCTCACTTCCATGTCGTAAGCCGACATGCTCTTGGCGATCGTCCCGGCGGCGCCGCCGACCCGGAAGAACCAGCGCACGACCTCCTGGCCGGCCCCGATCTCCGCGAAGGTGCCGTAGCGGCGTGGGTCGAGGTTGATCTCGAGCGCCTTGGTGTGGGTGTCGGTGACCCGCGATCGAGAGGCCGTACGCATCGACTCGGGGATCGACCGATGCCGCCCCGATCTTGAGAGTGGGTGTCGAGACGCCGGGGCGGCGCCGCGGTTCGGCCCCGAGAGGCTTCGCCGCGTGCCGAGCGCGTTACGGCGACGAACATGCCGCTGCGAAGACCGAGGAGGTATCGCTCGCGCGAACGAAGCGAGCAAAGCTCGCGCAGGGAGCGTCGGAACGAGGGGTGGGGCCCCGAGCCGATTCACTCGGTCGGGGCGGGGCCGCGTATCGGCCCCGATCAATAGAGGTAGGGGAACATCCGGTACGGCACGCGCTTGCAGTACTCGTCCCAGTCGTCGCCGTACTTGTCTTTGCAGAGCTTGTGGTCGCGGCGCTCGCGGTTGACGAGCAGCGGCGCGAAGTAGAGGAAGTAGAAGTACGGCACCACGCTGCCGAAGCCGCACGCGAGGCACCACGCGGCGGCCATCATCAGATCGCCCATGTAGTTCGTGTGCCGCGCCAGGCCCCACCAGCCGGAGATCAGGAGCGAGGTGCCACGCTTGGTCTTGAGCACCTTCGGGGGCTTGCCCCACACGTTCTTCGTCGGATCGCGGCGGAAGCGCTGCTTCTGCAGGTTCGCGTCGCGGAACACCACGTAGCCCGCGAAGTTCAGGACGAGCACGAGCACGACGGCCCAGCTCGGCAAGGTCGACGGGCGCACGAGCAGGTACTGCTGCTGCAGCGTGAAGTTGAACGGCATCCACGCGAGGAACGCGTGCGCGAGCATGAGCCCGTAGTTCTCGTAGATGATGTCGAGCATCGAGAGCAGGTTCGACTCGAACACGAAGAAGTCGACGATGTAGAAGAGCTGGCAGACGCTCACCACGATCATCGGCGTCGAGAGCGACCCCGTGCGCTCGAGCTCGGCCGCGGGGAGGATCACCGCGAGCGCGCCCCAGGTACCCATGCCGACGTGCGACTCGAAGAAGAACTTCAGGTCGAAGAGGCCGAAGCGCGGGTTGAGCACCGTGCCCATGAAGAAGTCGTAGGCGACGTTGCCGCTCGAGCGCTCGAGCGCGCCGCGCCGGCGGCCCCACACGTAGAGCCAGATCGCCAGCGCGAAGGCCGCGATCGTGGAGATCGTGAGCAGCGGGCCCAGCTCGACGACGATGGTCGATGCCTCGAAGAGCCCGGCGAAGAGGCCGATCACGATCAGCGCGATCGAGGCGAGGAACGCGAACAGACCGTTCATCTTGTACTGGAGCCGCTCGCCGCTCGGGAGCGGCGCGCCCGTCACGAGGGCCCCCGGCGAGACGAGCTGGAGCACGACCTGGAGGCCGATCCAGAGCGCGAAGATCGCGAGCGCGCGCGCCGTCGGCGCGGGGAACATCGCGATCACGTCGGCGAGCGAGCCGGGCAGCCAGAGCTGGCCGTCGTGCAGCGCGACCGCAGCCCACAGATAGAAGGTGATGGCCGGGACGAGCACGGTGAGCGCGCCCGCGCCGAAGGGGCCACCGAAGTGGTCGGCCGGGACGCGCTCGAGGCGCTCGCCTTCGCCGGCGGTCGCGGCGGGATTCGTCAGGGTCGTGCTGCTCACGGGGCGCCGAGGATAGCCCCGGTTTCGCGTGCCGCCACGGCAGGACGCGGCGTGGGGTCGGGGTGGGCGCTCCGGCGACACCCCTTGCGAGCCGATCGAGCCCGACCGCCTGGCGTGGTCTACGCTCCGCGCGAGGATCTCCGATGAAGCGCGCGCTCTCTTCGTTCCTGGCTCTCGGTCTCGCCGCCTGCGGTGGCTCGGCCCCCACCGCGTCGACGCCGGCGGCCCACGACGTCCGCGTGATGCCGCACTTCGTCCCCTCGGAGGTGGCCGCCGTGCACGGGTCCTTCGTCGCGACGCTCGATCCAGCGGTCACGAGCTTCGGCGCGGCGCTCCTCGCGGGGCGCCCCTGCGTGGCCGGCGGCTACTTCGGAACGCCGCACGACTACGATCGCGAAGGGCAGTCCTCGTCGTTCGCGTGCCTGGACGCGGGCGGCGTGTGGCAGCGGCACGCACCGCTCGAGACGACGCTCCAGGGCTTCGCGCTCGTGGATCTGGGATTCGGCCTGGCGCGCTGCGGCGGATCGCGCATCGACAACGCGCCCGACGCGACCACCGACATGCACTCGGTCTCCGCGTGCGCGGCCTACGACGCGGCGGCGGACGGCTGGCACGAGATGTCGCCGATGCCGTCGCCCCGCTCGTCGTTCGACGCCGCCGTGCTCGACGGCCACCTCTACGCGATCGGCGGCTGGAACATCGAGGGTGACCAGGATCACGCGAGCTTCGATCCCACGATGGCGATCTACGACGTGCAGGCCAACGCCTGGACCGCCGAGCCCTCGCCGATCGCGCGACGTGCCCTCGCCGTCGTGGCGACCACGCACGCGATCGTGGCGATCGGCGGGCTCGAGGCGGGCCTGCACGTCTCGCGCGCCGTCGACGTCTTCGATCCCGCGGCCCATGCGTGGTCGCACGGGCCGGACTTCCCCGGCGAGGGCTTCGGCATGGCCGCCGTCGCGCAGGGCGACGCCATCTACGCCAGCGGCGCCGACGGCATGGTCTACCGCTGGAGCGTGGGCGAGCCGGCGTGGTCGGCCGTGCACGCGCTCGCGCAGCCGCGCTTCTTCCATCGCTTGCTGATCGTCGACGGCGCGCTCTGGGCGATCGGCGGCATCGGCGGCATGAGCATGGATGGACGCGCGACGTTGATCGAGAGCGTACCGCTCGAGCCCGGCGTCGGCCCTGCGATCGGCTGGAGCGAGATCTCCTTCCCGGGCCGCGCGCGCAATCGCTTCGGCCTCTTCGCCGCGGGCGACGTGCTCTACGTCTTCGGCGGCAACGACAGCCCCGAGCAACACGACTTCGCGCCCACGAACTTCGTCGACGAGGTCTTCCGCCTCCACGTGCCCTCGCTGCGCTGGTTCCCGCTCGCGCCGCTCCCGGAGGGCCGACAGTCGCTCGAGAGCGTGTGGCTCGACGACGGGCACGTGCTCGCGCTCGGGGGCTTCGGCCACGACGGGCACGCGGCGCGCACCTTCGCCGACGGCTTCGCGATCGGAGAGGACGACCGCTTCGCGATCGTGCGCGATGCGCTCCCGGCGGGCCGCACGCAGTTCGGCGCGACGGTGCACGAGGACGCGGTGTGGATCTTCGCCGGGCTCGTGTTCGACGAGAGCCTGCCCGAGGCCGAGCAGTTCACGCACCTCGACGACGTCTTGCGCTGCCCGATCGCGAGCGGCGCCATGGGCGCGTGCGAGACGATCGACGCGCACCTGCCGGGAACGCGCCGGGCATTCGCTGGCGCGCGCGTCGGCGATCACTTCTACCTCGTCGGCGGCATGCGCGACGGCTTCGCACCGGTCGAGGACTGCTACTCCTTCGATCTGCACGCGCGCACGTTCGCGCCCTTCGCCTGCCCTGCGCACGTGCGCATCTCGGCCACGATGCTGGCACACGACGATCGGCTCGTGCTCGTCGGCGGCTCGGCGGGCGGCCCGGGTGGGCTCGCGCAGGATCGCTCGGTCGAGATCTACGACCCGGCCGCCGGAACGTGGTCGACGGCGATCGCCGAGCTCCCGTTCTCGACGCACCAAGGGCGCTGGGCCTTCGTGGGCGATCGGCTCGTGATGCTCTCCACCCAGGCCGAGGCGCACCGCGCGACCCTCGCGCTGGTGGCGCTCCCGTGAGCGAGGCCGAGCCTCCCCGCTACGCGCCGTACTACTGCGAGGAGAACGTGTGGTGGCTCGCGCGGCAGGAGCGCGGCGGCGAGCAGCGGGCCGAGGTCGCCATCATCACGAACACGGCGCGCAGCGTGCTCTTCGCAGCGCAGCGTGCGAGCACCGACGGCCTCCCGATCACGTGGGACTACCACGTCGTCCTCACATCGTTCGCGAGCGCGGGCGCCGCGGTGTGGGACCTCGACTGCACGCTCGGCATGCCGCTCCCGGCGCGCACGTGGATCGACGCGAGCTTTCCCGCATCCACGCCGGCGCGCCTCGCGCCCCGCTTCCGCGTGGTGCCGGCGGAGCGCTACGTCGCCGAGCTGGCGAGCGATCGGCACCACATGCGCCGGCCGGACGGCTCCTGGCTCGCCCCTCCGCCGCCCTGGGATCCGATCGGGGGCGGTCGGGGCGACCTCGCGCGCTGGCTCGACCTCGACGACCCGTCGTACGGCGCCCCCATCGACCTGCGGGCGCTCCGCGAGCGCTGGCGGTGACCGAGCGCCATCGGCAGCCCAAGGATCTCGTGCCACGATGCGTCGGAGGCCCGATGCGATCACCGCTCCGTCTTCTCCGCCCGACGTGTGGGATCGTCGTGATCTCCGCTTTCCTCGGCGCCTGTGCGTGCGGCGCGAGCGGGGCCGAGAGCCCGCCGCCCACGCCTGCGCCGCCGCCGCCTCCGCCGGCGCCGCCGCGCTACGAGGTCCACGAGTGGGGCCTGGTCCGCGGGACGATGAACGACCGGCTCATGATCTCCGGCCCGCACGCGCCCGAGCCGGTCCAGGTCGTGACCAAGCCGCTCCTCTTCTTCCACCGCCTCGACGAGGGTGACGCGCCGCTCGTGGTCGACGTGCAGGTCACGATCCCCGACGGGCGCATCGTCGAGCACTGGCCGATGACGGGGCCCGTCGCGCCGAGCATCACGTGGGCCCAGGTCACGGTCGGCCGAGGCAGCTGCCATGGCGGCCGCTACCCCACGCTCGCCGACGAGCCGTGTCGCTCGCTGGTCGACGGATGTGAGGCGGCGACGCTGGCGCAGGTCGAGACGACCGACTCCGACTGCGTGACGTGGCCGATGCCGCCCGGCGGCGACGGCCCGACCGAGGCGTGGAACCACCTCTTCTATCGCGGAGAGCGCAGCACGGCGGCGCCGCTGCCGCTGCGCCTGGCGCCCCAGCCGGACGGAACGCTGCGCGTCACGTCCACGTCCAGCGATCCCATTCCCGGACGCCTCGTGCGGCTGCACCGCGCGAACGGCATGCCGGGCGCGAGCGACGGGATCGCGATCGCCGATCCGCCGGCACCTGGGGCCTCGATCGTGATCGGTGCCCCGAGCGCGCCCATGTCGAGCGGCGCCGAGGCGCTCGGGGCGAGCCTCTCGGCGGCCGGCCTCAGCGCAGAGGAGGTCGCGTCGTTCCGGCGCGCGTGGGACGAGCCCCTCTTCGGTGTGGCGGGCATCTCGACGCGCGCGCCGAGCACGGAGGCCTCGATCACGACGGTGACGACCACACCCGTGACGGCGACTCCGATGCAGGTCACTTCGCACACGCTCCTCTACGTCCTACCGGTCGCCAGCGCGGACCGCGTCGCGGAGCTCCGCTTCACGCCGCCCCCCGAGCGCATCCAGCGCGCCATCGTGATGTGGATCGACGAGAACAGCGCGCCTTGAGCCGCGCGCGCCGCGGAGCCACGCTCCGGGGATGCGCCACGCTTGGCTCGTCTTGATCGTGACTTCGTCGATCGCAGGCTGTCTGGCGCACGAGCGCGAGCCCGGCGATGCGGGCCCGAGCGACGCAGCGTCGCCCGACCCCGACGCCGCGAGCACGGAGCCCGATGCCTTCGCACCGCACGACGCCGCGCCGCCGCCCCTGGACGCCGCGCCCGAAGACGCCGCTCCGCCACCCCTCGACGGGGCCTCGAGCCCTTGTGAGACGATCCCCGCCCACGAATGGATCGCGCCGCGAGCGGTGGCGGCCGGCGGGCACGCTTCGGTCTTGATGCGCACGAGCGCGCCGGCTGGCTGCGGGTGTACGCCCTCGAGCCGGCTCGAAGAGCCCGGCGGCCCGAGGGTCTCGTTCCTCGCCTGCGACTGCTCGAACGAAGATCCCTGCGTCGACCCCGGATACGACGCGACGGCGACCGCCGAGGTGCTCGGCTCGGCCGGATCACAGATGCAGTTCTATCACCCGTATCCCGGCGGCCGCGTGATCCTCGAGGTGGTCGACCCCGCGAGCGCAGCACCGGTCGACACCGTCGATGCGATCGAGCTGGTCTCGCCCGCGTCCGGTTACCTCACCGACACGGGCCGCCACGTCTGGGTGCGGATCCGCGGCACGGCACGCAGCTGCTGCGTGGCGCCGCTACCGCTCGTGACCCAGGCCGGCCCGACGGCGCTCACCGTGACGAACGCCGCCCTCGATCCGTGCGCCTGCGCGGGAACGCCGATGTCGTGGGAGACGTTCCACGACCTCGGACCGCTCCCCGCGGGACACTACGACGTCACGGCCGGCGGAAGGACCGCGGCCATCGACGTTCCATGAGCGAGCGCGAGGCGCGTCAACGGATCGCGCGCTCGACGTAGAGCGCGAAGGGAACGCCGGCGAGCATGCCGACGATCGCCGAGGCGATGATCGCAGCGCCGAGGTTCTCTTGGAGCCCCGGGACGACGAGCGCCGCGGTGACGAGAACGCCGGTCAGAACGGGCCCGGCGAGCGTCCAGATGTAGAAGGCAGGTCGATCGAGCACGGGAACCTCCGTGCGCGTGGGAGCCGGGCGCTCTCGGGAGGAGTCACCGGCGCGCCTCCGGGCGTGACGCATCGCACCTTTCTTCTGGCGCCCACGCCCCGCGCGTCAGTCGGCTCGGGCGCCGCGCGTCACCCGGCCATGAGCGAGAGATCGGACGGGCAGGCCGACGAGCTCGGCGAGGCCGTGGTATGGCCGTCGGAGGCGGACGTGGCGGACCGAGCTCCGGAGAAAGAGGCGGGCCAGGGAGAAGAGGTGCCGCGCGCACCCGCTGGGACGCGGTACGCGCTGCACCACGCCGACGCCGTCGCGTGGCTGCGCACCTTGCCGGACGCGTCGGTGGATCTGGTGGTGACGGACCCACCGTACGAGTCGCTGGAGAAGCATCGTGCGGTGGGGACCACGACGCGCCTCTCCCACAGCAAGTCGTCCAGCAACGACTGGTTCACCGTCTTTCCCAACGCACGCTTCCCCGAGCTCTTCGGGGAAGTGCATCGCGTGCTGAAGAAGAACGCGCACTTCTATCTCTACTGCGACCAGGAGACGGCGTTCGTCGCCAAGCCCGAGGGAGAGAAGGCGGGCTTCAAGTTCTGGAAGCCGCTCGTGTGGGACAAGGTCTCGATCGGGATGGGGTACCACTACCGCTCCCGCTACGAGCTGATCCTCTTCTTCGAGAAGGGGAAGCGGAAGCTCGCCGACCTCGGCATCGCCGACCTCATCCGCGAGAAGCGGATCCATCGCGGCTACCCGACCGAGAAGCCGGTGGCGGTCAGTCGTGTGCTGATCGAGCAGTCGAGCTCCCCAGGCGAGCTGGTGATCGATCCCTTCATGGGCACGGCGAGCGCCGGCGTGGCGGCCGTGCTCGGCGGGCGGCACTTCGGCGGCGCCGACATCAGCGAGACGGCGATCGCGATCGCCGAGGAGCGGCTCGTCGGGGCGGGCGCCGAGCGCTGGGCGATGCCGACGCGGCCGGTGGAGAGCCAGGCGGGTCAGCTCGCCCTGGCGATCTCGAGCGGCGGCCCGGCTCTGCTGGACCTGCGCGGGCGAGGGCCTTCGCATGACGAGTGAGAGGGTGACAGGAAACCTGTCGCCCTCTCTCGCGGAGCGATACGAGGGGGAGGCTCCATCGGGATTCACTCCCGATGGAGGGGGCCGCGTATCGGCCCCCGAGGACTGAGCGCACGGCGGGCGCCGAACGGCGGGATCCTGGTCGACTCGAGGGCTGGTCGACTCGAGGGCTGGTCGACTCGAGGCCGAGCGTACGCCGGCGCGCCTCGACGCGATCGCGACGGCGGTGGTAGATCGGCGCGATGCACTCGGTCCTGATCGACGGTCTCCGCACTCCTTTCGGCAAGCACCGCGGCGCGCTCTCGAGCGTGCGGCCCGACGACCTCGCGGCGAAGGTCCTCGAGGCGCTGCTGGCGCGGAACGAAGCGGCGCGGCGCGATCTGGCCGAGGTGATCCTCGGCTGCGCGAACCAGGCGGGCGAGGACAACCGGAACGTGGCGCGCATGGCGACCTTGCTCGCCGGGCTGCCCGACGAGATCCCGGCGGTCACCGTGAACCGGCTCTGCGCCTCGGGGCTCGAGGCCGTGGTGCAGGCGGCGCGCTCGATCGAGACGGGCGATGCCGAGGTGGTCGTCGCGGGCGGCGTCGAGTCGATGACGCGCGCCCCTTACGTGATGGAGAAGGCGAGCGAGCCCTTCCCGCGCACGCCGCCGGCCGTCTACGACACGGCCCTCGGCTGGCGCTTCCCCAACGCGAAGATGGCGGAGCGCTTCCCGCTGCTCTCGATGGGCGAGACGGCCGAAGAGGTCGCGAAGGAGCACTCCATCTCCCGGGCCGACCAGGACGCGTTCGCGGTGGAGAGCCAGCGGCGTGCCTCGCGCGCGAGGGAGACCGGCGTTCTCGCCGGCGAGATCCTGCCCATCGCGCTCGCGCCGGCGAAGAAGGGCGCCGAGCCCGAGCTCGTGCAGCACGACGAGGGCATCCGCGCCGACACCACGCTCGAGGCGCTGACCAAGCTCAAGCCCGCCTTCCGCAAGGACGGGACGGTCACCGCCGGCAACGCCTCGACGTTGAACGATGGCGCGGCCGCGCTGATCGTCGCGAGCTCGACCTGGGCCGAGAAGAACGGGGTGAAGCCGCGGGCGCGCATCGTCGCGCGCGCCGCCGCCGGCGTGCATCCCTCCGTCATGGGCATCGGCCCGGTGCCCGCCACGCAGAGGGCGCTCGCGAAGGCGGGTCTCTCGGTGAAAGATCTCGACCGCGTGGAGCTCAACGAGGCCTTCGCGGCGCAGTCGCTCGCCTGCATCCGTGCCCTCGGCCTCGACCCCGCGAAGGTGAACGTGAACGGCGGCGCGATCGCGATCGGGCATCCGCTCGGCGCGAGCGGCGCGCGCATCCTGCTCACGCTCGTCCGCGAGCTCGAGCGCTCGGGCGGGCGCTACGGCCTGGCGACGCTGTGCATCGGCGTCGGCCAGGGCCTCGCCGTGATCGTCGAGAGGCTCTGACGCGCCGTGGGGTGGGATGTCGCGATCGAGGGGCAGATCGCGCTCGAGGACGCGCGGGCCGTCACGGCGCTGAAAAAGGCGCCGTTCACCGCCGCGCCTGCGCTCGCGACGGCGCCCGCGCCATTTCATCTCGCGATCCACGTGCCGCCGGCGACGGTCGGTGACGCGATCGACGCGCTCACCGACCGTGCCTTCACGTTCGCAGGCCGCGGTGGCCGGCTCGCGCTCTCGGGCGTGTGGGACGAGGACTCGTTCCGAGACCGGGGCGCGACCCTCGCGAGCGTGCTCTCGCTCGCGGCCGGTCGCGGCGCGACGGGCGAGGTGAAGCTGGTCGCCCTGAGCGGCCCCGCGCTGGCGTTCCGGCTCACTCTCGCGCCCGACGGCCTCGAGGTCGTGCAGCTTCCCGAGCGAGCGCACGCCCAGCTCGCGAACGCGCCCTGGGTGGCAGACGTCATGGAGCGTGCGGCGAGCGTCCTCGGTGCTCCGCCCGAGCCCGAAGCCGCCAGCGCGCGCGGGCCCATCGAAGAGGCGCTCGCGACGCTCGCGACGCTCGACGACGCCACGCTCTTCGCGGCCGCGGCCGATCTGCCCCCCAGGGTGAGCGTGCGCATCAAGGGTCGCCCCGTCGATCAGGCGTGGGTCGTTCCCACCGAGGCCTATCCCGATGGGGCCTCGCTGCGCGCGGCGCTCTTCGCCAAGCCGAAGAAGGGGCGCAAGCCCGCCGGGGACGATTGGCGCGCCGCCTTCGCGCTGCCGGCGCTCGCGCGGCACGACGCAGCGCAGGCCGAGCCCCTCGCGATCGCGATCCTCGCGAGCGACGCGTCCGACGAGCTCCGGCAGTCGGCCGCGCACGCCCTCGGGCACGCGGCGACCGACGCCGCGATCGATGCGCTCTTCGCCGCCCTCGGCACGCGCGCGCTCGCCGGCTTCGCGCTCGGTCGCAACGCGCATCCGGCGATCGTCGCGCGTGCGATCGCCGCGCTCGACGACGCCGCCGTGCAGGCTCTGTACGCGCCCTCGCCGATCCCGGGCGCGTACATCGCGTCGCGCCCGGGCGAGCTCGTGCTGCTGCTCCAAGCCAAGCGGAGCCCGGCAGCGGCCCCGCGCCTGCTCGAAGTCTGGCGCCAGCGTGGAAGATCGAGCGCCGCACAGCTCGTGGGCTCGGCGATCGTCTCGATCGGCGCGCCCGGCGGGCTCGCCGAGGTGGCGCAGGCGATGGGAGAGCTCGAGGTGAGCGTCGCGAAGGTCGCCGCGCGCGCGTTCCTCGCGATCGATCCCGCGACGGCATTCGAGCGCTCCGAGCGCCTCTTCGCGTCGACGTCACCGACCGACCTTCGCGCCGCAGCCACGCTGCTCGGCGCGCTCACGCCCGACGCCGCGCTCGACCCGCGCTGGCTCGCGCTCGCGCGCGCCGTTCCGGCGCAATCGCCGGTCCACCGCGCCGCCGCGTGGTTGCTCGAGCGCGCGAAGGGCGGCTGATGCGCGCGCTGCTCGCGCTGCTCGTGCTTCTCCCTGCGCCTCTCGCCAGCGCCCAGGAGCTGACGCAGTGCGCCGACGTCGGGCTTCAGTTCGCCAAGCCGGCGGGTGCGGAGTGGACCGAGTGGCTCGGCGTCGGCGGCGGCTGGGGCGCGCTCGGCACGCCGGGCGAGCACGCCGACGTCGTGGCGCGGGCCGGCGGCGCCGTCGACTTCGAGCTCGGCCAGATCGGCGACCCGTGGCAGTACGGAGGCCCGGTCGAGCTGCGCATGGGCCCGTGGATCGGCGCCGACGGCACGTTCGGCGAGTCGTCACGCGAGCCGGTCGTGGCCCTGGAGGGCGGCGCC
This sequence comes from Sandaracinaceae bacterium, assembly GCA_044223665.1. Classification (GTDB taxonomy): domain Bacteria; phylum Myxococcota_A; class Polyangia; order Polyangiales; family Sandaracinaceae; genus JBBSAT01. Next base: position 24,636 of record JBGALT010000053.1, on the reverse strand, counting down.
TCGCTCGACGTGGGCCAGACCTCGCACGCGCACTGGGGCGACTTCGCGCTCCGCATCGGCGCCGGCATCGCGCTCGGCAGTCTGTACGCGACGAGCACGACGGTCCCGTCCGGCTCGATCACCCTCACGTGGGGCGTGCGATGGGTTCCCGATCGCTACCGCGACGGCGGAGCGTGCGTCACCGAGCACGGGCTCGACTTGATCGACACCGGCGCTCCGGCGAGCGATCACGCGCTCGCCTCGGGCGCGCGCCTCTTCGGCACCGTGCGCGTCGACGGCGACGCGGTCTACACGCTGCTCTTCGGAATCGAGCTCGAGCCGTCGTTCTTCTTCCCGCCGTATACTGACGGTCGTTGGATCGGAGCCCCTCCGTGACGAGCGCCTCCGGTCGGAGTGAGAGTCGACGAGCATGCGTAAGCCCATCCCCCTGACCGGAGCGCAGTACGCGAACCTCGTCGCGTCCTACGTGGCGACGAACTTCGGGCACCGCGGCATCACGCTCTATCGGGAGGTGCCGCTCGGAAAGACCATCATCGGCAAGAACCGCCGCATCGACGTGCTCGTGATCGAGGAGTCTACGCGGGTCGCGCTCGCGCTCGAGTGCAAGTACCAGGACAGCGCCGGGACGGCGGACGAGAAGATCCCCTATGCGCTGCAGGATCTGCTGCAGCTCGGGATGCCCGTCTGTCTGGTGTACGCGGGCGAGGGCTTCTCGGAGGGCATCCAGCACATGCTCGCCGCCTCGCCCATCGCGGCGCAGTGCATGCCCGACGCGCTGACGCTGGCGCCGACCGACGCGACACGCGAGCTCGACGCCGCGCTCGCGATGACCTTCAAGTGGTGGGACCTCGTCGTCCGCGGCCGGGCCCCCTTCGATCCGAAGAAGCGGTGAGCGCCGGGAGCACGACGGCGAGCATCGATCGCGCACGCCCCGCGCCGGGCTTGCGCGTCGTGCTCTCCGATCGCGTCGAGGTGCTCTGGCAAGCGCTCGCCGAGCGTGTGGGCGCGCGTCACGATCCCTTCGAGCGCCTCGTGATCGCGACGCCCAGCCGCGTCGTCGAGCGACGCGCCGAGCTCTGGGCCGCGCGCTCGCTCGGCATCGCCGCGGCGCTCGACCACCAGCGCCTCTCGCGCGAGCTCGAGCGACGCGTCGCCGGCGCGTCGGGCGGGCGCGCCGTGCTCGACGGCACGCGCATCGAGGCGCTGGCGCGTGAGGTGCTGCTCGCACCGGCCGAGGACGAGGACCCCGCGCTCGCGCCCGCGCGGCGCTACGTCGACGGCGTCGACGAGGACGCCGACACGAGCACGCCCGCGGGCCGTGCCCGGCGCGAGCGGCGTGCGGTCGAGCTCGCGGCACGCCTCGCGCGTCTCTACGTCTCGTACACCCACGATCGCCCGGAGCTGCTGCGCGCCTGGCTCGGCCTCGAGCCGGGTGGCGGCGCCCCCGGGGTGGGGCCCGAGCTGATCGAGAGCTGGCAAGGTGCGCTCCTGCGTGCCGCGGTGGCGCCGCGACGCGAGGCCCTCGTCTCGATGGCCGAGGGCCCGCGGCTCCTCGAGGAAGCGAGCACCGAGGGATCGCTCGTCGTGCTCGGCTACTCCTACCTCACGCGTCTCGAGCACACGCTGCTGCGGGCGATCGCGCGCCGCACCGACGTCCTCGTGCTCACGCCCACGCCGTGTGCCGAGTTCTGGGAGGACGCGCGCCGCGGCCAGGGCGGACGCCCCGTCGACGAGAGCGAGAGCGCGCTGCTCGCGTCGTGGGGGAAGGCCGCGCGCGAGCACGTGGCGATGCTCGACGCCGCGACCGACTACGCGAGCGAGCGCACCTTCGCCGAGAGCGAGGGCGAGACTCGCCTCGCGCGCCTGCAGGCCTCGATCCGCGAGCGCCGCCCCTACGCGCCCGAGGGCGACGACGGGCGTCCCGGGGCGCGCCCGCGGCCGATCGCTCGTGCGCATCGCCGCGCCATCACTGCGCCGCGAGGTCGAGGCGATCGCCGCCGAGATCTGGGCACGCGTGCACGCTCGCGCGACGAGCGAGCGCCCGCTCGCGTTCCCCGAGATCGCCGTGTGGGTCCCCTCGCGCGATCGAGAGCTCTACTTGCCGCACGTGGAGGCCGTCTTCGCCGAAGCGCACGACATCCCGTGGAGCGGTGTCGACCTCTCCCTCGCGTCGCGCAGCCGCGTGGTCGAGGCGCTGCTGCGTCTCGTGGACCTCGTGGCCGAGGGCCTCGCGCTCGGGCCTTCGCGACGTCCTGGTCCACCCGCTCGTGCTCGCACGCCTGCCCGCCGACACCGATCCCGAGGCGATCGCACTGGCGCTCGATCGGCTCGCCGTGTTCTTCGGCGCGAGCGCCCGCGACGTGCCGGCGGCGTACGCCGGCGATCCACGGGCGATCGACCTCGAGCAAGCGATCGAGCGGTTGGCGCTGGGAGAGGCGATGCTGGGCGAGCAGAGCGGGGCGGCGCGCTTCTTCGTGCGCCCCCGGAGCGAGGGCCCGCCCGAGCGCTGGCTCCCGGAGGAGCTCGACCTCGACGGAGGTGGCCCGAGCCTCGTCGTGCTGCTGCGCTCGCTCTGCGCCGACGTGGCGGCGGCGCACACCGCGTCGCTCCCCTTCGATGCGTGGGCGCGCTTCTTCGTGGCGCTCGCCGAGACGTACGTCGTGGCCGACGGCGCCGAGCTCGCCGAGCTCCGCCGCGCGCTGGAAGCGCTTCGCATGCTCGGAGGACCGACGCTCGAAGGCTCGGCCGAGGTCGGCTGCGCGGTCGCTTGCCAGCTGGCCCGCGCGGCCCTCGAAGCGCTGCCGGCCGCGCGGGGCGCGAGCGAGCGCGGTGTGCTCGTGGGCGCGCTCGCGCCCCACCGCGCGAGCGATCATCGCGTCGTGCTCGTGCTCGGCCTCGGCGAAGGGCGCTTTCCCTCGCGCGAGCCGGAGACCGGGCTCGACCTACGCGTGGGCGAGCGCCGCGCCTCCGAGGTCGGCGCGGACGACCGCGACCGGCTCGCGTTGCTCGAGGCCGTCGTCGCGGCACGCGAGGCGCTCGTGCTCTCGTGGGTCGCACGCGACGAGCAGACCGGTGACGCGCTCGCCCCGGCGCACGTGCTCGCCGAGCTCGCCGAGGCCGTGCCCGGCACGCCCCTCGAGCGCCCACCGCTGCGCCGCGACCGCGCGCTCCTCGACGCGCTCCGCGGCGACGGCGTTCCTTCGGTGGGCCCGCTCGCGTTCCCGGTGGCCGAAGAAGAGGCGCGCGCGCGATCGCTCGGCGACGCGGAGCGCTCGCGCTGGTCGTCGTCGCGCCGCCCGCTCGCCGATCTCGAGCGCGACCTCGCCGAGGGCGATCCGCGCCGCGAGATCCTCCACCTGCCGGCGGTGCCCCCGCGGGCCGCCGACCCGAGCACCGCGCCGGTGCGCGTCACGCTCACCGAGCTGCGCCGCTTCCTCGACTGCCCGGTCCAGGCCTCCGCGATCCGCATGATCGGGCAGGACGCGGGCGACGACGACACCACCAAGGACGCCGAGCCCTTCGACCTCGACGATCGCGCGCACACGGAGATGGTCGGAGCGCTGGTTCTGGGCGCGCTGGCGGCCGGTGACGGAGGTGACGTCGAGCGCCTCGCCGCGCTCCGTGCCGCACACGGCGCGTTCCCGCTCGGCGCGTTCGGGGCGAGGGCGAGGGCGCGAGCGAGTGAGGACGCGGCGCGGGTGCGCGAAGAGCTGCGCCGGACGAGGCCGCGCACGACGAGCGCGACCGCCGTGCGCTTCGGCGCGGGGCGCGAGAACGACGCCGACACCGCACGAGCCCTCGACCCCATCGCGCTCGGCACGCTGCCGAACGGGCGCGCGATCGAGCTCGTCGGCACGACGGCGCCGCTCCTCGCCGCGGCCAACGGCGCCGAAGAGCCGCTGCGCCTCGACCTCGGCCGCGCGCCGAGTGGGGAGCGCAAGCGCGTCGCCGAGCTCCGCTGGGCCCTGCGCGCGTTCCTCGATCACGCGGCGCTCGCGCTCGCGCCGGGAGCGACGCCCAGGCCCCGGCGAGCGCTCGTCGTGTCTCGGGATCGCACGCTCGAGATCGCGCTCGCGCCGCTCCGCGCCGATCTCGCGCGCAAGTGGCTGGCCGGGCTCGCGCGCGAGCTGGTGCTCGAGCCGCAGGTCGCGCTGATGCCGATCGAGTCGATCCTGCGCGTGGCGCACCTGTTCGCTGGCACGAGCCGCTCGCTCGACGAGGAGCTGCGGCGCTCGATCGAGGTCGTGCGCGGGCCGAAGTGGGAGGGCGGACGCAGCAAGTACGGGCCGGTGCGCGAGGTGCTCACGCTCCGGGCCCCCGAGGCGCCGGCGCGGCTGGCCGGGCAACGCTTCGGGCTCTTCTTCGCGCACCTGAAGAGCCCGGAGATCACCCTCGGCCCGCGCGAGCGAGGCGAGCCGTGACGGCGCGCGAGCCCCTCGTCGACCCGCGTGCGCACGCGGTGATCGAGGCGTCGGCCGGCACCGGCAAGACGTACACGCTCGAGCACCTCGTGCTCGCGCTCCTGCGCGCCGGGGTCGACATCGAGCGCATCCTCGTGGTCACGTTCACCGAGAAGGCCACGCGCGAGATGCGGGCCCGCGTGCGCGACCGCCTGGCCGAGGGCGCGCGGGCCGAGCCCGTCCTGGCCCGTGCGCTCGCGAGCTTCGATCGCGCGCCGATCTCCACGATCCACGGCTTCTGCCAGCGGCTGCTCTCGGAGCACGCGTTCGCGACGGGGCGCTCGTTCGACGAGAGCCGCGTCGACGGCCGCACCGCCTTCGCGCGCGCGCTGCGCACGGTGCTGCGCGAGGCGCGCGGGGACGAGATGGCGGTGCTCGCCGCGGCCCTCGGCGTGATGGGCCTACCCGCGATCGAGCAGTGCCTGCTCTCGTTCCACCGCGAGAGCTGTCCGCTCCGGCCCGAGGTCTCGCTGGCGAGCGTGCGACGGGCGCTCGAGGTGCTCGCGCGCGTCGAGGCCGTCGAGCCGCTGGTGCGCGAGGTCCAGCACTGGCAGTCGCAGGCGCGCGTGCGCACCGAGCTGCCGTCGCTGATCACGCTGGCCCGCCGGGCAGGAACGGAGCCCCTCGAGAGCGTCCTGCCCGCGCTCTTCGTGTGGGCCCAGGCGAGCGAAGGTCGCAAGCGCGCGCGCGACCGGATCATCGTCTCGATCGCCGAGTCGCTCGCGCACGTTCCTGCGGTCGGCGACGCGCTCGCCACGCTCGCGCGCACCGTCCACTCGCCGGTGCCGCTCCTGGTGCACACGCTGCTCCCGTCGGTGCGCCTCGTGCTCGAGCGGTCCAAGCGCGAGCGCGGTCTGTTCGACTACGACGACTTGCTCGAGCTCGTCCGCAGTGCGTTGCGCGGGCCGCGGGGCGAAGGGCTCGTGCGCTCGGTGCGCGCACGCTACCGGCACGCGCTCGTCGACGAGTTCCAGGACACCGACGAGCGACAGTGGGAGATCTTCCGCCGGCTCTTCGTCGACGACACGGAGCCCCTCCCGCCCGACGCACGGCCGAGCCTCGTCGTCATCGGCGATCCGAAGCAGGCCATCTACGGCTTCCGCGGCGCCGACGTCCACACCTACGACCGCGCGTGTCGCGAGCTCGAAGCGCGGGGCGCCGAGCGCGCCGTGCTCGACCGCTCCCACCGCACGAGCGCGGCGCTCCTCGACGCGATGCACGCGGTCCTCTTGCCTCCCGAAGGCGCGCCGCCGTTCTTCACGGGCGTGGTCGGCTATCCCGCACCGGTCCGCGCCGCCCGCGAGGCGCTGCGCGTGGTCGACGCCGCCGGCGCCAGCGTGCCACCGATGCGCCTGTTCCACCTCGTCTCGCAGAACGAGCTGCGGATGAAGGCGTCCCGACGCGCGCTCGCGGCGGCCTACGCCGCCGAGATCGAGACGCTGCTCGGAGGCGCGGTGCGCGTGGTGGACGAGCGCGGGCCGAGGACGCTCGATGCGTCGGACGTGTTCGTGCTGACCCGGACCGCGACGGAGGGCGACGAGATCGGCGAGGCGCTGCGCGCGCACGACATCCCCTACGCCTTCTTCCGGAAAGACGGCCTCTTCGCCACCGACGAGGCGAAGGACGTGCTCGACGTGCTGCGCGCGCTGGTCGCGCCGCGGGATCGCCGTGCGCGGCTGCGCGCCTACGCGACGGCCTTCTTCGCCGTGCCGCTCGAGCACCTCGCCGATGCCGCCGAGCTGAGCGCGACACACGGCGTGCGGCGCGCCTTCGAGCGCCTGCTCGAGCTCTCGCGTCGCCGCGAGCTCGCTCCGCTGCTCCGCGCGATGGTCGACGAGACGGGCCTGGCCCAGCGCGAGCTCTACCTCCACGCGAGCGAGCGGCGCCTCACGAACTACCTGCACGTCGTGGAGGTGCTGCTGCATCTCTCGCACCGCGGCCGCCTCTCGCTCCGCGATCTCACCGAGCACCTCGCCGAGCTCGTCTCGGGGCGAGCACGTGCGTCCGAGGACGAGGACATCCAGCGCCTGCCGAGCGAGCGCGCGGCGGTGCAGATCCTCACGATCCACAAGTCCAAGGGCCTCGAGGCCGAGGTCGTCTTCCTCTACGGCGGGCTCGGCCGCCCACCGCCGTCCGAGCTCGAGCCGGTCGCGCTGCACGGGCCGGCGTCGGGCACGGAGAGCGGCCGCTACGCGTGGGCCGGCCCCTTGCCCGAGGCCGAGAAGGCGCGCTTCCGGCTGGAGGACGAGCAGGAGGCCCAGCGCCTCTACTACGTCGCGCTCACGCGGGCGGCCTCGTTGCTGTATCTCCCGTACGTCGGGCCGCGGCCGTCCGCCTCCGGCGCGGGGCCGCTCGAGCCGGCGGTGGCGAGCGAGCTGCGCATGCCCGGCCCTTACCGCGTCGTCGCGGCACAGCTGAGGCGCCTCGTCGAGCGTGGGCTCGATCCGGCCCTCGTCGCGCGGCGCGAGATCGACGTCGCCGACGCGCCGGTCGTCGCCGCTTCCCCGCGCGCCCAGATCGCGCCGCCGCCACCGCGCCTCGCCGTGCCGCGGGTCCCGGCGACCACGTTCGCCGCGCTCCGGCACGCGCTCGGAGGCGTCGAGGTGACGTCCTATTCGCGCATGAAGGCGGCGAAGGCCGACGAGGATCGCCGTCGCGAGCCCGCGCTCGACGACGCGTTCCTCGAGCGAGGCGAGCTGCTCGGCGAGATCGGCGACCCGACGAGCGCCGGGGACGTGCTCGCGCCGCGCGCGGCCGCACCGGACGAGCTGCCTGGCGGCGCGGCGGTGGGCGTGATGATCCACGAGATCCTCGAGCACCTGCCGATCGAGCGCGTGCGCGGCGCGCACCCCGAGCGGCTGGCGAGCGAGCCGGAGCTGCTCGAGCTCGCGCGCGACGCGGCCCACCGCAACGGGCTCTCGGCGTCGCTCGCGCCCGCGGCGCTCGCGATGGCCCTGCGCGCCCTCCGCACTCCGATCGAAGGCCCCGGTCTGTCGCTGCCGGAGGGCCTCGCCACGCCGGCCCGACGCCTGGTCGAGGTCGCGTTCGTGCACCCGATCCCCGAGCGCGACGCAGCGGCCGCGCTCGAGCGGGGCTACGTGCGGGGCGTGGTCGATCTGCTCTTCGAGCACGAAGGTCGGCTCTGGGTGCTGGACTGGAAGTCCGATCGGCTCGAGCGCTACGACGCGCCCGCGATGCGTACGCACGTCGAGTCGAGCTACGAGGTGCAGGTCCGGCTCTACACCCTCGCCTGCGCGCGGATGTTCGGATTGCGCGATCGCGACGCGTACGACGCGCGCTTCGGAGGCCTGCTCTACGTGTTCGCGCGCGGACTGGACGACGCCGGGCGAGGCGCGCTCTTCCTGCGCCCCTCCTTCGACGAGCGGACGCGCTGGGAGCGAGACCTCGCGAGCTCGGAAGCGCCGTGGGGCTACCCGCTACCTCCGCGCCGGTCGCGGGTGGGCCTGGCCGAGCGCGTGGAGCCGCCGCGGCTCGATGGAGAGGTCCTCGCGGCGCCCGAGGAGAGCCCGCGATGAGCGCCTCGACCCGCGTGGATCTGTCCCCGCTCGGGACCGCCTGGCTCCGCGCCGACCTCCCGCACCGGAGTGATCTGCCTTATCCGAGCGCGCTCGCCTCGCGGCTCCAGCGCACCGAGCTCGGCACCGCGCCGCTCGCGCTCGCGTGGGAGCTCGTGCGGCTCGCCTCGCCGCGCCCGGCCGATCCGCTCGGCGCGATCCTGCTCGTGACGGCGCTGCTCGACGCCTGCGCGCGCGGCGCGACCGCGCTCGCGCTCCCTCTCGGCGCGGACGGGACGGCGGCGCGCAGCGAGCTGCTGGCGCGGGCGACAGACCTCGGGCTCGACGGCCCCGAGCGAAGCGCGCTCCGAGAGGCGCTCGAAGCGCCGGAGCACGCCCTCGCATCGCTCGTCGGCGGGGCCGCAGACGCACGGCCCTTCGTGCTCGCGGAGGGTCGCCTCGCGCTCTCGCGTCACGTCGCGCTCGAAGATCGCCTCGCGCGCGCGCTCGCCCACCGTGCACGGCATCCCATCGCGCCCGATCCCGCCCTCGAGAGCCGTCTGGCGGCGGCGGGAGTGCTCGCGACGCCGGACGGGCCCGTGCCGCTCGCCGACGAGCAGCGCGCGGCGCTCCGTGCGGCCGTGCTCGGTCGTCAGATCGTGATCGCCGGAGGGCCCGGCACCGGCAAGACGTCGATCGTGGCGGCGATCGTCCGAGCGCTGTCCGGCGGCGATGCGCCCATCGTCCCGCCGGAGTCGGTCGCGCTCGCGGCGCCCACCGGCAAGGCAGCCGATCGCATCTTCGCCTCGCTCTCGGCGACGCTCCGTACCGAGCCGGCGCTGCTCGCGCGCCTCGGCCGCGCCGAGACGCTGCACCGTCTCCTCGGCTACCGGCCCTCGGACGGTCGCTTCGTCTTTCACGCACAGAACCCGCTGCCGCACCGCCTCGTCATCGTCGACGAAGCCTCGATGCTCGACCTCACGCTGGCCGAGCGCCTCGTGCGTGCGCTCTCGCCGGAGGCGCGCCTCGTGCTGCTCGGCGATCCCGACCAGCTCCCCTCCGTCGATCCGGGCGCAGTGCTCGCCGACCTCGTCGCCTCGGCGCTCGCGGAGGGCGCCGCGGCGCCGCTCGTCCCGATCGCGCGCCTGCGCACGAGCCACCGGACCGATGCGCGCGATCCGGGCGGAGCCGACGTGCGCCGCGTCGCGAGCGCGCTCCGCGAAGGAGCCCTGGTGGCGAGCGCCCTGCGCTCGATCGACGATCCGCGCGACGCGGCGCGACACGACTCGGGCGTGGCGCTGTGCCCCGTCGTGCGCGGCGGCGAGGCGCTCCACGGCGCGCTCTTCACGACCTGGCTCGCTCCGGTGCTCTCGCTCGCACAGGCGCCCTTCGACCTCGCGCTCGATGCCGATCGCCAGCGCCTCTCGGAGTGCCTCGCGCGGCTCTCGGCGCTGCGGCTGCTCACCGTGACCCGCACGGCCGGGCCTTCGAGCGCCGAAGGCGTCAACGCGCGCTTGGGTCGGCTCGCCATCGCCCGAGGCGGTCGAGAAGAGCTCTACGTGCCGGGCGAGCCCCTGCTCGCGCACCGCAACGACTACGATCGCGAGCTCCGCAACGGCGACCAAGGGATGATCGCGCGCCTGCGCACACCCGAGGGCACCCTGCGCGCGGCGGTGTTCGCCCGGGGCGAGCGCTTCGTCCACCACCCCCTCGATGCGGTGCTCGGGACCGTCGAGCGCGCGTATGCGACGACGGTGCACAAGGCGCAGGGCTCCGAGCACGACCACGTCGTGCTCGTCCTGCCGGACGAGGACCTTCCGCTCCTCCTGCGACGGGAGCTCCTGTACACGGCCCTCACCCGCGCCCGGAAGTCCGTGATGGTCCTGGGCGATCCGGCCTTGCTCGAGCGCGGCGTGAAGCGGACTTCGCACCGTGTGACGGGCCTCAGATCGTCGATGCAGAGAGCCACTTCCGGAAATGGACAAGGTCAGGGCGGGGATTAAGACTCGACGCGTCATGGCCACCTCCGACCACATCGACGCGAAGTACACGCACAGTGGCGCCCGCACGACGGGCCTGCTCCGGTACACGGCCGACCGCCGCACGGTCGCGTTCGTGATGACCTACTTCGTGCTCGTCACGATCGGCTATCGCGTGCCGATGCCCTGGTGGGGCTCGGCCCTGCTCTGCGCCGTGATCTGCTTCCTCTCGTTCTTCTGCGCCGTCGCGACGCACAACACGGTGCACGCGCCCGTGTTCCGCGATCGCACGCACAACCGCATCTTCCAGATGCTGCTCTCGCTCACCTACGGCCACCCCGTCAGCATGTTCGTGCCGGGACACAACCTCTCGCACCACAAGTACATGCAGACGCCGAAGGACCGCATGCGCACCGACAAGATGCGCTTCCGCTGGAACCTGATGAACCAGCTCATGTTCAACTTCGTGGTGGGCGGCGCGATCTTCAAGGACAACTACGAGTACGCGGTGCTGATGCGCACGCGCAAGCCCGCCTGGTACCGCCAGCTCATGCTCGAGCTCGGCGCCTACGGCGCGTTCCTCGCGATCACGCTCTTCCTCTCGGTGTGGCCCACGTTCGAGATCTGGAAGTTCTTCGTGTTCGTCGTGCTGCCGCACCAGTACGCCGTCTGGGGCATCGCCGGCATCAACTTCGTCCAGCACGACGGCTGCGACGGGGACTCCCAGTACAACCACTCGCGCAACTTCACGGGCAAGCTCGTGAACTGGTTCACGTTCAACAACGGCTTCCACGGCATCCACCACGTGCATGCCGGCCTGCACTGGAGCCTGACGCCGGCGGCCCACGAGAAGGAGCTCAAGCCCTTCATGGATCCGCGGCTCGAGCAGAAGTCGCTCTTCGTCTTCCTCTTCAAGCAGTACATCTTCCCGGGCAAGCGCATGCGCTACGACGGGACGCCGGTGGTGCTGGGCCCGCCCCGCGAGGACGAGGCGTGGATCGACGGCGGCGTGAAGAGCGGAACCGTGAGCGCCGACGACTCGGAGTACGGCGCGGTCGTCTGACGGCGCGCGACCCGAGCGCCGGCGCGCGCGCGCCTGTAGTCTCCTCGCGTGGACTCCCGCCACGGCACGCACGCCGCGATCGAGCTCGCGCGCCCCCGCATGCGCCTGTTCGACGTCTCCTCCGATCTCGTCGACTTCGCGATCACGACGTTCGACGTCTCGCCCGAGGCGCTCGCCGCGAAGCTGCCGGGAGGGATCTCGCCCGAGCGCGTGACCCTGCCCGACGGTCGCGAGCGCGCGCTGGTCTCCGCCGTGAGCTTCGTGAACACACGCTTCTTCGTGGGCTACGCGCCCTTCGTGAAGCTGCGCTGCGCGCAGACGAACTACCGCGCCTACGTACGGCTGCGCGACGGCACGAGCGGGTGCTTCTTCTTCGCGACGCACCTCGATCACTTCCTCGTGCTCATGCCGCGCCACCTCTGGCGCATGCCGTGGTCGCGCTCGCACGTGTCGGCCGACGTGCGCTGGGACGGCGAGCGCCTGGCGACCTACGACTGGCGCGGAGAGGGGGGCGAAGGCCGCGAGCGCCTGCGCGTGCGCGGGACCGGGCGTCCGCTGGGCACGCTCCCCGGGTTCGCGGGCGATGCGGCGACGCACCGCTTCCTCACCGCACCGCTCCTCGGCTGGCTGGTGCGCCGCGGAGGATCCGCGGTCGCGCACTACTCGGTGTGGCACGCGCCGCTCGAGCTCGAGCGCTGCGAAGTCGACGAGGCTCGCTTCGAGTGCTGGGAGCGCCTCGGCCTCGTCGAGCCCGGGCAAGCGCCGCACTCCGTGCTCGCGCAGCGGCTGACCAAGTACCTGATCCTGCTTCCGCCCCACGCGGTCACACTGCCCTGACGATTCGTGCTCCGTCCGCGGCCCCGCCGCGCTACGAAGGGCGGCGATGGCCGAGTCGAGCCCGCGCCCCAAGCCCGCCTGGTGGAAGCGCCTCTTGCTCGCGCTCGTCTCGACCTCGCTCTCGCTCGTGATCGCCGAGGTGGCCGTGCGCGTGCTCGGCGTGACCGACCCGATCCTGCGCGACGTCGACCCGGTGCTCGGCTGGGCGCCGATCCCGAATGCCGACGGCTGGTGGACGCGCGAGGGGCGCGCGCACGTGCACATCACCGAGCACGGCTTCCGCGGCGTCGACGTGCCTCCCGGGCGCGCGCCCGCGGGAACGCTGCGCATCGCGCTCGTGGGTGACAGCTACGTGGAGGCCCGGCAGATCGCGCTCGAGAGCACGCTCGGCGTGCGCCTCGAAGAAGAGCTCGCCCCGTGCCGGCCCGGCGCGCCGGTGGAGGTGCTCGCGTTCGGTGTCACCGGCTACGGCACCGCGCAGGAGTACCTGCTCTACCGCGAGCGCATCCGCGACTACCACCCCGACGTGCTCCTGCTCGCCTTCCTCACCGGTAACGACGTCGGCGACAACCGTGCCGACGTGCGCATGGACGACGACCCGAGCCCCTACTTCTCCGTCGGCGCCGACGGATCGCTCGTGCTCGACGACTCGTTCCGCAGCTCCGCGCAGTTCCGGTCGCGCTCCGCCGACTCGGGATGGCTCTGGTTCCGCCGTCACTCGCAGCTCGTGCGCGCGGTCTATGCGATGCGCGGCCACGGCAACGGTGCCGCCCGCGGCGAGCTCGGGCTCGCCGACGAGATCTACGCGCCACCGACCGACGAGGCGTGGCGCGACGCGTGGGCGCGCACCGAGGCGATCCTCGCAGCGTACGCGCGCGAAGCGCGGAGCGACGGCACGCGGTTCGAGGTCGTCACGCTGAGCAACGCCATTCAGATCGATCCCGATCCTGGCGTGCGCGAGCGCTATCGGACGAGCGTGGGCTCGAGCGACCTCTTCTACCCCGACCACCGCATCGCCGACGCCGGCACGCGCGACGGCTATCCGGTGCTGACCCTCGCGCCGACGTTGCTCGCCTACGCGGAGGAGCACGACGTGCAACTGCACGGCTTCCCGAACACGACGATGGGCACCGGCCACTGGAACGAACAGGGCCATCGCGTCGCCGCGACCGAGATCGCGCGCTGGCTCTGCCCGCAGCTGGCCGTCACGCGATGAGCGCGCCTCGTCGCGACGTGTTCCGCGCCGAGGCGCGCGCTTGGCTCGAGGGCACGCCTGCCCCCGCGCATGCGAGCGTGATCACGTCGATGCCCGATCTCTCCGAGATGCGCGACGAAGAGAGCAGCTTCGCCGAGGTGCCGCGAGGCCTTCCGCGCTGGCGCACGTGGTTCGTCGACACCGGGCGCCGGATCGTTCGCTGGCTGCCCGAGGGCGGAGTCGCAGTCTTCTTCCAGAGCGACGTCCGGGTGGAGGGCGCGCTGGTCGACAAGGGCTACCTCGTGATGCGTGCCGCCGAAGAGGAGGGCGCGAGCGTCCTCTGGCACAAGATCGTCTGCCGTCGTCCGCCGGGATCGATCGCCCAGGGCCGCTCGGGCTACTCGCACCTGATCGCCGTCGTCCGCGGCCCGGTGCCGGCGATGCCGAAGCCGGGCCCGGAGGTGATCGCCGACGCCGGCGAGATGATCTGGAGCCGCGCGATGGGGCTCGACGCCTGCCGGCTCGCGTGCCGCTTCCTGATCGAGAACACGAGCACGCGCGTCGTCGTCGACCCCTTCTGCGGCAAGGGCTCGGTGCTCGCCGTCGCGAACGCGATGGGCCTCGATGCGGTCGGCGTCGAGCTCAGCGCGAAACGCTGCAAGGCCGCGCGGCAGCTCGCGGTGCAGGCGTAGCAGCGTCGGGCGCGCGCTGTTCTGCCTACCTCTCTGGCCTCACGAGCTCACCAGAGCGAATAGAGGAACGGCGTCGAGGCTTGGCCGGCGAAGATCACGACGCCGAGCAGGAAGAGCGTGAGGACGAGCGGCACGATCCAGTAGACCTTGTTCTCGCGCGCGAAGCGGAACAGGTGGCCGAGGAGCGTTCCGAGATAGCCGAGGCGTCGCATCGTCGTGCCCTCAATCTGCCGCAAACGTGCGCCGAAAGCTCGCGCGGTTCGCGTACCCCGGCTGCGCGTCGGCCCGCAGCACGAAGGGCCCCATGGACAACACGTCCATCTCGGTGCCCATGAAGCAGCGATAGGCGTCGTCCGGGGTGCACACGATCGGCTCGCCGCGGACGTTGAAGCTCGTGTTGATCACCATCCCGCAGCCGGTCTTGGCCTCGAAGGCCGAGATCATCGCGTGATAGCGGGGGTTCGTCTCGCGATGCACCGTCTGGATGCGGGCGCTGTGGTCGACGTGGGTGATCGCCGGCACGTCGCTGCGCGCGCGGTTCACCCACTCGAGCAGGTCGTCGTTGTGTGCGCGGCTCGCATCGGTGCGCCTCTCGGCTCGCACGTCGGCGACGAGCAGCATGTACGGGCTCGCGCGATCGAGCTCGAAGTACTCGCCCGCGCGCTCGGCGAGGACGCTTGGCGCGAAGGGCCGGAACGACTCTCGCTGCTTGATCTTCAGGTTCATGATCGACTGCATCGTGGGCGATCGCGGGTCGCCGACGATCGAGCGGTTGCCGAGCGCCCGTGGCCCGACCTCCATGCGGCCCTGGAAGAGGCCCACGACCTTCTGATCGGCGATGGCCTGCGCGATCCGCTCGGCCCACACGGCGTCGTCGTCGATCGTCTCGTACACCCAGCCGCGCGCCTTCATCAGGCTCTCGATCTGCTCGCGCGAGAACTCGGGCCCGAGGTAGGCGCCCTGCATCCGATCGTGGACGCCGTCGGCCGTGCGTGGGCCGCGACCGACCCCGTGGTAGGCGGCATAGGCCGCACCGATCGCGCCGCCCGCATCACCGGCGGCCGGTTGGATCCACAGGTCGTCGAAGACGCCCGCCCGCAGCAGGTGGCCGTTCGCGACGCAGTTGAGCGCGACGCCGCCCGCCATGCAGAGGTGCTTCTTGCCAGTGACCTTCCGTGCGTGACGTGCGCTCCGGAGCACGACCTCTTCGCAGACTTCCTGGATGGACTTGGCGAGGTCCATGTCGCGCTTGGTGATGCGCTCGTCGGGCTTGCGCGCGCGGCCACCGAAGAGCGCGGCGAAGCGGTCGTTGGTCATCCGCTCTTGGTCGAGATAGCCGAAATAGTCGAGGTCGAGCCGCAGCGAGCCGTCTTCCTTCAGGTCGACGAGCTTCTCGAGGATGAGCTTCGTGTACGTGCCCTCGCCGTAGGGCGCGAGGCCCATGAGCTTGTACTCGCCGCTGTTCACCTTGAAGCCGGTGAAGTAGGTGAACGCGCTGTAGAGCAGGCCCATGGAGTGCGGGAAGTGCTGCTCTTGCAGCAGACGAAGCGCGCTCCCTTCGCCGACACCCACGCTCGCGCACGCCCACTCTCCGACGCCGTCGAGCGTGAGCACGGCCGCATCCTGGAAGGGCGACGGATAGAACGCGCTCGCCGCGTGCGAGAAGTGGTGCTCGGGGAAGCAGACCTTCGGCGCGCGCTTCACCCCGAGCTTCGCGAGCTCTTCTTGGATCGTGGGCTCGATCCACAGCTTCTCCCGCAGCCAGACGGGCACCGCGTGCACGAAGTTCGGAAAGCCGCGTGGCGCGGTGCCGATCGCCGTCTCGAGGATGCGGTGCAGCTTGAGGATCGGCTTGTCGTAGAACGCGACGAGGTCGAGCTCGCCACCGCCGCCCTCGGCCAAGCAGTAGCGGATCGCGTTCACCGGGAACGACTCGTCGGCCTTGATGCGGGTGAAGCGCTCCTCCTGCGCGGCAGCGACGATGCGGCCGTCTTCGACGATGCACGCGGCCGCGTCGTGGTACCAGCAGCTGATCCCGAGGACGCGCATCAGTACGGCTTCTCGAGATCACCCGTGCGCGGGTGCGGCATCCAGTAGCTCCCGCGTGTGGAGTCGAAGCCGCGCGCCAGGCTGTCCTGCGCGCCGCGTCGGAACAGCACGCGGAACGGCCAGAGGAAGAGGAAGAACACCGGCGCCAGGAGCACCCACGCGAGCACGGTCCCGACGCCGTGCCCCGCGCGATCGACGAGGCGCTCGAGCGCCGCGTAGCCCTTGCCGGGCGAGACGATCGCGAGCGCGAGCGTCAGCGTGCCCAGGCTCGAAGCGACCCCACCCACCACGAAACGTCCGAAGAAGAACAGCACCGCAGCGACCGTCAGCGCCACCAGGCCGCGGAAGATCCCGCGCCGGCGCAGCGCTCCGGTCCTCTCGGCGATCCGAGCAGCCGGATCCACCGGCTGGGCGAAGGGCGCCGCAGCTTCGGGACGCCCGCGCACGACCTCATCCACGGCGCTCACCGTCGAATCTCTCCGACCCTTCTTACGTCTCTCGTCACGCCGATTCGCCGGGAGCGTAGACGATGACGACCCCTTCCGTGTTCTCTGCGTCGCGCCCGACCGCCCCCGTCGCTACCGTGACGACGGATCTCCAGGCGGCAGAAGCGCCACGGAGTATGCTGCGGGCCTCGATGTCGTCCGGCCGCAGCTGGCTCGCCTCCTATCTCGGATCGTTCAAGGAGGCGCTCGCGAGCCGCCGGCGGATCGAGGCGCCGACGCTGCCCCGTATCGTGCTCCCGGTCTCCGCGGTGCTCTTCGGGCTGATCCTGTTCTGCATCGCCATCGCGCCCGAAGGGGACATCGACTTCCAGTTCCGTGAAGAGGAAGGCATCGTCACCTCGCTGTCGGCCATCTTCCTCGCGATGGCGAGCGCGTTCGCCGGCCTCTGTTGGCTGACCGAAGGGAAGCCGGGCCACGGCATCCGCCTCTGGTGGCTCCTGACCTGCATCGGCTTCTTCTTCTTCGCGTGCGACGAGCTCATGCGCTTCCACGAGCACGTGGGCACCTTCATGCGGCGCGAGATGTTCGGGCGGCCCTCGCACTTCTTCCGGAACTGGAACGACGCGATCGTCGTCGGCTACGGCGTCGTGGCGCTACCGGTGATCGGCTACTTCCTGCCGCGCATCCTCCGGCTGCCGCGCTACGTCGAGCTGCTCGCGCTCGGCTTCTTCGCCTATGCGTTCCACACGCTGGTCGACGTTCTGCCGCACGCCGACGACCCGATCGGACGCTTCATGCAGTCGATCCCGTCGAGCGTTCCCGAGGAGTCGGGCAAGCTCTTCGCGTCGACCTTCTTCGCCGTCGCGATGTTCGTCGCGCAGCGCACGCTCACGCGGCAGCCGAGCGCGATGCCCGCCTCGAGCGCGGCCGAGAACGAGGGCGCGAGCGGCGAGCATCGACGCGTGGCCTGACCTTCGATTCCGGGCGAGACGCGCGCGAGCCGCGCTGCGGTCCTACTCGCGGAAGTTCACGAACTGGAGCGGGAGGCCGAAGTCCTTGCCGCGCAAGAGCGCGATCGCCGCCTGCAGATCGTCCCGGTTCTTGCCGCTCACCCGCACCAGGTCGCCCTGGATGGCGCCCTGCACCTTGAGCTTGCCGTCCTTGATCGTCTTCACGATCTCCTTGGCCTTCTCCATCTCGACGCCTTCCTTGAGCTTCACGAGCTGGCGGAAGGACTGGCCGCCGGCGGGCTCGATCTTCTGCGCGTCGAGCGCCTTGAGCGAGACCTTGCGCTTGACGATCTTGTCCTCGAGCACGCCGCGCGCGGCGTTCAGCCGGTCCTCGGTGCTCGAGCGGACGACGATGCCGTCCTGGTTCTTCTCGAGGCTCGTCGCGGTGTCCTTGAAGTCGTAGCGCTGGGCGACCTCCTTGGTCGCTTGCTGGAAGGCGTTCTCCACCTCGTGGTGGTCGAGCTTGCTCACGACGTCGAAGCTGGGCATCGGGCGATCATGCGCGAGCGAGCGCGAGGATCAAGCGTCCCCGTCCTCCGGCTCCTGGGCATCCTCCGGCTCTCGGGCCGGCTCTGGCTCTCGCGCCTGCTCCGGCTCCGATCCCTCCGGCACGGGGGCGGGCGCGGGCGACGCGGCGGCAGGCGCACTCGAAGGCGCCGGGGCCGCGTTGGCGGGTGCGCTCGCGGGGGGCGCCGCGACGGGCGCCTCGGGCGCGTCCGGCGCGTGGCTCACGCGCCAGGTGAGCACGCCGAGCACGAGGATCGCCAGCACCAGCACCGCCCAGAGCACGAGCGTGCTCGTCCCGGTGCGCTCCCAGAAGGTGGGCACGTGGAAGTCGGGGCTCGGCGCCAGCGCGCCGAGCGTCGCGACGTCGATGGGGACGGTGTCGAGCAGCCCCCGGATGGCCTCGATCTCGTAAGTGGGGGGCCGCGCATCGTCGTCGCCGACCAGCACCCGGTAGTGCCCCGGCGGCGCGACGAGGACGACCTCCTGCGTCGGCAGCACGATCGTCGCCGAGCGGAAGCCGAGCGGCGCATCGCCACCATCGACGACCTCGAGCGCCATCGCCGTGACGGGCGTCGCCCCGAGGCCGAGGAAGAGCGGCGAGGGATCGTCGGGATAGCGCGAGAGCGTTCCCGTCCAGAGCTCGGTCGGATCTCCGCGGCCGTCGGTGCCGTTCACTTCGGCGTCGCGCGAGACGAGCTGCGCCTCCGGATCGAGCCGGAGCCCCGACGCGCTCACGCGCGGGGCGGGCAGCGAGATCGCATACGAGGAGCGCTCACCGTCGCGCACCGCGACGCCGAGCGTCACGGGCAGCTCGAGCGGCGCGCGCTCGCGCAAGAGGTACGGCCACTGTCGTCCCTCGGCATCGACGACCCGCAGGTCCGCGAGATCGACCCGTGCCGCACCGAGCACCGCGGCGTCGAGCACGAACGCGCTCACGCCCTCGGTCGCGCTCGTGACCTCGAGCGGCGCGGTCAGCGCGTGGTCCCCGGCCGGGACGGGCACGCCCGGTCGCTGCAGCCCGGCGAGCGCCGGCTCCTCGTTCCACGCCGGGCTCCGTGCGATCGCGCCGAGCGTCGCCTCGATCGGCGGCGTCGATCCGTCGAGAGCGCGATCGACGGCCCACGAGCCGAGGAGCGCGTCGAGATCGTAGTGCGCCGCGCGCACGCGACCACCGCCGAGGCGGAGCGTGTCGGCGCCCTGGAAGTAGACGAGCGCCGGCCGCGAGAGCACGGCGCTCACGGCGAGCTCCCCGAGCGGCGGGCTGTCACCGTCCTCCACGTGCACGGTGATCGTGGGCGTGCGGATCGGGGGCACGCCGACGTCGAGCCTCTCGAGCACGCGCTCACCCGGCACGCGCCAGATCGATCCGGCCGCTCCACGCGGGACCTCGACCGTCACGTCGCGCACGAACGCCCCCGTGCTCGTCGCGAACCGGAGCGCCTCGGGCGAGACGCCCTCGGGCCGCGTGAGCACCAGCGTCGTCTCCGTTCCGACCCGCGTCTGGGAGACGATCGCGAGCGGAATCACCAGCTCCTCCGAGCTCCGCGGGGCCCGCGTCGCGACGAAGTGGAACGTCGGCTCGAGGTAGCCGTCGGTACCGCGGAGCTCGACGCGCACCACGCCCGCGCCGGGATCCTCGACGTCGATCGCGAGCCCATCGCGCGAGGGATCCATGAGTCGGAACACGTCGCGGTGCCCGATCTCGCGCTCGGTGCCGTCCGCCTCCACGACGACGACGCGGGCGGCGGCGACGAAGTGCCGGAGCGAGGTGCGGAGCGAGAGCTGCCAGCGCGCCCGGGCAGGCGTCGCGCCCGGCCCGGGGATCTCGTAGGACTCGAGGTAGACGTTCGGCACGTGCGGGGGCCGCTCGAGCTCGTGCCGCGGCGTCTCGAGGACGGGCGCTTCCACGTCGAGCAAGGGCACCTCGTCGACGACCGTGCGCGAGGCGCTGTCGAGGATCCAGGGCACCTCCACGCCGCCCGCGTACAGACGCACGTCGGAGAGATCGGCGCGACAGACCGCGAGCGCCTCGGCGGAGAGCGGGAGCCGATGCGCCGTGGTCGAGTCGTCGCGATCCTCGACCGGCGCGACGTGCGAGAAGAGCCGCGCGACGTCGACGGGGCCCGCGGCCGGCGCTTGCGCGCGCGCCGACACCGGAGCGATCACGGAAAGAGAACAGAGCGCGAGCGCGAGACGCTTCATCGGGAGCTCTCCGGGACGGGCGCACGTCGGAAGACGAAGCGCTGGTAGAGGAGCGAGATCGAGAGGAGGGAGAACGCGAGCCCCACGAGCGCCGCGACGCGATAGAGGTCGTGCAGGTGGGCGAGGTCGTAGAGGAAGACCTTGAAGCAGGTGACGAGCACGAGCGCGAGGCTCGTCCAGCGCAGGCCCGAGCTCTGACGCCACACGCCGAGCGCGAGGAGCGAGAGCGCATAGACCGCCCACGCGATCGAGATCGTCAGATCGCGCGCCGGCATGTGCTCGGTCGGGATCGAGAGCGAGGGCCCGGTGGCGAACCAGTCGAAGATCGCCAGGTTGATCCAGGCGAAGATCGTGACGAGCGCCGCGGCGAAGAAGGTGCGCGCGAGCCAGGCCGTGCGCGAGGGGTAGAGCGTCTGCTCGAGCGGTCGGAGGCGCTCGGCCTCGATGGGAGCGAGCGCGAAGTAGCCGGCGATCAGCGCCGCCGCCGGCACGAGGTACGTGTACGCGATCCAGTTGACGATGCGGATCTCGCCGCGCGGGTAGTAGCCGAGCACGTACGGGTTCACGAGCAGTCGAACCGCCACCACCGTGAAGAGCGCCGCCGAGAGCCACTTGAGGCCCGCGTGGTCGATGCGGCGGAAGAGCCAGAGCACGGCGGCGGCCTCGAGCGCCCAGCCGATGGTGAGCCACTCGTTGGAGAGCTGCAGCGGGATCGCGAGCGTGACGAAGCCGGCCGTGATCGCCGCCGGCCACGCGAGCGCCGTGCGGCGTGCCGCGGCCTCCTCGGGGCCACGCGTGCGGGCGAGCCAGAGCGATCCGAGCGAGAGCACGGCGAGCGCCACGGGAAGGATCCCGATCTGCCCCGCTCCGAACGCCCGGGTCCAGGCCGTGCGGAGCGCGAAGAAGAAGAGCGGGCCCGCCATCGCCGAGGCGCGCCACGCCCAAGGGTCGCGTCGGTACGCCGCGCCGCCGACCGCCGGCCAGATCGCGAAGAGCACGACGCTCGCGCCCGCGAGACCGAGCGAGGGCAGCGCGTCGTCGTGGGCGCCGTGCATCCCGATGGCGAGCGTGGCGGCGCCGGCGGTGACCGCGAGCGAGCCCGCCGACCAGCCCGGGGCGGCGCGACGGCTCGCCGCGAAGAGAACGAGCACGGCGAGCGCCGCGTGGCTCGCGAGCTCGATCGGGACCGAGCTGGTCCACGCGTCGTAGGCGCGGAAGAGCGCGAGCGAGAGCGCCGCGAGCGCCGCGCCGTGGTCGGCCGCCGCGCGGGCCGCGGGCGAGCGCGGCACGAGCGCGTAGATCTGGAAGAGCGCGACCAGCACCATCGAGAGCGCGCCCTGGAAGGCCGCTGCCTCGGCGGGCGCGACGAGCTCGCAAGCGAAGAGCTGGGCCGCGAGCGCCAGACCGGACGCGATGCCGAGCCAGCCCCGGCCCTCGACCTCGGCCTGACGGGACGCGACGATCGTTCCCGCCGCGGCGAGCACGACGAAGGGCGTGAGCGTCGTCGTCGTCGACAGCGTCGCGAGCATGGCGAGCAAGAGCCCGCCGAAGAGCGACACCACTGCGGCGACGCCGTGCGGGGGGCTCTCGCGCTCGAGCTCCGCACCGACCTGGAAGACGGCAGTGAGCGCGAGCAGGCAGCCGACGAGCTCCCAGGCGAGGCCGTCGTCGAGCGGGTGGCTGGCCATCCAGACCAACATCACGCCGAGCGCGCTGCTCGCCGCCGCGACCGCGATCGCCGGCGTCCGCGAGGTGCGGGCCACGAAGAGAGCGCCCGACGAGAGCAGGACGAGGAGCGCCCCGACGACCCACGCGTGGGCCGAGAGGACGTCGCGTCCGACGAACGTCAGCGAGAGCAGGAACGGCAGGACGGTGGAGACGCCGGCGAGCCACGCACGATCGTCGGCCGCGTCGTCCTGGACCGAGGCGTCCCTGGCGCGCAGCGTCGCGAAGGCGCCGTAGAGCGCGCCGAACCCGAGCACGATCCCGATGCCGACGAGGCCCGTCTCGTTGCTCATCCGAGCGCTCATCCAGAGGAGCTGGTAGGCGGCCGTGCCGAGCAGCGAGAGCCACGCGAGCGCGGGCCACTTCTTGCGATAGCTGAGCCAGAGCAGACCGACGTCGAGGACGAGCAAGTAGGAGAACAGGGGAACCGGATGGTCCTCGCCCGTCGAGAGCGCCAGCGGCGTGATGAAGCCGCCCGCGAGACCGAGCACGGCGGTCGGCAGCGAGCTACGGCGCGCCGAGAGCACCGCGCACGTCCCGGTGACGGCGACCATCAAGGCGCCCGATGCCCAGCTCGGGACGAGGTCGTAGATCGCATGGGCGGCCCAGCTCGCGGTGTAGAGGATCGCGATGCCCGCACCGGCCACCCATCCCGACAGGGCCGGCGCCTTGTCGCGAAGCGGCCACTCGGATGCGACGACGCAGCCGAGCCCGACGAGCATGCCGAGCACGACACGCATCGCGGGCCCGATGAGCCCGTGCTCGATCGAGTACTCGAAGAAGTACGCACCGGCGATCGCGAGCACGATCGCACCGGCGGCAGCTGCACCGCGCACGCCGAGCCAGCGCTCGAGCCCGCCCTCTTCGGGTCCCGGGCGCGGCCGTGTCCTCGGACGGTGCGGACGAGACGTCGCGCGGTGCGGGCGAGACGTCGCGCGGTGCGGGCGCCGTCACCGGAACGACGACGGCGGGCGGGCTCGTCGAGGGCGCGGCATCGGCCACCGCGGGCGAGAGCGCCTCGTTCGTGCTCGGGGCCGGGGACGAGCGCGCGGCTTCGAGCGCTTCGGCACGCGCGCGCTCGGAGCGCAGCGCTTCGAGCGCTTCGGCACGCGCGCGCTCGCCGAGCTTCTCGAGCACCTCGAGGCGCCGGCCCAGCACCACGAGCTCGCCCTTCGTCTCCGCGAGCTCGCGCTCGAGCTCGGGGATGCGCGGGTCCTTCTTGCCCGCCTGGGACAGCGCCCAGCCGATGAAGAACAGGAAGCCCACCGGCGCTGCGCAGAAGAGCAGCCCGAGAAAGCCCACGATCAGATCATCGTCCATGCGCGGCCCCTCACGCTCGCTCCTACGCCAGCCCCCCCATCGTCCTCGGCGGCGTGACCAAACCGTGACGACGAATACCGAACCATGACGAAGAGTCGTTGCGCAGCGCGTGCCGAGCAAGAGACTCGTGCATCCGTCGCCCTGTGCCGTTTTCCGCGGGCATCCGCGTCGCGACGTGCGCCGGGCTCACGCCGCGGCGCGTCGAGAGTCGGCACCGCGACGGTCTTCCGCCGCCACGGCGCGGACCGCGAGGACGCCGGTCTCGCGCCGGGGTTGGCTCGGCGCGTGGCGGGCGACATCCGGATCGACGACCAACACTGGCCCCTGGTCGTGGTGACGTTCGAGGGTCACGCTCCGCCCGCTGCGTTCGGGAAGTTCCTCACCCGCATGGAAGAGTGCCTCGCGCGCCGCGAGCGGCACGCGTACCTGCTCGACGGCCGACGCGGCGCGATGATCGACGCCCAGGCGCGCCAAGCGCAGGCCGAGTGGCTCAAGCGGTGGCGGGTCGAGCTCAAGCAGTACAGCGTCGCGACGGCGCTCCTGATCGACTCGGCGGCCGTGCGCTTCGTGCTCAGCGCGATCTACCTGATCCAGGCGCCCGTCGCGCCCACGGAGACCTTCGCGACCATCGACGAGGCCTACGCGTGGCTGCGCCCGCGCTTCGAGCGCGCAGGGCTGCGGCTGCCACCGCGCGCGATCCTCGGCCCTTGAGCGACCTCACTCCGCGCGCGCACCGTTCTCGTTCCACATGACTCTCACCACCATGGCCCGTGCCACCGCGGTGATGTGCTCGCTCTCTTCGCCCGTTCGTCGCGGCGCTCTTCGGCGGCGGGCCCTCGGCGTCGTCCTCTCCGCCGTCGTCACCGTCGGCGCCCTCGCGCCGGCGCGCGCTCGTGCCGATGGCGAGCGCGTCTTCGTCTCCGGCGAGGCTGCGCTCGTGGTGCCCACCGACCCGCTTCCGACGCGCCTGTTCGCGCCCGGCGGCAGCGCGTCGCTCGCCGCTCACTTCTCGCTGACCGAGTGGCTGATGCCGCTCGTGCGCGCGCGCGGCGCCCTGCTCGGAGCCGGCGATCCGACGAACGGCGCTCGGAGTGGCCTCGGCACGATCGGATCGCTCACGCTCGGCGTCCGCTTCCGCCCGCGGGGCATCGCGCACCCGGAGGAGCCCTCGCGTGCGGGCTGCGTCTGGGCGGAGATCGACGCGGGGCTCGCGTCGTGGAACGAGCGTCCCTTGCCGTCGTTCGAGGCCGCGGTGGGCTTTCTCTTCCTGGCGGGCGAGGTCGACGTCGGGCCCGCGTTTCGATTCGTGCACCTCTGGCCGACCAGCGCCGCCGACGGGCCGGAGACGTTCCTCGTCACCGTCGGCCTCGAGCTCCTCTTCGGCGATGCGCGCTGACCCGGAAGGAGCCGCGCGAACCGTTTCTCCCGCGTGCGGCTCCCATGGGCGGAGGTTCCCGATGGCGACCGTCGCGATGAACATGAAGGGCTTCGAGGCTTCGCTCGAGAAGGAAGGCATCGTCCTCGTCGATTTCTGGGCGGAGTGGTGCGGCCCTTGCCGCGCGTTCGCGCCCATCTTCGAAGCAGCCTCCAAGCGCCACCCGGGCGTCACCTTCGCGAAGGTGGACACCGAGGCGAG
>JBGALT010000290.1:0-5554 GCA_044223665.1 Sandaracinaceae bacterium | reverse complement strand
GGCCACGGCGCGGAAGCTGTGCACGTCGACGACGTCGTCGGCCGAGAGCGTGGTCGGAGCATCGCAGGCCCGCGCGGGCGCGGGCTCCGTGCCGGACACGCAGCGCGACCCGCCGGGGTCGTACGGCCCCCAGTGAAAGGTGCCGAACGAGGGGTTGCAGCCAGCGACGCCAGCGCAGGTGAGGACGCAACAGGCGGCGCGCAGCATGCGAGGGGCCCAGCATCGGCCGTGCCCGCGCGAGATCGCAGCGAACGCAGGCGTCGCGTGCCCACGGCGCACGCTCGATCGTGACTCCTCGGCACGTCGTGCCTACCGGCCGGGCGGCGTGACGCTACGCTCGCATCGTGGAGTCTCCGACGAGCGCGCTCTCCGACGTCATCGCGGTGCTGCGCCGCGCCGGGCTCCTCTTGCGCGCGCGTCCGGGGCTCGTTCTGCGCGGCACCATCGCGGGCGCCACCATGCCGTTCGCGCTCGTGCTGATCGGCATTCCGCTCCTCGGGACGTGGCTCGTGACGAGCTATCGGATCGCCCTCGAGCGCGACGAAGATCGCGCGGGCGCGGGCTGGGGCCTGCTGGCGCTCGCGGGCATCGCCCACGCCGCCACGCAGCTGATGATGTTCTTCGCGACGGCGCTCGGCACGACCGCGTGCGAGCCCCGGATCACGCTCCCAGGGCTGCTCGTCTCGGTGCTGGCGCTGGCGCCGATCCACGCCGGCGTGTGCGGCAGTGCGTCGCTCGCGGGCGCGGTGGTGACGGCGGCGACCGTTCGCGCGGGGCTGGCCGAGGGGCTCGCCCGCGTGCTCGCGGTCCTGCGAGCGCGACCGCTCTCGCTGTTCTCGGTGCTGGGCACGCCCATCGCGTTGCAGACAGCCCTATGCGTCGCCATCGGGATGGTCCTCGCCGATCATCCGGTGCTCGCGCAGGGCATCGCCGCCATCGTCGTCGGCATCTCGCACATCGCGCTCGCGGCGGCGACGGAGATCGAGCTGCTCCGTCCCCGCGCCTCGGATCGCTTCGGGGTGCCGACGCGCGCTCTCGCCATCGGGCTCGCGGTGCCCGCCACGGGCGCGCTCGTCGCGGTGGTGGTCGCGCTCGCCGCGCCGATGCACGCGTGGAGCGCGCCGCCTCCCTCGTTTCGCGATGCGCCCGTGGTCGACTCGCGGATCGTGCTGCGCGCCGATACGGAGCTCGCCGTCGAGGTGCGCCCCAGCGGCGCGCCCTACGTCGCGCCCGAGGCATCGATCGCGCGCGCGGACGGCGGCGGCATGGGTCGCATCGACGGGCTCGGCGTCGCGGGCGTGCGCGTGCTCGAGACGTCGTTCCGCGGCCGGCATGCGTGGGCGGTCGGCAGCCGTGATGCCGTGGTCTACGTGGACGACGATGGCGAGCGGCTCGACGACGAGCTCGGCGACCGCATCTCCCAGCGGGCGCGAGCACCGCTCCTCTTCGTGCTGATCGCCACGGCGCTCGCCGGGATCGTCGCGGTCCGCATCCGACGGGTGTCGGCGCAGGCCGCGCTGCTCGGGGCGAGCGAGGGCGCCGGCGCCGAGGTGCTCGGAGCGCCCCGTGTCGTGGTGGGCCGGCTGCGCGTCGCTCCCGGCGCCCGCGTCGCGTGGCTGGCCGACGATCGCGTCGAGGTGCGCGGCGAAGCGCGCTTCGAAGGCACGGGCGGCACGGACGTCGTGCGGCTGGCCGAGGGTGAGCATCGGCTCGAGGGTTCGGGTGGCCACGCCGCGCTCGACGACGGTGCTCCCGCCTTCGCCGTCTTCCCGCCCAGCGCGCGCCGCGCGCGGTCGTACCGAGAGCGCGCGGACGCGGCGCCGCGGGTGCTCGGGGTCGGCTCGCTCGATCGCGCGCGCGAGGCCTACCTGACGCACGCGAGCCGTTTGCTGCTCGTCCATGCCCTTCCGGCGGCGGCGCTCTACGTTCTCTCGGCGATCGTGCTGGCGTTCCGCTGCCTCTGACGCTGGAGGCCGGACGCGTGCTCGGCGGTTCGCCCCCGCCACGATCGCGACCTGCGGTAGCATCGCGCACGCTTCGATGACGATGCCTTTCGGTCGCGCGAGCCTGCCGCCTCCCTCGGTCCACCGCGGCAAGGCCGCCATCGTGCTCTCGGGCGGTGGCGCGCGCGGAGCCTACGAGGCAGGCGTTCTCCGTTATCTGTTCGGTGAGCTGGCCGAGCGGTACGGCGCGCCGCATCTGGACATCGTGAGCGGCACGAGCGTGGGTGCCATCAACGGCGCTTACCTCGCGTCCGTCGTGCACGATCCGCTGCCGGGCATCGGGCGCCTCACGGCGCTCTGGAGCGAGCTCGAGCTCGATCGCGTGCTCGGCTTCGGCGTGGGCCAGGCGGCGCGCCTGCCGCGCGTGCTCTCGGGAGGCAGCGACGGTGCGGGCATCTTCGACGTCACGCCTCTCACGAAGATCGTCGGGCAGAACATGCGCTGGGCCGACCTCGCACGGAACGTGCGGCGAGGACGCCTGCACGCGCTCACGATCAGCGCGACGCACGTGGCGACCGGGCGACCGTGGTGCTTCGTCGATCGCGCGCCCGAGGTGCCGCTCCCGAGCGGCATGCCGCCCACGATGGCGGTGCGCGCCGACCGGATCGGTCCCGAGCACGTGCTCGCGAGCGCGGCGATCCCGATCCTGTTTCCGCCGGTGCCGGTGCACGGCGATCTCTTCGTGGACGGTGGGCTCCGCCTGAACACGCCGATGTCGCCGGCCATCCACCTCGGCGCGCGGCGCGTGCTCGTGATCGGCTTGAACGCCGCGCCGACGGCGCCCGCCGTGCCTGCGTTCGCGCCGGGCGTGTTCCCGGGCGTCGCGTTCCTGCTCGGCAAGATGATGAATGCGTTCTTGCTCGATCACGTGAACGCCGACTTCTACGAGCTCGAGCGCGTCAACCGGATGCTCGACGACGGCGTCGCGGTGTACGGGCAGGACTTCGTCGACAAGCTCAACGAGCGCGCGATCGCCCAAGGCCGCGCGCCGCGCGAGCGCATCCACGCGCTCGCGATCCATCCGAGCGAAGACATCGGGCGCCTGGCGGCCTCGCACCTGCGCACGCACCGCGCGCGCTTCGGCAAGCTGCTCGGCCGCACGCTCCTGCGCTTGCTCGACCTGGGCGAGGGCGCCGATGCCGACCTCGTCAGCTACCTGCTCTTCGACGGCGGCTTCGCGCGCGATCTCATGGAGCTCGGGGAGCGGGATGCCCGCACCCGAGAAGCGGAGCTCGCTCGCTTCTTCTTCGCAGAGCAGCTCACCACGTAGCTCGTGTCACGCCAAAAATGAGGTGAATACAAGTGATTAAGTCGATGTCACACGACGTGATTCAAATAGTCCTTGCGCCGCGTCTCACGGCGTGACACAAACATCTTCGTGAGCGACGAGGACAAGCCGGAGCGGGACGATGCGGCGCCGAAGAAGGAGCGCGTGCTCCACACGCGCGTCCCGGCGGTGCTCGAGGAAGAGCTCAAGCGCCTCGCGACGGCGCTGCGCATGCCGGTCTCGAACCTGGTGCGCGCGGTGCTCGAGGACGCGGTCGACGCGGTCGAGGTCGTGGGCGAGCGCGCCGAGGGCGAGCTCAAGGGGATCGTCTCGCGGATCCATCAGCAGCGCGAGACGCTGCGCGGGGCGGTGCAGACCTCGGCGCGCGATCGCGTCGAGCCCGCGCCGCCGAGCGAGCCCGCGCCTGCTCCTGCGCCTGCTCCTGCTCCTGCGCCCGCCGAGCGAGCCGAGCCGGCGTGCCCCGAGAGCGCGCCCGAGCTCGAAGGGATCCTCGGCGTGCAGCGCCTCGCGCTGATCGCCGATCAGAAGTGCACCGTCTGTGGCCGCGCGCTCCCGCGCGGCTCCGAGGCCTGTCGCGGCGTGCGCGACGAGCCTGGCCCGAAGGTCCTGCTCGGGCCGCGCTGCAAGCTCCTTCCTCCCGGCGTCTGAGCAGCGCGCGTTCTCTACGTCTCCCGGCGTCTCTCCACGAGAGGCGAGGCGCCGTCGTGTCTTCCCTTGTTCCTCTTCCCGTCACCCCTTTCCACGAGCGAGGTCCCCATGTCGAACGAGAGCACGCAGCCCGAGACCGTCGTGATCCCGACCGAGAGCGTGCCGCCCGCCGGCGCGAGCAACGATTCGCGCTCGAAGACCGACGAGGCCGTCGAGCAGGCGATCGACAACGTCGTCGGCCTCGGCCGCCTCTGGGCGCGCCATGGCCTGACCATCGGCAAGATGGCGCTCGAGACGAGCGCGGCGTCGCTCGCCACGACCGCCAAGCTCCTCTCGAGCCTGTCGGATGCGCTGACGGCGGAGCACGAAGAGCCCAAGCCGGCCCAGAGCTGATCGGCGCGCCGAGCGCATGGCGCCGCGCCGGGCGGGCACGGATCGAGGCTCGCGCGATGAAGCTCCGGTCCTTCGTCGCGCGAGCGCGTGCTGCCCTCGTTGCGGGAATAGACAATCTGTCGCCGTTGGTCACAATGTCATGGCGGACGGAGAGATTGTCATGACGGCGGCGGACGACAGCGAAACCACGAAGGAAGCGGCGGCCCCCGTGTCGACGAAGGGGACGGTGCTCGTCGTCGACGACGAGCACAGCAACCGCGAGTCGCTCGAGCGGATCTTCGTGCGCGAGGGCTACCGCGTGATGACGGCCGACTCGGGGCGCAAGGCGCTCGATCTCTGCCGCGCGCACCGCGTCCACGTGGTCGTGACCGACCTGATGATGCCCGGGATGACGGGGCTCGAGCTGCTCAAGGCGTTCGAGACCGTCGCGCCCGACGTCGAGGTCGTGCTGATGACGGCGTACGGCACGATCGAGACGGCGGTCGAGGCGATGCGTGCCGGCGCGTACGACTTCGTCGAGAAGCCGCTCAAGCGCATGCAGATCGTCAAGTGCGTCGAGAAGGCGCTCGAGCGCCACGCGCTCGTCTCGGAGAACAAGAACCTCAAGGAAGAGCTGAGCGCGCTGAAGTCGTCGTCGATGGGCTCGCGCTCGATCGTCGGAAGCTCCCCGGCGCTGCGCGCGGCGCTCGAGGTGGCGACGCAGGCGGCGCCCTCGACGGCGAACGTGCTCGTGCTCGGCGAGAGCGGCACCGGCAAGGAGCTGCTCGCGCGCGCGATCCACGATCGCAGCGGTCGCAAGGGCGCGTTCGTCGCGGTGAACCTCGCGGCGCTGCCCGAGACGATCGTGGAGGGCGAGCTCTTCGGGTACGAGAAGGGCGCCTTCACGGGCGCGGTCGCGCGGCGCGATGGGCGCATCGCGCAAGCCGAGGGCGGCACGCTCTTCCTCGACGAGATCGGCGAGCTCTCGCTCGCGGTGCAAGTGAAGCTCCTGCGCGTGATCCAGGAGAGCGAGTACGAGCCGCTCGGCGGAAAGACGCGGCGCGCCGACTTCCGGTTGATCGCCGCGACGAACAAGGATCTGCGGCAGCTGGTGGCCGAGGGCCGCTGCCGCGAGGACCTCTACTCCCGCCTCAACGTGATCGCGAGCACGAGCCCGCCTCTGCGCAGCCGCTCGGGGGACGTCCCGCTGCTCGTCGATCACTTCGTCGACGTGTACTGCAAG
>JBGALT010000289.1:0-5548 GCA_044223665.1 Sandaracinaceae bacterium | reverse complement strand
TCGATTGGACAGCCGATGGCTCCGGCGTCCACGGCCGTGGACGCAATTCCGTGATTCGGGGACTTTTCGCGCGGTCTGGCCTTTGCTCGCGCCCTCCCCGTGGCCACGGTAGTACCCGCGCAAGCGACCCTCGGATCGGCATCGGGACACGCGCGCTTCATCGACGAGCTGCGCGGGGGGCGATGGTCGGTCCGCGCGCGACGATGGGAACAGAGCGTCCGCGTGCTCGAGCTCGGGCCGTCGCTCGACAGCGCCCCGCTGACGCGCGCCGAGCTGCGGGTGCTCGATCACCTCGGGCGCGGGCACACGAACCAGGAGATCGCGACCCGCTTCCACGCCGCCCCCTCGACGGTGTGCGCGTGGACGCGCTCGCTCGCCGTGCGCTTCGGCGTGCCCCCGATCGATCTCGTGCTCGTCGGGGCGCTCTGCACGAGCGAGCAGCTCACGAGCTGGGCCCGTCTCTCGCGGCGTGGTGAGTGCATGTCCCTCGAGCTCGCGATCCCTCGCGAGGTGAGCGAGGCCCTCACGTCCGCCGAGCTCGACGTGGCCCAGCAGCTTGCGGACGGGCAGAGCCCGCGTGACATCGCCCGGGCCCGCAAGACGTCGGAGCGCACGGTGGTCAACCAGACGTTGATCGCGGTATCGGAAGCCCGGCACGCGCGCGGCGCGAGTGCACGCTCGTGCTCCACGGCGGCTTGCGCCCGTGGGACGAGGCGCCCCGGCGCCGGGCACAGCGACGGCTCGATCGACGCCGCGTTGCCCTTCATGGTCGTCGCCAGAGGCGTGCGCCTGATATCGCGGTGATGCGCCGTCGCCACCAGGTCTCGCCCTTCTGGCCGGCTCCGCCGCGACCGCCTGTACGGCGCGCGAGGGGAGCTCGGAGACCGGCGCCGCCGCTTGCACCAACGGTCGCGACGACGATCGCGACGGGCACGTCGACTGCGCCGATCAGGACTGCGGAGCCCAGGCAGCGGCGGAGGCGACGCGGGCCCCGGCGGCGACGACGGCGGCATCATGCGCAACGACGGGGGCGGCCACGCCTGCGTGGCGCCCATCGACCTCGTCTTCGTGCTCGACGTGAGCACGTCGATGCGCGACGAGTTCTCGCGCCTCCACGACGGGATCGCCTCGATCTACGCGGCCGCCGACGCGCTGACGCCCGATCACCGGTTCGGCCTCGTCGTCTTCGTCGACGACGTCCTGGTCGTCGACGGCTGCGCGTCGTTCGCCGACGCTGCCTCGCTCCAGGCCGAGTTCGACCACTGGCGGGACTTCTGCTCGTCGAACGGCAACCCGGGCGGCGCGAGCGCCGACAACGGCGACTGCCCGGAGAATTCGCTCGACGCCCTCTACGCGGCCGCGACCCAGTGCACGTGGCGCCCCGGGGCGACGCACATCGTGATCCACGCGACCGATGACACGTTCCGCGAGGCGCCGGCGAGCTTCCTCGACTCGGTCCAGGCGGCACACACGTACGCCGAGGTCTCGAGCGCGCTCGTGCAGAACGAGGTGCGGGTCGGCGCATTCGCGCAGCTCGTGCCGATGAACTGCGGCGCCGGCATGAGCGCCGATACGGCCCACGGCTTCTTCTACCCGTCGGGCGACCAGGCCGCGCTTCCCAGCGTCACGGGCGGCGACGTCTGGGACATCGCCCAGGTGCGGGCCGGCACGCTCGACATGGCGACCGCGATCAACGGCCTGGTCGCGACCGAGCACTGCGCGCCGTTCTGAGGCCGGGAGGCTCGGAGCGGAGGCCGTCCACGCCTGAGGCCCTCGGGGGTGTGATCCAGCGCGGTGGTGAAGTCTTGCAACGGGGCGGCTGCGCCAGAACGGTCGAGGCCTGCTGCATGTCGCGTCGTGAGACCGGTCTTCAGGTCTCGCCTGGCGGCAGGGCCTGTAGCCAACTGGCTATAGGCCTCGCCTTCCGGGACGCAGCGCGGCGACCGACCGGCCGTGAGCAGCAGAGGAGGTGGCTCGAGCTTGCTCGGGCAGCGGCACGGTGCGGGCCGACCGGCCGTGAGCAGCGCCCAGAGGGGGAGGTGGCGAGCGTCCGAGCTTGCTCGGACGCGGCATCAAGGCCGGGATCGCGGCGCGTCGCCGCTGAGCACCGCCACCGATCACACCCGGCCCTCGGTCGCCTGCGGCTTGCCGCATGGTAGGCTGGCGCGATGGCCGAGCCGGCGATCAGGCGCGACGTGACGTACGCCGAGTACGTCGCGTTCGACGACGCCGCGGAGGCCAAGCACGAGTACGTGCGCGGCGACATCTTCGCCATGTCCGGAGCCGCCCCCGAGCATGCGCGCCTGCCGGCGCGTCTGGCCGAGCTGCTCGGTGGTCCGCTCCGTTCGCGCGGCTGCGTCGTCTACTCGAGCGATCTTCGGATCCGCATCGAGGCAGTCGATCGGGCTGCCTATCCCGATCTCACGGTCGTCTGCGGTGCCCTCGAGACCTCCGCGGTCGATCCCAACGCCGCGACCAACCCGACCGTCATCGTCGAAGTCCGCTCGGACTCCACCGAGCTCTACGACCGTAGCGACAAGTGGGCGGACTACCAGCGGGTGAGCTCGCTGCGCCACTGCGTCTTGGTGTCGCAGGGCCGCCGGCGCGTGGAGGTCTACTCGCGCACGGATCTGGGATGGCACTACGCCGACGTGAGAGAGCACGGCACCGTCAGCCTCAGCGCCGTCGACGTCGCATTCGCCCTCGACGCCCTGTACGCACGCTGACCCCGCGAGAGCACGCCATGCGACGCCGAGCGCGAGCGGGGCCGCGCGGCCATGCACGGCGCCTCTCGCGCGGACCTCCGCAACGCACGACGCAGCCGTCGAGATTGCACGCGTGCTCGCTTCGCTCATCGCGGCGTCGCGCGCCGCTCCGGTCACCCAGGCGCGGCGGGCTCCGCCGTGAGGTGCTCCGTGAGCAGGGCGTCGAGCGCCGCGGCCTCGGCGATCTTCGGACCGACCCGCACGGTCTCGCCCTCGATCCGCGCGATGCCGAGCTCGTGGAGCATGGCGAGCGCGTTCTCGAGCTTGGGGCGGACGATCGACTCGCGCAGCGCCACCTCGCCCGTCGCGAAGGCGCGCGCGCCCGCGGCCAGCGTGGAGCGCACCCATTCCTTCTTGGTCGTGGGCTTCGCTCCGAGCGCGACGACGGCGCGGAGCGCGAACCGGTACGCCTCGACGTAGGTCCGCAGCATTCCCTCGTAGAGCGCGAGGTGCGCGGCCGCCTCGCTCGGCGCGCGACGCACGCGCTCGGCCTCCCAGAGGACCTCGTCCTTCTCGATCATCTTCGAGAGCGCATCCGAGAAGATGGCCTCGAAGTCCGCGTCGGCGCGGTACATGAACTCGAGCTTGAACAGGCGCGACAGGACGCGGACGCGATCTCGCAGCTGCACGAGCGTCGTGTCCCAGCCCAGCGCGGCGAGCGAGGTCGCGACGAGCGCGCTCGCCACGAAGAAATGGAGCACCACGTTCTTGTGGTACTCGAGCGCCATGCGCCGCTCGTCCTGGACCGAGTAGACGCGCTCGCTCTTGCCGTCCGGCGCGGAGGCCGTGACGAGCTTGGCGTCCTGGAAGAGCTGGAGCGCCCCCTCGAGCGCCTCGGGACGCAGATCGCCGCGCCGATCGGCCAGCGCCCGCGCGACGCGCGCCCCGTGGCGCTGGAAGAGCGTCAGGAGCTCTCGCGCTCGCGCGGCGAGCTCGCCCCCCTCGATCCCGCGACGCCGGTGCGACATGAGCGCCGTCGCCGCGAGCGCCGCGGGCGTCACGATCGTCACGCGGTTGATCTCGTAGGTCACGCGGTGGGCGATGCGCTGCACCAGCGCTCGGCGCTCGGACGGCGACGGCGCGCTCGCCTCGCCCCGCAGCGTACGGAACGGCAAGACCTCGCCGAACTGGAGATAGAGCCGCCCGTACTTCGAGCGCAGGATGCGGCGGCTCTCGAGCAGGCCCCCCACGCTCTCGGCCTTCTTCTCGCCGCCCGAGAGCTCGCGCACGTACGAGCCCTCCTCGATGATGCGCTCGTAGCCGATCGAGACGGGCACGAACTGGATCTCGCGATCGTCGAGCTTGAGCGCCGCATCCACGATCATCGACAGGATCCCGAGCTTGGGAGGCAGCAGCTTGCCCGTGCGCGAGCGCCCGCCCTCGACGAAGAGCTCGAGGTGGTGCCCCTCCACCAGCACCTTGCGCACGTACGCGTCGACGAGCTTCGGGTAGAGCTTGCTGCCCCGGAAGCTGCGCTTGATGAAGAACGCGCCGCTCCGCCGCAGGAAGGGCCCGAGGGGGAAGAACGAGAGGTTGTCGCCGGCCGCGATGAGCGGCGGCGCCAGGCCGTGCGCATAGAGCACGTCGGAGATGATCAGGTAGTCGACGTGGCTCTTGTGCGAGGGGAGGAACACGAGCGGCCCCTTGCGTGCGGCCTCGCGCACGCGGCCCAAGCCCTCCTCGTCGACGACGAGGCCGTCGTAGATGCGGTTCCACACCGGCGCGAGGCCGCGGTGGAAGAGATCGAGCGTCGTCATGTCGGGCGCCGCGCAGAGCTGCGCCAGGTCCTTCTCCGCCTGCGCGCGCACCTTGGCGAGGGGCTCCCCGTTCTCGCGCGCCGCCTGCTCGAGGTCCTGCTGCACGCGCGGGCTCCGGAGGATCTCCGAACGGATGCGCGTCGAGGTCTTCGTGGCCGGGCCCAGCACGACGGTGCGCTCGCGCTCCATCCGCCTGAGGAGCGCGAAGCGAACGCGATCGGCCGCCTGCGCGTCGGTCAGGTCCTGGCTCTCGTGGAGCATCTGCGCGAGGTCGAAGGGCTCGCCGGCGCGCAGCAGCGCGTTCTTGTAGTTGAACGCGAACTGGAGAAACGTCCGCAGGCGCCCGGGCCACTCGCTCGGGCCGAAGAGCAGATCGACGATCGTCTTGCGGCTCGCCGGCGGGCGCTTGGTCCAGACGACCGTCTGCGGCACGAGGCGGATCGGGCGCGGGATCTTGCGCTGGAGCTCGACGAGCGCGCGCACGAGATCGTCCTCGAGCTCGAGCCCGCGCCGTACGCCGCTCGCGAAAGGCGGCTTCTTGCGCAGGAACAAGAGCGCCGAGTGCCCGCCGTGCAGGCACTCCGCGAGCGCGCGCTCCTCGGGCACCTGGCCTGCCAGGCGCAGCCGCCGCGATCCACGACCGAACGGCTCGACGATCGACATGCCGAGATCGTTGGTGAACCGGATCGGCGGAAGGCCGTGCTCCTTGGTGAGGAAGTCGAGCGCCAGGAAGTCGAGGAACGAGACGGCGCGCCCGATGTAGACGACGACTCCGTCCTTCGCGGCCTCCCGTACCCGGCTCGCCCACGTCGGCTCGATCTGCACGTGGGAGAAGAAGCGGCGATAGATCTTCTGCCAGGTCGGGCTCGGCTCGTAGACGACCGGCTGGTAGCCGCCGGTCGCATCCGGCGCCGGCCGCGCGCGCGCCGGCTCCTCGACGGCCAGCGCCGCCTCCGGGCCCGTGGTCGACGGCTCTTCCCGCACGATTCTCCCACGCTAACACGCGGGCGCCCGCGTTCATCCCCG
>JBGALT010000052.1:0-46154 GCA_044223665.1 Sandaracinaceae bacterium | reverse complement strand
CGCGCCCGCGCGCGAGCGAGCGCTCCACGATGGCGGCGTGGATCTCCTTGGTCCGCGCGGCGGGCGCGGCGAGGAACTTCGCGACCTCGTCGTGCGCGTCACCGAGCCCGAGGTCGCTCGTGAGCGCTGCGAGCGCGGCCTCCATCTCCTCGGCCGACGCGTAGCGGTCCTCGGGGCGCTTCTGGAGCGCCTTCTTGATCAGCGCTCCCATCGGTGCGCCC
Source organism: Sandaracinaceae bacterium (assembly GCA_044223665.1). Lineage (GTDB taxonomy): Bacteria > Myxococcota_A > Polyangia > Polyangiales > Sandaracinaceae > JBBSAT01. The sequence goes on along the minus strand of JBGALT010000052.1, from coordinate 45,933 downwards.
AGCGCGGGGGCGAAGCGCTCGGGGTCGGCGTACTCGCCGTCGACGACACGCTTGAGCACCTGGTGGGGGTTCTTGCCCGTGAACGGCAGGCGGCCGGTGCAGAGGAGATAGAGCACCGTCCCGAGCGCGAAGAGGTCCGTCCGGCGATCGGCGTGCCCGCCCTCGATCTGCTCGGGCGCCATGTGGCCCGGAGAGCCGAGGATCTGTCCCGTCGCGGTCATCGACTGGCTGTCGACCATGTCGGCGATGCCGAAGTCGGTGAGCTTCAGCTCGCGGTTCTCGTGCAGCAGGATGTTCTCCGGCTTCACGTCGCGGTGGACGATGCCCTTCTCGTGCGCGGCTTGGAGCGCGCGGCACACTTCGATGGCGAAGCACGCGGCGATCTCCGGGGGAACCGGCGCGTGATCGTCGCACCACTTTCGTAGCGTCGGCCCGGTGAGCAGCTCGGCGGCGATGTAGCTCTCGTCGGAGTCCTCGCCCGAGTAGTCGTAGATCTCGAGGACGCGGTCGTGCTTGAGACGGGCGACCGACTGCGCCTCCCGGCGAAAGCGCGCGCGCGCTTCGGCAGCGCCCCGGAGGTGCGGGTGCATGATCTTCAGCGCGACGAGGCGATCGAGCTTGGTGTCGCGCGCGCGGAAGACCGTGGCCATGCCGCCGTGGCCTATCTCGCTCTCGACCTCGTACTTCTCGACCTTGCGGAGCATCGGGGCGCCGCGCGGCTCACGGCTTCTCGGGCTTGACCTCGGCGGCCCCGTCGGTCTTGGCCGGAGGCGCCCCACCGACGCGCTTGTCGCCGACTTGCTTCTCGCCGACCTGCTTCTCGATGGTCTCGAGGCGCGCGAGGAGGCGCTCGCTCAGCTGGTCGAGCTTCTCGTGCAAGAAGGCGACCTTGGCCTCGGCCGACACGTTGATGTTGTACTCGATGTCGTTCTTGATGCGGTCACGCGCGACCTGACGGTTCTGCGAGAGCATCACGAGGACCGAGAGGATGATCGCCTCGAGCGACACGCTCATCGTGAGCAGGCCGAACGGGAAGGGATCGAAGCCGCCGAGGGGGCCATCGACGAGCGGCGGCACGTTCAGCGCGATCCAGATCGTGAACAGGACGATGTGGATCGCGAGGAACGGGATCGAGCCCGAGAACTCGGTGACCCAGTCGGCCGCCCGCTCGATGGCGGTGCTCTTGTCCTCGGTCTCTTCGTTGACGTTCTTGGCGGCGTTCGCGCGCAGCAGGCGCGAGGTCTCGCGGAGCCGGCGGCCGGTCGCGGTGAGCAAGTCCATCGCGGCGGCGGGCTTGACGCGGAACAGCTCGTCGAGATCGCCGCGGTCGACGACGATCAGCTCGGCGTCTTCGATCACGCTGGCCGTCGCGTTGCGGGGCCCGTTGTCGAGGAGCGAGATCTCGCCGAAGAAGTCGCCGGCGCGCGCGGTCTCGAGGACCACGCGCTCGCCGGTCTGGCGCTTGATCCACATCTCCACGGCCCCGGTCCGTACGATGTAGAGCTCGCCTCCGGGGTCGCCGACCTGGAACAGCGTCTCGCCCGACTTCGCCTTCCGCTCGTCCACCCGCTCGGCGAGGGCCGCCCGCTCGGACGCGTCGAGCATCGCGAAGAACGGAACTTCGCCGAGAATGTCCGCGTTCGTGGCCATGGGCCGCGAAGGTAGCACCGCTCCCGCGGCCGACGGAACGGCGAGCGTGGCCTCGGGGACGATCGGCTCGCCCGCTCCGGACCCTTCCGTCCGCGGGCTACGCCCGCTCCCGTCCGGGGCCTCCGGGGCGAGCACTCCTTGCTGGACACTGATCGGCTCGCCCGCTCCGGACCCTCCCGTCCGCGGGCTCCGCCCGCTCCCGTCCGGGTCCTCCGGGGCGAGCACTCCTTGCTGGGATCACCGATCGAGGCGTGCGCGCAGCCGCGAGAGCGCCCGTGTGTGCAGGCGCGAGACCCAGCTCCGGGAGAGCCCGCCCAGCTGCGCGCCGAGATCGTCGAGGCAGCGCTCCTCGAAGTACATCCCCCGAACCACGACGCGCTCGCGCGTGGGGAGCTCCTCGATCTCCGACAGCATGCGCGCGCCCAGCTCCGCCTCCGCGAAGGCCGACTCGGGGCTGGGGTCGTCGAGGCGGTGGATCCGCATCCATCCGCCGGCGACATCGCGCAGCGGGTCCCGCCGGCGGTCGACCGCCTCGCGACCCACTTCTTCACCGAGCGCGTGGGGCAGCGCCCCGACGTGGACGAGCCGCGACTCGCTCCGGGGCGGTCGCCCCTCGAGCGACTCCTCGTAGCGGTGGTCGAGGATCGCGCCGCGCACGTGGTGGTAGGCGAAGGCCCAGAAGCGCGCGCCGAGCGAGGGATCGAAGCGGTGGTAGGCCTCGAGCAGCCCGCGGGCGCCGATCGCCAGCAGCGTCGTGTCCGCCGTCCTCTCCGGCAGATCCGGACGCATCGCCCGGACGAGGGTGCAGAGGGCGTCGCGATGCTCGGAGAGCAGCTGCTCGAAGGGCGGGACGGGGCTCATGCCCCCTTCTCGGCGGCAGGGCCGCGGGCGTTGCGGCGGACCTCACCGTCGCGGCGCGTCGGGCAGGCTCGACCCGCGCGGGGGGCGGGCCAGCGAGCCGCGAGCGCGACGAGCGCGAGCCAGGCCGGCGCATCTCGCGCGTCGCGGCCGATCGACGGCTGGCTACGTCACCTTCCCGGCCACCTCCCCTTCCGCGATTCTCCTTTTCCTGTTCTCCTCGGAGGATCGCGTCTCTCTGCTTCTCGGCTCTTGTTCTCTCGCACGAGGTGCACATGCGTTGGTTGGGGGGGTGGATTGTGGTGTTGGCCGGGCTCGGGGTGCTCGGCTGCAGCGGCTCGACCAGCGACGGCGCCGACGCCCATGGATCCGTCGACGCCGCCGTCGACACGGCGATGCCACCGGGCGACATCGGCATCACGCCGGACACCGGATCGACCTGCGCCGATGCCGACGGCGACGGGGAGCAGGACATCGCGTGCGGCGGCACCGACTGCAACGACGCCGACCGCCGCGCGTACCCCGGCAACGCCGAGATCTGTGATCCGGGCATGCACGACGAGGACTGCGACCCGACCACGTTCGGCGTGCGCGACGCCGACGCAGACGGATGGGCCGACGCTGCGTGCTGCAACAGCGGGCCTGGAGGTCGCTGCGGCGACGACTGCAACGATGCTTCGGCCTCCGTGCATCCTTCGTCGCCCGAGGTGTGCGATCTGCGCGACAACGACTGCGACGGGTCGATCGACGAGGCCGTGGTCCCGACGTTCTATCGCGACCTGGACGCCGACGGCTTCGGTGTCGACACCGACGTCGTCACGACCGAGTGCTTCGCGCCGGCGGGCTACGCGTCGATGTCGGGCGACTGCAACGATTCCGCCAACGGCGTTCACCCGGGCGCGTACGACGAGTGTGACGTGACGATGCGGGACGAGAACTGCGACGGCGTGCCGAACAATCCGCCTGGCGGGTGCTCGTGCGCCACCGGCACCTCCCAGCCCTGCCCGATGGCATTGGGCGTGTGCGCGACCGGCATCCAGCTCTGCACGTCGGGAACGTGGGGTGGCTGCAGCGTGATGCCTTCTCCCGACGAAGACTGCGACGGCCAGGACGACGACTGTGACGGCAGGACCGACGAGTCGCTGACGCTCGACTGCTTCGCCGATGGCGACGCCGACGGCTATGCCGCAGCCGGCACGCCGGCGACGTCGCGCTGCGACCCGGGGGGCGCGTGCCCGCCGCTCTTCACGACGCGTGCGCCCGTCACGGCCCTCACGCAGGACTGCGACGACACGAGCCCGGGTGTCTCGCCGGCGGTTTCGGAGACGTGCGACGGCGTCAACCAGGACTGCGACGCGTCGACCGACGAAGGCCTACCGACCGCGACGTACTACATCGACAACGACGGTGACCTGCACCAGGGCACGCCCGTGGTGGGCTGTCGCGCGGAGACGGGCTGGAGCCCCACGTCGAGCGACTGCAACGACCACAACAGCGACGTGTACGAGGGCCAGACGCAGTTCTTCGGCGTGCCCAACTGTGGGGTCGGTTTCCCTTGCTACGTCGGGGGCGTGTGGGGCTGCTACGACACCCCGCTCTGTGCCTCGCGGATCCCCACGGACACGCCGAGCTGGGACTACGACTGCAACGCGGTCGCGATGGCCCCTCCGCGAATGACGCCCACGTGCCCGAGCAGCTTCATGTGCGGCGAGGGCGGCTGGGACGTCACGGCGGCGTGCGGCCAGTTCTTGCCCGCGAGTGGCGGCAACGGTCACTGGTACTGCCAGCACACGTGCTCACCGCCTTGTACCGCGTGCGGTGTCGTTCGCGACGACAGCTTCATGCCCTGCCGTTGAGTGAGCTCCGAGCGCCGCCGCAGGGCGTTACTTCTTTCGGGATAGACGCTGCGCCGTCTTCGTCGCGCTCGACTTCCTCGTCGTTGGCTTCGGCTTCCGTTTCTCGCGGGGGGCCTTCAGGACGCCGTCCCCGCGCGGGGCATCGCCCAGCTCGTGCGCGCCCGCGATGATCGGCGCGCTCTCTCTCGTCGAGCCGCTCTCGAGCGCGCCGCCCGCGGGCTCTCCGTGTCGGGAAACGGCGGAAGGCGCAGCAAGCGCGCCATGCCCGGCGAGGTGCAGCGCCACGTTGCTCAACGCGACCTGCAGCGCGTTTCGGAGCGCGTCGTTCTTCTCGATGAGGACGACGGCGCACTGCGCGATCCCACCCACCTCCTCGGTCGTCCCGGCCTCGAAGAGGATCCCCGCGTCGGCCATGTACGTGAAGGAGTCGTACAGCGCTCGCCCTTCTGCGCTCGCGATCGTGCGGATCTGGAGATCGGGAGGAAGGGGCGCTGGGGTCCCATCGGAGGGAAGGCGCTCCTCCGGCTCGAGGTCGAACGCTTCCTCGTATCCGCGGAGGCCGATCCGTAGCTGCTCCTTCTGCAGCTCCGTCAGCTCGGTCTCGTCCTTCGGGCTCAGGATGCTCGTCACGTAGAGCTCGATGCTGGGCTTGGGTGTCGCCGCGACGATCGCCTCGACGGCTTCGCGGACCGTCTCGTGCTTCTTCCCGAGGGCGCGCATCTGCTCGACCAGCGAGAGCCACCGCGGCGTGTTTGCCTCCGAGCCCGCGAGGAGCGCGCGCACGAGCGCCGCCGACGGGAACATGTCGATGAGCTCCGTCGACCAAGCGATCGACGGAAGCAGCGGGCCGAGGATCGCATCGCGTTGGTCGGCGGGAAGCGCGCGCACACGCTCGAGGAGAGATTCGCGCGTGTGCGGCATCCGACCCGGCAGGAGCGTACCGGACCGGGGAATCCGGCGTCGACGGGGGGCGGAGCGATCGGGAGCGCCGCGGGAGGGCGTGATGGGATCCGCCCTGGCCGGTCAGGTCGATCAGCGCGACCAGCGGAGCGTCTCGGCGACGCCGGGGATGACGAGCTGCTGGTTCAGGCCCTCGGGGCTCGCGATGAAGATGCCGCCGCGCGTCGAGTAGAACGCGAGCATCCGGCAGTCGGGCGACCACGCCGGGTCCTTGTTCACGCCCTGGCCCTGGGTGATGCGCGTGTACTGCTGCGTCTCGACGTCGACGGTGAACAAGTCGAGGCCGCCCGAGCGGCCGGTGAACGCGAGCAGGTGCTGCTGCCCGTCGGGGCACCACGCGGGCGTCTGGTTGTAGCTGCCGCGGAAGGTCACGCGGCGCACGCCGCCGCCCTGCGAGTTCATCAGGAAGATCTGCGGCGTGCCGTGGCGGTTGCTCACGAACGCGATCTGCCCGCCCGGGCCACCGCACGTCGGCGAGACGTCGATCCCGGGATGATCGGTGAGCCGGACGACGTTCGTGCCGTCGAGATCGCTGGAGTAGATCTCGCTGTTGCCGTCGCGCGTGCTCGTGAAGTACGCGCGGCTGCCACAGATCGAGATGCCCATGTTGATCGAGTCGGGCGCGTCGATGATGGGCGTCTCGGGCGGGTCGAGGTTCGCCCGGGTGATGAACATGCCCGTCTCGGTGAGGATCGAGTACCAGATGCCGTGCGGCCCGAACGCCGGGAGCATGGCGACGCCGCGGCCCTGCGAGATGCGCGAGACGCTGTGGCCGTCGAAGCTCGCGACGTAGACGTCCTTGCGGCCCTCGCGCACGCGGCGCGCGAACGTGATGCGCGTGCCGAAGGCGCCGGCGTGGCCGGTGAGGATCTGCAGGACCTCGTTGGCGAAGTCGTGCATGAAGTTCCGCAGCTCGCCGGCGCCGCCGTTGTAGGTGCGGACGAGCGTCGCGGTCTCGCCGTGGCTCAGCTCGTAGAGCCGCATCTCGACGCGGATCTGCGAGCCCGTGCGCGTGATCTGGCCCTTGATGACGCCCTGCGCGCCCACGGTCTGCCAGCTACTCGCGTGGATGCCGAGGCCCTCGCCCTCGAGGTCGGCGGTGAAGCCGCGCGGGTCGAGCACCTCGAAGAGCGAGACGAGGCGGAAGTCGTTCGAGAGCACGCCCGAGCCCTCGCTGCCGAGCGCACCGTCGCCGCGCAGGTCCGGGACCGCGATGCGATAGAGCGAGCGCTCCGGGGCGTCGACGTCGATGACGACGGTGTTCGCCGGGAGCTCCTCGCCCTCGACCACGGCGCCCTCGGGCGGCGCCGCCTCGAGCGTGGAGCCCTGCTCGGTCGGGCCCGTCGCGGTGTCCTGCGAGTGCGCGGCGCCTCCGAAGGGCGCGGCGCCGGCGACGGCACAGAGGAGCGCGGCGGCGCTGAGCGCGAGCCGGGCGGGCGTGGTGGAGCGTGACGACATGGTGTGACGAGTCAGACGTGCAGAGGGGCCGGACGCTTCAGCGTGCGCGGCGGATCGGTTCGGGCAGACTGCCATGGCCGATCGACGAGGGCCAAGCATGCGAGACGACGAGGCGAAGCGGCGCGTGGTTCTGGCCGTCGGCGGGAGCGATCCCTCGGGCGGCGCCGGGATCCAGGGCGATCTGAAGACGCTGCATCAGCACGGAGTCTACGGGGCCGCCGCGATCTCGCTCTTGACCGTGCAGAGCACGCGCGGTGTCGCGCGCGTGGAAGTGCTCGCGGCCGAGCTCGTGTCGGCGCAGATCGACGCGGTGCTCGAGGACCTCGATGCCACGGTGATCAAGACGGGCGCGCTCGGCTCCGAGGCGATCGTGCGCGCCGTGGCCGCGCGCGCCGCCGGGCGCGTGCTCGTCTGTGATCCCGTGCTCGCGGCGACGAGCGGCGCGGCGCTCGGCGTGGCCGAGGTGCTCGCGGCCGAGCTCGTGCCGCGCGCGGCGCTCGTCACCCCCAACGCGATCGAGGCGGGCGCCCTCACCGGGATCGACGTGCACGACACGCCGAGCGCGAGAGACGCGGCGCGTGGGCTCGTCGCACGCGGCGCGGCGGCCGCGCTCGTGAAGGGCGGCCACGTCGCGGGCACGCGCGCCGTGGACGTGCTCGCGATCGGCGGCGGGGTGGTCGAGCTCGAGGCGCCGCGGATCGACACGCGCGCCGGCCACGGCACGGGCTGCGCGCTCGCGTCGTCGATCGCCGCGCGCCTCGCCCGCGGCGAGACGATGCTCGACGCCGTGCGCGGCGCCAAGGACTGGGTGCATCGCGCGCTCGCGAGCGCGCCCGAGATCGGCCACGGCCGCGGGCCGCTCGACCTGTTCGCGCAGACGTAGTCAGCGACGCGCGTTGCGCCCGCTGAACTGAACGCGGATGTGCTGCCCGAGGTATTGCGCCGCCACGGTCTCGGGCGGCGGCGGGATGTTCGGGTTGGCCGCGACGGTTCGCGTCATCTGCGCCGTCACCGACTCGTCGAAGTCGGGGTTGCCGCTCGAGCGCTCGATCGACCACTCCCCGATCGTCGTATCCGCGTTGATCGACACGATGACGACGGCGACCAAGCCCTGAACCGTCTCGTCCGAGATCGTGGTCGGCACGGTCCAGCCGCGCCGGAAGAACGAGTAGAGGCGCCCTTGGTAGAGGTCGCCCTCCGTGGCAGTTCGTTCGGTCCCTTCTTCGATCCCGTTCGGGTCGCCCTCCCGCACACGCTGCTCCTCGCGCTCGGCGAAGATCTGCGCGTCCTCGCTCAGGCGCTGGAGTGCATCGTCGACCGAGTCACGCTGGCGCTCGTGATCCGGCCGAGGTGCGGGCGGCGGCGGGCTCGGATCGAGCGATGGCGCCGCATGCGGATCGGGCACGTCCGTTCGCAGGATGGGCACCTGCCGATCGGGGAGCTGGTGCGGGTCGAGGATCTCGCCGAGCTGGACGAAACGAGCCTGCACGACGTCCTGAATGACGGGCGGCGGCGGCGGGGGCGCCCCGAGCGTGACGCCGACCGCGGCCGCGACCCCGACGATCGCCATCACGACCAGCGGCAGCCCGACGTGGATCACCGCGGCGATCGTGGCCCCGGCCGCGAGCGTGCGCGTGTCGATCGGCTGCACGTCGAGCAGCGATCGGGGACGGGCTTCGGCGGGGTCGAGGTACACGCGGGGGCTCTCGCTGTTCAGACTCTCATGGTCCGGTCGGCGTTGGATGCTCGGCACCGGTAGGCACCGGGGTCGTGCCGCTCCCGAGCGGGTCGGTCACGAGGCCGAGGCTCTCGACGCCCGCGCGCCGCACCACCGCGAGCACGCGGACCACCGCGCCGTAGGGCACGGTCTCGTCGGCCTGCACGAAGAGCTCTCGCTCCTGTTGGAGGCGCGCGTTGTGCCGCAGCACGTCCTCGAGGCGCTCGAAGGGCACGGGATCCTCCCCGACGAAGATCTGCTGCTGCGCGTCGATGGAGACGAGGATGCGCTGTTCGTCGACCTCCATCCGCGGCGCGTCCGCCTGCGGCAGATCGACCTGCACGCCGGCCGTCATCATCGGCGCCGCGACCATGAAGATGATCAGCAACACCAGCATGACGTCGACGAGCGGCGTCACGTTGATCTCGCTCAGCGGAGCGCGACCCGATCCATTTCCGCTACTGAAGGCCATGAACAGCTCTCCGGGTGGAACGAGCGCTCCGCATCGGTCCTCTCACGAAAGGAAGTGCCTCTTCACGATGTTCAGGTAGTCGGCCGCGAACGAGTCGGTCTCGCTCTCGATCACCCGGATGCGGCGGATGAAGTAGTTGTAGGCCATGACGGCGGGGATCGCGGCGAGCAGGCCCACGGCCGTCGCGATGAGCGCCTCGGCGATGCCGGGCGCCACGACGTCGAGCGTGGCGCCGTGCTGCGCGCCGATCGCGAGGAAGCTCGACATGATGCCCCACACGGTGCCGAAGAGGCCGATGAAGGGCCCCGTCGAGCCGGTGGTCGCGAGCACGGGCAGCTGGTTCTCGAGCGCCGTCATCTCGTTGCCGGCCGCGCGACGCAGCGCGCGCTCGACGTTCTCGAGATCGCCGCTCGAAGGCGATTTCTCGCCCTGGGTGATCTTGGCGAGCTCGACGTAGCCGGCGTGGAACACGCGCGCGAGCGGCGAGCCGTTCAGCTGGCTCATCTGCGCGTAGATCGTCTCGAGGCGCTCGGGCTTCCACGGCCCCGCGTCCTTCGACCAGAACGCGTCGAGGAAGCGGCTGCTCTGGGTGCTCGCCTGGCGCAGGCGCATGAGCTTGCTGCCGATGATGAACCAGCAGGCGACGCTCATCCCCACCAGCGTCAAGAGCACGAGCTTCACGACGAGCGACGCGTGGAGCATGAGCGCGATCGGATCGAGCTCGGCCGGTGGCGTGCCTGCCTGAAGAAGGAGGAAGTGTCCCATCGGTCCCGGTTGAAGCGCGGGACCCCCGGCGGGTCAAGTATCGCGCGGGATCCGCCGGGCGATCGCCGCGTTCTGCGGCGAGGCGCCCGGGCCCTCCCACTCCCGTCCCGAGATCAATCCGAAGAGCGCGCCGCCTGGCGGCCGAGCCAGCTCGCTGCGGCCGCGTGGCCGAGCAGCCAGGGGCCGGCCGCGAAGAAGGGCAGGAGCGCGAGCTGCGTCGTCGGGATCACCGCTTCGACCATCAGGTAAGCGGCGAAGCCGATCGAGAGGCCGACGATGAGGGGCAAGAAGCGCTTGTGCTGGAGGAAGAAGAGCGTCGCCCCGAGCGGCACGAGCGCCGTGAGCAGCACCGTCGCGACCAGGCTCTGCGCGTGGATCATCGAGGCGCCGAGCACCGCCGCACCGGGCACGCCGCCCGCGAGCCAGGGCTCGAGCGAGCCGAGGCCGATGGCCGAGAACGGCAGCACCGAGAGGCCGCCCGCCACGACGAATGCGACCGCCGCGCTGAGGCCGAGGCTGACGCCGAGCTTGCCGCGACGCTTCAGCGCGCCGAGCAGCACACCGGCGATCGCGAGCGCCGCGATGCCGCGCATGGCGCCGAAGCCGTCCTCGGTCCGCGCGAGCGCTCCGTCGGCGCGCACGAGGCCCGACGCGAAGTGCTCCTCGTCGCCGAGCGGCTCGGCCGTCTCGCGCAGCACACGCTCGACCGCGTCCGGATCCGTCACGCCCGACGAGCGCACGAGCGCCGCGACGCCCGCGACGTGCGGCGCCGCCATCGAGGTGCCCTGCCACGCGAGGTAGTCGAAGCGGCGCACGTCGCGCCCGACGATCGTGTTCTGCAGCACGCCGTCCGGCAGGCCGTCGCCGTTCTGATCGACGCGCGTGTCGCCGCCGGGGGCCACGATGTCGAGGCCCTCGCCGAAGCACGAGTAGAACGAGAGCTCGCGGTCGTAGCGCACGGCGCCGACGGCGATGACGTGATCGTGGCGCGCCGGGTACTCCACCGCGCGGCCCGAAGAGTTGCCGGCCGCCGCGACGATCACGACGCCGTGCTCGTGCGCGTAGTCGATCGCACGCTCGACGGTGCGCGAGCGCATGCCGCCGCCGAGCGACATGTTGATGACGTCGGCGCCGTGATCGGCCGCCCAGCGGATCGCCGCCGCGATGCCGGCCCAGCCGCCGGCGCCGTTCCGATCGAGGACGCGGAGCGGCATGATCGCCGCCGAGGGCGCGACGCCCGCCACGCCGAGGCCGTTGTTCGTGCTCTGCGCGATCGTGCCGGCGACGTGCGTGCCGTGGCCGTGCTCGTCGTCGGGGAAGGCGTCGTTGTCGACGAAGTCGTAGCCGTCGACGAAGCGGGTCTGACCGAGATCGGGCGCCTGCACGAAGGGCGGCTCGTTGCGGTACGCGACGCCCGTGTCGATCACGGCGACGACCACGCCCTCGCCGCGGCCGCGCGTCCACGCGGAGGGCATGCCGATCTGATCGAGGTGCCACTGGTTGGCGAAGTAGGGATCGTCGGGGATGAAGCGATCTCCGCCGTCGCTGGGCGCCGCCGGCGCATCGGCCCGCGCGATCGCGCCCGCGTCGGTGCGCTCTGGCACCGCCCAGAGGTGCTCGACCTCGACGTCCTCGACCTCGGCGTCGTCCCCGAGCTCGCGGAGGATGTCGGCGATCTCGCTCCGAGGCGCGAGCACGCGGTAGAGCTGCGCGTCGCTCTCGACCGGCCGGCCGAGGGCAGCGGCGCCGGTGATCCACGGGTACGGGGCGATCGCGCCCGCGACCTCGTCGCCGATCGCCGCGAGCTCGCTCTCCGAGGCGCCGTCGGCGATGTCGATGACGACCGCGCCGGTCTCGGGATCGAACGACCCGGACCGCGCATCGTCCGGCCCGCGCGCATCCGTGGCCGCATCCCGCGGCGCACGCACGGCGATCGAGGCCCCGACGAGGGCGAGGGCAGCACATGCCAGGACGAGATAGCCGAGTCGACGCGACATGAGGCCTCCGGAGCGGGGAGCGACGGACCTGGAAGAAGAAGTATCCCGGTCCGCGCCTCGCCCGGCCACTCGGCCGAACGGGTGGGCCGTTCAAGGCCCATACGCGCGAGGCCTGGGGTTTGTTCCGCGGCGGGCGGCCCGCCTTGGGCCCGCGCGCACCGTGGGGCCAGACACGCGCCTCCGGCCGGCGTACCATGACGCTCATGACCGCTCGCCGCGCAGGTCTCCTTGCATGCTTCGTCGGCTCTCTGCTCGCGATCGGTGGCTGCGACCCCGGGAGCGGCGCGACACCTCGGCGCGACGCGGGGCCCCACGATGGATCGAGCGGAGGGGGCGCCGATGCCGACGGCGATGGCATCTCCGACGGGGACGAGGGACGCCTCGCGTCGACCGACACCGACGCCGACGGAACACCCGACTACCTCGACGACGACAGCGATGCCGACGGGATCGGCGACGCGGTCGAGGCCGGCGATGCGATGAGCGCGACGCCCCCGGCCGACAGCGACATGGACGGCCAGCCCGACTTCCAGGACATCGACGCGGACGGCAACGGCGTGCTCGACGAGACGGAGGGCGTCGGCGACACCGACGGCGATCACATTCCCGACTTCCGCGATCGCGACGACGACGCCGACTTCGCGAGCGACCTCGAGGAGGTCGGTCCCGACGCGAGCGCGCCGCTCGACACCGACCACGACGGAACGCCGGACTACCGCGACGTCGACTCCGACGGCGACACGATCTCCGACATCGCCGAGCAGGGGCCCGACACCGATCGCGATGGCACCGACGACATCCGCGACACCGACAGCGACGACGACGGCCTCACGGACTCGGTGGAGGCCGGCGACGCCGACCTCGCGACGGCGCCCTTCGACACCGACATGGACGCGATCCCCGACTACCGCGATCCGGACAGCGACGGCGACGGGATCTCCGACCACGACGAGGTGGCCGCCGGCAGCTCTCCCGTGCGTGCCGACTCGGACGGCGACGGCATCAGCGATCTGATCGAGATCGGCGCGGGCACCGATCCCAACGACGCGACGGACAACCCCCGCACGCGCGGCGACTTCGTGTTCGTGGTGCCCTACGAGATGGACCCGATGCCTCCGCGCGACACGCTCGAGTTCAGCACGAGCATCCAGTTCGCCGACGTCTACTTCCTGTTCGACATCACGACGTCGATGGACGGCGAGATCGCCGCGCTGCGTGGGGCCGTCTCGACGGTGATGGCCGACCTCGCGTGCCTCGACTCGCACACGGCGTGCATGGCCGACACCGACTGCGCGAGCGGTCAGGTCTGCAGCAGCTTCACGAGCACGTGCATCGAGGACCCCGCCGTCTCGGGGTGCCTCCTCAGCACGTACACCGGCACGGGCTACTACGAGACGAACTACGTCAACGTGGTCTCGCTCCAGCCCGATCCGGCCGCGACGAGCGGCGCCCTGAACATCAACACCTTCGGCGGCACGGAGAACCTCTATCGCGCGCTCTGGGGGCTGGCCGATCCTGCGGCGGCACCCGGAGAGACCGGCTGCACCGGGCCCGGCGCCGGGACGATCGGGTGTCCCGCGTTCCGCTCCGAGGCGGTGCGCATCGCCGTCGTCTTCACCGACGAGGACAGCGACGGCTCGGAGTCGGTGCTGACCGCGGCGGGCGCGCTGGCGTCGGCGGGGATCACGCTGATCGGCGTCTGGAGCGGCACGCCCGCGGCCGCGACCCGCGCCGAGCTCGTGGACGTCGTGAACACGTCCGGCTCGCTCAGCAGCACGGGCACGCCGCTCGTCTTCGACGGCCAGAACGCCAGCGTGGTGCCCGCCGTGGTGGCCGCGATCAACGAGGTCGTGCGCGGCGTGCCGCTGCGCGTGACCATCGAGGCGACGGACGAGCCCGGGGACGCGGGCGACGCGCTGCCCTTCATCGACTACCTGGAGATCAACGGCTCGGGCGGCAACTGCACGAGCGTGACGCCGCTCGAGGACACGAACGGCGACAGCCGCTTCGATGCCTTCCCCGCGCTCCGGCCCGGCACGCCCGTCTGCTGGGACGTGGTCGCAGCGCGCAACACGACGGTGATGCCGGCGCTCACCCCGCAGATCTTCCGCGCGCGCTTGACCGTGCGCGGCGATGGCTCGCCGCTCGACTCGCGCATCGTGTACTTCCTGGTCCCGCCGCGGATCGAGGTCCCGGGCGGCCCGGGCTGAGAGGCGGGAGCGTCCTCGGCTGGGACTCACTCCCTCCTCCAGGCTTCTCCTGGCGCACTCACCCTCTCAGACGAGGATGTCGCTGAGGTCGATCTCTTCTTCGTCGGCGCCCGCCTCGAGCAAGAGGCGTGTGTCCATCAGGCGCTCCTCGCCGAGCTGGCTCACGTAGTCCTTGATGTCGGGGAAGGCCTCGACGAGGCGCGCGAACACGTCGCGGGCGAGGAAGAGCACGGTGCTGGCGCGCGCGGCCGTGACCGTGGCCGTCGCGGGGCTGTCCTCGAGGAGCGAGATCTCGCCGAACACGTCGCCGGGCTTGAGCGAGGCGAGGAGCACCTTGCTGTCGCCGTCGATCTTCGTCACGTCGGCCTCGCCGGCGAGCAGGATGAAGAGGCCGCGGCCCGGATCGCCCTCGCGGATGATCTGCACGCCGGCGACGACGTCGTGCGCCGTGAAGCGACGCACGAGATCGAGGCGCTGCTTCTTGTCGAGGGGACGAAAGAGCGGGCACGTCGCGAGCAGGTTGTGGAGCAGGCGCTCGCGCGCGAACTTGTCGAGCGCGGCGGCGAGCGTGCCGACCTCGCGCGAGGCGGCGGCGAGCGCGTCGCGATCGAACTCGAGCAGGTCGGCGTCGGTGCGGGCCGTGACGGTCGCGCTGCGCGGCGCCGCGGAGACGAGCGCCATCTCACCGAAGATCGCGCCCTCGTGGAGCGTCGCGAGCTCGACCTCGCCTCCGGTCGCGAGGCGCTTGGTCACGCGCACTTCACCGCGCGCGAGCACGAAGAAGGAGGTCCCGGGCTCGCCCTCGGCGAGGATCGTCTCGCCCGGGCGCGCGCGGCGCAGCTTGAGCGTCGCGAGCACCGCGCCGAACGACGACGAGGTGAGCTCGGAGAAGAGCGGAATCGGCGGGAGACGCTCGGGGTACTGAGCGCCCGCGAGATCGGCGGCGACGCGCTCGGCGTGGGGCGCCAGCTGATCGAGCGGCACGGCGCGGGAGAGATCGAGCGTGGGTGGCAGGGCCTGCGCGGGATCGCCGGGCGCCAGGCGCACGCCACGTCCGAGGCGCTTGCTCTCGCTGCCGTAGAGCTCGGCGATCGGGCCGAGGAGCGCCGCGAGCTGCGGCTCGAGCGCCGTCAGGATCTTGAGCGCGACGAAGGCGCGGAGCGGATAGCCGGCGTTGGCGGCGTAGCGAGCGAGCGCGGTGTAGACGACCGCGGCGCGCTGCACGTCGCCGAGCGCGAGGAGCGCGTCGGCCACGCGCAGGCGCGCGTCGAGGCTCACCGGCTGGAGCTGCACGAGCGCGGCGTACGCGTGGAGCGCGCCGTGGGCGTCTCCGGCGAGCAGGCGGGCGTCGGCGTGAGCGCGCAGGTCGGCGATGGTCTGCATGGGCCGCGATGATAAGGGCCTGCGCGGGAGCAAGTCGATCGCTTCCGGGGCTCGGCGGGTCGGCGATAAGGAAGCGCGCGCCGGGCGAGGTGGTACGCTCCGCGCCGATGTCGGACTCGAAGACGTGCCCGAGCTGCGGGCACCCGAACAGCCTCGACGCGCGCTTCTGCGCTCGCTGCGGGACGCCGATGCCGGCGCCCGCTCCCGCGCCCGCGCCCGCCCCCGCCCCGGTGCGGCCGCGCGTTCAGAACAAGACGATGATGGGAGCGCTCATCGACCCGGCGACGCTCAAGCCCGAAGAGCCGGCCGCGCCCGCGCCGACCGCGCGCGAGCCGCATCGAACGGTCATGGGGGGCGGCTTCGAGGCCATCGTGCGCGCTGCGCAGGAGGGCACGGCGGTGCCGACGCCGCCGCAGGCGAGCTCGACGCGCGGACTGTCGGCGAGCCCGATGAGCACGCCGGAGCTTGCAATCCCCGCCCCGACCGAGCCAGCACCGCAGCCACCGGCGCCCGTCGCGAGCGCGCCGGCGCCGCAAGCACCGGCCGCGCCGAGCCGGCGCCAGTTCCAGACGATGATCGGCGTCGGGCTGCAGCCGGTGCCGGCCGCGAGCCCCGCTCCCGCCGCAGGGAGCGCGCCAGCGCCGCAAGCCCCGG
The DNA here is from genome assembly GCA_044223665.1 of Sandaracinaceae bacterium. Taxonomy (GTDB): domain Bacteria; phylum Myxococcota_A; class Polyangia; order Polyangiales; family Sandaracinaceae; genus JBBSAT01. The sequence goes on along the minus strand of JBGALT010000052.1, from coordinate 29,953 downwards.
CACCGATCGCGAGCGCTCCGAGCGCCGCGAGCACGACGGCCCCGTTCGCCGGAGCGTCCAGCGCGGCGCCGGCGAGTGCCGACCCGACGGCAGGGGCCGGAGCGGGCGAGCCGATCACGGCTCGGCCCGTCCACGACACCCTGCTCGACCAGCCCCTCGAGCCACCGCCGGACGCCGCGCCCCTGCCGGCGGGCCCTGTCGCCGGGCCGATCGCGTCGTCGATGGAGGCGCCGCCGATGGCCGCGCCAGAGCCGCCGCACGCGCCCCACCCCGCGCCCGCCGCGCCGGCATCGGAGCCGCCGGGCAAGCCTTCGCGCGCCATGCATCGGACGATGGTCGGGATGCCCGCGCCGCTCACGGCCGCGCAGGTCGATGCGCTTCCCGCCGCGCCGAGCAACGCCGCGCCTTTCGCCGCGCCGGCAGCGATGGCCGCGCCGGCAGCGATGGCCGCGCCCGCGCCGGCGCCCGTCGCGCCGATCGCTCCGGACGCGGCTCACGCGGCCGCCGCGCCGCTCGCCGCGAGCGCTCCGGCGGCGGCTCCGGTCGCGCTGCCCAAGCGCAACCTCGGTCCCTCGAACCGCACGATGCTCGGTGTCGCGGCGCCGCTCGCCGGCGCGGCGCCAGCCGCTCCGGAGGCGCCGCCGGCCGCGCCACCCGCGTACGCGCCGGGCCCGGCTCCGTCTTCGACTCCCTCGGCCGAGGTCTCCTCGACCGACGTCTCGATCGCCGGCCTCCCGTCGCCGCGTCGCCGCACGCGCGGATGGCTCGTCGCGCTCCTGATCCTCGGCGTCCTCTTGGTCGGCGGCGTGACGCTCGCGGCCCTCTACCACCGCCTCACCGCCCAGCGCGTGGACGTCACGGCGTCGGTCCACACCGCGACCACCGGCGAGGTCCTCGCGGTCGACGTCCAGCGCGCGCCCGAGGGCACGCATGCGCGCTACGGCACGCTCGATCAACCGCTGGCCGGCGCGCACGCCGACTTCCCGCTCGCCGCCGACGCGCTCCACGTGGGCGACAACGACGTCGCGATCGACGTCGTGCTCCCGGACGGAACGACCGAGACGCACCACGTCACGCTCACCGTCGAGTACCGCGTGCGGGCCGACCTCTCGACCCTGGGCGCGACGCCGCCCGCGATCACCGTCCTGGTCGACGCGATGGCAGGCTCGACCGTCACGCTCGACGCGACGCCGCTGCCGCTCGATGCGCAGGGCCACGGCACGCGTGCCTATCCCGTCGCCACGCTCACGCCCGACGCTTCCGGGACCGTGACCCTGACGGCGCACTACACGATCGCGCCCCCGACCGGCGCGCCGGCGACGAGCACGCTCACCGCGCGCGTCCCGACGACGACGCTGCACCTCGATCGCCCCGGCGATGCCGCGCAGACCGACCAGACGGCCGTGATCGTCGCGGGCACGACGCAGCCGGGCGCGAGCGTCACCGTCGACGGAGCGCCCGCGACCGTGAGCGGCGACGGACACTTCACCTTCGACGCGCCGCTCGCGAGCGTGGGCCCGCACGAGATCCACGTGACCGCCGCGCTCGCCGAGAGAGCGCCCTCGACCCGCATCCTGCACGTCGAGCGGGTGGCCGACCTCGGGCGCGCCGCGAGCGCCTACCCCGTCGACCGCGCGCTCACGTACGCACGCGTCGCGGCCGCGCCCGCGTCGTTCACGGGCCAGCACTTGGCCATGGAGGGTCGGATCTACAACGTCGACCTGCAGGACGGCCACGGCGTGCTGCAGATGCTCGCGCGCGACTGCCCGACGGGACAGCGCTGCCCCGTGTGGGTCACCCATCCCGCCGTGACCGAGGTCGGCGTGGAGGGCTGGGTGCGCGTCGTGGGCGTGGTCGGCGGCGAGCAGCAGTTCCGCTCGCAGTCGGGCGAGCTGCGCACGGTGCCCCGCATCGACGCCGTCTACGTCATCCCGCTCGCGCGCTGATCTCGGCCAAGAGTGCTCGGCCCCGGAGGCCACCGACGGGAGCGGGCGTGACCCGCGGACGGAAGGGGCCGGAGCGGGCGAGCCGATCCCCGCGCCGAGGCTTCGTCAAGGCGTGCGGCCGAGCTCGACGCGCCAGAGCGCCATCTCGTCGGAGAACCACGCGAGCGGTGTCGGACGCGAGTACGTCACGTAGATCACGCGGCCGTGATCTTCTTCGAAGGCCACGTGCTCGTTCGCGTCGTACGCGGCGTCGCTCATGCCGTGGGTGTCGGCCACGAACAGACGCGTCGCCGGCGACCAGGGCCCGCGCAGATCGGGCGCCGTGCGCAGCATGACGTTGCGCGAGAGCGGAGCGGCGTACACCGCGATGAAGCCGCCGACGTACGCGTCGTAGCGGACGGTCAGGATGCTGGCCGCCGAGATCACCTGGCTCATGTCGGCGGACGATGCGCTCCACGCGCTCCCGTCCCAGTACCGCCACGCCGCGCGTTCGAGCAGGCCATCGAGCGGCACGCTCATCAATCCGCAGCGCGCGCCCTCGCACGAGAACGCCCAGAGCTCGTCGCCCACGATCTGACCGCCGCCCGTCGGCGCGGGCTCACCCTCGCCGAACACCAGCGTCGGATGCTCGGCCGCGGCGTCCACGACGGGCCGCTCGGGGACCGCGTCGAAGCTCGACCAGAACGCGACCGAGCCGCCGACCGAGTGGAAGTTGAAGCTCCCGGGCTCGGCGTAGATCAGCTGGTAGAGCACGATCCCGCGCGCGTGGGCCTCGTCCCAGATCGGAGCGCCGGCCCACACCGCCCAGCGCGCGTTGCAGGGCATGACGGCGCACGGGTCGCCGGCGTGCGCGGCGTTGAAGGCGGCCTCGTCGTCGGTGGGCGGAACGTAGAACACGGGCGCGCCCGTCGCGTCGTGTCGGTCGTCGATCGGCGCGATGCCGTCGCTCGCGTCGGTGTCGGTGGTGAACGCGAACGAGTTTCCGTGCAGCTGCGAGCCCATCGCGTCGGGCGCGTTCAAGAAGGTGTCGCCGTACGCGAAGATGGTGCGGCCCCACAGGCGCGCGCTGTCGCCGCCGTCGCGTCCCTGCACCGAGGGCGACATCGCCACGACGCCGACCTCCATCGCCGAGACGACCGTGAGCCGCGGGCCCGCGTCGACGCCGCCCGTGTCGGACCGATCTGCGTCGGTGCCCGCGTCGACGGCCTCGCTGGCGTCGGGCGGGCTCGGTGCTGCCGGCGCGTCGCAACCGACCGACGAGAGCGCCGCGAGCCAGACCGGAAGCCATCCGAGCGAGACGCGACGCACCATCGGACGATCGTAGGCCTGCGTACCCGCACGCGCACGCCTACCGCGTGGACGGCCGCGCGTTCGCCCTGCGCCTGACGACGACCGGCCGCTCCGATGCGAGCACGAGCTCGTTTCGAACGGTCACGATCAGCGCGCGATGAGCTCGCCCGTGGGCCGCACGAATGCCACCACGGCCGCGCCGACCAGCGCGATCACGTCGTGACGTGGCCAGAGCACCGCGCTCGCGCCGGGGACGGTGGCGAGGCGGCTCCGCGTGTACGAGCCGGCCGTGGACGCGATCTCGAGGCCGCCCCCGGGGCGCAGCACGGCGATCTGCTCGCCGTCGGGCCGCAGCGCCAGCGGCAGTCCGCCGGTCACTCCCGACGCGAAAGGGCCCGGGATGCGGGCCCCGATCGCGTCGCCCTCGCGGGCGAGCACTTCTTCGGCCCCGGCCGCGCCGCGCAGCACGCCGAGGCGGCGCTCGTCACGACAGAACACCGCCCCCCGAGCGAGCGAGAGCGGGAGATCGCGCCGCGCCCGCCCGCGCGCGGTCTCGAGGCGCGAGAGCCGCTCGCGGCCGGCGATGACGACCTCGCCGCCGTCGGGCGAGAGCCAGACACGCTCGCCGCCGACGTCCTCGTCGAGGGGAGTCTCGGCCACCACCGCGCCACCCGCCGGATCGAGCGCGAGCAGCGCGCGCGCACCGAGCGCGTGGACGAGGCCATCGTGCGACGAGAGCACCTCGAGCGATCGCTCGCCCGCGCGGGCCGGCAGACGCGTCAGCGGCCCTCCGCTCGCGATCGAGAACGTCGTGGCCCACGCATCCGGCGTGTCGTCGGCGGCTCCGACCACCAGGCGATCACCCGCCGGCGAGAGCGCGAACGAAGGGGCCGCTTCCCGCGCGCTCGCGAGCGCCGAGGCGCGCACGCGGCCGCTCGTGGCGTCGAGGACACCGACGGCGTTGGTGAGATGGTTGAAGCCCAGCAGGCGCCCATCGGAGGAGAAGCGGAGGCCGCGCCCCGAGGGCCTGGCCCGGCAGACCCCTCCTTCGACGGGGACGACCACCCGGGGCCGCGCGCGGCCGACGTCCCAGATCGTCACGCCGACGACCGGCGCCTCCGCGTCCCGACGCCCGAGCGGCGCGGGCGAGCCCGTCGCGATGGCCGCGCCATCGGGCGCGCAGGCCACCGAGACGATGGGCGTCGGATGGGGCCACGGCATGCCCTCCGGGTCGGGGCCGGCGGCGTCGGGCGCTGGGAGCGCGGGATGGACGAGACGTAGAAACATGCCGGGAGCGGCCGAGCTTACGGGCCGGATCCGACAATCTGCCCTCGGCCCCCACGATCGGGCGTCGGACCGTCCTTCGTTCCGGCTACGATGACGCCATGCGCCGTGTCGTCTCGCGCTCCTTGGTCGCCTCGCTTCTCCTTCTCACCAGCACGACGGCCTGCTCGAACGGGCCCTCGTTTCCCGTGACGCCGCGCGCCGCCGGCGCGCGCACGCCGCTGACCGCCGCGTGCTCGCCGTTCGACGCCGAGCGCTGCATGGTGCCCTTCCGCCAGCAGTATTGTGGTGGCGGACGCGGAGACGGCGACCGGGCTCCGCGTGCAGTTCGACGATCACGTCGTCAACGAGCGCGACGACGGCGGCGAGCGGCTCTCGCACGCGGACGGGTTCTCGCGCGTGTCGAGCCTCGTCGTGAGCTTCGAGGAGGAGCTCGATGCGGGCTCGTTCGGCGGGCCGCGTGGCGGGGTGCTTCGTCTCTTCGTGGCGACGCCGGGCTCGGCCCACTACGGCGAAGAGGTGCCGCTGCGCATCGAGACGTACCGCGACGGCCCGCGGCAGACGACGCCGCCCCCGCGCTCGGTGCTGGTGGGCGATCCGCTCGCCGTGCTCGAGCCGGAGACGGACTACCTCGCGGTGGTGACCGACGACCTCCACGCCACGCAGAGGGCGGCCGCGCGCGACCGCCAACCGCGCGACGCGCGTCGCGCTCGGGCTCGAGCCGCCCACCTCGACCGACGAGGCAGCGCTGGCCGGCTACTACGTGCCGCTGCTCGACGTGCTCGACGACGTGGGGCTCGATCCGGCGCACGTGGTCCGCGCCTGGGACTTCACGACCCGCTCCGTCGAGAACACCACGGCGCCGCTCGACACGATGGTCGCGGCGGCGATCGCCGCGGTGGACGCCGGGACCGTGACGATCGAGTGGGACCGGGTCGATCACCGCGCCGCCGGCGGCCCCATCGCGTCGGTGCTCGAGGGGCGCTTGGTGGGGATCCCGAACTGGCTCGACGCCAGCGGCGCTCTCGTCACCGACGAGGACGGGATCCCGATGCAGCAGGGGACGACCGAAGCGCCGTTCCGCATCGTCGTCCCGAGCGGGACGGGGGAGTATCGCGCGGTGCTCTACGGCCACGGCGCGGCGGGCAACTACCACGACGGCGCGTTCGACGAGACGCTCGCCGAGCACGGCGTGGCCAAGGTGGGCGTCCAGTTCTACGGGTGGACGGACGTCGATCTGATCCCGACGCTCTCGGCGCTCGCTTCGGCGCTGCTCGACGGCGCCCACCACGCGTTCGCCCCGCTGATGCAGGCGAGCGCGCACGCGCTCGCGATCGGCCACGCGCTCGACACCGTGCTCGGGGACGCGCTCGCGGCGCCGACGCTCGACGGGATGGCGAACCCCAACGCGGGGCGTCACGTCGACTGGTCGCAGCCCACGTGGGTGGGCGGCTCGCTCGGCGGAACGATGGGCCTCGTGATCGCGGCCCAGTCGCCGGACATCGGCGTGGGCGTGCTGAACGTGCCGGGCGCCGCGTGGTCCCACTGGTGCTTCCAGTCGACCATCTTCGAGACGTTCCTGGCCGGCATCGCCGCGCGTCACGGTGGCGTCTCCAACGTCGTCACGCTCATCGCCGTGGCGCAGACGATCTTCGATGGCGCCGACGGCGCATCGTTCGCCGACCGCGCGCGCGCCGACGGCGACGTGTTCCTCGAGCAAGAGAGCATGGGCGACGAGGTGCTCCCGAACCCGGGCAACGAGCTGGTCGCCATCTGCACCGGCGCGACGCAGGTGGGCGTGCCGCTCTCGCCGATCGAGGGGCTCTCCAGCGCCACCCACGCGAGCGGCGCGAGCGGCATGACCCAGTTCCGGGTCGGCGACACGGGGCTCTACGACGTGCACGGGTTCGCCGCGCGCAACACGCCCGCCGGCCACGCCGCCTTCGACCAGATCCAGAGCTTCCTCGACAGCGCGTGGGCCGGCGCCCCGGAGATCACGGTTCCGCCCGGGTGCGGCGAGAGCGGCTGCGTGTTCCCCGCGAGCCCTTGATCGGCGGCGGTTGCGATCGGAGCGGATCCCGGCGAAGAATCGCGTCGCGGGGCAACCGAAGGGCCCCCTCGAACGTAGAACGAATCGGATGACCGCTCCTGCCACCTTGCTCGCTGGGCGTTACGAGCTGCGCACGCTCGCGGGGCGCGGCGGAATGGCGGAGGTCTGGAAGGGTGTCCTCAAGGGCGCCGCGCAGTTCGAGACCGAGGTCGCGGTCAAGCGCATGCTCCCGAGCCTCGCGACCGATCCCGCGCTCGTCACGATGTTCGTCGAGGAGGCGAAGATCGCCTCCCTCCTCACCCATCCGAACGTCACCCGCGTCTTCGACCTCGGGGCCGACGAAGGCGGCTTCTACCTGGTGATGGAGTGGGTCGAGGGGATCGACCTCTCGCGCTTCGTGCGCTCGTACGTCGACCACGGCGAGCTGCCTCCCTGGTCGATCGTGCTGCAGGTCGTCATCGACGCGCTGCGCGGGCTCGCGAGCGCGCACGATCGGACGAGCGACCAGGGTGAGCCCGCGCCCGTCATCCATCGCGACGTCGATCCGCAGAACATCCTCATCGGGATCAACGGCGTCGCGAAGCTCACCGACTTCGGGCTCGCGTTCGCCGTCGATCGCGCGCGCCTCACGCAGCCCGGAACGGTGAAGGGCAAGCTCGGCTACGTCGCGCCGGAGATCCTCGAGGGCAAGGAGCCGACGGCGCAGAGCGATCTGTACGGGATGGGCGTCGTCCTCTGGGAGTCGCTGGCCGGCGAGCGCTTGTTCCTCGGCAAGACCGACCGCGAGACGCTGGCGAAGGTGCAGGAAGGCCAGATCCCGCGGCTCGACGGCTACCGCCGCGATCTGCCTCCTTCGCTGCACGACCTGCTCGCGAGCGCCCTCGCCAAGAAGCCCGAGGACCGGGTCGAGACGGCCGACGAGCTCTACGAGCTGCTCGAGGACGTGCTCCACGACGAGGGCGTTCGCACGAGCCCGCACGTCCTGGCCAAGTGCGTCGCCCAGGCCCGCGCCCGCACGAAGACCGCCGAGCCGGCCCCGCCCGACCGCGCCGCGATCGCAGGCGCGCTCTTCGGTGCGGCCGGCAAGCCCAAGACGCAGCCGCCGCCGACGTCCTTGCCCGAAGTCGAGCTCGAGGAGCTCGACCCGATCCGCGACCAGTACGTCACCCCCGAGTTTCCTCTGACGCGTCGCAAGTGACCTCTGCGTCGCAAGTGACCTCTGCGTCGCAAGTGACCTCACTGGGGCTCGCGCGGATCCCAGGGTAGCTGGACGGCCATTCCGGCGTATCCTCGCCGCGCTGCCGCCCGCAACCTCTCGGGGCGCGCCGAGGTGAGCCATGCTCGAGACGTTCCGCAAGGTCCTGAACCACATCCGCCTCGCCATCGCGCTGATCTTCGTGGTCCCGTGCCTCTTGCTCATGGGCGTGTTCGCCGTCGTCCAGTGGTGGAACGGCTCGGGGACCCTGCACCTCGTGCCCTCGCCCGGAGAGACGGTCGGCGTCAGCGTCGACGGGTCGCCGCCCGAGACCGTCTACGAGAACCAGCACTGGCGCCGCGAGCTCCCCCAGGGGACGCACCACGTCGTCGTCACCGGTCCCCTCGGCATCCAGCAGATGGACGTGAACGTCTCGAACGGCTTCTGGAGCAACCTCGTCCCGACCAGCCCGAGCCAGTGCTGGGTCGAGCTCGACGCGACGCACTTCTACTTCGGGTCGAGCCGCGCGCTTCCCACCGTGCTCAACCGCTACCAGGCGACGACGACGATCACGGTGGGGAGCGACTACCTCTCGGAGGGCGAGCTCCCGTCGAGCATCGACGACCGCTCGACGGTGCGCATGCTCGTCCCGATCTCGTGCGGCGTGATGGGCCAGCCCGACGCGCAGCTCGTCGACATGCTCGGCTACCGCTGAGGTACGCGGCGCTGAGGCACGCGGCGCTGAGGCACGCGGCGCTGAGGCACGCGGCGCTGAGGCGCGCGGCGCTGAGCCACGCGGCGCCCGGCGTCGCCGGGCTTCGTGCTCAGGGACAGTCGAACGTCAGCGTGCCGGTCGCGCCGCTGTTCGAGCGGAGCGTCACGACGCTTCCGGACGCGGTCAGCTGCGTGATGGAGCCGGGGATGCACCCGGTCATGAAGGGAATGCAGGGCGCGACGAAGTCACCGCTCACGCTCGCCCCGCTCACCGTGATCGTCCCCATCGCGCCGCCCCAGTCGACGAAGCGGATCGTGTTGCCCGACGCGTGGATCTGGCTGAACGCGACGGTGGTCGCGGTGAAGCTCCCCGAGAACGTCACCCCTGCTGGCGCCATCAGGCTCGCCGCGCCGCTGTTCGTGTCGACGAACGAGAGCGTGCTGCCCGAGCCCGTCACCGTCTTCTGCGGATAGGTCGTGCCGACCGAGCCCGTCAGCGCCGGCACGCACGAGCGGCACGCGCCCGCCACGCACGCCATCCCGGCGCCGCATCCGATTCCGTCGGTGTCGCGCGGACAGCCGGCGGTGTCGTCCTCGGTGGTGGCGTTCGGCGCGCACGCGCCGCCCGCGCAGGTGGGGCTCGTGCACGTGCGGTGGCGGACCCCCGTCTCGTCGCAGCTCGCGGCGTAGCTACACGTCCCCCACGCGGCGCAGCCCATCATCCCGCAGGCCGTTCCGTCGGTCGTGCGGGTGCACATCATCGCCTCGTGCCGGGGCGCGGACCCGCACGTTCCGCCGCCGCACGTGAAGTCGGTGCACGTGCGGGTCGCCATCCCGCCCTGCGCGCAGACGTCGGTCGCCGTGCAAGCGCCGAAGCTGCCGCAGGTGGTGTCGCCGCAGGCGGTTCCGTCGGTGTCGCGCGTGCACGCCTCGGAGACGGTCCGTGGCGTGGGCACGCACGCCTCGGCCACGCAGTCGTAGGTCGTGTCGGTCCGCTCGCGCATGGCGTCGACGTCGCACGCGTCGGCGTAGTCACACGGACCGAACGTTCCCGTGTCGTCGAGGGGGCAGTCGCCGCGCGTCGTGCACCCGCGACAGCGGTCGGCCGCCTCGTCGCACGTCGTGTTGCCGCTGCACGGATCGCCGGGGCGGGTGCACCCACCTGCGACGCAGTGCTCGATCCCGTCGCAGAAGAGGCCGTCGTCGCAGTCGGCGTCCCGCACGCATCCGGCGTCGCCGCCCGCGTCGCGGGGGCCGCCACCGTCGACGGGACCGCCGTCCGCGGGCATCGGGCCTGCGTCGGCGCCGAGGCGCGGAGGCGTGCCGGTCCAAGGTGGCGGGTCGGTCACCACGCGGCTCGCGCAGCCGCTCTCGGTGCAGGTGTCGGACGCGCGCGCGCAGACGACGCCCACGCACGACGCGGTCAGGTGCATCGTGACGACGCGTGTCTGGCCGCGGACCAGCATCACCTGCGCTTGCCGGGTGACGACCGTCGCCGTGCCGTGCACGCCGCTCGCCTCGATGGCGACGGGCCCGAGCGCGTCGTGCTCGGCGAGCACGGTGAGCGTCAGCGGCAAGAGAGCCCGCGACGAGAGCGCCTGCCGCTGCCGGGCCACGGTTCCGTCGGGCCGCGTGACCGCGACCTCGACTCCGTCGAGCGCGGTGGGGATCGCGAGGTCGGTGTCGACCACCACGATGAGCTGCGTCGCCGGCGAGGGCGAGCAACCGAGAACGGTGCTCGCCATCAGCAACGACGACATCGACCACGAAAGGCACCGCACGGCTCGATCCTCGCGCGACCGCGCCGCGCTCACAAGAGGCCCGCGCAGCCGGAGGTCAGCAGCGCGTCCAGGCGAAGACGGCGCGCTCGGGCTGACCGTACTTCGTGAGGGCGCCCTGCGGCCCGACCGCGTTGGGGCGCTGGAAGATCCAGTTCTGCCAGGCCGAGAGGCGCGCGAAGATCTTCGAGTCGGCGCTCTCGTCGCCGGCGTAGCGGAGCGAGGCCTCCATGCCGGTCAGCGCATCGGGGCTCAGGCTCGCGCGCTCCTCGATCGCGATGCGCACGTCGTCGTCCCAGTCGATCTCGTCGGGCGCCAGCGTGACGAGGCCGAGCTCGTTCGCGCGCTCGGTCGCGATCGGGCCCTTCTCCTCGAGCACGCGGCCCACGTTCCCCGGATCGCGCAGGAAGCGCACCTCGAGGCGCGAGTGGCCGTGCGACATCGGGAAGGCCCCGCCGTTGGCCGGGCTCGTCTCGACCGCGACCTTGCCGGCGTCGTCGGCGAGCATGTACTGGCGGTCCGCCGCGAGAGCGATCTCCAGCATCGAGCCGGCGAAGCAGCTCTCTTGGTCGATGAGCGCGAAGAGGCTCTTGCTCGTCAGATCGAGGCGGCGCAGCACGCGCGCCTGGAGGGCGAGGATCTCGCTCGCGAGCCAGCTCTCCTCGCGGGCCGCGTGGAGCGCGCGATCGGCCGCGAGCACGTGGGCGCGCTCGCCCGCCGTCTTCAGCACGACCACGCCCACGTCGAGGTGGTTGACGCGCAGGCGCAGGAGCGCGTCGTCGAGCTCACGCCACGCGCGGAGCGACCACTGCGCGACTCCCGCCTTCTCGATCTCGGCCGCGCTCGCGGGCGGCGCATCCTTCGGCGCGCGCATCGTGAGCGTCGCCGTGCGCGCCGCGTCGTCGACCTGCACGGTCACGAACGAGTACTCGTACTTGCCGCCCTCGATCGCCGGCAGCACCGGATCGAGCGTCACGCCCTTGCCTACCTTCTTGGTCACGCTCGCGGCGAGCTTCTTGGTGCGCTCGCGAACTGCCTCGTCGAACTTGCTGCGCGGCGCGACGGCGTCGACCAGACCCCACTCGACGGCCCGCTTGCCGCGGATGCCCTCGCTCGTCGTGCAGAAGACGTCGGCGAGATCGCGGCGCACCTTGCGCTTGTCCACCAGGCGCGTGAGGCCGCCAGTGCCCGGGAGCACCGCGAGGAGCGGCACCTCGGGGAGCGAGACGGCGCTCGATCCGTCGTCGACGAGCACGATCTCGTCGCACGCGAGCGCGAGCTCGTAGCCGCCGCCGGCGCACGGGCCGTTCACCGCGGCGAGGAACTTGATGCCGCTGTGCTGCGAGGCGTCCTCGATCGAGAGGCGTGTCTCGTTCGTGTACTTGCAGAAGTTGACCTTGAAGGCGTGCGAGCTCGAGCCGAGCATGTAGATGTTGGCGCCGGAGCAGAAGACGCGGTCGATGCCGCTGTCGACCACGACGACCTTCACCTCGGGGTGCTCGAAGCGCACGCGCTGGACGGCATCGGCGAGCTCGATGTCGACGCCGAGGTCGTAGCTGTTGAGCTTCAGCTCGTAGCCCTCGCGCAAGCCACCGTGCAGCTCGACCTGCATCGTGAGGCGCGCCTCTTCGCCCTCGACGCGCAGCTTCCAGTGGCGGTAGCGGCTCGGGTGCGTATCGAAGGAGACGGGCGGCTGCGCGGGGAGCGGATGTGCGTGGTCGGCCATGGCAGAACGGCGACCATACGACGCGCGCGCGCGATCGGGATCCCGCGGCTGCGCGTAGAATCACACTCCGATGGCGAAGCGTGTCCGCGTGTTCTTCGATTACTCCTCGCCGTGGGCCTACCTGGGCACGGAGCGCATCGGGCCCGTCGCGGCGCGCTGCGGTGCGGAGGTCGACTTCCAGCCCTTCCTCCTCGGTGCGCTCTTCCGCGCCATCGGCACGCCCATGGTGCCGCTCGAGGTGATGCCGGCGCCCAAGGCAGCCTACGTGCGACGCGAGCTCGAGCGCTTCGCCGCGCGGGACGGCATTCCCTACCGATTCTCCACGCATTTCCCCCTGCGCACGGTCGACGCGCTGCGTCTCACGCTGCTCGCGCCCCGCGACGCGCGCCCGGCGCTCGTGCGCGCGATCATGCGCGCGACCTGGGCCCACGATCGCGATCCCGCCGACCCGAGCGTGCTCGAGAGCGCGGCGCGCGAGGCCGGCGTCGACCCCGCGCTCGTCGGCCGCACGCGCGAGGCCAAGGACGCGCTGATCGCGGCGACCTCCGAGGCAGAGCAGCTCGGCGTCCCCGGCGCCCCCACCTTCCTGGTGGGGGACGCACTGTTCTGGGGGCAGGATCGCCTGCTCTTCGTGGAGAAGGCGCTCCGCGTGTGAGCGTCGGCGAGCGAAAACGCCCCGTCGGCACCTCGCCTCGGGCCCGGGCCTGCTAACCTCGGGCCGAGAGCGCCGTGCTTCAGCCGCACTTCACCGTCTTCCGCGTGCCCGTCCACGTGCAGCCGTTCTTCTGGCTGCTGAACTTCTGGTTCGCGAGCCTGCAGTACTCGTCGGGGAGCCTCTTCAACGGGAGCTTCCACATCGACGAGCCCGTCTCGTTCGCGATCTGGTTCCCGATCGTCTTCCTCGCGATCCTCCTGCACGAGCTCGGGCACGCCGTCGTGGGACGCCGCTTCGGGGCGAGCCCGTTCATCGTGCTCTCCGGCCTCGGTGGCTACACGCAGCTGCAGGGGCAGCGCTTCACGCCCGGGCGCGCCGCGCTCGTCTCGTTCGCCGGGCCGCTCGTCGGCCTCGTGATCGGCGGCACCACGCTCCTCTACACGATGTTCTCGCCCGTCGCGCACGGCCCCATCGTGTCGAACGCGCTGCACGACGTGATCTGGACCAACCTGGGCTGGGCCATCTTCAACCTGATCCCCATCGTCGGGCTCGACGGCGGCAACATCATGGCGGCCCTCTTCGACAAGGGCTTCGGCCAGGCCGGCGTGCGCGCGGCGCTGGTCGTCTCGATCTTCATCGCGGTCGGGATCATCACGCTGCTCTGGTGCCTGGCGCTCGTCGTCCACGGCCAGCCGCCGCTCTGGGAGACGATGATCTTCGGCCTCTTCGCGATGCGGAACTACCGCGACTGGCAGATGCTCGGCCGCTGGTCGGACAAGCTGCGCCCGCAGAACGGAGCCCCGGCCGCGGCGGCGCGGGCCGCGACGCCGGCGATCAGCGAGGAGCGGATCGACCGCGAGCTCGAGCGGGGCTTCCGTGCGCTCGAGGAGCGCAACGCCGCGCTCGTCCGCACGATCGGCGAAGCGCTCGCGCCGCACGTCCGCACCGACGACCACCGCTTCCAGGTGGCGCACCTCGTGGGCTGGGGACGGCTCTTGACCGGCGACGTCGGCGGCGCGCGTCGGGCGCTGCAGCAGCTCTTGCCCACCGGCCAGCTGCCCGACGCCTTGCTCGAGGGATGCATCCGGCTCGAGCTGGGCAACGCCGAGGGCGCCGTCGCCTCGCTCGCCGAGGCGATCGTCGGGCGCAGCGACGACTTCGTGGCGACCCGCCTCGCTCGAGCGGTGGTGACGAGCGGCCGCATCGAGCCGGTGCTCGTGCTGCTCGGCCACGAGAAGAACGCCAAGGGCGTGGGCCCGCGTCCCTTCCAGATCATCGGCTCCGAGCTCGCGTACGCGGGCCGGCACGAGGCCGCGCGCCAGATCGGCGAGGCGCTCTTCGAGCGCTTCCACGAAGGCCCCGACGCGTTCAACGTGGCGTGCGCGCTCGGGCGCCTCGATCGCCTCGAGGACGCGCTCGTGTGGCTGGAGAAGGCGCTCGACGCGGGCCTGCCCGACAAGTCCGTCCTCGACACCGACACCGACATCGCGCCGGTGCGTGCGCTGCCCGGGTTCCAGGCGCTGCGCGAGAAGGCCGGCTTGCCGAGCGCCTGACGCGCCGCAGCGGCCGTCACGAAACGCACGCGCCCCGCACGAAGCGCCAGGAAGGCCGCCTTTTCGCGCGGCACGGCCCGTGTAACCCTCGCGCGCCATGACGCGCGCCGTTTGCTTCCTCACGCTCGCTCTGCTCGCCCTCGGCTGCGGCGCACGAACGGGAACCCTCTCGACGGAGCCGCGCGACACCGCGCGCCCGGACGCGGCGAGCATCGACGCAGGGATGGACGCGGCCACGGACGCCGGCCCGCCCAACGACGCGAACATCGACGTGGGCATGGACGTCGGGACCGACGTCGGCCGCGACGTGGGCACCGACACCTCCCCGGACCGCGGCTGCATCGCGCTGCCGGACGGATGCCAGGCCACCGAGAGCTGCACGAGCACCGCCGACGACGACTGCGACGGCAACGTCGACGAGGGATGCGACTGCGAGCCCGGCGACGTGCGCGACTGTTTCCCCGGCGCGCCCGGGCGACGCGACGTGGGCGCGTGCACCGACGGGACCGAGACGTGCGAGATGACCCGCACGTGGGGCCCGTGCCTCGGCGGCATCGGCCCGCAGCCCGCCGTCTGCGACGGCCGCGACAACCTCTGCGACGGCTGCAGCGCCGAGCACGACTGCCCGCTCGACTGCCCGAGCCCCGGCGACCCCCGCACGCCCGACACGACTCCCTTCGCGAGCTACCCGCTGAACGGCGGCCTCTTCTATCCGGGCCTGGCGCGCTCGTGGCGCTGGACGATCAGCGGCGGCCCCTGCGACACGCTCGCGCCGCGCCTGGTCAGCTTCGATCTGACGGGCGAGACCAGCCAGAACGCGATCTTCACGCCGCGCTTGAGCGGTGACTACACGATCACGATGCAGGTCGTGACCGTCGAAGGAACGCTCCTCGAGTGCTCGTTCGTGGTGCACGTGACGGCGCCCGGGCTCCGCATCGAGATGTGTTATCCGGAGAGCGAGACGCAGGACCTCGACCTCGCCGTGCACCGCCCCGGCTCGACCGCGCGCTGGTATCCGGTGCGCGGCACGGCCCAGGACATGACCAGCGAGGCGTGCAGCTGGGCCAACTGCGAGGCCACGATCCGCATGCCCGCCTACATGCGCGCGAACTGGGGCTATCCCACGAGCCCGCTCGAGGCGTGCGTCAACGGCCCACAGGGCACGCAGTGGCGGGCGCTCGGCTTCTGCGGCAACCCGCGCCTCGACATCGACAACAACCTCTCCGAGGGCATCGGTCTGCCGGAGAACGTGAACATCGACACGCCCGGCGACGGTCAGACGTTCCGCGTGATGGTCCAGAACTGGACCGGCATGACGGCCCATCCGGTCGTCAACGTCTACTGCGACGGCCGCCGCATCGCGACCTACGGCGCGGCGCCCGACACGGTGCCCGCCTTCCAGGGTCGCGACGGCTCGCAGTCGGCCGGCGCCATGTGGCGCGTCACCGACATCACGACGCACGTCGCACCCGACGGCACGCTGACGTGCGACTCCCAGCTGCTGCACCCGGCCGGGCGCCCGACGGCGTACTTCGTCACCAACGACGACGGAAGCTACTGAGCTGATCTTCAGGGGCGCTGAGCGCGCCCCTCGCGAGACCGGCGGAGCCGGATCTCGTTCTGCGGAGAGTGCTCGCCCCGAAGGACCCGGACGGGAGCGGGCGCAGCCCGCGGACGGTAGGGCCGGAGCGGGCGAGCCGTTGGATCTCGCTCACCCCCACTCCGACTCGCTTCGCTCGCGGGCGAGCGGCCGTCGCGCTCCGCGGCCGCGCTCTCCGCGCCGGGACCCCAATCGCGCACCCACGCGACGCAGACCTGCGCGCCGCCCCGCGCACCGCGATGCTCACTCCGGCAGTACGACGTCGTCGAGCAGGCGGCCCGTCAGGCTCGCCAGCGTCGCATCGGCCACGACGAGGTCGGTGCGGGCCCGTGCGAGGCGCAGCTGCGCCGCGCGCTCTTGCTCTTCGGCGTCGAGCAGGATCGCCACCTGCCCGCTGCCGATCTCGACGCGCGCCTGCGCCGCTTCCACCGTCTGGTGCGCGATCGTGACCGTCTGCTCGGCGAGCTCGATGCGCCGTCGCGCCGCCGCGCGCTGCTGCACGAGGCCCTCCACCTGCTGGGTGATCGTGAGGCGCGCCTCGGCCAGCTGGGCCTCGGCGGCGTCGATCGCGAGCGAGGCGCGCTCCTCTTCTTCGTGCAAGCGCGTGTCCTCGAGCGGCGTCTCGTAGATCAGGCTGAACATCGCGGTGACCGCCGCCACCGTCCCCACCTGCGAGAACGCCGCGCCCACGTCGTCCAGCCCGAGCCCGTGGAAGGCAACCTGCGCCGACGCATCCAGGCGCGGCATCAGCGCCTGCGTCGCGATGCGCGAGGCTTGCTGCGCCGCCTCGATCTGCGCAGCGAGCTGGGCGATCTGCGGCGAGCGCGACATCGCGAGCGCCACCGCCTCCCCGTCGGTCGGGGGCGCGCTCACCGTCGGTAGCTCCGCGACCCGCGTCTCCATCCCCGCCGCCGTGCCGATGCCGGCGCCCGACGCGCCCGCCGCACCGAGCAGCGTCGCCAGCGCGAGCGCGCGCGTCCGTCGCTGCACCTCGGCCAGCGCGAGCGCCTCCTCCATCGAGGCCACGCGCGTCGCGAACGAGAGCGTGTCCGCCGGCGCCAGCGTGCCGACCTCCACACGCCCGGTCGCGTCGGCGGCTTGGCGCGAAGCGAGATCGCGCGAGGCCTCGTCGATGCGCACGGTCTCTTGTGCGTACCAGAGCTCGGCGTAGTTCTGGAGCACGTCGCGCACGAGCTCGCTCGCGCGCTGATCGCGGGCCGCCTCGCGCGCGTGCAGGTCGATCCGCGCCGCGTGCAGATCGGCCGCGCCCACGTCCGACCCGAAGCCGCGCAGGAACGGCTGCGTCACGGTGAGCGCGACGTCGAGCCCGTAGCCGGGGCCGGTGGTGGCGATCGACGACGTGCCCGCGAACGACGACTGCGCGAAGAGGCGATAGCCCGTCGTGCGCAGCGCGAGCTGCGTGCCGGTGTCGAAGGCGCGTTGCAGCTCGGCGATGAGGTTGATGCGCTCGCTGTAGGGGAAGATCGTGCGCCCTTGCACGCTCATGCCGAAGATGTTGCCGGAGCTCGAGAGGCTCGGGTTGGTGCCGAGGTTGCCGTTGCCCTCGAGGTGCAGGACGAGCTGGTAGCGGGCCTCCTCGGCCCGTACGTGGGCCCGCGCCCGCCGGACCTCGATCGCGGACGCCTGGTAGCCGGGATACGCGGCGAGCGCGGCCTCGATCGCATCGGAGGGGCTCATCGCCTGCGCCGACGCGAGCGACGCCGAGAGGAGGGTCGCGAGCACCACCACGGACGCGAGAGCTCTACTCATACCGCAGCGCCTCGATCGGATTGAGCTGCGCCGCGCGGCGCGCCGGATAGAACCCGAAGAAGATGCCGACGAGGCCGGCGAACACGAACGATCCGACGATCACGTCGTAGCCGGGCACGAACGGGATCCCGAGGTAGCGCGTCGCCGCGTAGCTGCCGCCGAGCCCGAACAGGATCCCGCTGATGCCCCCGAGCAGCGAGAGCGTGATCGCCTCGATCAGGAACTGCAGCATCACGTCGCCGGCCCGCGCGCCGATGGCCATGCGGATGCCGATCTCGCGCGTCCGCTCGGTCACCGCGACGAGCATGATGTTCATGATCCCGATGCCGCCGACCAGCAGCGAGACCGCGGCGATCGAGCCGAGCAGCGCCGTGAGCACGCCGGTGACCGTCGACACGACCTGCCCGACCTCGCGCATGTCGCGCACCACGAAGTCGTCTTCTTCGCCGCCACGGATGCGGCGCCGCTGGCGCAGGAGCGCCTGGATCTCCAGCTGCACGTCGCGCGTGTCGGTGCCCTCGGCGGCCGAGACGAGCACGGCGCCGATGTTCTCGTTGCCGCTGATGCGCCGCTGGAACGCCAGGAGCGGCATCACGAGGAAGTCGTCCTGATCCTCGCCGAAGGTCGAGTGCCCCTTCTCCTCGAGCACGCCGATCACCTGGCACGGGATGCTCCCGACGCGGATGTGCTCCCCGACGGGATCGCCGGCACCGAAGAGCTCGCGGCGCACCGTCTGGCCCACGATGCAGACGCTGGCACCGGAGCGGACCTCGCTCTCCATGAACTCGCGGCCCAGCACGACGTCCCAGTTGCGCACGCGGAAGTAGCCGTTGTCGCCGCCGGTGACGCCGGTGGACCAGTTCCGGTTGCCGTAGACCACGCGCGCCGCGCCACCGCTCGTCGGCGCGACGGCGGTGACCCCGTGGGTCTCCTCGCGGATCGCGCGCACGTCGTCGAGCGTGAAGGGCTGCGCGCTGCCCGAGCTTCCGAAGCGCCGATCGGCGCCGGGCACCACGATCAGCATGTTGTTGCCGAGCGAGCTGATGTCGCTCGTGACGCTGGCGGTCGCGCCACGACCGATGGTCACCATCGCGATGACGGAAGCGACGCCGATGACGACGCCGAGCGTCGTCAGGATCGAGCGCATCGCGTTCCGCCGGATGGCGACGAGCGCCATGATGATCGTGGTGCCGAGCATCAGGGGCGGGCCTCCTCCGCGACCGCATCGATGGGAGCCCGCCCGGTCGAGGGCGGCCGGCGCCGATCGTCGCCGACGACCTTTCCGTCCTTGAAAGTGACCGTCCGCCGCGCGTACGCCGCCATGTCGGGCTCGTGGGTGACCATCACGATCGTGATGCCCGAGCGATCGTTGAGCGCCACGAGCAGGCGCATGATCTCGTCGCTCTTGACGCTGTCGAGGTTCCCGGTCGGCTCGTCGGCGAGGATGATCGCCGGGCGCGTCACCAGCGCGCGCGCGATCGCCACGCGCTGCTGCTGGCCGCCGCTGAGCTCGTTCGGCAGGTGCGTGGCGCGGTCCTCGAGCCCCACGAGTCGGAGCGACTCGAGCGCGCGCGCCCGCCGCTCGGCGCGCGGCA
This sequence comes from Sandaracinaceae bacterium, assembly GCA_044223665.1. Classification (GTDB taxonomy): domain Bacteria; phylum Myxococcota_A; class Polyangia; order Polyangiales; family Sandaracinaceae; genus JBBSAT01. Next base: position 10,797 of record JBGALT010000052.1, on the reverse strand, counting down.
CGCCCTGGTAGAGGAGCGGCAGCTCGACGTTCTCGAGCGCCGTCGTGCGCGCGATCAGGTTGAACCCCTGGAACACGAAGCCGAGCTGATGGCGCCTGAGGAGCGCGAGCGTGTCCTTGTCGAGCGCGCCGATCTCCACGCCGCGGAGAAAGAACCTGCCGCCCGTGGGGACGTCGAGGCAACCGAGCAGGTTCATGAACGTGCTCTTGCCGCTCCCGCTCGGCCCCATCACCGCCACGAAGTCGCCCTCCTCGATGGTGAGCGAGACCCCGTCGAGCGCGCGCACCTCGGCCTCGCCGCGCCCGTAGACCTTGCGGACGTCCTCGACCACCACGAGCTGCTCGCGGCTCGCCTCCGGCGCGTCCTCTCTCGAGCTCACGGTCCGGCTCCCGTCGCGCGCGCCATGCCGCTGATGACCTCGGTGCCTTCTTCGATCCCGTCGCCGTGGATCGCCGTCATCCGGCCGTCGCTGCCCCGCGTCTCGACCGAGATCGGCGTCGGCTGCTCGCCGCGCAGCACCCAGACCACCGAGCCCTCCGGCACGTCCGCCTGGTGCGCGGGGCCGCCGAACCGGGGCTCGACCGGGGGCACGAAGCGCAGCGCCGCGTTGGGCACGAGGAGATCGGCCGGACGCCGGTCGGTCACGATCGTCGCGGTCGCGGTCATGCCCGGGCGCAAGAGCCCTTCGGCGTTGTCCACCTCGAGCTCGGCCTCGTAGCTCACGACGGTCGAGACGGTGTGCGAAGCGAAGTGCAGGCGCGCGATGCTCGCGTGGAACTCGCGCTGCGCGTACGCGTCGACACGGAACGTCGCCTCCTGGCCCTCGTGCACCGCGCCGACGTCGGCCTCGTCGATGTCGACGTGCAGCTCGAGCTGGCCGAGGTCCTCGGCGATCTGGAAGAAGACCGGCGCGCTGAGCGTCGCCGCGACGGGCTGCCCGGGCTGGACGTTGCGCGTGAGGACCACGCCCTCGATGGGCGAGACGATGCGCGCGCGCGTCCGATCGGTCTCCGCGCGATCGAGCGCGGCGCGCGCGATCGCGGTGGCGGCGCGAGAGGCCGCGAGCTGGGCCTCGCCCTGCGTGACGGTCGCCCGTGCAGAGTCGAGATCCTGGTCCGACGCGAGCTGACGGCCGTGCAGCTGCTCGATGCGCCCGAGCGTGGTGCGCGACGCCGCGAGCTGCGCCTGCGCGAGCTGCACGTTGGCCTGCGCCTGCTGGAGCTGGGCCCGCGCCTGGGCGATCTCGGCCTCGATCTGGCTCGTGTCGATCTCGGCCAGGACGGTGCCGACGTGGACCGTCTCGTTGACGTCGACCATCACGTCGCGGACGCGCCCGCTGATCTCGGGGCCGACGTCGACGGTGTGCCGCGGATCGAGCGTGCCCGTCGCCTCGACGGTCGCGACGAGCTCCTCGCGCACGACGCGGGCCATCTCGTAGCGGGGGCCCGTCGTGCCCCGGCCGCGCACGTACTGGACGATCCCCGCGATCGCCGCCACGACCACCAGCGCCACGACGATCCGCGTGATCCACTTGCGGGCGGGGGAGGTGGTCGGGATCCCGAGCGCTCGGAGACGGTCGTTCACGCGCGATCTCATAGCCCGCCCCGGGCGCAGGCGTGCGGAGGTGGGGTGAAGAAGTATTACGATCGAGGCGCGTCCGCATCCCACGACGTCACGGGCCCTCGCGCCGCGTCCCGAGCGGCGTGCCGCGTCCTCGCCGCGATCCGCGCGGCACGGCCCGCGGACGCGCTATCCTCCGCGCATGCCCAGGACCCCGGTGGGGCTCGTGGAAGCGCTCGGCCTGCGCCCGCTCCGGACGACGGCGCGCCAGACGTGGCTGACGCTCGCGGGCGATGCCCACACGCCCAAGTCGCGCTTCGATCGCACCTCGCTCCGGCAGCTGCGGCCTCGCTACGCCGTTCCGCTCTGGCTCGGGCTCAAGCCACGCGGCCGGCGGGTGCCCATCACGAACCTCTTCAACTACCTGCAGCCCCCGCCCGAGCTCGGCTGGTCCGTGCGGGTGACGGCGGTCCGGGACTTCCGCGGCGGCACCAACACGTACGACTCGCACAACGGGACCGACTTCGCGATCCCGCCCGGCACCGACGTCGTGGCGGCCGCCCCCGGCATGGTGCTGCGCGTCTCGAGCGAGTTCCACCGCGGCGGCCGGAAGATCGTCCTCGACCACGGCCGGGGCCTCGTCACGACCTACAACCACCTCGCGCGCCCGCTCGTGCGGCCCGGACAGCGCGTGCGCCGCGGCGAGCGCATCGCGCTCTCGGGCTACAGCGGACTCGACGCGTTCGCCGGCTTCCCGTGGACGCCGCCGCACGTGCACTTCAACTGCTGGCTCAACACGCGCTACGTCGATCCCTTCACGCCGCACGGCGACGAGGCGCCCTCGCTCTTCCGTGTCCACAACGATCCCGTGCCCGCACGCGGCGCCGACCTCGACGAGACCCTCGTCGCGCCGACGCCGTGGGACGAGGACGCGATCCGGCGCCTGCTCGCGCACTGCCGGAGCGAGGCCTCGCGCGAGGAGATCGAGCGCGCCGAGACGCCCGCCGAGCGCACGGGCGCCGCGCTCCTGCACTACCTCTACTTCCCCACGCGCTTCGACGGGCCGGCCCTCGATCGTGAAGCGGGCGGCGCGGGGTTCTGCCTGCACCGCGAGCGCTTTCCGCGCGAGCCTCGGCTCGATCTGCCCTTCTCCGCGCGCGACTACGACGGCATCCTCTTCGCCGATCCGGAGCCCGCGGAGCGACGCGCGTGAGCGTGGTGCCCGAAGACGAGCGCGAGGCGCTCCTCGATCGGCTCGCCGAGCTGGTGCGGACCGACCCGGGGCCCTTCGTCTCCGCGCCCTTCGTCGAGCCCACGCCGCGCTTCTTTCCCGACCCGTTCACGCACGACGCCGCTTCCGCGCGCCAGCTCGCACAGCGCCTGCTCCGCTATGCCGGGCTCGATGCCTTCCACGCCGAGGTGGTGCTCGACAGCGAAGGGCCGAGCGCTGCCCTCCCGCTCACCTCGAGCGATCTCGTCCGCATCGAGGGTCAGACCGTCCACTTCGCGTGCTCGGAGCTCGGGCGCAGCGACGACGCGACCCTCTGCCTCGCGCACGAGATCGCGCGGGCCGCGCTGCTGATCCACACGCATCGGCGCAACGACTCCGTCTACCGCGCCAGCGTGCGACCCGAGCCGGCGAGCCTCGTGCCGGACGAGAGCGACCCGGCGCTGGTCGCCGCGTCGGTCTACGCGTACGTGATCGGCTTCGGCCTGCTGGCGACGCTCGGCGCGCACCACGCCAGGCAGGGCGGCCACTCGCGCGGCGGGCTCACGCAGACCTCGTGGCAGCACGTCGCCTACGGCCGACTCTCGCCCGAGGCGTCGTCGTTCCTGCTCGCGGTGCAGCTCGTCGCGCGCGACGTCGCCCCGACGCGCCGCAACGCGCTCCTGGCCTCGCTCCCGACGAATCGCCGCGTGGAGGTCGAGACCGCGCTCGCCTCGCTCGACCGGAGCACGCTGCTCGCCCGCCTCGGGCTGCCGCCGCCGACCACGTGGCCCGCCGAGCGCGTCCCCGACCTCGCGGGACGCGGGCGCTGAATCGGGCTCGACCGCACGCGTCAGCGCCAGCGGGTGAGGATCGTCTCGCGTGAGAAGAGGCGCACGGCGATGGCCAAGAGCCCCGCGTCGATCGCCGTCATCAGCGCGACGCCCCACACGACCCACGTCACGTCGATCGTGACTGCGCCGAGCAGCGCGGAGATTCCCATCCCGAGCAGCGGGATCACGAGGAAGCCAGCGAGCCCCTGCGCGGTGCGTGGATCGTTCACCCGCGAGCTGACCGCGATGCTGGTGAGCGCCGAGGTGGCCGCGACGAGGGGCGCGAGCAGCGCGAACGCCAGCGGCCACACCGGTCGCGTGGCCGACGCCAGCACGAGCGCCGGGCTCATGCGCCAGAAGCCGATCAGCGTGGCGCCGTACGCGAGCCAGGTGAACACGACGCCCGGGACGATCGAGACGAACGCCTTGCCCATGAGCAGCTCGGCCGTTCCGACCGGCGTCGCCAGGATCGGCTCGAGCGTGCGCTCGACCTTCTCGCCGATCACCGCGTGCGACGCGACGGTGGAAGGAAGCGCGGTCGCGACGATGAGGAGCATCGTCAGGAACTGCTCGTTCAGGAGGATGAGCACTGCCGTCTTCGGGTCGAGGCCCTCGGCCGCGTAGCGCTCGAGGAGCGCCGGCATCGAGCTGTCGAAGCGGAACGCGGCGTCCGGCGTCGCGAGGATCGCCTCTTCCGTGAGGAGCGAGACCAGCACGAGGACGCTCGGCACGATGGCCATCGTCACGAAGATGATCCGGCTGCGCGAGAGCTCGAGCAGCTCGTGGCGCACCACGGCGCGGAAGCGGCGCAGATCGAAGCTCATGCGCGCGCCCCCGCCGCCCGCTCGGCCTCGGCCTCCTCGGCCTCCGCCTCGGCCACGGTCTCCCCGAGCAGATCGAGGTACACGTCCTCGAGGGCCTTCTCTTCCGCCTTCACCTCGATCACGGACGCGCCGGCCTCGACGAGCGCGCGCACGAGCGCCGGGTTGTGCGTCTCGGGCGCATCGCTCGCCACGCGCAGCGCCGGGCCGTTCGCCACGACGCTGGTCACGAAGGGCAGCGCGCGCACCCGCTCGAGGTGCTCGGCCGCGTCGGCGCCGAGCACGACGACCGTGGCGCGCCCGTAGAGACGGTGACGCAGCTCGGTCGGCGTGCCGACGTGGACCAGGCGCCCCTTGCGCAGCACGCCGATGCGATCGGAGAGGCGATCGGCCTCGTCGAGGTTGTGCGTGCAGAGCACGACCGTGCGGCCTTCGCGCTTGAGCTCCGAGACCATCGCGCGCACGACCTTGGCCGACGCCGGATCGAGCGCCGAGGTCGGCTCGTCGAGGAAGACCACCTTCGGGTCGTGCAGGAGCGCCCGCGCGAGCGCGAGCTTCTGCCGCATGCCCTTGCTGAGCGCGCCCGCCGCTTCCTTGCGGCGATCCCAGAGATCGAGCCGCTTCAAGAGCGCGTCGATCTTCGCGCGCGCGTCCTTCACGCCGTAGACGTCGGCGAAGAACGCGAGGTTCTCGATCGCATCGAGGCGCGGGTAGATGCCGGGCGTCTCGGTCAAGAGGCCGATCCGCGCGCGCACGGCCTGCGGATCGGCGCCGACGTCGGCGCCCGCGATGAAGGCGCGCCCCGAGCTGGGCGCCACGAGGCCGGTCAGGAGGCGCAGCGCCGTCGTCTTTCCGGCGCCGTTCGGCCCGAGCAGCCCGAACACCTCGCCCTCCGCCACGTCGACGTCGAGGTCGGCGAGCGCGAGGTGGTCGCCGAAGCGCTTGGTGAGCTTCTCGGCGCGGATCGCGGAGGCGCGTTCGCTCATCGTGGGTCCACCGGGGCGGTGGGCGCGCGCGGCGCTGGCAGGCTCGGGGGCAAGCTCCCGACTCGTACACGGGCGCCACGCCCGCGTCGAGCGCCTCTTCCGCCCGGGTATCCGCCGCGCCACCGCGGGTGTATCCTCGGCTCGCCGCATGCGCGAATCGCGGGAGCACTTCGACGGCCTCGCACGGCTGCACCGCATCGAGGATCGGGAAGAGAGGCGAGCGATCTTCCGCCAGAGCTTCTCGCAGCTCGGCGCGGCCGCGTCCGAGTACCGGCCGGTGCCGCTCGAGGGCCTCGACCCCGTCGCGCTGCGCGAGTCGGCCAAGATCGCCCTCGCCGACGGGCTGGTGGACGACCTCGCCTGGCTCTCGCCGCCGCACCGGGCGGCCGCGATCTACGAGCTCGCCGCGGCGCTGCCGCCCGGCGACGAGAAGCGCGACCTCGGACGGCGCACGCTGCTCGCGCTGCAAGAGGGCGACGCGCAGACCTTCGTCACCGTCGCGACCCAGCTCGCCACCGGCTCGCGCCGCGGGCTCAGCGGGCCCGGCAACCGCGCGCGCCTCGCGCTCGCGCTCGATCTACCCATCGGCAGCGGCGTGCGGGCGGACGCGCTGGCGCTCGCGCTGATCTCGCGCACGGATCTCGCCGAGGAGTGGCTCGTCACGCCCTCGTCCGGCTCGCTCCCGTCGCGCCGCTTGTCGGCGCGCCTGCTCGAGCGCGCGGCCCGCGAGTGCGCACGTCGTGTGGCGAGCGGCGACGACGCCATCGTGAGCATCTTCGATCGGCCCAACGTGCGCGCCGCGTGGGAGCGCTTGCTGCGCGATCGCGAGCCGCTCGTCTGGCGCCACGTCGCCATCGCGCGCGGCCTGCTCGCGGCCGTCGTGGCGCGCTTCGACGCCGAGCTCGTCGATGGCCTCCGGCCCGATCTCTCCCCGACCGAGTGGCGCCGCGCGGCGGCCTCGATCGCGAGCACCATCGCCGTCGATCCGACCGGGGCACGCGAGCGCTGCCAGAAGATCCTCGACTCCGAGATCTTCAAGCGCGACCGCGGCATCGCGTCGGCGATGATCCTCGGCCTCTCGCGCGCCGCCGAGGCCGAGCCCGACGCCGCCGAGGACCTGCTCGTCGCGCTCGTCCGCATCGGCGGTCTCGACGCGGTCGAGGCGCTCGTCGAGCTCACCGAGGAGCGGCTCGGCAACGACTTCGGCGACTGGGCGGCCCGCCTCGCGATGACGCGCCTGACCGACGCCGAGGTGCGCGGGCGCGAGGCCGACGACGGGCGCGACGCGCTCTGCGAGGCGCTCGAACAGGAGCTGACGCCACGCGACGAGATCGAGCGGGAGCCCACGCTGCGCGAGCTGCTCGACGACGCGCGCGACACCTTCGCGACCGGCAACGCGCGGCAGGCGCACGCGAAGGCCGTCGCGATCGTGGGCGTGCTCGAGAAGCACATGACGCGTCTCGAGAAGGCGCGCGAGCACACCACCGAGGGCCGTCGCGAGGCCTTCAAGGTGCTGCGCGAGGTCGATCAGGCGCTCCTCGAGACGTCGGCGCTCTCGGACCTGCTCGTGCTCGGCGTCGAGGGCAACAAGAAGGGCCAGCCGGTGCCGGCGCTGGCGAGCGTGGGCGAGGTGTTCGAGCGCCTGACGCAGTGGCTCGTGATGCGCGAGCGCGAGCCGGTGTTCCCGGGCGAGACGGTGGCCCACACGACGCTGCGCGTGCGACGGCTCCGCGCGCTCCTGCACTGCGTCGACGCCGACGGCGCCTTCGGCGAGGAGAAGACCGCCGATCTGCGAGAGCGACGCCTGCGCGCGACGCGGATCCTCTTGGCGCGCGCCCGCGACGACGCGCCCTCCCCGCTCCGGCGCATCGTCCACGCCGCCGCCGCGCGCTCGTGCGAGGCGCTCCTGCGCGAAGAGATCGCCGAGCTCTCGGACGTGCTCATCGCGGTCGTCTCGCACCTCTCGAGCGAGAGCGATCTGACGACCTTCGCCGAGGCTTCGATGATGCCCGAGGTGGAGAACGTCTTCCGCGCCTACGCCTCGCTGGTCGAGCGCACCGAGCGCGCCGCCCGGATGACGAGCGCGCGCACGAAGGCGAGCATGGACGCGCTCCGCATCCTGACGCGCAACCTGCCTGCCGCGAGCGGGCCGCGCGTCGAGGCGCTGCGCGGCACCCTGATCCGGCTCACCGCGGCGCTCGAGACGGTCGGCGCCGCCAGCTCGGTCGCCGAGCTCGCCGGCGAGCTGGACGATCAGGGCTCGCGCTTCGGCCCGCTGGCCGACGTGGCGGAGAAGCTCGCGCGCCTGGTGGAGGGAGCCAAGCGCCGGCTCGGCGAGCAGCGCCCCGACGAGGCGCCCGCGGTCGCGGCCGCGATGCACCTGATGGACATGGGCGCGATGCACGCGCTGCGCGGCAGCGACACCGCGTACCCCGACGCCGTCGCGGGGGCCGTCGACGCGCTGCGCGAGGAGCTGCCGGCGCACGTCGCGGAGGTCGCCGCCAACGTGCTCGTGACGACGCTGAGCTACCCGGCCCAGGCGGCGCCCAAGACGCGGGAGTCGGTGGTGCCGCTCCTCAAGAAGCGCTCGGCGCCGCTGCCGCCCTGGCTGCCGCCCTCGCGCACGCTGGGCGGGTTCTTCGTGCTGCGCGCGCTCGGCGCGGGCGCGGTCGGCTCGGTGTTCATCGCGCGGCGAGTCGAAGAGAAGGCCGACGACAAGGCGCCGAAGTTCGCGCTGAAGGTGCCCGAGTTCGGCGGGACGGCGGCACGCACGCTGAGCGAGGAGCAGTTCTTGCGCCTGTTCCGCGACGAGGCCGGCGCGCTGCTGGCGATCCCCCGACACCCGAACCTCGCCCAGCTCGTGACGTTCGACGCCGGCGCGCGGCCCAAGCCCATCCTCGTGATGGAGCTGGTCGAGGGGCCGACGCTCGAGCGCTTGATCGAGACGGGCGGCCTCGACATGGCGCGCGCGCTCTCGGTGCTCTCGGGCGTCGCGGCGGGGCTGAACGCGATGCACGAGATCGGCGTCGGGCACCTGGACCTGAAGCCGTCGAACGTGATCCTGCGCGATCCGGACGGGCCGGGGCCGGCGCTCGAGACGCCGGTCCTCGTGGACTTCGGGCTCGCGGGCCGGAAGGTGCGCCCGGGCTGCGCGACGGCGAACTACGGAGCGCCGGAGGTCTGGGGCCTGCTCCCGAAGGGGCACACGCCCTCGCCGGGCGCCACCGACGTGTACGCGTTCGGCTGCATGATCTACGAGGCGCTGACGGGTCGAGAGCTCTTCGACGGCGACAGCGAGGTGGGGATCCTGACCGCGCACCTCTCGCACGACGGCGACCTGCCGCAGCTCGACGCGCTCTCGATGGACGACCCGCTGATCCCGGTCGTGGACCTGATCCGCGGCTGCCTGCGGCAAGACCCGCGCAAGCGCTGGACGATCTCCGAAGCGCGCGACAGGATCGGCCTCGCGGCCAAGACGCTCCTGCCGATGCGCTGGCCGCTGGTCGCGGCGTAGCGCGCGACGGCCGGCTCGGACGCCCGGACGCCGTCCGTGGGGGCCCAGCTGCATCCGCGCCGCGCTATTCGAACGTCCGGGCGATCGCCCGAAAGTCGTCGCGCTCCTCCTCGGCGCGAAGAAACAGGGCCGCTGCCGTGGCGGCATTCACGTAGACGATGACCGCGGATGCAGCGGAGATGCGAAACGGTGAGAGGTGCGCATCGACAGCCATGGTCTCGACGATGAGATACGCGAGACCGACAGAGCCGGCGGCGGACAACCATCTCCACACGCCCGAGCCGAGCATGGCAGCCAATGACGAAGAACGTACCGCGAGACGAATCGCGGCTGGTGGTGTCGCGCCGAGCAGCACGTAGCACGGCGCGAAGTCCAGCAGCGTGGCGATGACGACCCAGCCAGTGACTCCGGCCGCGATAATCACCCAGATGCCAACCCCCATGTAGGTAGCCAAGACCCACGCGTTCGCGCCGACCGCCGAGGCCACACCCACGACCACCGCACTGCTCGCAGCCGACGCGAGAGCGCGAGACGGCCGAAACGGCGAGATCAGGATCACCGCCGTCGCGTACACCATGGAGAAGAGGAGCGCCGCGAGCACGACGGATAGTCCCCACCCGTAGAGCTCGTGAACGCGCATGCTGTCTTGGGCCGCCAGAGCGATTCGCTCAGCGACCTGCGATAAGACCCACCCGCAAAGCAACGCCGAGGCCCATCCGCGCGGCCGACTCGCCACCGTTCGGTAGCGCTCGAGCAGCTTCAGCACGGGAGTACCGCGCTGGCTCGGACGCGGCCAGTCCTGAGCGCCACCCTATCCATCAACCGCCTTTGCGATCCGGCAGCTTGCCAGCGCCGTTCAAGACTCGCAGCAGCCTTGATAGATCCGATGGTCTGACCGACGACAACGGCTCGTCTTGTAACCCACGAACGCGAAGAACTCGCCCGGCGGCTCCATGCTGGGTCAACCGATCTGGCCCGTAGTTTGCCCCCGGATCGACCGCGCGCCAGAGGCCCGAGCGATGGTGCTCGCGACCTAGAGACCCCGGCAGAAGTCGACGGGCGAGCTCCGCGCTCCCCTGTGGGCCTGCATCGGGATCCGCAGGCTGTCGGCCGGGGCCGAATGGACTCCATGGAGCCGTGAGTCGATCGGACGGACCAAGTAGGCGGGGACCGGTGGGCGGGGGGACCGCGGCGGCGCCACCAGGTCCGGCGAGTCCTTCGCCGGGCTCTACGAGCCGCGTGCCCCGACTCGGGTCAACGCCGGCGTCTGGCTCCGTCAGCTGAAATGCACCCGCGGCGCCGCCAGACCCAGAATCCATGGCGGCGTCAGCACTGGCGTCCGAAGGGGTGCCTGTGCCCGCGTCGCTGTAGCCCGAATCCGGGGTCACTAGCATCCAGTAGAGCGCGGCGAGCGGCCAAAGATCGAGATCACGCGTCCCGCCGTCGCGATTGCCTCCGTCGCTCCCCGCGTCGCCAAAGTCCCTGGGCACCCCGGCGTCGACTGTCGGCGGCCGCGCTCCCCCATCCATCGGCGGATAGCGTGTGACTTCTGTCGACGCGCCGGCATCCGGTACGCCAGCACCCGGTTCGCCGACGCCGAAAAGAGCGCCTAGCAATTTCAACAAACCGAGGAACAGGTCACCTTCGTTCGCGGTGCCATCGCCCGCCAGCGCTCCGAGACCCAGGTTTCCAAATCCTCCAAGTCCCGAGCGTGACGCCCCGCCGTCAGGGCCGAGGCTCGGCCCCGATGGTCCCGTTCGCCCCTGAAACCCGAACTGCCCTGCACCGAGCCCGATGACGGCGTCCTGGATCGCCGGCGCGAGGTCGATCCCGCGCGCCGCCGCAGCGTCGACGATCGCACGCATGATGTCGCCGA
>JBGALT010000288.1:0-5657 GCA_044223665.1 Sandaracinaceae bacterium | reverse complement strand
GCCGATGGCGAGGGGTGAGAGCGCCTTCGACACGCTCCTCGCGCCGGGCACGATCCAGGGCTCGCGGATCGACGACGGGCTCGCGGTCTACAACGTCGAGGTCTTCGCGGGCGCGGAGAGCTCCACCGACGAGCCCGCGTTCGGCGTCCTCGGTTCCGGCGGGCGTCCGCTCGCGCCGAGCGAGGATGGCGTCGCCGAGATGATCTCCGCGCGCACGGCCGACGGCCTCCCGATCCTCGCGATGCGCGACAAGCGGATCGAGCAGGCGCGCGCGGAGACGCCCGTCGAGGGGACGATCTACAAGGCCGGATACTACGGCGCGGAGCTGCGCTTCGACGTCGTGAGCGGCGAGACGAGGAGCACCGCCACGCTCACCGACGCGCAGGGCAGCGACCTCGTGCTCGACGATCAGGGCGTGCGCGTGCCGACGAGCGACTTCGTGCAGGGCGATCCCGGCGCGGCAAAGGATGTTGCGCTCGCCGATCCGCTCGTGACGGCGCTCGTAGCGCTCGACGCTGCCGCGCAGGCGCTCGGCGCGATCCCCGCGCTCTCCGCCGCCGCCGCCGCCCTCGGCGCGCTGCACACCGCGCTCATCCCCTACACCGTGCCCGGCTCCCCGTCGGCACCGACGACGCGGGCCCCCGGCGTGCGCGGCGCACCGGGCGCATAGTCACCCGTCGCGGGGCGGTGCTAGCCTCGCGGCATGAGCGCATTCTCACGCCTCGCCGCCTTCCTCCGCTCCGTCCCTTCGTCCGGCGCGCGCTACCTCGACAACCGCCTCGCGGCGATCGAAGACTCGATCGCGGGGCTCGCCTCCGACGGCACCTTCACGATGTCGTCGGCCGCCGCCTACAAGGTCGTGTACGTCTCCGCCGCCGACACCGTCGCGCTCGCGGACGCGGACGCTTCCGGCAAGAAGATGCCGATGGGCATCACGGCCTCGGCCCCGACGGGCAGCACCGCCGTCGTGCGCTTCATTGGCATCCTCACCGGCGCGGGCTCGTTCACCGCGGGCGCCTTGCAGTACGTGAGCACCACGGCCGGCGACCTCACCGAGACGGCGCCCTCGGCCCCGAACGCGACGCCGATCGCGATCGCGATCAACACCACCGATCTCCTCGTGCTCGGGCCGCTCGGCGCCGTGTTCGACACGCTGCGCAGCGTCGCCGCGAACCTCGGCTCGTACCTCGTCGGCTACCAGGACGTGAACAGCAAGACGGCCGCGGCGAACGTGGGGGCGGCACTCGACGAGATCTATGTCGACCGCCTCTCGACGCAGCGCGGCGTGCCGATCAAGCTCGGCGAGTGGCGCGAGGTCAGCGCGACCGGCGACGTCGGCAACGTGGCCGCGATCGGCGGCGTGCTCGCGAGCGACACCGCGCCGATCCTCCGCGCCGAGGCGACCACCAACTCGTGGGAGATCTCGTGGGCCACGGGCAACGTCGATCCGATCGGCGTGCAGCTCATGCTCCCGCCCGACCTCGACGACACGGCGAGCGCGTTCCTCGATCTCATCGTCTACTCGGGCACCACCGACGCCGCGACCATGGGCGTCGCCACGTCGTGGAACGGCGGCTCCGAGGTCACCGACAGCGCCGACGACTCGGGCACGAAGAGCGCGACGCGGCACACGATCACCGCGACGATCGCCGCCGCGGACATCCCCGCGTCGAGCACGCACGTCACGATCCGCCTGACGCCGCCGACCCACGCGACGAACGCGATCCAGCTCGTCGGCGCGATCCTCCGCTACACGCCGAAGCTCATCACGAGCTGATCGCGCGCCTCTTCTCCGCCCGCGCTATCCTCGCCGGGTGTTCGTTCCCCCCGCCGGCCTCCCCCTCTCCGCGTTCACCCCGCGGCCCGTCTCCACCCTCGGCACGCTGCCGCCGATCCTCGCCGATCGGATCGACCCCGCGACGGGCGACGTCGCCGATCTTCTCGAAGGCGACGACCCCACCGACGCCGCGTGATCACGAAGGCGACCGAGCAGGCGCCGGTGCAGATCGCCGACGAAGGGCGCCGCGTCGCGGCGAAGTTCCGCGACCGCGGCGACATCGCCGACGTCTCGGTGGAGGGCGAGACGCTCGGCACGTCGACGGCGATCGCCTCCCTCGTGCTCGGCTACACGAACGTTGCGACCACGGACCGCTCCGGTCTCGCCCTCGGGAGGTCGTGATGGCCGCGCGCTTCTTCGACGTGCCCGCCCTCGGCGAGGAGCGGGAGAACATGCTCGCCGGCTTCCGCGAGGGCCTGCGCGGGCTCACGAACCCGAAGACCGGTGCGCCGTTCACGGAGGCCGACATCCTCCGCGCGACGCAGGACGGGACGCGGTGGTTCGCCGAGTTCGCCGCGGTCGACCTGGCGCTGCTCGCCGTGCACGCGAAGGCCGCTGCGCTGCCCGATCAGTTCGTGCCCTCGCGCGCGACGACGGGCACGCTCCGCGGGCTGCACGCGCCGCTCAAGCAGATCCCTCCGCTCGACGCCGCGGGCGCGACGCTCGCCGCGACGTGCACCGCCGACCCGGGCGCCGTGTTCCTCGGCAGCACCACCGTGCCCGACGCGAGCGCCGCCTTCGCGGTCGACAGCGCCGGCCGGCGGTTCCAGGTCCTCTTCGACGTCACGACGCCCGCGAACGGCATCGCGGGTAGCGATCCCTCGTCGCCGCTGAAGCTCGTCGGCGTCGACGTGGGCGAGGCGACGAACCTCGAGGCCGGCAGCAAGCTCACGTGGCAGGGCAACCAGCCATTGAGCGCCGCGAAGACCTTCGTCACGACCGAGGACGGCTCCGGCGGGATCGACGCCGAGACCGACAGCGAGCTCGCCGCGCGCATCGAGGCCGACGACGCGCACAAGCCCGAGAGCGGCAACAACGCGCACCTGCGGAAGTGGGGCCGCGAGGCGACGAACGCAGTGGAAGACGTCTTCCTCTTCGCCGCTGCAAAGTACGCCGGGACGACGGTCGCCTGCGTCACGCAGAAGCGCGGCCGGCAGAGCGAGGACAGCCCGAAGGGGCCGCTCGCGCGAATCCCGAGCGCCGGCACGCTGGCCCGCGTCCGCGCCGTCCTCGTGCCGCCTGCGAGCCCGAAGCTGCCGGAGCGCATCGTGGCGTTGGTGGTCGCGCCCGTGCCCGTCTACGTGAACGGCGCGGTGAGCCTCGCGCTGCCGCGCGGGCGTGGTCTCGGGTGGGCCGACGTGCTGCCGTGGCCCTCCTACGACGGCGGCCCCGCGACGATCACGGCGCTCGTCGACCAGACGCACTTCACGATCACGACGCCCGTCTCGCTGCCGTCCAGCGCCGTCCCGCGGCTGATGGTGTGGGTCCGCTCGACGACGCGCTGGAAGGAACTGCGCGTGGCATCGATCACGCCCGGCGGCGGCAACACGTTCGCGGTCGTGCTCTCGTCCGCGGTTGACGGGGTGACGCTCGCGACCGGGATGTACATCTCGCCGCTCGTGCGCGGTCACAAGCTGCTCGCCCTCGGCGTCGAGCGCTACTTCGACGGCCTCGGGCCCGGCGAGGTCGTCGACCTCGCGACCGACCCGCGCGGCGTGCGTGCGGCGCGCTTCCCCGATCCGGTGGAGCGCTACCCCCAGCGCGCGGGCTCCGCGATCCTGTCGACGTTGCAGGCCGCGCTCGTCGGATCGATCACGACGGGTGAGCTGCTCGCGATGTCGCCCACGACGCCCGCGCTCCCCGCCGATCCCGCGCTCGGGCCCTCGATGCTCGTCGCGGGCCACTTCGCCGTGTACCCTGCCGACTGATGGCCGGCTTCCCCGCACGCACCTCGCACCGCGCCCTCGGCGGCAACCGCTCCGACGCGATGCGCGTCACCAACCCCCAAAAGCAGGTCGCCGCGGCGGTCTTCAACGCGATCCAGTGGCAGGTCGCGGGCATGAACCGCACGGCCCCGCTCGTCACCCTCACGATCGAGTCGGACGGCGCGCGCGCATCGGGCGCGGAGGCGTGGAACGACCAAGACGACGAGGCGCTGCGCGTGACGATCACGCACGACTCGACGGGTGAGTACCAGATCACGGCCGCCGCTTCGTACCCCGACGAGAACGGGACCTCGCAGCCCGTCGAGTTCCACGGCGCGATCGCCACCGTGCACGGCGCGACGAGCGTGCGGCCGCCGCAGATCACGCTCGACAGCCCGAACCAGATCACGGTCTACACGTTCGACGCTTCGGGCGCCGCCGCCGATCAGGCCTTCACGCTGGACATCAAGTAGCGCCGCGCGCGCTCGGCCGTCGTGCGGTAAGCTCGCGCCATGGCGAACCGAACCGCGACCTTCTCCGGCCGACTCTCCGGCGACATCACCCCTCTTGCCCCGGCGAGCCGCGAGGTGCTCGCGCTCTTCACCTCCTGCCAGGGCGGCGACCTCGACGTGCCCGACACGACGGCGGCCGATACCGTGTACTCGGTGCCCTTCGGCTCGATCACGGAGGCGACGCACTGCGAGGTGCGCAACGACACGGGCCAGGACGTCGCGGTGCGCATCGGCGGCGCGAGCGTCACCGGCACGCTCGTCTTGGGCACCGCGACGATCGCCTTCGCGGCGGCGCCGGGTGAGCGCCTGAGCGTCGAGCGCGTCGCGGGCAACGGCGGCACGAACGGCAAGCTGTACGTCGAGCGCTCGTCGGGCAACGTGATCGTCACGAGCTACTACGCGAGCGGCGTGCAGACGGCCGACGTGAGCAGCGTCAAGGTCTACAACAACGCGCCCCCGCTCCTCGCGGACGGCGGCGTGATGCTCGTCTCGAGCCCCGCGGCGGGCTCCGGCGTGGCGAGCGCGGAGGCAATCCTGACCGACACGCAGGCCGGCGCGGGCACGATCGAAACGCTCGTCTTCGGCGACCCGGTCTGACCGTGGACTGGACGAACCCCCTCCCCTTCGCGCTCGGCGGCGGCCCCACCGACATCGAGAACGTGTGGCGCTCGCTCCGTGCGATGGTCGACGCGGAGCGCGGCGCGGGCCCCGAAGAGGGGATCCTGGACCTCGCGCGGCAGCAGAAGGCGACCGCGATCGTTGGCGCCGATCAGGCGATCGAGCGCGCCGTCTTGCAGGCGTGGCCCGGCCTCTCCACCGACGCGCTCCCGATCTGGGAGGCGCTCTACCAGGTCGCGGGCGCGAGCGACGACACGGAGCTGCGCGAGCTGCTCGCCGTCGCGTGGTTCAACGCGAAAGGGGCGTCGACGCCGAGCCTCGCGGAAGACCTCACCGCGATCAGCGCGCAGCTCGCGATCGAGATCGAAGACGAAGACGAGGCGATCGTCACGGTGCCGGGCAAGTACCTCGCGCCCGTCGACGACGTGCCCCCGTACGGGCTCGCCTCGCCCGTGGGCCTCGTCTCCGCGCTCTACCCGAACTTCGCCTCGCGCGACGTGCTGCGCGTCGTGTACGCGCTCGACGCCACCGAGACGGAGATCCCCGATGCGGTCGTGCGCGACGTGACGAAGCTGCTCAATCGTCGCCTGCCGAGCTGGCAAACGTGGACGCTCACCGCGTCGTGGGAGGGCGGCGTCTTCCTCCTCGACGGCGGCGACCACGGCGAGAGCGTGTTCGACCTCACGCCTCTCGGTTGAGCTACCCTCGCCGACGTGGCGAATCACGACCCCCTTCCGAACTATCCCTACCCCGCAAAAGCCCCCT
>JBGALT010000287.1:0-5704 GCA_044223665.1 Sandaracinaceae bacterium | reverse complement strand
CGAGCGCTCATCGGCCACCTCCGGAGCGAGCACTCTCGCCGAGCAGCGACACGGGCTCGATGGCCTCCCACGCGCGCAGCTCGTCGTCGCTGAGCGAGAGTCGCCGCGCCTGCGTGTGGGGCGACTCGGCGATCGGCTCGAAGCCGAACGTCTTCTCGAAGAGCTCGAGCATCGTCAGCGTGCTCTTCTTCGAGTGACTGAAGAAGCGGATCACGCCCTCGTCGAGCGACCAGGAGAGGTCCGCCACGCGCACGGTGGGGAGGATCTTCTTCCGGAGCTCGCGTGTGACCACCTCCTTGATCTCCGCCTTCTCCTTGCGGCCGAGGCGATCGCGCTCCTTGCGCGCGCGCTCCTGCTGCTCGGCCTCGCGGATGCGCGTCTTGAAGAGCGCGCTCGGGATGGCCCACTTGTCCGAGCGCACGCCGAGGTTCACGAAGCCGTCGAGGAAGACGCGCGAGCGATCGAGCTCGAGGTCGAGCGGCTCGCCGAGCACGCACCAGCCGGAGCGCTCGGCCTCGGGCTCGTTCGGGCTCAGCGGCCGCATGGCGAGCGCGAGGATCTTGTCGTGCGACTTGGTGACGAAGTCGCGGGGGAGGGCGTGCTCGACGAAGAAGCGCTGGTAGCTCAGCGAGCCGGAGAGTGCGGACATCGGGCCCGGCGTGTAGCACGCGCGGGCGCGAGGGAACGAGCTCTGCGCGTCGAACGGCGGACGCGCGCCTGCGTAGCGATCGGGCGGACTCGATCGCAGAGGCGATGCGCCGGCTCGGGCTCCGCAGTCCGTCACCCCAACCCTCTCCCGCGATGGCGGGAGAGGGGGCCGCGAGGTGCTTCGCAGACGCGTCGACGCGGGGCGAGGGGGGCGCTCAGGCCCCTGAAAGACGGCTCAGTTGTCGACCTTGAGGATCGCGTGGAAGGCGGCCTGCGGGATGTCGATCCTTCCGACCGACTTCATCCGCTTCTTGCCTTCCTTCTGCTTCTCGAGGAGCTTGCGCTTGCGGCTGATGTCGCCGCCGTAGCACTTCGCGGTCACGTCCTTGCGGAGCGCCTTCACGCTCTCCCGCGCGATGATCTTTCCGCCGATCGCTGCCTGGATCGCCACCTCGTACTGCTGGCGCGGCACGATCCCGCGCAGCTTCTCGGCGAGGCTGCGGCCGATCACGTGCGCCTTCTCGCGGTGGACGATGATCGAGAGCGCGTCGACCTTGTCGCCGTTGATCAGCATGTCGACCTTCACGAGCGGGTTCTCGATGTAGCCCGCCAGCTCGTAGTCCATCGACGCGTAGCCCTTGGTCGCGCTCTTCAGCTTGTCGAAGAAGTCGAAGAGCACCTCGGCGAGCGGCAGCTCGTAGATGATGATCACGCGCGACTGCGACGCGTACTGGATCTGCTTCTGGACGCCGCGGCGGTCCTCGCAGAGCTTGAGCACGGCGCCGACGAAGTCGCTCGGCACGTGGATCGATACCTTGAAGAAGGGCTCTTCGATGTGATCGATCTTCACCGGGTCCGGCAAGCGCGACGGGTTCTCGACCCGCAGCATCTCGCCGTCCGTCAGGTACACGTTGTAGACGACGCTCGGCGCCGTCGTGATGAGGTCGAGGTCGTACTCGCGCTCGAGGCGCTCCTGCACGATCTCCATGTGCAAGAGCCCGAGGAAACCGCAGCGGAAGCCGAAGCCGAGCGCGTCGGACGACTCGGGCTCGAAGCTCAGCGCGCTGTCGTTGAGGCGCAGCTTCTCGAGCGCGTCGCGCAGCTGCGGGTATTGGTTCGCCTCGGTGGGGAACACGCCGCAGAAGACCATCGGCTTCACTTCTTTGAAGCCCGGCAGGCGCTCGGTCGCCTGGCGGCGCTTCTCGGTGATCGTGTCGCCGACCTTGCAGTCGCTGACGCTCTTGATCGCCGCCGCGAAGAAGCCGACCTGTCCCGGCCCGAGGTCTTCCACCGCGCGCGCACGCGGCGAGAACGCGCCGAGCTCGGTGAGCTCGTACTCGGCGCGCGTCGCCATCATCTTGATCTCGAGGCCCGGCTTCATCGTGCCGTCGACCACGCGCACGAGCGCCATCGCGCCGCGGTAGCTGTCGTACCAGCTGTCCACGAGCAGCGCGCGGAGCGGCGCATCCTCGCCGGCGGTCTTCGGCGGCGGCACGCGCTTCACGACCGCCTCGAGGATCTCCTTGATACCGATGCCTTCCTTCGCGCTCGCCGGCACGGCGCCCGAGCAGTCGAGGCCGATGACCTCTTCCACCTCGCGCTTGACGCGATCGATGTCGGCGCCCGGCAGGTCGATCTTGTTGAAGACCGGGATGATCTCGAGATCGTTCTCCATCGCGAGATACACGTTGGCGAGCGTCTGCGCCTCGACGCCCTGCGAGGCGTCGACGACGAGCAGCGCGCCCTCGCACGCGGCGAGCGATCGCGAGACCTCGTAGGTGAAGTCCACGTGCCCGGGCGTGTCGATCAGGTTGAGCTGATACGTCTCACCGTCGTCGGCCTTGTACGTGAGCCGGACCGCCTGCGCCTTGATCGTGATCCCGCGCTCGCGCTCGAGCTCCATGTTGTCGAGGAACTGGTCCTGCTTCTCGCGATCGCTCAGCGCGCCCGTGAACTCGAGGATCCGATCGGCCAGCGTGCTCTTGCCGTGGTCGATGTGCGCGATGATCGAGAAGTTGCGGATGCGCGACGTCGGGAACGGCATGGGAGGGGACGCCTTATGGGCTCGGAGGCGGGGATTCGCAATGCGTCGGCAGGGGCTGCCGGGCAGGCCGCGGCGCGGCGCCTATCGCTTCGGCGCCGGGGTGCGCCCGTCCAGCGAGAGCTGGCCGGGGAGCTCGTGCGAGTACTTGGCCAGCACCAAGTCGATCCCCTCGCGGATGTAGACCGCCACCGGGACCTTGGTGCGCTCGTGCAACAAGCGGAGCTGCTCCGTCTGCTCGGGCGTGAAGTAGACCGTGGTCGAGATCTTCTTGCGGGCCATCCGTCTGGGTTCCCTCGGGCCGTGACATTACGTGCCAACATACATACTGTCAAACGCGCGCCCTGCCGCATTCGAGTGCGGTTTGAGTCGGTTGCGCGCGTCGGACTGCGAGCCGGTTGCGGGTGCCCCGACCTGCCGCGTATGCTCCAGGCGCTTTCATGTCGCCGCCCACCACGATCCGGCGAGTCGCTCGACTCGCGCTCCTACTCTCCTTGGCGGGCTCCGCATGGGCCGGATGTGGCGGCCCCAGCCGCGACGCCTCCGGCGCCCGCGTCGCCGAGACCCCGCATGGCTCCCGCGGCGATGAAGCAGTGCGTCAGCAGTGCGATGGCGACGGTCGTCGGGTGGTCGCGACCGACGTGAACAACGACGGAATCCCCGACATCCGGCACGTCTACGAGGGAGCCACCGAGCGCTGCGTCCAGTTCGACATGAACTTCGACGGGAACATCGACATCGCGCGCTTCTTCGGCGACGACGGCTCGAGCATCGTGCGGGAAGAGCACGACTTCGACTTCGATGGTCGGCTCGACCAGATCTCCTACTTCGAGGGCGGGCGCGTCGCGCGCACCGAGCTGGACACGAACTTCGACAACATCATCGACACCTGGCTCTGGTGCACCACCACCGGGATGCTCGAGCGCTCGGAGCGCGATCGGCGCCACAACGGTCATCCCGACACCTGGGAGGACTTCGATCAGGGCGTGATCCGCGAGGCGCGCTACGACGACAACAACGACCAGCAGCCCGACCGCTGGGAAGCGTTCACCGAGGGCCGCCTCTCGCAGGTGCGCCGCGACACGAACGCGGACGGAACGGCCGACCAGACCGAGGACATCCCGGCCGACTCGGCGACCGCCGAAGGCGCGCTGAGCTGCGACGGAGCCCAGGCGGCGGCGCGCGCCCCGAGCACGTCCGGCGGCTCGACCGACGCGACGGCGCCGGCGAGCGACACGACGACCACGACGCCGCCGACCGGGGATGCGAGCACCGCGCCGACCGGGGATGCGTCGAGCACGACGACCACCACCACGACCACGACCACGGGGACGCCATGACGCGGGCACTGTTCGGCAAGGAGTGCTCGCCCCGGAGGACCCGGACGGGAGCGGGCCCGGCCCGCGGACGGGAGGGGCCGGAGCGGGCGAGCCGAGCACTCATCGGCCTCGGCCTGCTCCTCGCGCTCGCTCCCGGCTGCGGCGGCAGCCAGACGCAGCAGCGCACCCGACGGCGCACGACCGACGGCTCGTCGTCCCAGCAGGCCGCGGTCGACGACCACGGCCGCTGCGACACCTCCGCGGCCGACCTCGAGGTCAGCGAGTACGACACCTCCGGAGACTCGACGCCCGACGTGCGCCGCGTCTTCCGGCGCGTCGGTGCCGCTCCGCTGACGCGCCTGGTCCTCGCCTGCCGCGAGAGCGATCTCGACGGCGACGGCACCAAGGACGTCGTCCGCTACTACAACGAAGAGGGCCGCCCGCTGCGCGAAGAGGCCGACCGCAACTTCGACGGCAACCTCGACACGATCACGATCTTCCAGGACGGCCACATCGTCCGGCAGGAGATCGACGAGAACAACGACGGCCGGATCGACAGCAAGGTGTACTTCGACGACGAGGGCCACGCGACGCGCACCGAGCGCGACCTCGCCGGTCGCAGCACGCCGAGCGAATGGCATCCCGATCGTTGGGAGTACTACGAGGACGGCCGCATGGTGCGCATGGGCACCGACCTCGATGGCGACGGTCGCGTCGACCGCTGGGACCGCGATCACGAGCGCGCGCCGGCACCGGGCGACACGTCTACGGGCGCGGGCGACGCGCAGGCCCCGGCTCCCTCGACCGCTGGCTGAGTCGACCGGGCGAGCACCTCGCATCGTGGCGAAAAAGGAGCGTCTCCAGAAGATCCTCGCGCACGCGGGCGTGGCCTCGCGCCGCGCGGCGGAGCAGCTGATCGTCGAGCGGCGCGTGCGCGTGAACGGCCACATCGTCGACGAGCTCGGCGCGACGGCCGATCCTCGCAAGGACCGCATCGACGTGGACGGCAAGCGCGTGGTCGCCGAGAAGCCGGTGTACCTGCTGCTGCACAAGCCGCGCGGCATGGTCAGCACGCTGCGCGATCCCGAGGGGCGCCCGCACGTCGGCGAGCTCCTCGCGAAGGCGGGCGCCCGCGTGTACCCGATCGGGCGCCTCGACTTCCACACGAGCGGCGCGCTGCTCGCGACGAACGACGGCGAGCTGACCGAGGCGCTCCTGCATCCGCGCCGCGACGTACCGAAGGAGTACGTGGCGAAGCTGCGCGGGCGCCTGGAGATCAAGGTGCTCGATGCGCTGCGCAACGGCGTGGTGCTCGACGACGGCGAGCGCACGAAGGCGTGCGACGTGTACGTGCTGCGCGAAGAAGAGCGGAGCACCTGGCTCTCCATCACGCTCTACGAGGGCCGGAACCGCCAGATCCACCGCATGGCCGAGGCCGTGGGCCACCCGGTCCTGCGCCTGGCGCGCCTCTCGTTCGCCGGCATCACCACCGAGGGCCTGCGCCCGGGCCAGCTTCGCGAGCTCGACGCGCGCGAGCTCGAGAAGCTCAAGAAGCAGTACCTCGACGCGGCCCGCAAGGACCGCGACACGAGAGCCAAGAAGCCCCGCCCGGACCTGCGCCTCGCCCAGGCGATGATTCGCGAAGACTGAGTCGCTCGTAGCGGGTCGGAGCTCGTCCCGCTCTGACAACACGGGT
>JBGALT010000286.1:0-5708 GCA_044223665.1 Sandaracinaceae bacterium | reverse complement strand
CGAGACCGGGCGCGTCGACGGAGCGCGATCGCGTGCGCGCCCGGAGCGCGCAGCGAGGCGTACCCCTGGTACGCCGCAGCGAGCAGCGACGACGACAGCCGCGAGCACGCCCGTCCACGCGATCGCAACCGATCCACTTGTTTCGGAGCGGGCCCTTACTCGGCGATCGCCCACTCGCCAGTCGTGCGCGGCAGCGGCATGCCCCAGCCGTCGTTGCCCCGGCCCTCGACCCAGACGGTTCCCTCGACGGCCCACGGGATCGTGAATCGCGCGCCCGCGCCGCTTCGCATCGCGGCGATGCCGGCGGTGTCGTTCTCGCGGATCGCATCCAGCACGGTCTCGGTGGAGAGCGAGAGATCGAAGCCGAGCTGGGCGTCGCCGTGCGCCGGAACGCGGACCAGGTCGAGCTCCGAGCGATGCGCGTCGGCGACCGCGACCGACGTGACGAAGCCATCGACGGGCGCGATGTCGGAGAGGTCGAGCACGTTCTGCTCGGCGGAGTGGCACGCCTCGTCGGTCTGGCGGCACTCGCGCTGATCGGTGTCGCAGAGCGTGAGGCACACCGCGCCCAGCGTCTGGCCAGCGCCGGCGTCGGGGTACGTCGAGAGGACGAGGAGCACCGACTCCAGGCGGAGTGGGATCATGTTGTTGCTGTGGAGCGAAGCCTCCACGCGCGTCGCGAACGCGAGCGACGACGGGTCCGGTGCCGGGCCGCGCGCGCGACAGGCCAGGGCCGCCTCGGCACCGAGAGGCTCGGTCATCGCGAGCAACGGGCAGAGGTGCGCCGCGATCTGGGCGGCGGTCGGCGCAGCCGTGAGCGTCAAGGGCGCGATGGTGACCTGCGGCGCCGAGGGCGGTCGGCCGCGCTGCCCCGTGTGGTCCGAGTGCATGGTGTGGAGCACGCAGCCGGTCAGACCGACGGTCACGCCCGCCGCCGTCAGGAGCGCTCTCGTCCCCGCGCGCCGCGCGCGCTGCGTTCGCTCTCGCATCGACGGCGACTCTACCGCGGGGGCCGCGGGCCCGGCTCAAAAGAACGCGCGGAGCTTGCTCGCGAGCGAGCCGAGGAGCGGTGGGCGTCGCTCGCTGACGAGCGCCCCGTCCCGGGCCGAGATGGCCACGTGGTACTCGCTCGGAATGCCGCCGTTCGCCTCGCCCGCGTAGCGATAGCGCACCACGTAGACGGGCAGCCACACGATCGACGCCGAGCGGATCCGGACGTCGATGCTCGCGTAGAGCGCGCTCGAAGGAGCCACGAGGCGTCGCAGGCGCTCGCTCGCCTCCGCCTCGGCTTCCGCGCGCGGAACGTCCGGATCGACGCGCTCGGCGTCGTCGATCGCGCTCTCGGCGTACGCGCGCGCGTCCGCGAGGTCGACCACGGCCTTCTCGCTCGGATCGATCGGGAAGTGACGGCGCGCGAGGACGAGGAGGGCGCGGTCCTGGTGGCGAAATCCGCCCGTGGGCAGGATGAGGCGTCGATCGCGCCCGCCCGCGTGCGCGGTGGTGGTCAGGCCGATGTGGAACGACTCGCTCGCGCCTTCGACGTGCCAGAGCGGTACGTAGATGCGCTGCGGCGGCGCGACCTCGGCCTTCGCGATGTCGGCAGGGAGCGTCTTGCCCTCGGTCGCGGCCGTGCGCGCGCGGCCGTGGCCCGCCATCTCGCCGAACGTCACCGGCAGGACGAACGCGTCGATCCCGTCCATGGAGAGGGGGGCCAGAGGTGCCGTGACGAGCGCTTCGAAGGCCATCGGGAGATGGTACGCCGGTCGCGGCCCGCCGATCCTCGGGACGCTGCGGCCGAACGGGTCGTTCCGCCGCAGCGGCCGAGCGAGTAGCATCGGCTCGTGACGAGGGGGAAGTCATGCAGGTGAGGGGCGTTGCGCTCCGCACCACGCTCGCGGCCATCGAGCTCGAGCTGGGCGCGAGCGCGCTCGATCGTGTGATGCGCGCCCTTCCCCCCGAGACGCGAGAGACCCTCGCGCCCGGGGTCCTGGCGGCGTCGAGCTACGACGTGAAGCACCAGGCGGCCCTGCACGAGACGGTGCGGGTCGTCCTCGGCGAGGGCTCGCTGGAGCTGAACCGCCGCGTCGGAGCGCGGGCCGCCAAGATCGACTTCGGCGGCGTCTATCGCGTCTTCGTGATCGCGGCGAGCTACGAGCGTCTGCTCCGGAGCGCCGACCGCGCTTTCCGCCAGTACAACTCGCAGGGTGCGGTCGTGTGGAAGACGATCGAGCGCGGGCGGGCCGAGGCGGAGATCGTCGGCGTGGACGGCTGGAACGAAGCGATGTGGCACGCGCTCGCCGGCCGCCTCGAGACGCTGCTCCGGCTCGGGGGCGCGCGCCGCGCGTCGGTTCGCGTGGAAGCGCCGGCGTCGACCGGCTGCCGGATGCTCGCCGACTGGGAGTAGGAGCGCGGCGCGCCACAAACGCACGACCCCGCTCTCTCGCGAGAGCGGGGCCGCATGTGGGCAAGAAAAGTGGGAGACACCGCGGAGCGAATCGCTCGCTCCGAAAGATCCTGGGGATGGCTCCGCGCGCGCGGGCCGCTCGCCCGTCACCCGTGGCGGGGTGACCGAGCGAGCGCCCGACGTCACTCGTGCGCGGCGTGGCGGCGGAGGTACGCCGGGATGTCGAGCGTCGCCTCGTCGTGGAGCGCGGCGGGCCCGAAGGCACGCTGCGGCTGCGCCATGGGGAGCGCGGTCTGCTCGGCGGGCGGCATCGAGCGGCGACCGCCCGCGGCCACGCGGACGAGCTGCTCGGTGCTGTCCCGACGACCGATCTCGCGCGACTCGCGGTGCGCGGCCGGCGGCTGCGAGGTGAGCTCGCGGAGCGCGTTGCGGGGCGTGCTCGCGGCCGGAGCGATCGAGCCGCGGCCCATCGTCTGCTGCGGGATGGAGAGCGGAAGCGTCGTCGTGCGCGGGCGGCTGGCCGACTGCTGCGCCGAGACCACCTGCTGCATCGCTGCGCGCTCCACGTCGAAGCCCGTCGCGATCGCGGTCACCTTCACCACGTCGCCCATGTCGGGATCGGTGAGGAGGCCGAAGATGATGTTCGCATCCTCGTGCGCGGCCTGCTGCACCAGGCTCGCCGCGTCGTTGATCTCCTTGAGCTTCACGTCGGGGCCCGCCGTGAAGTTCAAGAGGATGCCCATCGCGCCGTCGATCGAGATGTCGTCGAGCAGCGGCGAGTTGATGGCCATCTCGACCGCGTCGAGCGCGCGGCGCTCGCCCTTGCCGTAGCCGGTGCCCATCAGCGCGCGCCCCTGCGAGCTCATGATCGTCTTCACGTCGGCGAAGTCGACGTTGATGACGCCCGGCTGCGTGATGAGGTCGCTGATGCCGCGCACGGCCTGCACGAGCACGTCGTCGGCGCGGCGGAAGGCCTCGAGGATCGAGAGGTCGTCGTCGAGCCCGAGCAGCTTCTGGTTCGGGATCGAGATGATCGTGTCGACGCGATCACCGAGATCGGCGATGCCCTGGTCGGCGTTCTTGCTGCGGCGCTTGCCCTCGAAGAGGAAGGGGCGCGTGACGACGGCGACCGTGAGGATGCCCATCTCGCGGGCGATCTCCGCGATGATCGGGGCCGCGCCGGTGCCGGTGCCGCCGCCCATGCCGGCCGTGACGAACACCATGTCGGCGCCGTCGATGGCCTCGCGGATGCGCTCGATCTCCTCGAGCGCCGCCTTCTTGCCGACGTCGGGGTTCGCGCCCGCGCCGAGGCCGCGCGTGAGCGCCGGCCCGAGCTGGATCTTCGTCGTGGCGAGGCTCTTCTCGAGGGCCTGCGTGTCGGTGTTCGCCGCGATGAACTCGACCCCTTCGAGGCCGCTCTTGATCATCGTGTCGAGGGCGTTGCCGCCGCCACCGCCGACGCCGACCACCTTGATCCGCGCCGCCATCTCCTGCTCGTCCGAGAATTCGATCGAAAAGCCCATGATTGCCTCCCACACCTTCGTTTCGCCCCGGCGCGAGCTCGCCCGCCCTCGCCGTGGCCCATCCATTCACTTCGTCGCGTGCGCCGCCTTGCCCGAGCGCCGCCCGCGATCCTCCAAGCCAGTTGCGTTCAGAAGACTTCCTTCAACCAAGCCCCGATGCCGGCCCAGGCCGACCTCGGTCGCACCGCCGGAGCGGCGACCTGCACCACGCGGCTCTGCGAGCGCGCCTGGATGCGCGCCTTGCGGGCGCCGTACTTCACGAGGCCCACGGCCGTCGCGTAGGCCGGGCTCTTCACCACGTCGGAGAGCCCACCGATGCCGATCGGCGTCGCACGCCGGACCTGCATGCCGAGGATCTGCTCGGCGATCTCGGGCATCCCCTCGAGCTGCGTGGTGCCGCCGGTGATGACGACGCCGCTCGAGAGCATCTGCATGAAGCCGCCCTGCTCGAGCGCGTGCGCGACCGACTGGAAGAGCTCTTCGACGCGCGGCTCGATGACCCCGCAGAGCTCCTGGCGCGGCATCGCGCGCGGCGCGCGCCCGCCGACGCTCGGCACCTCGATCTCCTCGTCGGGATCGACGAGCGCCGGGCTCGCGCAGCCGTACTTGATCTTGAGGCGCTCGGCCTCGGCGATCGGCGTGCGGAAGCGGTGCGCGACGTCGTTCGTGAAGTTCAGGCCGCCGATCGGGATCACGCTCGTGTGCACCACGGCGCCGTCGACGTAGACGATGATGTCGGAGGTGCCGCCGCCGATGTCGACCAGCGCGACGCCGATCTCCTTCTCGTCCGGCTCGAGCACGGCCTCTGCGCTCGCGAGCGGCTCGAGGACGATCTCGGCGACCTCGAGGCTCGAGCGCTCGCAGCAGCGCACGATGTTCTGCACGCTGGCGCTCGCCGCCGTGACGAGGTGGACCTGCGCCTGGAGGCGCACGCCACTCATGCCGACCGGCTCGCGGATGCCCGACTGGTTGTCGACGGTGTAGTCCTGCGGAAGGACGTGGATGACCTGGCGGTCGCTCGCCAGCGGGATCGCGCGCGCCTGCTCGAGCACGCGGGCGACGTCGTCGTGCGTGACCTCGCGCGTGTTGATCGCGGCGACGCCCTCCTTGTTCAGTCCCTGCACGTGGCTGCCCGACATGCCGGCGTAGACCGAGTCGATCTGCACGCCGGCCATCGTCTGGGCCTGCTCCACCGCGCCACGGATGGCCTGCATGGTGGAGTCGATGTTCACGACCACGCCGCGGCGCAGGCCGCGCGAGGGAACCGAGCCGACACCGATGATGTCGAGCCCGTCGTCGGTCACCTCGGCGACGATCGCGCACACCTTGGTCGTGCCGAGGTCGAGCCCCGCGATGATCTCGCTCTCGCCGCTGGAATCGGTCGCCATGTCCCCGCAGATACACTCGGTGCGCGAAGGGCACCAAAATTTCTGCATGGCAGCGCGGCCCCGGCGGGCCTGCGCGGGCGTCGTCGGGCGCGCGCGCGTGCGCAGCGCCAGCGCCTTCACTCGGCGAAAGGAACGCTCTCGCTCGCGAGCGAGACGTAGTCGACCTCGCAGGTCCCCGGGCCCTCCTTGTGGAGGACCACGGAGACGATGTCGATGAACTGCGATGACGGCGTGACGCTGGTCGTCAGGAGCGGGAACGTGATGCGCGAGCCATCCCAGCGCGGGGGAAACGTCGCCGTGCCCGTGACGTCGATCGGCGCGCTCGTCGAGATGCCCTGCAGCGTGACGATCACCGTGACCGTCGAGCGTGCGTCGCAGCGCGCGACGACGTGC
>JBGALT010000285.1:0-5721 GCA_044223665.1 Sandaracinaceae bacterium | reverse complement strand
GCTCGCGATCCCGGCGGTGCCGCGCGAGGTCGCGACCGCGAGGTTCTCCTCCGCGGTCGCGACGGCAGCCTCGGCCTGGGTGACCACCGCCCGCGCCGCGACGAGCTGGTAGTACGCTTGCACCACCGCGACCTCGACGTCGATGCGCGAGGCCTCGGCGCGATCGCTGGCCGCGTCGGCCGTGGCCTCCGACGAGAAGAACGTCAGCCACGCGCCCACGTCCACGAGCGGCACGCTCAGCGTGAAGGTCGCCTGCAGCTGATCGATCGGCTGGATCGTCGCGGTCGTGAAGCCGCCCGAGCCGTTCGGGAACTGCGGCTGGATCGCGTACTCGTAGCGCGTGTAGCCCGCGCTCGCGGTGAACGAGGGCAAGAGGCGCGCGCGCGACTCGTCGACCTGGCTGCGCGACTGCTCGCGCGTCTCGATGGCTTCCCGCAGATCGAGCGCGTGATCGTGCGCGGCGTCGACGAAGCTCTCGAGGGGCTGCTGCGCGCGCGCGCCCACGGGCACCGAGGCAAGCGCGAGGAGCGCGAGAGCGAGAACGGGGCGTGTCATCGCGAGCCTCGTCATGGGTAGGCCACGTGGACGCGCGTGCGGTTCTCCCCTGCGCGCAGCGTGATGCGGGCGTCCTCGAAGCTCGGCGGGCCCATCGTCCCGTGCGCGTCGCGCGAGGCGCCGACACCCTCGGTCGGGATCCCGAAGATGCCGGTATCGAAGTCGCCCTCGCCGTCCTCGTCGTGATGGACCGCGACGGCGTACTCGCCCGGCGCGAGGCCCTCGAACACGCACTCGGTGCGCCCGCCGTGCGGCGTGCCGGCGGCCGCCGCGACCGCGCGGGCAGGGTCGCTCGGCCAACCCTGGGAGGACGCGAAGATCGTGCATCGCACCGAGCCACGGTCGCTGCGGATCTCGGAGACGACGACGACGAGGCGCGCCGTGCTGGTGGCGGGCGTGCCCGTCGGCGGGCTGGATTGCGCTCGCACGACCGGCGCGGCCGCGGACAGGACGAGCGCGCAGGTGGCCAGCGCCCGCGCGAGTGATCGTTCTCGGTGCGTCATCGCGGGCCTCTCGTGCAAATGAGTGATTCCATACTCAATAACCTCGCGTGTCGAAGGCGCGGAGCTTCCGGGCCCGCTCACTTCTTCGGGGGCTTGGAGGGCGCCGCGACGCCCGAGAGGACGATGTCGACGAGGCCGCGCACGTACGCGTAGAGCGGCATCGGGTGCGGATCGCGGCCTCGCATCATCAGCTCGAGAGAGACGAAGTTGAAGATGCTGCCGAGGAACGTCCGGGCGAGCACGTCGGTGTCGACGTTGCGCAGCCGTCCCGCGTGGCGCTCGGCCTCGAGATAGCCGGCGAACATCTTCCGCGCGGCGAGCGGCGCCGGCTCCCCTTCGCTCCACTGGCGCTGCGGATCGTGGGATCCGCCGGCAAAACGGTGCATGTGGAGCGCGGCGATCTTCTCGAAGAAGTGTCCCGCCAGGATCCCGATCTCGACCCACTGCTCTCGGAGGTCGCCCTTGCCGACGCGATCTGCGAGCCCGATCAAGAACGACGCGTCCTCGACGCGGTCGCTGTTCATCGCCGCCTGGAAGAGGTCTTCCTTCGTCCGCCAGCGCTTGAAGACGCTTCCTTCCGACACGCCGGCGCGCGCGGCGACCTCGGCCGTCGTGCCGCGCACGCCGTGCTCGAGGAAGACCTCGCGGGCGGCAGCGAGGATCGCGGCGTCGTCGATGGTGACGGGACGGGCCATGGCGAATGCGTGAGTGAGTGCTCACTAACTAGCGCCCGCGCGCCCCGCGTCAAGGGCCGGGCGTCAATCGAGCGTACGCACCACCCGTGGCAGCCCCGCGAGCTCGAGCGGCGCGCCGACCTCGAAGAGCGGAAGCGGCGTGGTCGCGGGCGTGCACCCACTCGGTCCGAGCGTGAAGGCGTCGCCGGTGTGCGCGGGCCCCGGCGCGAAGAGCTCGCCGGTCCGGGAGTCGACGACGGCGTTCGGCGCCGGGCCGGGGCAGTCGGTGGCGATGTCCGCGAGCGGCGTCGAACAGGCGGCGTCGGAGAAGTGCGCGCGAGCGTAGAGCGGGCGGAGGCAGACCGCGCCGCCCGGTGCGTCGTAGAGCCGGCACCTCTCGCCTTCCGCGTCGAGCCAGTCGCCGAGCGCCACGAGCGACCCATCCGAGGCGTCGAAGCGCTGCAGGGCGAGGGCGCCGCCCACGCGCGTCATCGTGAGCGAGGGCGCGGCCGGCTCGAGCGCGTCGCCGGTCAGCGCGTCGCCGACGGCCCACGCGGAGCTCGCGGAGCTCGACGTCATCAGGCAGGTGCCGCTCGCGCTCGAGTAGAGCGGCCCGCTCACGCGCTCGAGCGGTTGGAGCGCCGTCGGGCTACCGCAGCCCGTGCTCGGGAGAAAGTGTGGTGGCGGGCACTCGGGGTCGCTCGCTCCGATCACCGTGCGGACGCTGCATGCCGCATCGGCGTAGTCGGTCGCCCGGAGAAACCCTCGATCGAGCGGCGCGCAGCGCCAGCCGTCCTCGAACCGACTCGCCCCACAAGGCTCGTCGAAGGCGCCGCGGATCTCGCGCAGCTGCGTCGCGCCGTCCTCCGCGACGAGCTCGATCACCTCGAGCGTGCCGTGCGCCACCGTGCGCGGGCTGGCGCCGACGAAGCGGTCGAGCGGGACCGCCTCTCCGAGCTCGGCATAGCTCGGCGTCCCGAAGATGGGGCTCGGCACGAAGCTCGCGCACGCTCCGGCGCCCGATCGGAACACCTGCGAAGGCGCATCGATTGGCGCGCCGACGCGATGCGCCTCGAGGATCTCTGCGAGGCCCCCGAGGCTGCCGAGGCCGCCGAGCGCGCCGATCGCGCAGGTGCTCGGCGTCGTGTCGTACGTGTACACGTAGCTGGCGCTCGTGATCCTCGGGGTGCGACCCCACACCACGATGGGATCCGTGCACGCGGCGTCGCGATAGACGATCTCGGCGGACGCGACGTCGCGACAGCGCCACGTGCCCTCCGCGCTCGGGATGAACGCACAGTCCATGTCGAGGGCGAGGTCGTGCCAGCCGTCGAAACGGCGCGCGCCGTCGCCCGCGTCGAGCGTCCACGCACGCAGCCGCGAGCCCGACCGAGCATCGAGCGACGGGGTCGGGTGCGCGGCCGCGCACGAACCGAGGAGCGCGAGGCCGACGAAGGAGACGAGGCTGCGTGCGGTCATGGTCGGAGGCTTCGAGGCGAGCGCCGGGCGAACACCGTCCTCGACAGCGTGCCTCGCATCGGGTTCCCGCGGACGAAAAAGCTGATACAGCGTGGCGCGTGACCCTGGGCGAGAAGATTCCGCCGCACGCGGAGGCGACGAGCGACGTGCTGCTCGAGCGCTTCCTCGCGTACGCGAGCGAGGCCGGCCTCACGCTGTATCCGGCGCAGGAGGAGGCCATCCTCGCGCTGCTCGAAGGGCAGCACGTGATCCTCGACACGCCCACGGGCTCGGGCAAGTCGCTCGTCGCGCTGGCGCAGCACTTCGCCTCGATCAGCCGCGGCGAGCGCACGTACTACACGGCGCCGATCAAGGCGCTCGTCAGCGAGAAGTTCTTCGCCCTCGCGCGCGAGCTCGGCGCCTCGCGCGTCGGCCTCATGACGGGCGATGCGACGGTGAATCGCGACGCGGGCGTGATCTGCTGCACGGCCGAGATCCTCGCGCGCGTCGCGCTGCGCGACGGCCCCGCCGCGCGGATCGGCTCGGTCGTGATGGACGAGTTCCACTTCTACGGCGATCGCGACCGCGGGATGGCGTGGCAGCTGCCGCTCCTCACGCTGCCGAGCACGCAGTTCGTGCTGATGAGCGCCACGCTCGGCGACACGCGCGCGATCGAAGAGGACCTCGAGGCGCGCACGGGCCGGAGAGTCGCGCACGTGCGCTCGACCGATCGCCCGGTGCCGCTCGAGCGCGAGTACCGAGAGACGCCGCTCCACGAGACCGTCGGCGAGCTGCTCGAGGGCGGCAAGGCGCCCGTCTACGTCGTGCACTTCACGCAGCGCGCGGCGGCGGAGCACGCGCAGGACCTCACCAGCATCGAGATCGTCGGCAAGGAGACCAAGCAGCGGATCAAGGACGAGCTCGCGGGCGTCCGCTGGGACACGCCGTTCGGCAAGGATCTCTCGCGCTTCGTGAAGCACGGCGTGGGCGTGCACCACGCGGGCATGCTGCCTCGCTACCGCCTGCTGGTGGAGAAGCTCGCCGGCAAGGGGCTGCTCGGGATCATCTGCGGCACCGACACGCTCGGCGTCGGCGTGAACGTGCCGATCCGCAGCGTGCTCTTCACGCAGCTCTGCAAGTACGACGGGAACAAGACGGCCGTCCTCACCGTGCGCGATTTCCAGCAGATCGCGGGTCGCGCCGGTCGCCGTGGATTCGATACCAAGGGCTGGGTGGTCGCCCAGGCGCCCGAGCACGTCGTGGAGAACAAGAAGGCCCGCGCCAAGGCCGAGGGCGATCCGAAGAAGATGAAGAAGCTCGTCCTGAAGCAGCCGCCCGAGCGCGGCTACGCGCACTGGGACGGCACGACGTTCGAGCGCCTGGCGACCTCGGCGCCCGAGACGCTCGAGCCGCGCTTCCAGGTCACCCAAGGGATGGTGCTCGAGGTCGTGAGCGGCGCGTTCGAGCGGCACGCCGACGGCCTGCGAGCGCTGCGCGACGTGATCCGCGCCTCGCACGAGCCGCGGCATCGGCGCATCGCCCACCAGAAGCGCGCCGTGCAGATCGTGCGCTCGCTGCTCGAGCACGGCGTGCTGGTGCGGGAGAAGGAAGACGACCCGAGCATCGGTTTCCGTGGCGCCGTGCTCGCGCCGAGCGCCGATCTGCAGCGCGACTTCTCGCTCCACCACGGCCTCTCGCTCTTCGTGCTGGACGCGCTCGCGCGTCTGGACACGCCGGCCGAGGGCGCGCCGCCGCCGGAGTCGCCCGAGCACGCGCTCGACGTGCTCAGCGTGATCGAGGCGACGCTCGAGGATCCGGACGCGGTCCTGATGAAGCAGATGGACGCGCTGAAGAAGGAGAAGCTCGACGCGATGAAGGCCGAGGGCATCCCCTACGAGGAGCGCATGGCCGAGCTCGAGAAGGTCACGCTGCCGGCGCCGAAGGCGGAGCTGCTCTACGGCGTGCTGGAGGAGTTCTCGGCCAAGCACCCCTGGGTCGGGCGCGAGGAGCTACGGCCGAAGTCGATCGCGCGCGACGCCTTCGAGCGCGGCGCTTCGTTCGTGGACTACGTGCGCGACCTCGGCCTCGCGCGCAGCGAGGGTGTGCTGCTGCGCTACCTGACCGACGCCTACAAGGGCATGAGCCAGAACGTCCCGGAGAGCGCGAAGTCCGACGCGGTCCTCGACCTGATCGACTGGCTCGGCGCGATGGTGCGCGGCGTGGACGCGAGCCTGCTCGACGAGTGGGAGCGCATCGCCGCGGGCGAGGGCGTGCCGCCTCCGGTCGAGCGCGAGCTCGAGACGATCGAAGAGCCGGACGTCACGCGCGACGTGAAGGGCTTCGCGGTCATGGTGCGCAACGCGTCCTTCCGACTCGTGCGCGCGCTGGCGCGGCGGCGCTGGGACGAGGCGGCGAGCTACCTCTCGGTCCCGGCCGGCGCGACCGACGGGACCCCCGCCGCCATCGAGGCCGCGCTCGCCCCGTACTTCGCGGCGCACGGCGAGATCGTCACCGACGCGAGCGCGCGAGCG
>JBGALT010000051.1:0-46045 GCA_044223665.1 Sandaracinaceae bacterium | reverse complement strand
TACGGCGTGCGCGCCTCGAACTCGGCGGCGCAGGTGTCGACCCGAGCGTAGGCGGGCTCGACGAACGCCCCGCGCCGCGCTTCCCGCACCGCGGCGCGATCGATGCCGCGCAGGGCCGCGATCCGCGCGTCGGAGAACCCGAAGGCCTTGTAGCGCGCGAGCTCGCCGTGCGTGAGGGCTCGCCCCTGGTCGGCCTCGAGCTCGTGCTCGGCCTGCACGATCTCGGCGAGCTGGGCGAGAAACCACGGATCGATCCCGGTGCGACGATGCACGTCCTCGATGCTGGCGCCGAGACGGAGCGCGTCGACGACGTACCAGGCTCGGTCGGCGAGCGGCGTCGCGATGACCTCGAGCACCGCCTCGCGCAGCTCGTCGCGGGTGGCCGCGGGCATGTTCTCGGTGGTGCGCGTGAACAGATCGTGGGGGACGCCGACGCCTGGCAGCTGCGCGCGGAGCTCCCGCGCCGCCGAGGCGAGGCTCCGGTAGTCCACGCGGCTGAGGAGCGAGACCAGCCCATCGCGGCCGATCTCCAGGCTTCGCGCCGCCTTCTGGAACGCCTCCTTGAAGGTGCGCCCGATGCTCATCGCCTCGCCCACCGACTTCATCTGCGTGGTGAGCCGCGGATCGGCGCCGCGGAACTTCTCGA
Source organism: Sandaracinaceae bacterium (assembly GCA_044223665.1). Lineage (GTDB taxonomy): Bacteria > Myxococcota_A > Polyangia > Polyangiales > Sandaracinaceae > JBBSAT01. The sequence continues at coordinate 45,399 of JBGALT010000051.1, read as the reverse complement.
ACGCGAAGCGCGGCCACTTCACGACGACGTAGTCGATCGTCGGCTCGAAGGCAGCGCTGGTGCCGGTGATGGCGTTGGTGAGCTCGTCGAGCCGGTAGCCGACCGCGAGCTTGGCCGCGATGCGCGCGATCGGATAGCCGGTCGCCTTCGACGCGAGGGCCGAGCTGCGCGAGACGCGCGGGTTCATCTCGATGACGATGACGCGGCCGTCCTTGGGATCGACGGCGAACTGCACGTTGGAGCCGCCGGTCTCGACGCCGATCTCGCTCATGATCGCGCGGGCCGCGTCGCGGAGGCGCTGGTACTCCTTGTCGGTGAGCGTCATCGCCGGCGCGACCGTGATCGAGTCGCCGGTGTGCACGCCCATCGGGTCGAAGTTCTCGATGGTGCAGATGACCGAGAAGTTGTCGGCGCGGTCGCGGATGACCTCGAGCTCGAATTCCTTCCAGCCGAGCACGCTCTCTTCGACGAGACACTCGTGCGTGGGGCTCTGCTGGAACGCCCAGCGGATCGCGGCGTCGAACTCTTGCTTGTTGTAGGCGATGCCGCCGCCCGACCCGCCCATCGTGAAGCTCGGCCGGAGAACGACCGGGTAGCCGACCTCGGCCACCGCCGCCTCCGCCTCCTCGATCGTCTTGGCCGTCCGTGCGCGGCAGACGCCGAGGCCGATCTTCTCCATGGCCTCCTTGAAGAGCTGGCGGTCTTCGGCCTTCCGGATGGCGTCGACGTTGGCGCCGAGCATCTGCACGCCGTGCTTGGCGAGCACGCCCGAGTCGTGCAGCGCGAGCGCGAGGTTCAGGGCCGTCTGACCGCCGAGCGTCGGCAGGATCGCATCCGGCTTCTCGCGCGCGATGATCGCCTCGAGAATCTCGGGCACGAGCGGCTCGACGTAGGTCCGATCCGCGAACTCGGGATCGGTCATGATCGTCGCCGGGTTCGAGTTGACGAGGACGACCTCGTAGCCCTCTTCCCGCAGCGCTTTGGCGCCCTGCGTGCCCGAGTAGTCGAACTCGCACGCCTGACCGATGACGATGGGGCCCGAGCCGAGGAGGAGGATCTTCTTGAGGTCGTCCCGGCGCGGCATCTCGGGAGCGCGAGTTATCAGCCCGCAGCGGGCACCGCAAGCGACGACGCGAGCGCGTCGAGCGCAGCCTGTGCGCGAGCGCCGTATGCCGTGAGGAACGCACGGCGGAGGCCATCAATCGGGCGCTCCAGACGCACCTCGAGCCGATCGGCCGCGAGCGCGTCGCCGAAGCGCGCGCCCCACTCGACGATCGTCACGGCCTCCACCCCGAGCTCCGCGAGGCCCAGCTCGTCCAGCTCCCGCGAATCACCGAGCCGGTAGAGGTCGGCGTGCACGACGCGAACGCGCCCCCGAAGCTCGTGGACCAGCGCGAAAGTGGGCGATTGCACCGGGACGTCGGCCGGGACGCCCAGCGCCCGCGCGATGGCCCGCGCGAGGAAGGTCTTCCCGGCACCGAGCGGCCCCTCGAGGACGAGGACGTCCCCCGGCGCGAGCGCGCACGCGAGCGCTGCCCCGAGCCGTCGCGTGGCGCGGCGGGTCGGAAGCAACACGTCGAGCGTGGAGGCCTCGCTCATCGAGCGGCGTACGCGAAGCGCACGCTCGGCGACGCGGCCCTCCCTGCGGGCGCCATGCGCTCGCAGCGAGAGAGCGCGCGGCGCCTCCCGATCACTGGACCTGGAGCTGGATGCCCAGGGCCTGGCGAAGCCGGAAGTACTCCTCGCTCACGCTGAAGAGGACCAGCTCCTTGATCTTGTCCTTCGGCGCGAGGTCCACCGGACCGGTCGCTCCGAGCGCCGTGATCATGCGCGCCGCCGTGTCGAGGTCGTTGCAGATGAGGAAGCCCGCGCGGCACGCGGTCACCTCCACGCCCTGCAGCCACTTCTTCACGTCGGTGCGCGCGCCCGCCTGCACGAAGCGGCGACCGAGCGTGCCGATGACGTCGCGCTGGGCCGGCTGGAGCTTGGTGCCGAGCTGGGTCGCCCACTGGTCGATCTGTGCGTCCCCCGGAACGAGCTGCGCCAAGCGCAGCGCCGCCATGAGCACCGTCTTCAGCTCGGTGTTCGAGGGCATGAGCGTCCGGATGTAGTGCTCGCCGCGGTAGTCCGAGAGGTGACGCGCCGCGATGAACATGAGGTCTTGCGGCTGGAACCCCTGGAGCAGCGTCGAGCCCGAGAGCGACGCCAGCGGGTAGACGGGCAGGTGGCTGAGGCCCCCCTGCACGTCGGGCCGCAGGTAGAGGCGCGGCGCCTGGATGCCGAGCACCTGCGCGACGAACCCGAAAGTGCGCGCGAGGGTCACGGTGCTCTGCGCCGGATCGACGAGATACTTGGGCGCGAGGCCCGCATCCTTGTCGGTCTTTCCGCGGAGGCTGAGGATCGCCGGCCAGACCTGCTGGAACAGCTTGGACACGATGAGGTCCGCGTCCGGATGGGCGAGGTCCTTGAGCCAGCGCTCGTCGTCGAGGCGCGAGGTCGGCCGGATCGGCCCCTTCACGCGGTACTGCTCGAAGTACTGCGTCTGCTCGGCGTCCGCCTTCTTGAGGAAGACGAGCGTCGAGGCGAGGCACCACGCCTTGTCGTACGCGCGCGCATCGAAGTACAGGCGGTAGAGCGCCTGGTAGCTGTCGACGCGATAGGGGTCCTGCTTGAGCAGGAACTGGTGCTCGGCGATCGCGTCCTCGGTGCGCCCGGGGATCACCGAGTAGAGCTCGGCGAGGATGAGGTGCTCCTGGACGTCCTCCGGCCGCTTGCTCGAGGCGACCTTGAAGGCCTCGACGGCGTTCTCCGGCTGCTTGAGGCGGTCACGATAGATGACGCCGAGGTTGTGCCAGAGGTTCCACTCGAGCTCGTCGTTGCCCTTGCCGCTGATGCGGTGGAGCATCTTGCGGAAGGCGCGCTCGAGCTGCTTCCAGTCCTTCTTCGTGGTGAAGATCTTGTTGATCGCCTCGAAGGGCTTGAGCTGGCCCGGGTCGAGATCGAGCGAGCGGTTGAAGTACTCGACCGAGCGATCGGGGTCCTTTACCTCGTCGCGGAGGATGACGCCGATCGTGTACTGGTACTTCGCCTTCTGACCGCTCTTGGCGTCGGCGCTTCCATCGCTCTCGTCCACGAGCGACGAGACACGCTCGATGATCTCGATGGCCGAGTCCCACTGCTTGCTGCCCTGGTAGAGCATCAGCAGCTTGTGGAGGATCTTGTGGTTCTTCGGCTGGAGCTCGCTCGCTGCGTTGTAGCTCTCGAGCGCCTTGGGGACGTTCTTGAGCTTCTCGTGCCAGAGATCGCCGATCGCCTCGTTCATCTTGAAGCGCTCGTCGACCTTGGCGATGTCGAGGATCTGCTTCTTGAAGTGGATGACCTGCTCGTAGTCCTCCGACTGCTCGTAGAGGCCCACCACGGCCTCGAGCGTCGGACGGTGCTTGGCGTCCTCCTCGAGGGCCTTGTCGAACATGTTGAGCGCCTTGCGGCGATCCCCCTGCTCGCGCTTGACGACGCCCAGCTTGTAGAAGACGTCCGTGAGGTCGTCCTTCTCGAGCGAGTCGCGATGGTGGACGAGCACCATCTGGAAGAACTTGAACGCGTCGTCCCAGCGCTTCGCCGCGTAGTACGCGTTCGAGAGCGCGATGAGGGTCGGCAAGTTCTGCTGATCGAGCTGGTGCGCCTTGCTGAGCGCCTTGACGGCGGCGTCGGTGTCGCCGGTCTGCGCGGCGGCGTCGCCGAGCAACTGGGCGAGCTTGTGCTGCTCGGTGGCGTCGCGCTTGCCCGAGCGCTTCACGAGCATGTCGAGGAGCGGGATCGCCTCGGGGAAGCGCTTCTTGCGCGAGTACTCTTCGGCGAGCGGGAGCGCGGCGTCCTCGTTGTCGCCGTCCTGCTTGAGCGCGGCCTCGAAGGTCTCGACCGCCTTGTCGTGCTCGTCGAGCTTGTCGTCGTAGAGGCGACCGAGCTCGACGAGGTGGCGCGCGACGAGGCGCGGCTGCTGCTGGTACTGCGCTTCCTGCTCGAGCGTCTTGGCGGCGGCCAGCCAGTCGCCCGAGTCGAGGTGGATCTTGCGCATCGCCTCGAGCGAGGGCAGGTGCCCCGGCTCGACGTCGAGCGCGCTCTGGTACTGGTCGACGGCGGACGCGCGATCGCCGAGCTTCTCGTCGAGCAGCTTGCCCATCCGGAAGCGCAGGTCGACGACCTGCTGGGGATCCTGGACCTGACGGGCCAGCGAGTGCATCGCATCGAGCGACTGCGAGTGGTCGCCACGCTTGTCGTAGATGCGCGCGAGCGCATCGAGCGCGACGACGTTGTCGGCGTTGATCGAGGTGATGTTGAGGTAGGCGTCGACCGCCTTGTCGAGGTCCTTGATCTCGACGTGGTAGGTGTCGCCGATCTCGGCGAGCAGGCGCTGCTTCTCTCCGCGATCGCTCGTCGCCGAGACGTGACGCTCGAGCGTGTAGATGAGCTGATCCCAGCGCTGCGCGTTCTTGTAGATGCGCTCGAGCGAGCTCAGGGCCTGCTCGTTGGTCGGATCGATCTCGACGACCTTCTCGAGGCGCTCGGCGGCCTTGTCGGGCTTGACGAACTCCTCTTCCCACATCGCCGCGACGCGGAGCAGGATCGTGATGCGCTCCTTCTCGGTCGTGACGACGTCGTACTGCTGCTCGAGGACCTGGAGCAGCTCCGGCCACTTCTCCCGCTGCGCGTAGAGGCGCTCGAGGCCCTTCATCGCGCGCAGGTTCTGGGCGTCGGCGCCGAGGACCTGCTGGTAGGTCGAGATCGCCTCGTCGACGTTGCCGGTGCGGTCCTCGTACGTCTCGGCGATCTGGAGCTTCGCCTCGAGGACGTCCTGCGGATCCCCCAGCGCGTCCGCCTTGCGGCGGAGGATGTCGAGCAGCTCGTTCCACTCGCCGCTCTGGCGATAGACGCGCTCGAGCGCCTCGAGCGCGCCGACGTGCGTCGCGTGCGTGTCGAGCGCCTGCTTGTAGTACGTGCGCGCCTGCTCGGGCACGTTGAGGTGCTGCTCGGCGAGCTCGCCCATCTGGACGTAGACGCTCGCCTTGTCGGACGGGTCGCTCGTGATGTCGACGAGGCGACCGAGCACCTGCGCCAGCGTCGGGTACTGCTGCGTGCTGCGGTACAGGTCGGCCATCTGGCGCATCGCCGGCACGTTCGCCGGATCGAGGCCGAGGATCTGCTGGTAGTACGGGATCGCGTACTCGGGGTGCCCGAGCTGCGTGCCGTACCACTTCGCGCACGAGAGACAGATGGCGATCTTCGTCGCCGGATCGGTGACCTGCTGCAGCGCGGCGTTGGCGGCCGCGAGCAGCTCGTTCCACTTCTGGGTGAGCCCGGCGAGACGCTCGATCTCGTCGGCCGTCTCGCGGTCGGTGTAGTCCTCTTCCCAAGCGATCTGGAGCGCCCCGAAGGCCTGCTCCTTGTCGCCGAGGTGCTTCTCCTGGACCTCCGCCACCGCGCGCAGCAGCTTGACGCGCGCGGCCGTGCCCTCGGTGTTCTCGACGCGCGTGAGCAGCATCTCCACGAGCTCGTCCCAGCGCTCGGCCGCGCGGTGGAGCTTGTCGAGCTCCTCGAACGCGACGACGTGCTTGGTGTCGAGCGAGAGGATGCGCTGGTAGGCGCTCGTGCCGCGGTCGGGGTCGTTCTGCTTGTTCGCCCAGGTGTCGGCGATCGCGAGGAGGACCGGGATCTTGTCCTTGCCGTCGTCGAGCGCGTCGACGCGCCGCTCCATGACCTGGACCTGCTCGACCCAGTCGCTCCCCTCGGCGTGCAGACGCTCGAGAGCGTCCATCGATCCGAAGTTGCGCGGGTTGAGATCGAGCGCCTTGTTGAAGGCGTCGATCGCGTCGGCCGGCCGCGCCAGGCCGCCCTTGTCCTCGGCCGTCTCGTAGAGCTGGCCGAGCTGCATGTAGCAGCTCTCGATGATCGACTCGTCGAGCGTGGCGGTGCCGACCTCGATCACGCGGTGGAGCGAGTCGACGCGCTCCTGGGTCTGGCCGGCGTTCTTGTAGATCTCGATCAGCGCGAAGAGCGACGTCGTGTTGGTCGGATCGATGTCGAGGACGCGCTGCCAGTTGTCGATCGCGTTGCGATCGTTCTTCAGCTTGCCGTACCAGACGCGACCGAGGTCCGAGAAGATCTCGACGCGGACCTCGTCGTCGGCGGCGATGCCCGCCTCGCGATCGAGCACCTCGACGAGGTCGTTCCAGCGGCCGGCCTTCGCGTGCAGATCGCCGAGGGCGTTGAGGGCCTCGGGATCCTCGCCGCGCAGGTCGAGCACCTGCTTCCACAACGTGACGGCGCGATCGGGCTCCTGAAGGTGCTCCTCGGCGAGGCGCGCCATCTTCGCCAGGACGTCGGCCCGACCGGAGTCGCCGAGCGCGACCTCGAGCTCGCGCTCGAACGTGCGCGAGAGGCTGCGCCAGTCCTGCTTCTCGACGTAGATGTTGGCGAGCGCCCGGATCGAGCCCTCGTGCTCCTTGTCGAGCTTGTCGAGCAAGTTCGTGTAGACCGCGACCGCTTCGTCGATACGACCGAGGTCGTTCTCGAGGACCTGGGCACGACGGAAGTGCAGCTCGACGAGCGCCGCCTTGTCGGCGTCCTCGGTCGCGGCCAGCGCGGCCGCGCGGCTCGCGAGGACCTCCTGCAGCGCCTCGCTCGCGCCGTTCTCCGTGTAGATGCGATCGAGCGCCTCGAGCGTCTCGGCATCCTTGGGATCGGCCGTGAGCACGAAGAGGTGCGCCTCGACTGCGCGCGGCACGTCGGAGAGCTCGTTCTCGTAGACGCGCGCCAGGCGCCGGCCCACGGCCACCCGAACCGCCGGATCCTTGGCGTCCTCGAGGACGTCGGCGAGGGTGCTCGCGAGCTGCTCCCAGTTCTGTAGACCCGCGGCGAGACGGTCGGTGTCGCTCACCGAGCGCTCGTTCAGCGGGTCCTCCAAGAGGGCGCGCTGGTGCCACTCGAACGCGAGCTGCGGCTCGGCCGCCCGCTCTTCGGCGAGCTCGGCGATCTTGTGCATCTGCGCGACGCGCTCGCCGGCATCGGTGATGTGCTCGAGCTGGACCTCGTGCACGCCGACGAGGCGATCGAACGCCTCGCTCATCCGGTAGAGCGGCTCGAGGATCTCCGCGATGACGAGCGATCGCGCCGGGGTGATCTGCGCCCCGTTGGCGAAGAGCGCCTCGAGCGCCGAGAGCGCCGGCGCGTGCTCCGGCGCCGCGCCGAGGATCTCCTTGTATTGCTCGATCGCACGATCGACCTGCCCGAGGTGCGTCTCGTACACCTGGCCGAGGCGGAACTGGAAGTCGAGCATCTGCTCGGGCGAGGCGGCGAGCTGTGCTTCCTTGCCGAGGATCCCGGCGAGCTCGTTCCACTTGCCGGTCGACTCGTAGAGCCGATCGAGGCTCTCGATCGCCTGCGCGTGGGTGTCGTCGGCCGCGATCACGCGGTTGTAGCGGGCGATGGCCGACTCGACGTCGCCGAGGTGGACCTCGTAGATCTGCGCGGCGCGCATGCCGAGATCCACGACGCGATCCGGCCCTGCGTCCGCGTTGCCCTCGACCTTCGCGAGCTCGGCGTCGTAGAGCTTGGTGACCTCGGCGAACGTACCGAGGTCGCCCGCGAGGCGCTCGAGCGAGGCGAGCGTGTTCTCGTTGGCGTTGTCGAAGGCGACGGCGCGCGCGTGCGCATCGAAGGCCGCCCGGCCCTGGTCGAGCTGCGACTCGGTCAGCTCGGCGACGCGGTGCAGGAGCTCGACGCGTCGGACCGGATCGGCCTCGTGCGTGACCTGGACCTCGAGAACGGCCACGAGCTTCGCCCACTCGCCGAACTGCTGGTAGATGGGCTCCAGCGTCGTCGCCGCGCGAACGGGCTCCTTGCCCGCCTTGATCATGTTCTCGAGGGCATCGAGCGTCGGCTGGTGGTCGGGGACCACCTCGAGGATGCCCGCGTAGCCGTCGACCGCGCGCCCGGCGTCGCCGAGCTTGTGATCGTAGAGGTCCGCGATGCGGAACCGATACGAGATGACCTCGTTCGGGTCGCCGGCGAGATCGGCCTCGCGCTCCAGGATCTGCAGCAGCTCCTGCCAGTTCCCGGCCGCCAGGTAGAGCGCATCGAGGCGCTGGATCGCGGTGAGGTCCTCCGGGTCGATCTCGAGGATGCGCTGGTAGCTGTCGATGGCCTTGGCCGCGTCCCCGAGCTCGCGCTCGTAGACCGCGCCGACCTCGAGGTGCAGGCGCTTCTTCTCTTCCGGATCGGCGACGACGTCGGCCTTCAACGTGTAGATGTTGAGGACCTCGGGCCAGTTCTCGAGCCCGAGGAAGAGCTCGATCAGCTTGTCGAGCGCCGCGAGCTCCTCGCGGTCGACCTCGAGCACCTTGCGGTAGACGGCGATCGCGTCGGTCTTGCGCTCGAGGATCTCCTCGTAGATCGCCGCGGCGCGGAAGAGGTGCTCCTTCTTCTCGTCGGGCACCTCGAGCATGTTCGCCTTCGTGAGGAGAATCTGCGCGAGGCGCTCGTACTGCTCGGCCTGCTGGAACAAGCGCTCGAGCGCCGCCGCCGCGCCGAGGTTCGCCGGGTCGAGCGAGAGGACTCGCTCGTGGTGCGCGATCGCGGCCGCGACGTCACCGAGGCTGTTCTCCCGGATGTCCGCCGCCTTGGTGAGCAGGCCCGTGGTGAGCCCGAGCTCGTCCGGCCCGGGCGCCTCGCCCGAGGCTTGGTGCGCCGCGACCAGCGCATCGACGCGCTGCTCGTACACCTTGGCGAGCGACTCGAAGTCGCCGGTCTGTCCGGCGAGACGCTCGAGCTGCTCCTGCGTCGTGGTGTTGGCGGGATCCTCGCCGAGGGCCCGCGCGAAGCTCTCGAACGCCTTCGGCGCGTCGTCGAGCGCGATCTCGTAGAGCTCCGCGATCCGGTGCAGGAGCTCGACGCGACGCTCGGCCGAGCTCGCGTGCTGGGTCTGGATCTCGTGGACGCCGATCAGCTTCTCGAAGTCGTTGGCGTCGCGGTAGTGCGGCTCGAGGATCTCGGTGATCACCGGCTGGTGCGCGGGCACCTGGAGCAGTCGCTCGAGCGCGCCGAGCGCGTCCGCGTTGGAGGCGTCGCGCTGGAGCACGTCGCGGTGGATCTCGATCGCGGCGTCGGCCGCGCCCATCCGCGACTCGCGCAGCGCGGCGAGCTTGAGCATGAGCGCCGTCTGCTCTTCGGCCTCGGTGGCGAGGGCGAGCTGGCGGCCGATGTTGTCGGCGAGATCGGTCCAGAGCGCCTGCTTCTCGAGCAGGCGATCGAGCGCGCCGAGCGCGCCCTTGCTCGTGGGATCGAGCTCGAGGATCTCGCGATGCAGAGCGATCGCCTGATCGGGCTCCGCGAGCAGCTGCTCGTGGATGTCGGCCATGGCCGTGAGCAGCTGCTCCTGCGCTGCGCCGTCGCTCGTGAGCTCCGCCTTCTTGCGCAGCACGCCGAGCAGCTCGCGGTAGCGCTTGGCGCTCGCGGCCTCGTCGTCGCTCGCGGCGGCGGCCCGCCGGTAGACGTCCTCGAGGGCGTCGAGGACCTCGCCGTCCGCCGGATCCTGCTCGAGCACCTTGTTGTACGCCGCGACGGCGGCATCGACGTCGCCGCGCTTCTGGTCGTGCAGCACCGCGGCGCGGATCCACAGAGAGCGCGCGAGCGCCGGATCCTCGGCGCCACCGGCGAGCTCGCCCAGCAGTGCGACGAGATCGGACCAACGATTCTGCGCGTCGGCGATCGCCTCGAGGCGCTCGAGCGTCTCGCCGTGCTCCGGAACCGCGCGCAGCGCGCGACCGAACGCGTCGAACGCACGCGCCGGGTCTCCGACCTGCGCTCCCGCGACCTCGCCGACCTTCGTCAGGAGCTCGAGCTTGCGCGCCGGATCTTCGGCCCCGGTGACGAGCACCTCGAGCGCGCGGATCAGCGACTCCCAGTCGCTCCGCACCTCGTAGATCGGCTCGAGGATGGTCGCTGCTTGCGCGCCCAACGCCGGGTCCGGCAGGAACGCCTCGAGCGCCACGCGCGCCCCGTCGTGCTCGGGAACGAGCGTGACGACCTCGCGGTAGAGATCGAGCGCACGGGGCCGGTCGTTCAGGTGCTGCTCGAGCACCCGCGCCAGGCGGAACTTGAGCGCGGCGAGCTCTTCTTCACTCGGCGGACCGAGATCGATGCGCCGCTCGAGGGTGTCGGCGAGGTCCTGGAAGCGCGCCTGCTTCTCGAAGAGGGCATCGAGCGCGCGATACGCGTCCTGCTCGTCGTCGCCCCACTCGGCCAGGATCGCGCGATAGGCGTCGATCGCGTCGTCGGGCTTGGCGAGCTCGTTCTCGAGGAGCGAGGCGCGGCCGTACGCGATGCGCTTCTTCGCGTCGGGATCCGTCTCCAGATCCATCCGGCGGTCGTAGATGGCGAGCAGCTCGCCGAACTTCGACGTCTGGCGGTAGAGCGTCTCGAGCTTGCCGATCGCGCCCATGTGATCGGACTGGGCGTCGTACACGGCACGGAACTGGGCGATCGCTTCCTCGATCTTGCCCACGCCCTCGAGCACGCCGCCGAGCTGCATCTGCAGATCGACGCTCGCCTCGGGATCGCCGCTCGCTTCGATCGCCTTGCGGTACGTGGCGATGAGCTGATCCCACCCGCTCACGGTCGGCGCGAGCCGCGCCACGTCCTCGCGCAGGACGCCCTGCATCGGGTCGAGCTCGAGCGCCGAGAGGAAGCGCGCGAACGCGAGATCGGGCTTCTTCAGCTTCTCTTCGTAGAGCAGGCCCGTCTCGCGCAAGAGCGCGATGCGCTCACTCGGATCGGAGACGTGCTCGAGCCGCACCTCGTACACGCCCGCGAGCTTCTTGCTGTCGTTGACGGACTCGTAGATGGGCGAGAGCGCGACGGCCGCATCGAAGCTCTTCGGATCGAGCTCGAGGACCTTCTCGTAGGCCTTCGCCGCACGATCGTTCTTGTCCTGTCGCTGCCAGAGGCGCGCGACACGGAACATCAGATCGATCTGCTCTTCCTTCGGTGCGTCCTTGTTGCCGGCCTCGCGCTCGAAGGTGCGGATGAGCTCGTCGAACTTCCCGCTCGGCGCATAGAACGCCTCGAGGTCGTCCCACGCCTTGATGGCGACGTAGCGACGCTTGAGCTGCTCCTGGGCGCGCTTGTCTTCCGGATCGAGCGCGAGGAGGCGCTGGAAGGCGCTGACCGCGCCGTGGTCGTCGTTCAGCTTGTCGGCGTAGATCATGCCGAGCTTGGTGAGCACCGCCTTCTGCTCTTCGGCGTTGGCGGCGCGCTCGGCCTGGCGCTCGAGCACGTCGGCCAGCGGCTTCCACTCGCGCGCGCGCTCGTAGAGGCCCGAGAGCGCCGCGAGCGCGTCGTGCTGATCGGGATCGTACTGGCGGACCTTCTGCCAGAGGTCGATGCAGATCTCGGGCTTGCGGAGGCGCTCGGTCGCGAGCTGGGCCATCTCCACGTAGCGCAGGGCGCGGTCGCTCTCGTCCATGAGCTCGACCTCGCGCTCCATGACGCGCACGAGCTTCTCCCAGTCGCGACGCTTCTCGTACATCTCCTTGAGCTGCGTGATCGCCTGGAGATTGTGCGAGTCGTGCTCGAGCACGGCCTCGAAGGCCTTGATCGCCTCGGCCTGGTTCGAGGACTTCTCGAGGTACATCGTGCCGGCCTGGGTCAGGAGCGCGACCTTCTCGCTCCGGTCCTGGACGATCTCGGCCTTCGCCAGGATGCTCTTGATGACGTCGGACCAGCGCTTCTGGCCCTCGAACTTCGCGATGGCCTCGTCGAGCTCACGAAGCTTGGTGCGCTCCGCGTCCGTCAGCTCTCGTGCGGGGACCGTCTCGTTCGCCTCCACCTAACACCTCCACAGAACGTCGCTCGATGAGAATCTAGCCAGCGCGCGCTTGGTCCCCGACCCAGGGGCCCAGTTCCGGAGGGCATGGCGCCCTCCGGAGAATACCGTCAGGGCGCGTCGAGCTGGGTCAGCCGGTCCTGCGCGGCCTTCAGGTAGTGCTGCGGGGCCGTGCCGGTCGCCGCATCGACGTAGCGCTTGAGGTAGCGACGCGCCTCGTCCCGGTTGTTCTGCAGCGAGTACGTCCAGCCGAGCGAGAACATCGCGTCCTGCATTCCGGGCTCGATGTCGAGCGCGGCGTGGAACTCGTGCACGGCCTGATCGTAGTTGCGCTGCTGCTGGTACACGGTGCCGAGCAGCTGGTGCAGGCTCGCCTCGTCCTCGGTTCCGCCGATGACGACCTGCAGGCCGCTCGTGAGGACCTGCACCGCCTCGCCGAGGTAGCCGAGGTCGGCGTAGAGCCGGCCGAGCGAGCGATACGCTTCGATGAAGCGCGGGCCGTGCTGGATGGCTTCGGTGTATCGCTGGAGGGCGCCCTGCGCGTCGTCCTGACGCTCGAGGATCTGCGCGAGCTTGTAGTAGGCCTTGAAGAGCTCCGGATCGAGCTCGATGGCGCGCTCGAAGCTCTCGCGAGCCTGATCCCACTGCTCGAGCTCCATGAGCACGGTGCCGAGCTTCTCGTGGTAGCCCGCCGCGTTCGGGTTGATCTGGATCGCGCGCTGGAGATCGTCGCGCGCCGCATCGAAGCGCTGCATCTCCATGTGCACGATGGCGAGGTTCCAGTAGGCCTGGTCGTTCGTCGGATCGATCGCCGCTGCGTGCTGCAGCTTCTCGACCGCATCGACGTAGTTCTTCTGCGCCGCGAGGACGACGCCCTCGTTCATCTCGTTGAGAGACTCGACGCGCTCGCGCGAGCACTGGCCACCGCTGAGCCAAACGAGAAGGAATGCTCCGCAGGCGAGGGCCTGGAGCCGCTTGGGGGCGAGGCGCAGCCCCGAGAGATCAGATCGCATCGACACGTTCTCCTTCGCCGGACGCGGCCGCGATACTAGTCGCGATCGGGCTCGCGCCTCAACGGCAAAGCGCCGGTTCATCATCGAGCCCCCGGGGCCTGCCCTACCGCCCTCCGAGCGCGCCGCCGTCGGCGCCCCTTCCCGAGAGCGCGAGCGCGGACGCGCCGGAGAGCACACAAACACGAAGGCGCGGGACCTCTCGGTCTCCGCGCCTCCCCGTCGTTCGGCTGTCCGGTCTTCAGCCCATCACTGCCCAGCAAGGAGTGCTCGCCCCCGAGGGAGCGGGCGAGCCGATCACTCGTCGCCGCCCGTCGAGTCGAGCACGAACGGGTAGTTGACGCCGACGACGCCGCCGCCGTCCGGAGCCGGGAACGTCCAGCGGCGAACCGCCTGAACGACGCAGCCCTCGACACGCGCGTTGTTGAGCGTCGTGTTCATGACACTCGCGGTCTGGACCGCGCCCGTCGCCGAGATGATGAAGCTGACCGTCACGCGGCCGGCGAGATCGGGGCGCTGCGCGAGCTCCTGCTCGTAGCAGAACCGGACCTCGTTGATGTGGCGGCGGATGACGCGGCGGATGACCTCGCGCGAGAGCGAGCCGCGGACGTCGGCCTCACCCGTGCGGATGTGGGGAACGGCCGAGCCACGGCCGTGGAAGCCGCCGGCGCCCGAGCCGTAGCCCGAGCCCGAGCCCGTCCCGGCGCCGTGGCCGATCGTGCCGAGGTTACCGAGACCGATGGTGCCTTCACCCGTACCACCACCACCGCGACCCGTGCCGCGGAGGCCGAGACCGCCGAATCCGAAGTTGCCGCCGATCTGATCGCCCATCAGGGCGCCGAGCGCGCTCATCGGATCGGTGCCCAGGGCCGACTCCTGGCCGTAGGGCGAGGTCGGCGAGTTCCACGCGCCGGCCATCTGAAGAAGAGCGCCCATCTGCGAGGCGGCCTGACGCGCGTCCTCGCGCGCCTGCTCACGCGCCATGTGCGGATCCGGGTTGTCCTCGGGACCCTGGATGCCGTAGCGGTTCGTCGTCTTCTCGTGCGACTCCTCGCCCATCGCACCTTCGTCGTCCTTGTGACGCTTTCCGGTGCCGCCTTCCTGGTCGTCCTCCTGCTGCTGCTCCTGCAGCCAGTCCGGCGTCTCCTCTTCCACCGTCTCCGGCGGCTCCATGAGGTACTGGACCAGGCGATTGTCGGTGTTGAGGAGGTCGAGCGACAGCGCCGCGGGACGCGGCGGCAGGAAGTAGAACATCAGGAGGAAGGCCGCGTGGACACCGAGCGAGACGCCGGTCCAGATCTGCGCCGTCCAGTCGGTCGAGCCCGCGGCGCCGACCTTGCGGCCCGCCGACGTCGCCTTCGTCACGAAGGTGAAGCCCTTGTAGCGGACCTTGGCGGTCGCGCCCTGCGGCAGCACGTACTGCTGCGCGCCCGCCAGCTCGGCGGCCGCCTGCAGCTTGCCCTGGCTCTTGAGCTCGTCGAACGTGAGCGACTGCTCGCCCACCGTCACCTCGCCCTCGGCGCCCGCGGGGATGATCACCGCGATGTTGCCGCCGGTCTCGGCGACCACCGGGAGACGATCGGCCCCGAGCACACCGCCGTCGACGAGGTAGTCCGGCGAGCTGCGTCCCGAAGGCTCACCGATGTAGAAGCTGCGCGGAGGCGAGAGGTGCGCGACGTGGAGCACGCTCACGTCGCCCCACATCACGACGACCTCGGCCGCGGTCGCCGCCGTCTCGACGTCGGCCGGGTTGACCGGCGGGCCGCTGGCCGCGATCCCGTACTGGTACGCGTCCGGGTTCTCGTCGTCACCGTGGCCATGCCCGCCGCCGTGACCACCATGCCCGCCATGACCACCGTGAGACTCGATCGCCGCCGGAGCCGACGGAGCCGCGAACGGGTTGGGAAGGCCTGCGCCCGCCGCGAACGGGTTCGCCACCGGGGCCGCTGCGGGCGCCGGGGGAGCCGGAGGGGGCTCGGCGGGCTCGGGCGCGGCCGCGGCGACCGCTGCCTGCACCTCGCCGCGCGACGCCATCTGCGTCACGTCCTCGTCGCCGGCCGCGCTCGCCGCGCCGATCTCGACGGTCACCCGTGCGCCGCCGAGGACGATCTCGTCCCCATTCTGCAGCTTGCACTTGTTGACCTTCTTGCCGTTGACGATCGTGCCCGCGGCCGAGCCGAGATCGATGATGTAGATCTCGTCAGGGCTCGTGACCTCGATCACCGCGTGCATGCGCGAGACGTTCTCGTCTTCGATGCGCAGGTGGCTCGAGGGGAGCTTGCCGACCTTGATGATGTCCTGCGAGAGCGTCTCGACCCGAACAGGGGCATCGCCCTGCTGGATCTTGAACGTCATCGAGACCTTCGCGTTCTGAGACAAGTTTCATCCCTCCGAGGGAGCTACAGAGTCAGACCCCACGCACGCTCCGACACCGAGCGAGGCCGCGGGTTCCCGCGCAACCGAACGAACCGAAGAAAAGTCCGAAGTGGCCAGACGCCGAGGTAACCAGACGCCGAGGTAACCAGACGCCGAGGTAACCAGACGCCGAGGTAACCAGACGCCGAGCAAGAGGCTCGGCCCCGAGCTCAGAGGTTCTCGACCGACTTGAGCATCTCGGGGATGAAGTGCTCGCGGACGCGGATCAGCGACGCGCGACGGCCGCGACGACGGACCTGCAGCATCTCGCCGTCGGGGCGAACGAGATCGCCGGTGACGAGATCGTCCTCGAAGTCGTAGGTGGTCGACTCCTGCGCCGATGCGACCGACGCGATCGCGCTCGTCCCGAGCGCGCCGAGGGTCAAACCGAGGACAGTCATACCGAGGAACAGCTTCTTGGTCAGGCTCGACAGGGTCATGCTCGCCTCCGCGGCTCCGATCGGAGCGTGGGCACTCTACAGATGTCCGGGGGAAAGGGTCAACGGTCGTCCGCCGACCCCCTCGCAATTGTGCGCTCACGACCCGCCGGGGGCGAGCTGGCAGGGCCCGTCCGGTCGGACGGGCCCGCTTGCGGGCTCAGGGCGTCGGCGCGGTCGACCCGTCCGAGGGCGGGGGCGTCGACGATCCATCCGGGGGCGGCGTCGAGCCGTCGCCGCCGGACTGCGACTGCATCTGCTGCTGCATCGCCGCGATGTCGGCCTGCATCTGGGCCAGCTCGTGGACGAGGCAGATGTTCGTCTCGATCTGCTGGATGCGGCCCATCTGGCAGGTCGTCGGCGCGCGGCGACGGCGGCGCGAGGTGCCGGTCGGCGTCGGGCAGGTGTCCGGGCAGTGGTGGTTCACCGCGTCGACGGCCGGCGCGTACACCGCGTTCGACCCCGCGCGCTGCGCGAACTGGCGGTAGAACTCCTGCGCCTGGCGCAGCGTCGGCTCCGCACCGTCGCGGTAGTCCTGATAGAGCAGGCCCAGGTTGAAGTAGGCCTCGGGCCGGTTGGCGTCGATCGCGATCGCCGCGCGGTACGCCGCCTCGGCCGCGTCCGGATCCTGTAGACCGCGGCGTGCCGCGCCCAGCCCGATGAACGCGTCGTAGCTCTGCGGGCGGAGCGTGGTCGCGCGCTGGAACGCGTTCGCCGCGTCGTCGTAGCCGCGGAAGCCGAGCGTGATCTCGCCGAAGTTCATGTACGCCTCGTACATGTTCGGATCGAGCTGGTAGGCGCGCTCGAACTTCGCGAGGGCCGCGATGATGTTGCCCTGCTGCATGTTGATGAGGCCCCACGTGTTGTAGATGGGGGCGTAGTCGCCGTTGATCAGCTGGGCCTGGCGGCACACGACCTCGGCGAGGTCGAGCATCTGGCTGCCCTGCTGCTGGCGGGCCGACTGATGACGGTGGTGCGAGTCTTCCTCGCCCTCCCCTTCGACGGCCATCGCCGCGGGCACGCCGCCCTGCACGGTCTGCTGACCACCGGCCGCGCGCACGGCCTGGTCGTAGTAGAGGAGCGCCATCTGGTTGAAGGCGGCGAGGTAGCCCGAGTCGATCGCGAGCGCGCGACGCAGGTTGTTGAGCGCATCGGCGGCCGTCGTCGGGCTCCGGCGCTGCAAGATCGCGAGGTTGACGTAGCCCTCGGTGCACCGCGTGTCGTCGTGGACGGCGCGCGTGAACTCCTGGAGGGCCTGATCGACGTGGCCGGCGCGGTACTGCTCGACGCCCATCGCGACGCGGGCGCCGCAGAAGTGGTCGTTCATCCCGAGCACGCGCTGGTACTGGTCGTGCGCGTGCTGCTGGTCGCCGCACTGATCGTAGGTGAGGCCGATCATGTAGACCGCCTCGGTGAAGTTGCCGCCCTGCGTGTGGTTGGCCTCTTCGAACATGTGGACGACGCTCTGGCACTCCTCCGGCGTCCATCCGCCGGCGAGCGCGGCGTTGTACGCCGTGAGCGCCTCGGCCCAGTCGTCCTGCGCGGCCTGGGTGATCTCGGTGCCACCGGGCGTGGTGATCGTTCCTTCACCACCGCTCGTGTCGTCGCCGCCGCCACCGCTGCCGCTGCCGCCGCCGCCTCCGCCGCAGCCGACCGCGAGCAGGCTCGCGAGGCTTCCGGCGGTGACGACGACCGTCCACTTCTTCGTCAGAGACACGGGGTTGTTTCGACGCATGGTTGTCTCCGCGTTCTCGCTCACTGGCCGCCGCCGGTGCTGGGCGCCTCGGCGCTCGTGACGGCACTGTCGCCGGACTCGCTCTCCGCGTCCTCGTCGTGGGTCAGCTCGATCGCCGTGAGCGGCGCCGTCTGATCCTGGACGAACGTGGCCGTGCCGCGAAGCTCGGCCGCGAGCGGGTAGCGCGCCGCATCGAGCTGGTTCAGCTCGACCTCGCACTGCGCCGAGTACTCGTTGAACCACCGCACGCGCGTGGCGAGCGTGAGGCAGAACTCGAAGCGCTCGCGCGCTTGGCGGATCGGCGAGTGGAGGCACGTCTCCTCGGTGGAGGTTTCGGTGCAGGCGATGTCGTCCGCCGTGTCCCAGCGCCCGTCGTCACCCGGCGAGCTGCCGTTCAGCACGCGCTCGAGGATGTCGGTGTAGATACCGTAGAGCTCGTCGTCGTTGGCGAACTCGTCCGGCACCGGGGCCGAGCGGACGTCGTCGACGATGATCCGGTACATCTCACCGATGCGGGCCGCGCTGGCGATCTCCCACTGCGGGATCTCGAGCGGCGCGATGAGGTTGTAGGCGGTCTCCGCGGTGTGGAGCGCCTCGAACTTGTGCTGGAGCCAGGGGAACAGCTCCGTCTGCTGCCAGTGCAGCACGGCCGACGCGGTCGCGTGCGAGCTCGTGAAGCGCGGGAAGTGGACGGCGCGGAAGTCCTGGTAGTCGTACTCGGCGAGGTAGAAGTAGGCCTCGCTGGTGGCCTCCTTCGCGCGCGCCAACCAGAGGGCGCGATCGGCGTCCGAGCCCTCGGCGTGCGCGATCGCGTCGGCTGCGCCGTGGTTCCACGCCGACACGGCGGCGCGGAAGAAGGGCTCCGCGTGCTCGGCGTCGTTCGACTCGTACTTCGCACGACCCATCTGGACGTTGGCCCGGATGACCTCGTGCGGCAGCGCGCTGCGGCCGTAGTCGTGCAGGAAGTCGTGGTAGTGCGTGAAGACGTGCAGCCAGTCCTGCCGGCGCTCGTAGATCGAGCCCAGCGAGAAGATGACTTGCGAGGTCTCTCTCGCGCGTGTGCGCCGGTAGTTCCGCTCGTAGAGCTCGGCGTCGGCGATGGCTTGATCCTCCTGGCCGAGGCCGAGGCGGAAGAAGACGGCGTTCTCGAGAGCGACGTACGCGATCGCGCACGTGCCCTGGGTCCGCTCCGCATCCGTACACGAGCTCCCGTCCTCGCCGGCGTACTCGCGCGCGAAGCGCTCGTACCAGTCGGCCGCGGACGAGTAGATGGCGAGAGCGTGGTAGTTCGCGCCCACGAGGTAGATCGCGCGGCGCGCGAGCTCGCTCGTTCCGAAGTTGTTGATGAGCGCCTGGCGGACCTGGATGGCGCGACCGAGGAGGCGGGCCGACTCGTAGTTGATGGCCGCGTTCCAGAGCATCTGGTCGCGCTGTCCGCACTCGGCGTGCTCGCGCGCGATCGACACGTAGAGCTGCGCCGCGTCGCGGTACTGGTGATCGTGCTGGAGCGACTCGGCGCGGAGCCGGAGGACGCCACAGCGCAGGTTGTCGAGCACCTCGCAGAGGTCCGCGTGGGTGTCGTGGGCTTCCTGCGTGTTGCAGTAGAGCTGCGCGAGCGGCTCGATGTTGTCGCTGATCTCGTTGACGCACGCCGAGTTCTGGTCGCGCGTGTAGATCGTGTTCAGCGAGTCGAGGTAGAGGTTCGCCGCGAACTCGCCGAGCTCGCTCGTCGGGTGGTTGAAGGCGATGTCCCGGAAGAGGACCGCAGCCTCCTCGTAGTGGTTCGACTCGTAGTAGATGCGGGCGCGGCGGTACTTGACCGTCGGCAGCTCGTCGCTGTCGGCGACGTAGCAGACGAAGCGCGTGAAGGCGCCGAGCATGCCCTGCTCGGTGGCCGTCAGCTCGCGCGCCGCCGGCGGGCCGGTGGGAGCGGCTTCCTCGGTCTGCGCTCCGCGACGTCCGCCACGACGGCCTCCGCGGCCTCCGCGGCCGCCGCTCGTCGAGGCGCTGTCGGTCCGGCCGGTGGTCGACCCGGCGCGCGTGTCACGCTCGGTCGCCGAGTACTGCTGCTGGTACAAGCTGTTGTAACAGAGCACGGCGGCGTACGCGGCGTCGGAGGTGAACTCCCCCTGCGGGTTGAGCTCGACGACGCGGTCGAAGGCGGGGCCACACTCACCCCAGTTCTCCATGCGCCAGAGCAGCTCGGCGTAGAAGTACTGGACGCGGTAGAGCGTCGGCCAGTCCCGGCGATCGATGTCCGGGAACTCGAGCTGCTCCATGTCCGGGAACCGCTCGGTCAGCATCCGGTAGAGCTGACCGGCGAGGTTCATCGTGTTCCGGTCGTTCGTACCGGGCTGCTCGTCCGTACCGATGGCCTCTCGGTGCCACGCGGTCGCGAGCTCGACGAGCACGGTCGCGGTGACCTGGCGGCATTCGGTCTGGGACTCTTGCGGGTGCGAGGCCTGAGCGAACGCGTCCATGACGTCCACCAGGCGCTGCACTTCGGTTGTTTGTTCTGGTTTGGGTCGACTCGATATGATCGCGTTCGTGACCCTACTCTGCCAATAGCAGAGCCTGTCGGAGCTCGGCTGCTCCGACATGAGCGTATGGTAGACTTGTATGGTCTCGGGCCACTGACCGGTGTCGTAGTAGAGCTCGGCTAGGCTCTCGAGCATCTCGTATGCTTGCGCATCGTCGGTGGCGTAGCGTCTGAAGAATTGGAGCGCTTGGTTCGGTCTACCGACGCGCGAGTACGGTAGGACGAGCTCGTGCCGGGACTGGCGCGCCAGGTTCGTGGCGTCGCGGGCGTCCGGGTGCTCCTGGACGAACTCGAGGACGTTCACGAACTGCGTGAGCGCGCCGCGGAAGTCCTCCAGGTTGTACATGACCCACGCCTGCTTGTAGAGCGCGTAGCCGTACACCGGGTTCGGCGTCTCGGGCGGGTACTCGAGGACCTTCGCGTAGAACTGGCGCGCGGCGCTCATGTCGCCGTCGTTGAAGTAGTGCTCGGCGAACGAGAGCCAGGCGTGCGGGATGAAGTGCGACTGCGGGTAGCCCTTGATCAGGCGCATGTACACCTGCAGGGCCTGATCCGAGTTGTGCATCTCCTCGAGCGCGTACGCGAGCGAGAAGAGGACCTCGTCCATGCGGGCGTAGTCCGGGTAGTCCTGGACCAGGCGCGCGTACGTGCGGATCGCGTTTTGACGCGCCTCGGTCAGGTGCGTCTCGGCCTCGTGCTGCTGGCGCTGCAGGTCCGCGACACGGTCCGCCTGGCTCGCCGCCTGTGCATCGAAGATCGGCTGATCGAGGCTGCGGGCGTTGTTGTTCCAGTACGTCTGGAGCTCGAAGTAGGTCTCGGCGAGGCGCAGCAGGTAGTCGGCGCCGCGCGGGTCGCCTGCGCGCATACGGCCGACGATGCGCTCGGTGGTCGTGATCTCCTGCTGCAGGAGGTCGAGCGCGCGCGCCTCGACGTGCTGCTGCAGTGCGGTCGCGCGGACGTCGATCTGGACGCTGGGGCCCGTCTGCGCCTCGTGCTTCGTCTCTTCGTGCTTGGTCGCCTGCTGCAGGTGCGACTCCGGGGCCTTGCCCTGGCTCGCGCCCGCCCGCGACTGCGGCGGGGGAGAGCCGGACGGGCACGCGTTGGCGGTGCTCTGTGCGCTCTGCGAGGCGCACATGCCCCCCGTCGTGCCCCCGCTCGTGCCGCCCGTGGTCTGCGCGCCGACCAAGATCGGAAGGCCTCCGCCCATCACAGACAGGGCGAGGAGCATGGCGAGGCGGGAACGTTCAATTCGGCGATGACCCATCGTGTTCACCAATCTGTGGCCCCTTCGGGGCGTCTCGCGTGATCGGTCGAAGCTAGACTCGACTGCGGTGGCGGTAACCCGCTCGCCCGCGCGCCCGGCCAGGCCGGACGATGCTGATGCGGAGAGAACCCCGAGCGGGCCGACCTTTGGGTCGGTACCCGCCCGCGCCAAGAGGGCCGGGGTCGTTTCGAGCGACCCCTCGGCCCAGGAGACTCAGCGGCCGCACCGCGAGGTGACCTGCTGACGGTAGAAGCCCAGCTCGTCGCGCCAGTACTCGCCGTCGAAGGGCCACATCTGGTGCTCCTCGTCGACGTGGACCTCGAGGCCGCCCGACTGCTGCAGCTCGGTCTGCTGCTGCTGGAGCTCGGCGCTCAGGCCGCCGCGCTCGTAGGTGGCGATCTCGAGCTCGACCGTGTCGACCTGCGTGAGCAGCTCGTTGAGGTCGTCGATGAGGCGGTTGTAGCGGCCGCGGGCGAGCTCACCGGCCTGGTCGATGGCGAAGCTCTTGGCGACGAAGATGTCCTGGAGGATGCGGGCGCCGAGCGGCGAGTTGCGGAACTCGGCCGGCGACTCGTTGAGGCGCGCCTCTTCTTCCTCGAGCAGGCGCACGTACTCGAGGTGCCGCAGGACCGTGCGGTCCGAGAGCGCCGACGAGACGACACCGCGGATGCGGGGCGAGAGATCGGTCTCGCCGTTGCGCACGCGCTGGAGGAAGTCGAAGAACTGCTGGTTGTCCTGGAACTGATCCAGGGTCGAGTTCAGCTCGGCCTGGACCGGATCGTAGCGCTCGTGGAACTGCGCGATCATCGCGCGGGCGTTGTCGATCTGGCAGGCCGAGAAGAAGACGACGGCCTTGAGGACGAGCGCCTCCGGGTAGTACGCGTCCTCGAAGTAGGGCGAGAACAGCGTGTGGATGTTGCCCATCGAGCGCGAGTACTCGTCGGCGAGGAAGAACGCCCAGCTCTCCTCGAACAGGGCATCGAGCCAGTACTCGCTGTTCTGACCCACGCGGTTCCACGCCTCGACGGCGTTACCGAGCAGGCGCCCGTCGACCTCGCGCTCGCCGGTCTCGGCGTCGGTGTGGTTGGCGGCGGCGTAGTAGACGCGCGCGAGCGAGATCCAGGCGAGGTCACGCATGCGCTGCGTGTCGTCGACGCCCTGCGCGCCGTGATCGATCGCGTCGAGAATCGCGCGGAAGGCCGTGACGGCCGGCTGCGCGTGGCGCAGGCGGACGTGCGAGATGCCCTCGAAGAAGCGCGCGTTCACGTAGTAGCGCGAGTCCTCGGCGACGCGCTGGAACAGCTCGATCGCGCCCTCGAACTCGCCCTGGCCGTAGCGGTACCGGCCCATCAGGTAGAGGAGCTGGTTGTAGAGGTCGGCGCTGTCGGGCTGGTTGAACTGCTCGAGGTCGGTCACCGGGTAGCGACCGATCTTCTCGATGATGCCGGCCGGCTCGGGCAGCTGCGAGGCGAGCTGCGCGAGCCACTGCAGCGTCTGGCCGAAGTAGATGTGCCCGGTGCCGAGCTGCGTGATCTCGTCGAAGATCGCGAGCGCCGACTGGTAGTAGCGCAGGTGGTAGAGCGACTTGCCCAGGAAGAACTGC
Source organism: Sandaracinaceae bacterium (assembly GCA_044223665.1). Classification (GTDB taxonomy): domain Bacteria; phylum Myxococcota_A; class Polyangia; order Polyangiales; family Sandaracinaceae; genus JBBSAT01. Next base: position 22,518 of record JBGALT010000051.1, on the reverse strand, counting down.
GCCTTCTGGACGTTGCCCGGCGCATCCTCGGTCTCACCCCCGACGACGCGCTGGAACTGCACCGACGCCTCCATGTACCGCTCTTGCTGGTACAGGCGCAGCGCGTTCGCGAGCGCTTCGGAAGGCGGCCCCTCCTCGGGAGGTGCGGCGGTCGTTCCGGTGTCCTCCACCGAGAAGACCATGTCCTGTGCGCTCGCATGCGCGGGGGCGAGCGAGAGTGCCGCTCCCGCGGTCAGCGAGAGAAGCGCGCCCGGCACGCAGAGAAAATGGAGAGCCCGTTCCCACTTCATGACAACGCCTCGTTGGCTGGCCGACTCGACGAAAGCGACAAAAACCAGAAGAAAATCGAGCGCTTACGTGGCAATGGTCGCGGATATTAGTGAGGCTCGGCCTTCGTTGTCAATAGCGATCTTCGGTCCCTGCGAGCATGCTCTCTCTCGGCGCGACGAGTGTTGACATGCCGCGCGCGCGCGACGTAGGGTCCCGCGTCGCGTGATCGGGACTCGCTCGATCCCGTGACGGTCGCCTGCCTCGACGGCCACTCCGCGGAGGAGACAGGTCGGCGGGTCGGTGAGCCGCTAGCTCGGTGCGAAATCTCGGACGGTCTGAGGGACAGCCCTCGAGCGCGACCTTCGTGAACCAACGTAGGGAGTCTGGAATGCGGACGAGTGCAGTCGTCTTGTTGCTCGGGATCGGAATGGGCGTGACGGTCGCGTGCGCGCCCCAAGGTCAGGGCGATCCGTGCACCCCCGAGGCCGTTCCGGGCAACGGCTTCGTGGCCGAGGAGGTCTACGTCGAGACGAGCTCGGTGCAGTGTCGCACCCGCGTCTGCATGGTCTACCACCTGCAGGGCAACCCCGAGTGCGTCCAGGGCGATCCCCGCTGCGGCCAGCCCGCGGGCACCAGCAACCCGTGCGTGATCGGCACGACGCCGCTCTGCACGCTCGTCGACGATCCGAACCAGGTCCAGATCGACGCGACGAGCCCGGACCGCGTCTTCTGCACCTGCCGCTGCAGCGCGGGCGGCAACCAGGCGCTCCCGCTCTGCCAGTGCACCGAGGGCTTCCGCTGCGTTCCGGACACCGATCCGGGCGGCGGCTACTGCGTGCCGGTCGACCTCGCCCTGCACCCGGCGATGGGGCAGCCCGCGATCTGCGCGAGCGATGCCGAGTGCGCCGCGATCGGCGCTTCGCTCAGCTGCGACGCGACACATCACTGCCGCTGAGCCGACCACGGAACACCGCTGCTGAGCCGACCCGAGCGTCGGTCCCACGAAGAGGCCGCGCCTGTCCGAGCGAGTGACGACGAAGCGAACCGGCGACCACGCCGAGACGCTGGTCGCCCGCGAGCTCGAGCGGCGCGGCTTCTCGCTTCTCGGGCGCAACGTGCGCGTGGGGCGGCTCGAGCTCGATCTGATCGCGCGGCGGGGACGCCTCGTCGTGTTCTGCGAGGTCCGATCGCGAACGCGCGCGGGCTCGATCGCGCCCTACGAGACGATCGATCGGCGGAAGATCGAGCGTCTGCGGCGGGCCGCGCTCGGCTGGCTCGTGGCGAACGGCGGGAGCTACGACGTGCGCTTCGACGTCGCCTCGGTGATCTTGGGGCCGCCGGTGAAGATCGACTACTTCGAGAACGCGTTCTGACGCGGTCGCGCCATCGAGCTCCGCGGCCCTCGCTCGCGCGTCAGGGCGTGCGCGCGCCGGTGCCCAGCGCGGTGGCGGTGACCCGCTCGAGCTCGGCGCGACGCGCGCGGACCGATCGCGCGAGCGCGAGCTGACCCCGCGCCCTCGCGCGATCGTGCGCGACCCGGGTGGGAAAGCGTGAGGCGTCCCAGCCGAAGTAGCGGTCCTCCCAGGCGTCGATCGCGAACCGAGCTGCGAGCTCCATCGCGATCGTCTCGAAGCCGAGGACGATCGAGGCTCGCTCCTCGAGCGTGATCGGAAAGCCGGATGCGGCGTACCCGCGCATCGCCGCCTCGACGATCGCCGTGTCGGCCGACGCCGCCGCCTCGCTCTCGGCGCCGCGCTGCGCCCAGCTGCGGAGCGCATCCCCGAGCTCGAAGGCCAGCGTTCCTCGCGCGAGCGTGTCGAGATCGAGCAGCGCGACCGCCTTCGTGAGCGCCTCGTCGAAGCGCACGTTCGAGATCTTCAGATCGCCGTGAACGATGCGCGTGGGCAGCGCCGGCAGGGGCTCGATCGTGCGCGCGTGCTCGAGGATCGAGGCCGCGATCGCCGCGTTCTCGTCGTGCCCGGGCCGCTCGCTGCCCTCGTCGTGCCAGCGCGCGAGGCGCGCGAGGTGGGCCGCCGTATCGTGCACGCCCGAGCGCGTGAAGTGGAAGCGATGCTCGACGCCCGCGAGCGCCGCGTGGAAGCGCCCGGCCAGCCGCGCCGCCTCGTACGCGAGCTCGGGACGCTCGACCACGAGGGCGGTGCGCCCCGGGACGAAGGTGATCGCGCGCCACGTCGCGCCGTCTTCGTCGAGGAACGCCGCCCCGTCGCGCGTGCGCACGAGCCGCGGTGTGACGAGCCCGGCCGCCGCGACGTGCGCGCTCAGCGCCTCGAGATCGAGGCAGACCTCGCCGGCGAAGATCTCGTGCAGGCGCTGGACGATGCACTTGTCGCCGTCGGGCCGCGTCACCTCGAAGGTCTGGTTGATGAGACCGACCGTGACGGGCGTGACCGTCGCACCCTCGAGCCCGTAGCCGTGGACGACGCGCGCCGGAAGCCGTGACGTCACTCGACGTACTCCACCTCGAGCCCGGCCTCCTCGTCGTCGCGTCCGCGGGCGCCGCGCGGCGCGAGCGGGACGGCACGGGGGGCGGGCTTGTCGGGGTGCTCGCGCAAGAGACGCTCCACCGCGAGGAGCAGCGCGTCGAGCCCCTCCCCCGTCGCCGCCGAGAACGGGTGCACGGCGTCGATCCCGCGCTTCTTCATGCCGCGCTTGATCGCCGGCACGCGCGCACGCACCTCCGGAAGATCGAGCTTGCTCACCGCGACGAGCATCGGGCGCCGCGCCAGCTCGGGGTCGAAGCGCTCGAGCTCTCGAGCGAGCACGTCGTAGTCGGCCAGCGGCGCGCGCTCCGGATCGGGATCGAGCGTGAGGATGTGGACCAGCACGCGCGTGCGCTCGACGTGCTTGAGGAACCGATGCCCGAGGCCCGCGCCCTCGGCCGCGCCCTCGATGATGCCGGGGATGTCGGCCATCACGAACGAGCGCGCGCCCGCCTCTTCGTCCTTGCCGAGGGTCACCACGCCGAGGCTCGGTACCAGCGTCGTGAACGGGTAGTCGGCGATCTTCGGCCGCGCCCGCGAGACGCGCGAGACGAGCGTGCTCTTGCCGACGTTCGGGTAGCCCAGCAGGCCCACGTCCGCGAGGAGCTTGAGCTCGAGGCGGAGCTGCCGGACCTCGCCGGGGGCCCCGGGCTCGGCGCGGCGCGGCGCCCGATCCTCGGGCGTCGCGAAGTGGATGTTGCCGCGACCGCCGCGACCACCGCGCGCGACGACCTGGCGCTGGCCGCGCTCCTTCAAGTCCGCGAAGAGCGTCCCGTCCGCCGCGAAGACCTGTGTGCCCACCGGCACGCGCACGACGAGGTCCGCCCCCGCCTTTCCATACTGGTCCTTGCCCCGCCCCGACTCGCCGCCGGGAGCCGACACGCGCTTCTTGAACCGGAAGTCGAGCAGCGTCGCGAGGCGCTCGTCGGCCTCGAAGACCACGTCGCCGCCGTCGCCGCCGTCGCCGCCCGAAGGGCCGCCGAGAGGCACGTACTTCTCGCGACGGAACGCGACCGCGCCGTTGCCGCCGTCGCCGCCGCGTACCTCGACCGTGACCTCGTCCACGAACCGCATGAGGGCCGAGGTGCTAGCACGCAGGCCTTTCAGCCGCCCGACGCCATCGCACGGAAGCGCTGCTCGGGCCCGCTCGGCGCGTAGAACTGGAGGGCCCGCAGCGGCCGCGTGCCGCTCGGCTCGAAGGAGTGCGTCACCCCCTCCGGGACGTAGACCGTGACACCGGCTCCGATCTCCACGTCGTGATCGCCGACGTGCATCGTGCCGCTGCCGTCCTCGAAGTAGAGGACCTCCGCCGCGCCGTCGTGCACGTGCTCCGGCACCGCGAACGAGGGCTCGCCCGTGAGGACCGCGAGGCCCGCGTGGTCGGCGCCCGATGCGTCGGCGTCGAGGAGGATGCGCACCTCGAGCGCGCCCTCGGACACGACGAGCGGGGCGCTCGTGCCGAACGAGGCGACGCGCTGCGGGCGCGAGAGAGGGTCGGAGCCCGAGGTGCTCGGGCAGAGCACGCGATCGCCGCGCTCGTCGACGGCGATGCGCGCCGGGCCGCCGTCCTCGGAGCGCGCGATCGCGACGAGGGTTCGAACCGGCTCGCTCCCGTCGTTGACGACGAGCCCATCCCCCTCGGGACCGAAGCGCACGGCGTCTCCGGTGTAGAGCGTCGCGGGCGCGTCGACGCTGGCGATCCCGGTGCCGCTCGCGGCCAGCGTGCCCGACGCGACGTAGAGCAGCACGTCCTGACACGAGGACACGGGCGGCACGAAGCGCTGCCCCGGCGGCAGCTCGAGCGTCGCCACGAGAACACGCGCAGGGACGCCGGGCACGGGCGTGTAGCCCACCAGGGCGAGCAGCGAGGGCTCGCGCATGGCCGCGTAGCCCATGTTCGGGGGTAGCTCGTACGTCGTGCTGCTGCCCGAGCTCGTCGACGTCGACTCGACCGAGAGCGGCATGTCCGGCGTCGCCGCGACGGGGGCCTCCGCGGGCACGGCCTCGACGGACCGGTCGAAGTCTTCCGCGAGGCCCGTGCTCGCGCCGTCGCCGCCCGCCCCGGTCTCGACGGCGTCCCCTTCGGACGTGGCGGGTGCTCCGACCTCGTCGGAGCGCACCACCTCGGCGCCGCTGGTGCCGCTCGGGCTCGTCTCACGCGCGCGCGATCCGCCCGTGCCGCAGCCGGCGAGCAAGATGATCGCGAGAGCCCATCGGGTCGTCGCCAGGCGCATGGCCCGACTATAGACGCGCGAGCACGCCGTTCGATCGAGGACGATCTGCATTGGCGATGTGGATTGGAGGCGCCGGGAGTCGAATCGCTTCGAGGGCTGTTTGCAAGTGCGCGACGACGCACGCCTTTCCCTCGAACCACGCGAACTCCATCGGCTTCCGGCGCCCGCCTCGATTCCCCCTGAGTCCGCTCTCGTCCACCTGATTCGACCAGCGTCTTGGAGACATTCTGGAGACGCGCGTCAGCTCTTTCCCGCCCACTGCTGGTACATCGCATTCCAGGCGGGGTCGTCCTTCCAGGGCGTCCATTGGCCGTTTCGACCGGCATGCGCAGCGCGCAGCAGACTCTCCGCCGCAGCCTCCACCTGTCCGGTGTGCTTCGTGACCGCGGCGAAGGCACCGTCGTCCGTGATCGGCACGAGAGCCGCCGTGGTGTACCCGCGGCCTGGGGTGTCGGCGATGAAGACGACGAAGTAGACGGTCTGCAGCTGGCCGTTCGCCGCATCGAAGACGAAGAGCTTGCGATCCATCAGTCCCTCGCGCTGCGCACCGTACCGCAGGTGCGAGGAACCGGCGCTCGGCGAGTCGATCGCACGCGGATTTTCGGGCACGCGTGGCGCCGTTCGCGGATACTCGCCCGCGCATGGCGGATCCGCGCCTTCTCCCCGTGAATGCGGTGCTCGCCCTGCACCTCGGGGGCGGCACCTGGCCGCGTGCGCTCGCCGACGCCGGCTACGCCGTGCATCAGCTGGAGTTCCCGGTCGGTGACGTCGTCGTCGATGTGGTGTCGTTCGCCCACGCGCACGAGCACGTGGTCCTCTTCGAGTGCAAGAGCGGCGCGAACGTCGAGCCCGTGCAAGCGAAGGGCTACGCGTCGATCGGGATCGGCGACATCCGGCGCGTGATGACGATGCCGGCAACGGCGACTCACGGGGTCGCATACGTCTGCCTGGAACAGCACGAGGCACGGTTCCGGATGGGGCTGCCCGCTGGCGCGGGGTTGCTCCTGGTCGGACCGACGCGCGTCCGACTGGAGCCCGGCTCGACGCGGCTTCCGAGTCTCGACCTCGTCGTCTCGGGCCCGCCGCCCACGATCATCGCGCTCGATCACGAGAGCCCCGTCGCGGAGTACCGCGATCCGGTCGTCGCGCAGCTCGCCGCCGCGGCTGCTCGGGGCGAGCAACTGGTCTCGACCAGATCGCTGGCCGAGCGGATCACTGTGCAGTACAGGAGCTACGGTCGAAGTGCGCGCGAGGCGATGCGGAAGCGCGCCGAGGACGCGCTGCGGGCCCTGCTGGGTGCCAACGGCGATCTGTCCGCCTACTTTCGCATCGAAAAAGGCGAGCAACATGATGGGCTGGTCGTGAGGGTCCTCAAGACCCCCCTTCTCGCCGATCCGCGCGGCGCCACCCAGCAGTGGCAGGCGATGCAGCGTGCCGCACGCGGAGGCCGGCGTAAAAAGCCCACCGTTCCGCAGGGGCAGCTAGACTTGTGGGCCCTGGCCAAGGACCTCGAGCCAGAGGAAGGTGAGGAGTGACCGCCGCGAATCTCAATCGCCAGGACGTGACGGACGTCTTCACCGGGCTCATGCGCGGCGATGCGGACGTCGATCTCGGTCCGGGCTTCGCGATGCCGCGCGGAACTCTCAAGACCTACGCGGTCGAGGCGGCGGGCGCGACCGACCCGGCGTCGGCGCTGGATCTCCTGCACCGCACGGCGCAGACGATGTCTGCGCGGGTGGCTACGACTCGCGATGACAGCGTCGCGCTGCTCGCGACCGAGCGCTCGCATTTCGTGGTCGACACGCTCGACCCACGCTTCTGGCTTCTGCACACGACCTCGTCGGCGCGCGAGTCGCACCGGTTCCTTCGACGTCTCGTCTGGTCTCAGCACCGCATCGATCGCTGCTGGTTCACGTGGGACTTCTTGCTCGGACTGAAGGGCGACGACGACGCACAGTGGTTCAAGTCGGACTTCGAGGGCCGTCATCTTCTTCCGCAAGATGGAGTCCCCGCGCGAAAGCTCCGGCTGCAGCTCGAAGGAGAGAACGTCGACGAGCTGTACGGCCGCCTCGTGGCTCTCGCCGACTATCGGAACGCCACTGCGCTGACCGCGCTCGCGACGCGGATCCGTGGAGCGACGGGCAACGTCCACGAGTTCGCCCACTACTCGGGCCGCTTCGTCGCGAACGGCAACTCCTTCCACCCGCACGCGACGTTCGTCGCGCGTGCGCTCGATCGATACCGCCGCGTGGTGGAGCGTGTGGAAGCGACCTGCTCCATCGGCGCGGACGCGAAAGAGGCGGGTGGCTACCAGCTCACCGGGCGGCCGCTGACCATCACGTTCGATCGCCCCGTCGCCGACATGGAGTACTTCCTCGCAGGTCTCTTCTCGTGCCGAGAGCCTTTCCGTCTGTGGGGGATCCCGCGCGAGGTCGCGACGGACGTCTACGAGGCGCAGGTCGTCGACCTGCACATCGGCGCGACGTTCTCGATGTCGATCTCACGGAAGTGCATCACGCTCGCGCTGCCCCGCGAGACCTGCGGCAACACGGCGCTTCGCCTGCTGACCAACTTGCAGCACCAGTTCGATGCGCGGGCATCATGGGATCTGGCTGCCGATGCGAGGCAGGCGGCATGACGACGTACGCGATCCGGACCGTGCTCGGGATCGCCTGCGCCCTGCTTGTGGCCTGCGGCAGTACCAGCGCAGGCAACGACGCAGGCGGGCACTCCGTGTCGAGCCCGACCTGCGAGATGATCCTGGAGCGATGCCATCCTCTCGACATAGGTGTCGCCGAGATCCACGAATGCCACGAGCTGTCGGAGATGAATGTGGAGGCGGACTGCGCGGCGATGCGCGACCACTGCTTCGCCACGTGCACGCCTGCGGACTCCGGCGGAGTCGACGGCGGGAGCTAGCGCGCTGGTGGGGTGCGGCTAGAGGCCCGCTGCCCCGGCCTGGATCCATGCGAGCACCGCGCATCGCTCGGCCGGCGAGAGCCCGCCCGCGGGCGGCATCCGCAGCAGCGGCTCATCGGTCGTGACGCGGAAACCCAGATTGCTGCAGCGCGCATCGCCGGGGATGACGTACGGCGCGAGCGTGCTCGCCGCCTCCTCGGGTGTCGCCAGGATCACCCCGCCCTGGTGCTCCTCGAAGCTGTGGCACGCCGTCATCACGACGCATCGCGGCCCGAGCACCGTCGACTGAAGCGTCGCGAGTTCAACTGGCGTTGTCCCCGTGCAGTCGGGCACGGGCGGATTCGAGCACACGCCCGCCGGGGCGCACCCGACGCAGAGCCCGAGCGCCGCGACGAGCGCGCACGTGGCTCGCCCGCCGTGCGATCTGGATGCGGCCACGCCCGTTACTCCGCCAGCGGGTGGCACATCGTCGTGCTCGACGTGGTGACGCAGCGGACGACCACGGTCCGACCGCAGCCACCGAAGACGCGGTCTCCGACGGCGAGGTTGTACGAGTGCGGGACGAAGGCGTCGAGGTCCGACTCGGGACACGCGAGCGCCGTCGCGGCGACGGGACGAGCCGCGTCGTACGTCGCGCAGCCCGCGGCCTGTGACGCGGCCAGCACCCACGCGAGAGCGAGCACGACTGGGCGTGCAGATCGCGTCGGCATCAGATGACATCTCCCTTCGCGAGCGCGCAGTCGGCGCCGACCGGCTCGATCTGCAGCGTGACATGGTGGATGGCCTTGAACTTTCGCCGCAGCTCGTCGTCGAGCCGACAGACCAGCGCGTCGGTCGGCATCGCGCGCACGACGACGTGAGCCGTCAGCGCCGTGTCGGTGGTGCTCATGCCCCAGATGTGGAGGTCGTGGACCTCGGCGACGTCGGGACGCGCGCACAGCCACGCATCCACGGCGTCCTCGTCGATCCCGGCGGGCACGGCGTGCATCGCGAGGTCGAGCGCGCGGCGGAGCAGTGACCACGTGGTCCAGAGCACGACGACCGAGACGACGATGCTCGCGACCGGGTCGAGCCACCGCCACGCGGTGAAGTGGATCACGACACCCGTGACGGCGACGCCCGCAGCGACGGCGGCGTCCGACGCGAGGTGCAGGAACGCGGCGCGTACGTTCACGTCGCCCTCGCTGCCCTTCGCGAAGAGCCACGCGCAGAAGCCGTTCACGCCGACGCCGACGAGTGAGATGATGATCATCGGGACCGCCGCGACCGGCTCGGGCTCGCGAAGACGGCCCACCGCTTCCCAGGCCACGCCGCCGTTCACGAACACGAGCGTGAGCGCGTTCGCGAGCGCAGCGAGGATGCTCGCGCTCCGCATGCCGTACGTGCGACCCTTGCTTGCACCTCGCTTGCCGAGCGCGCTCGCCCCCCACGCGAGGCCGAGAGCGAGGACGTCGCTGACGTTATGGCCCGCGTCCGCCAGGACCGCGAGCGAGCCTGCGACGAGGCCGACGCCGATCTCGGCGAGGACGAAGGCGCTCTGGATCCCGATGCCCAGCGCGAACGCGCGACCGAAGTCCTTCGGCGCGTGATCGTGCGAGTGACCGCTCTCTGCGTGCGCATGCACGTCGTGCTCCTTCGCGGGCTTTTCGTTGTGAGCGTGGTCGTGACCGTGATCGTCGTGTTTCGTCATCTCTCGTCCCCGTCGAAGTCGCGGAGAAGCCGCAGTCCATTGAGCGTGACCAACAGCGATGCGCCCGTGTCGGCGGCGATTGCCATCCACAGCGAGGAGATTCCCGCGAGCGCGAGGACGACGAACGCCGCCTTCACCACCAGCGAGAACCCGATGTTCTGACGAACCACCGCCAGCGTCTGGCGCGCGTGGCGGACGAGCCAGCCGAGCTTGCCGAGGTCGTCGCTCATCAGGGCGACATCGGCGGTCTCGATCGCGGCGTCACTGCCGGCGGCACCCATCGCGACGCCGACCGTCGCGCGCGCGAGCGCGGGCGCATCGTTCACCCCGTCGCCTACCATCGCGACGGTTCCGTGCTCCTTCACCAGTCGTTCGATCGCCGCGACCTTGTCGGCCGGCAGCAGCTCCGCCTCGAAGGCGTCGACCCCAGCGGCTGCCGCGACGGCGGCGGCGGTCCCGCGATTGTCACCGGTCAGCATCACGATCCGCTGGACGCCCAGGCCGCGCAGCTCGCGGATGGCGGTGACCGCTTCGTCCCGCACCGCGTCAGCGAGCGCGAAGAGACCACACACGTGAGTGTCGTTGCCGATCACCACCGCGGTCTTGCCGGATGCGGCTATCGCTTCGAGCGCGGCGTGTACCTCGGGCGTTTCCTGTCCGCGTTCTTCGAGGAAGCGGTGCGACCCGACCCAGTAGGTCTTGTCTCCGAAGCGTCCGCTGGCGCCCTTGCCCTGGAGCACGCGCAGGTCGGCCGCGGGCGCGGGCGTCACTCCCTGAGCTGTCGCGTAGTCGACGATCGCCCGCGCCAGCGGGTGGGTGCTCCGCTGTTCGAGCGCAGCGGCGCGCTCCAGCAGTTCGCGCTCGTCGTGGCCGGCGAGCGGCACCACCTCCACCACGCGCGGCCGGCCCGCGGTGAGCGTCCCCGTCTTGTCGAGGGCGACCGCACCGAGCTTGGCGGGCAGCTCGACGAAGGGCCCGCCTTTGACGAGCACGCCGCTGCGCGCGGCCGATGCGATCGATGCGACGATCGTCACCGGCGTAGAGATGACGAGTGAGCACGGACAGCCGATGACGAGCAGGACCAGCCCGCGGTAGAGCCATGCGTCGAAGGCTCCCGCTCCGAGCAGCGGGGGCACGAGCACGACCAGGATCGCGACGGCGAGGACGGCCGGCGTGTAGTAGGCGGCGAACTTCTCGACCCATTGCTCGGACGCTCCGCGCCGCGACTGCGCGTCCGCCACGCTCCGAACGATGTGGGCGAGCGTGCTGTCGTCGGCCGCGCGCGTCACCTCGATCACGAGCGCAGCGTCGCCGTTTACCGTGCCCGCGAACACTTCCGCGCCGCGCGACTTCGCGACCTGAGCGCTCTCGCCGGTGATCGGCGCTTGGTTGACCTCGCTGGCTCCATCGACCACGCGGCCGTCGAGCGGAAGGCGCTCGCCCGGCCGGACGACGACCCGCTCGCCTACGCGGACCTCGCGCGGCGGGACCACGCACTCCGTTCCGTCGCGTTGCACGCGCGCTGACGGCGCGGCGACCGAGAGCAGCGCTTCGACGGCGCGCCGCGCGCGCCCGATGCTCCACCCTTCGAGGGCGATCGACAGCGCGAAGAGAAAGGTGACGGTCGCGGCCTCGAGCCATTCGTCGATCGCGATCGCGCCGACGACAGCGACGACCATCAGCAGGTTCATGTCGGCGCGGACGCGCCGGAGTGCGAACCACGCCTTGGGCAGAACCAACCACAGGCCGGACAGCACCGCGATGCCGTAGGCGACGCGCGCCGCAAGGGGCGTCGGCGTCGACTCGTCCCCGGCGAGGGCGGCGAGCCAGCTACCGCCGAGCGCCGCGTGGAGGGTGACGCCTGCGAACGTGGCGGTGGCGCTGGCCACGACGCTCAGCTCGCGGCTGCGCCGCGCGATCCAGCTCTGCGGCCTATGCGCCTCGGCCGCCAGAAAGGGCTCCGCCTTCATCCCCGTTCGGCCGACGGCCTCGACGATGCGGCTCGCGGGCACGGCGACCGCGCTAGCGCGGACGACCATCCGTCCTGCGAGCAGGTCGAACGAGAGGTGCTGCGCGCCGCCCACGAGCGGCCCGATCTCCCGTCTCAGCACGGCGATCTCGTCGGCGCAGTCCATGCCGAAGATCTGGAACGTGTCCCGCGGCGGTGCGGTGCCCTCTTCGAGCTCGGCGTGCGTGGCTTTCGTGCCCGCATGCGCGGGGGGATGCTCGTGTGCGTGATCGTCGCTCATGGCGTCCCGTGCCCCGCTGTGTCGGTGGGCGGAGGCTGGTGCTCGACGGGCCAGCGGCGCGAGATCCACGCGTAGAGCGTCGGCAGCACGAGCAGGGTGAGAAGCGTCGCGGTGACGAGCCCGCCGACGACGACGGTCGCGAGGGGACGCTGCACCTCGGCGCCCGAGGAGGTCGCGACAGCCATCGGCAGGAAGCCGAGCGCAGCGACGGACGCGGTCATGACGACGGCGCGGAGACGCGCTTTCGCCGCGTTGGTGACGGCATCGTCGACGGGCTGGCCGTCGACGAGGTTGCGCTCGATGGTGGTCAGCAGCACCACGCCGTTGAGCACGGCGATCCCGAAGAGCGCGATGAAGCCGATGCCGGCGCTGATGGAGAACGGCATGCCGCGGGCCCACAGCAGAAGCACCCCGCCGACGGCCGCGAACGGCACGTTGAGGAAGATGATCAGCGCCGGCCGGAACGCCCCGAAGGCCGCGTAGAGCAAGATGAAGATGAGCGCGAGCGCGGCAGGCACTGCGAGCGCCAACCGTGCCGAAGCTTCGGCGAGGTTGCGGTACTGGCCCGCCCAGCCGAAGGTGTAGCCAGCGGGGCGATGCACGGTGGCTGGTACGACACGCTGCGCTTCGGCGACGAAGCTCGCGAGGTCGCGGCCTCGGACGTTGCACTCGACCGTCGTGCGCCGCCGGATCGCCTCGTGGCTGATGCTGGCGGGCGCGTCGACGATGTCGAGGCGTGCGACCTCGGCGAGCGGCACGAGCAGTTCCCCGGTGCCACGCACCGGGATGCGACCGAGCGCGGCGACATCCTCGCGGACGTCCGCAGGCAACCGCACCTGGATCGGAATGCGGCGCTGCCCCTCCATCGCTTCACCGCTGGGACGGCCGCCGACGGCAGCCACCGCGTCGAGGGCGGAGCGCGCAGTCACACCGTAGCGTGCGGCGACGGCGCGATCGACGACGACATCCAGCGTCGGCAGGCCGGACACCTGCTCGCCGCGGACGTCGACCGCCCCGCGAATGCCGCGGAGCGCGCGCTGCACCTCGACCGAGAGCCGGGTCAACTCATCGAGGTCGTCGCCGTAGATCGTCACCGCGACGTCCGACCGCGTGCCGCCGTTCAGCTCGGCGAAGCGCATCTCGATGGGCTGCGAGAAGCCGAAGCCGATCCCCGGCACGCGCTCGGTGATGCGATCGGTGAGCAAGGCGATGAGCGCGTCGCGGTCGTGGACGTCGGTCCACTCGCTCTGCGGCGTCAGCTCGACGTGGCAGTCCGACTGCCAGATGCCCATCGGGTCGTTCGCGATCTCGGGCCGTCCCGTCTTGCACACGACCGTGTCGATCTCGGACAGCTCGCCGATGGCCGACTCCAGGCGCGTGCTGTCCGTGATGGCCTGGTCCAGCGACACGCTGGGCAAGCGCGTCACCTCGATGATGAGCGAGCCCTCATCGAGCCGCGGTACGAAGTCGGCGCCGAGACCGGTCGCGATCCATCCGGTCAGCCCGAGCGCGACGACGGCGACCGCGAGAACGCGGGCTGGCGCCCGCATCGTCGCCTGCAGCAGTCGTGGATACACGGCGGAGAGCTTCCGCACGACCCAGGGGTCCTCGTGGCTCGCGTGGTTCCGCAGGACGGTCGCGACCATCACGGGGACGAACGTGAGCGACGCGATGAACGCGCCGAGCAGGGCGAACAGCACCGCGATGGCCATCGGCCGGAACATCCGCCCCTCGATGCCCGCGAGCGTGAGGATCGGGACGTAGACGAGCACGATGATGGCCTCGCCGAACGTCGCCGCACGGCGGACCTCCAGGGTGGACCGGAGCACGACCTGCGCGGCCTCCGCGTACGTCATGGGCTTGGTGCGGCCGTGGAGTGCGGCAGCGAGGTGAACGACGGCGTTCTCGACGACGATGATCGACCCGTCGACGACGATGCCGAAGTCGATGGCGCCGAGGCTCATCAGGTTCCCGGAGAGCCCCATCGCGTTCATGCCGATGAAGGCCACGAGCATCGCGAACGGGATAGCCGCAGCGACGATGAGCCCGCCCCGCACCGAACCGAGCAGGACGAAGAGAACGCCGAGGACGATGAGTGCGCCGACGGCGAGGTTCTCGCCGACGGTCTCGATCGTGCGGTTCACGATCTCCGCCCGGTCGTAGTAGACGTCGATGGTCACGCCCTCGGGCAAGCTCGGCGCGATCTCGTCGATGCGCTGCCGCGCGCGCGTCACCACGTCGCGACCATTCTCGCCGACGAGCATCATCACCGTGCCGATGACGACCTCGCCGTGACCGTCGCGCGTCACGGCGCCCTGTCGAACCATCGGCGCGAAGTGCACCTGGCCGAGGTCGCGCACGCGCACCGGCACGCCCTCCCCCGTCGCGGACACGATGGTCTCCTCGACGTCCGCGAGGCTCGTGAAGCGCGCGTCGGCGCGGACCAAGAGGGACTCGCCCGAGTGCACGAGCGCGCCGCCACCCTCCGCGGTGTTGTTCTCGTCGAGCGCGCGATACAGGTCTTCGAGCGCGAGCCCGTGGGCGGCGAGTCGCTGTGGATCGACCTCGACCTCGTACGTCCGCCGCTCACCGCCGAACGGATTCACCTCGACGACGCCCGCGACCGTGCGCAGCTCGTAGGCGACGAACCAGTCGAGGATCTCCCGCAGCTCCATCAGCGAGCGACCCTCGCCCCGAACCTCGAACTGCAAGACCTCGCCGAGACCGCTGCTCATCGGGCCAAGCTCGGGACTGCCCAGCGTCGACGGGATCTCGCTGCGGACGCCCACGAGCCGCTCACCCACGAGCTGCCGGGCGCGGACGAGATCGGTCCCGTCGCCGAAGACCAGCGTGACGGCGGAGACGCCGAAGCGCGACACGCTGCGGACTTCTTCGAGCCCAGGCAGACCGCTCATCGCGCGCTCGACCGGTGTCGTGATCGTGCGCTCGATATCGAGCGGCGGTAGCGCCGGGGCGCTCGTCAGCACTTGGACCTGGACGCTGGTCACGTCGGGGACCGCGTCGATGGGGAGCACGAGCGCGCTGTGCACGCCGTACGCGACGATGGTCGCGACGAGCGCGAGCACGGCCACGCGCCACGAGAGACAGAAGCGGAGGAGCGCTTCCATCGCTACTCGTCCTCGGCGAGACGAGCGCGAAGCAGCTCACTCTTCAAGGTGAAGGCACCGCTGGTCACGACGGAGTCGTTTTCCGCGAGACCGCTGGTGACCTCGGCGAGACCGCTCGTACGCCGCCCGAGTGCGACGGGTACGACGCGGAACTCGCCCTCACCGTCGCCCGGCACGAACACGACGTCGGCGCCGTCGAGTCGTGCGAGCGCGCTCTCGGGAACGACCAAGCTCGTGCCCGAGTCACCGAGCGCGACCCAGCCGAACATGCCCGGTCTCAGGCGCATCGTGGGGTCCGGCTCGAGCTCGATGCGGACGTCGAGCGTGCGCGTTACCTCGTCGAGCGTCGGCGCGAGCAGCGTGACTTCGCCGGGGAACGACACGCCCGGGAATGCCTGCACGCGCAGCACTGCGCTCGCTCGGTCACGCACCTCGCGGATGGACACCTCGGGCGCGGACGCGATGGCCCAGAGGTTCCGCGTGTCGGCCACCGTGAAGACGATCGACCCGGTCTCGACCGTCTCACCGACGACCGCGTGGAGGTCGACCACGACGCCGCCGAGCGGCGCCACGAGCGCGACGGACTGTCCGCCGCGCGCACCCACTGCCGTGCGGCGCTGCGAGAGACCGGCCAGTTCAGCTTGAGCCCGATCGCGATCGCTCTCGGCTTCCAGGAGCGACCGGCGCGATGCCACGCCGGACTCGCCCAGCGGCGCGAGGCGATCTGCGGCGGCCTCGGCGACTGCGAGACGCGCTCGCGCGTCAGCGGTGGCGGCGGCCAGCTCGGCGACGTCGGCGGAGATGAGCGTCGCGAGGACATCGCCCGCGTTCACCTCTTGGCCCAATACCGCGTGGACTTCGGAGACGCGACCATCGACGAGCGGCGCCACGTGCGCCGTGCGCGTCGGATCGAGCTGCACTTCGGCCGGGATCACCGTCGCGCCGCTGATCGCGGTGCGCTGGACGGACCCGATCGTGATGCCTGCCGCGGCGATCGAGCCCGCCGAGAGCCGCACCTCGCTCGGCGAGTCCGCCGCCTCGGTCTCCTCTGCCTCCGGCGGGGCGTCCGGTGTCGGATGGCAGGCGGAGACGAGGACGAACACGAACAGGAAGCGGATCGAGACACTGGTGGGCGACGTCATTCGTCACCTCCCGAGGAAGAAGGAGTGGAGGAAGTGGTTTCGGAGTGCGCGGTCGCGCTCTCGTGGAGGTCGATCTCCGCACCGAGCACCATCTCCAGCTCGGCCAGCGCGGCGTGGTACTCGGTGTAGGCGTCGAGCGACTCGATCTGCATGGAGAGCAGCGTCTGTCGGCCCGCGCTGAGGGTCGCGAGGTCGATCTCGCCGATCTGATAGGCCTGCGTCAGGCCCGCGACCGACGCGTCGAAGCCGGGCATGACCTCCTGCTGGTAGGTGCGGAGGCGCTCGGCGAGAAGACGCACCTGAGCGGCGAAGCCGAGCACGCGCGCGCGTAGCCGGCTCCGAAGCGCGGTCTCCGCCGCCTCGGCCACCGTCTGCGCCGCGCTCGCTTCTGCGCGAGCCTGCGTGTTCTGGTCCCAGAACGGCAGCGTCACGCCAAGCCACCCGAGCGCGATCCAGTTCGCCGGACTACCCGCGGCGCCCTCGCGCGCGACCGAGAGGCCGATGTCGAGCGTCGGGAACGCTTCACGGTCCTCGCGCGTGACATCGGCGCGTGCGGTCGCGGCCGCCGCAGCCGCGGCGGCGATCAACGGCTGGTGCTCCATGGCCATCGCGACGAGCGTCGCGTCGTCCGGTAGAGCGTCGGGCGCGTCGAGTTCGCCGACAGGAACGGGCGGATTGCTCGGATCCCAACCCGTGACCTCGGCGAGCAGGAGAATCGCGCTCTCGAAGTCGCTTCGCGCGCCGAGGCGCTGCTGCTGCGCGCGCGCCAACTCGGCCTGCGCGATGACGCGCTCTATGTCCGCGCCTTCGCCCACCTGCGACCGCGAGGTCGCGATGCGGAGCACCTCACTCGCCTGCTCGATCCAGCGATCGGCGGCGGCGATGCGGGCGCGCCGCTGCAGCGCTTGGTGGTATGCGAGGTGGATCTGACGGTGGACGTCCCAGCGGACGGCCTCCAGCTCGCGCTCGCGCTGCTCGCTCAGACGATCGGCCGCGTCGAGCCTGGCACCACGTTCCGAAGCGACCTCGATCGGCTGCGTCATGTTGAACTGGAGATCCCAGTCGTTCGGGCCGGCGCTCTGTATCTCTTGCAGGCGAGGTCCGATCCCGAACGCGACCTGAAGACCGTCGCGGAGCAGGGGCGATGCACCCGTGCGTGCTGCTTCCCCGTCCGCGAGGCGTGCGCGTGCCTCGATCATCTGCGGCGCGTGATCCTCGGCGTGCGCGAGGAGCGCATCGAGCGAGACCTGCCGCTCTTGCGCCTGTACGCGCGCGGCCAACATCCACGAGATGCCCACGAGCACCCATGCTCGAAGGCGCCAAGTCTTCGGCGTCATCGGAACCCTCCGTCTGGCTCGAGCCACGCGTACGCGCGCGCTCGCGGGCCGACCACGGCCTGCAGCGACACGCCCGCTCGGATCAGGCAGTCGCGCGCGAAGCGCGGCTACCGATCAGGCGCGAGGGACGGTCAGGATCTCGTAGGCAGGTGCGGCGGGCGGCGTCGTGACGCTCGGGATGACCGGGACGACGACGTTGTCCGGGAACGGTACCCAGGTCAGGACCGCCATCGGTGTCGGGACGGCGTTGAGGTGCAGGCACCGCGCGCAGTCACCGCAGTCATCCGAGAACGGCGGGCAGTCGTCGTCGTCGTCCTCGCACTGGTGCGACTCGACCACGAAGGCAGCCTCCAGCGTCTCGATGCCGGACACGCTCACGAGGAGCGCGGTCAGGACGATGACGAGCCACCTGGACACGCGGAGAAGATGCCGGAGCGACGCCGTGCGCGCAAGGGAGCCCCCAGCAGCAGCGCGAGAGCCAGCGCGCCCATCAGCGATCCGCCGGCATGCCCGCCGGCCCGGCACCCGCAGCTCGGGGCGGATCCGGGTGGGCCGGCATCGCTCGGAGACGCGTCGAAGACGCCTCCGTCGGACTCGCCGGCATCCGGGACGAGGTCGCCCCGACCCGTGTCTCGAAGGAGGTCGTCCCACCACCGCACGCACAGACCGTCCGTTGGTTCACCGCACACGCGCGGGGTCGTCAACTGCGCGAAGCGCATGAGCGCGACCGGCGCGTACTCGGGGCCCGGATGCTGCACGCCGATCGCGAACGCGTCGACGAGGCCGTCGCCGCAGAAGTAGACGTCGTCGCCGTGCGCGACCCACGCATGCGGTGTGGAGGAACTTGTCGATCGAGCGCGGCGTGTCGCCCGGAAGAATGCGGAAGAGGCCGGCCATCGTGTTCCCGAACCACACGGCACCGTCGGATGCGAACGCGAGCCCGAACGGCCGGTTGACGGCCACCGCGACAGCCGGCATCACGAGCCGATCGGTCAGCGTCGCCCCGGCCTGCGTGACCTCGATGAGGCGATCCGTCATCGAGCTCTGCGCGACGAGGAACGCGCGATCGGGGTCGTGCGGGTCGACGTCGAGGACGCGAAGCACCGTCTCGCCGTCCGCGAGCGGAACCGCGATGGGCGACCAGTGCAAGCCGCCGTCGTTCGAGACGAACAACGTCGCCGTGTAGCGAGTGGTCGCGCTGCCCGGCGTTTCGCCCGAAACGTAGACGCGCGTGCGATCGCCCGGTGCGTAGCGGACGCGTTCTGGGAGGAAGTCAGCCGGGAACGCGTCGCCGGTCGCGGCGAACGCCACACCATCGCCGGAGGTGTAGAGCCTGTTGATCGCGCTCGCGTCCGAGGGGAGCGCCGCGTAGCCGCCGCCTGGGATCGCCGTGACGTCGGCGACGTACTCGTTCTGGAGCGTGGTCTCGTAGGTCGGGTCACACGCACGGTCGTGCCCTTCGAGCAGGCCGAAGTGCTGCGCGAAGAGGATCGTGTCGTCGGTCGTGCGAACCGCGGGACGGATCACACCTCGCGTCGCATCGGGCATGGACTCCATGCAGATCCACTGCCAGGTCGCCCCGCCATCGAGAGTGGTCATCACGCCGAACGTGCTCGCGACGACGATGTCGTCGGCGGATGCGCCGAACAGGGCATCCGACGTCTGCGGGCGGCCACCGTGTGCACGAGCCGCTGCCGGAGCCCCGATCACGAGCGCCGAGAGAACGACGAGAGCGAGACGTTCGACCGAGGACACGCCGCATCGTGACACGCACGCACGAAAGCGCGATGGCGCTCAAGCTACGGTTGCGACGCGAGCCTTCCGACATCCGCGCGCAGCGCCACACCCAGGTCACGAACAAGGAGACGCCACCTGTCGACGATCGGCGAGAGCGGGACCGAGACCGTCGTCGCGATCGCGCCCACCGGCACCTGCGGATGCTGCGGCCGCCCGCCGTACGGGGCCTTCGGCTCGTCGCGCAGGCGCACCGAGAGCGCACCGCCCTCCTGGACCGTGCGCTGCATCCCCTCGATGTCGCCGAATCTCACGGGGATCGCCGGAGCCCACCCTGCAGCCGTGACACCGCGATGCTTCGAGACACTGTGCTGATCGACCAGGTCGCCTACGCCCGACCAAGAAGTCGTGAGCACGGCGACCGCCTCCGGAAAGTGCGCCGCGAAGCCAGCGCGACCGCCGGTAGCGACGGCGTGCATGGACACGTCGCGCAGATCGTCCTCACACGTGACGATGTAGAAGGCGTGCGGCTGCTTCTTGATGCGCTTCGCGTGCGGTGACGGGGCGATCGCGTTTCCGAGCGCGTTCATGGCGAACGCCGTTGCGTCCAAGGTCGAGACCGCAGCGAACAGGAACGCCGAGACGTACGCCTCGATGAGGACCGGCGCGACCGGCACCGGCGTGATGAGCCCGGCGAGCGGCGCCACGATGCTGCCCGAGGCGTCGCCGCGGGTGCGTCCGAGCGCAATCTCCGCGAGCGCGTAGCGCGCGAAGATCGCCTGGACACTCTCCCCGAACGCTTGGCCAGAGTGCCCATGCAGGTCTCGCCCGAGAATCGGACCAGCGTGGTCCTGCACCCAGCCGTAGTCGGCAAGATCCGGTGAGTGGGCAACGAGCGTCGGCGAGGTGGTCATGGGGGCAACCGCGCCGGCAGCATCCCACTGCACGCGCCGCTCGTCAGCACAGCATGAAGTAACGACGCGCGATCAACGCCAGCGCGCCCAGGTAGACCGTGCGCGACCGCTACGCCGTGCCCACACCCAGCAGCGTGTCGTCCAGCCCGAGCCTCTCCGACGCCAGCAGTACGTCGAACGCGAGCCCAGGTGCGGCGACGAAGAGCCGGTCGGCGGCCACGGTGGTGCCGATGTACGCACCGAATGCGCGCGCGAGCGCAATCGCGCGTGTGTCACCCTCCCCGACCACGACCACCATCACCGCGCTCCAGTCGATCGCGATCCGCGCGTACGTCATCCTCGCCGCGGCGACTTGCGGCCGCGTCTCCACCTCGCGCACGACCGCAGCAAGGTGCCATCCGGCCACCACGCGGCTCCCGCGAATCTGCTCGGAGTGAACGACGTCGCGCGCGACCTCCTCCGCGAACGGGGTCATTCCGCAGAGCGGCAGAGCGTCGTCGAATGGCCACCCGAGCACGCCCGCGAGATCGCTGCCGAACCGCGCGTTCGCCTCATCGTCGGCTCCGATCAAGAGCACCAACACGTCACTCCGACGGTCGCGTGGAGGACGTACTGACGCACGCCTGTGCCCGCCCTCGACATCGACGCGCAGAACGAGGCACGATCGGTGACATGAAACCGCGCAAGAGAAGGAGCGCCCGCGTTCCGCTCGACCGGATCGAGCGCCTCTTCGCCTACAGACGAGTCCTGGAAGAGAAGCTGGCCCGCGTCGACGACGCGATCGGCGTGCTGCTCATTCGTCTCGCCTCGCGTAACGTCTACACCGCGGACATCGCACATCGACTTGCGCGCGTGATCGGCGAGGCGCCCACGCTCGACGCGATCGCTCGCCTCGACGCGCGGCTTCGTCAGTCCCGTGCGCGGGCACGTCGCCGCCGGGGGCATCGACCGCGCGCTCCCAGTCCCCAGCCCTCGGGCGATCAGCGCCCGTAGCGCGCACGACCCGCAGCCTGGCGGGCGACACGCGCGGCGGCGAGTAGCCGCTGCTCCAACTGCTCGAAGTACGTCGCGACGGCGGTGCGCAGCTCGTACCGCTTGTTGTAGTCGACCGTCGCCGCCAGCTGGGTCCACAGGTTGCTGCGCTCGTTCTGAATCCTGCCGTGACCGCGTGACGACGTGGCCATGACCTCCGCGTCGTCCAGCGTGGGGACGTTCCGCGCCTTCCAATACCGCAGCGTATGCGACGCCCGCACGCGACGCCCACACAGCTCGCACGAACTCACGAGCCAGTAGGGGTTGCGCACGGGCAGATCGCGCAGCGCACTACTCGACGGCGTCATCATCACCGTCGTCGTCCTCGTCCTCGTCCTCGTCGTCGTCGTCGCCGTCGGCGTCGTCGTCGTCTTCGAGGCCGTCGTCTTCGAGGTCGTCGTCTTCGAGGTCGTCGTCTTCGAGGTCGTCGTCGTCCTCGTCGCGGACGTTCGGGACCAGTTCCTCCATCTCCTCGACCATCCCCTCGGGGAGTTCCCAGGTTTCGACGGTCGTCTTCTTGATCTTCGTCAACTTCGGCATGTTCGATCTCCTGCGCCGCGACGTGCGGCGCTCTTCGGAATGATCGATGTCGATCGCCAAGACAACGACTGCCGCGCAGATGATCGTGACGCGGCGTCACGCGCGCGCTCGCGCGACCGAAGGCGGGGCCAAGCTGACCGGCGCGCCGCGGAAGCACCGCGAACCCAGAGCAAACGAGCCATCATCCGCACGCTGCACCTGACGCTGGTGCATCGACCAAACGAGAATCGCGCGTGTTCGCTTGGCCGAGCGGACGTCCCATACATCGTTCAAGCGACTGCACGCTTGAGCGTGCGCCCGTAGAGTCAGCTGCATGCCGAGACGAGCGACGTTCTCCACCGAGGTGGCTCCCCACGCGCTACGGCGGCACCCCCGCTTCGGCGCCTTCGTGCGCGCTCTCGCCGGTGTGCCTGGTCTCCCTCGGAGTCTGCGCGCGGCGGTCGCGCTCACCTGGCTCGAGCACGACCCGCCGGGCATGCGCGCGCTCCAGGACGGCTGGGATCGTGGGTTCCGCAAGGCCGTGCAGCGGCTCGGTGTGCTGGCCGCGAAGGGTGGGCTCCTCGGCGGGTGCATTCACTACCAGCTGATGCGGACGCTACGCGACCCAGACCGGGCAACCTGGATCCTCGCCATCCCGAAGCGCAATCGCTGGCACGCGGTCCCGCCGAGCAAGCGGAGTGCGACGCTGCTGTTAGCGAGCGCTGTGGTTGAGGGCCGCGAGCCCGAGTTCGCGCACGCTGCGTGACGTCGGTCGGACGATGATCTCGACGCTGGGCATCGCGTAGGCCGCCGCTTTCTCGCCGGAGTGCTCCCGGTCGTCGTACGCGG
>JBGALT010000050.1:0-46280 GCA_044223665.1 Sandaracinaceae bacterium | reverse complement strand
AGCTTGTCCTTCGCATACGTCTTCACACCCTCGGACGACTCGACGTTGCGGAACGTGAACGCAATCTCCATGTCCCTCTCCTTCTCCGGCGCGCCGAACGGCCGCCGCGCTCAGAAATACTTCTTCCTCTTCCCGGAGCTCAGGATGCCCAGCATCTCGCGGTACTTCGCGACCGTGCGCCGGGCGATGACGATGTCTTGCTGCGCGAGGATCTCGACGATCTTCTGATCGCTGTGCGGATCGGCCTGATCCTCCTCGGCGATGATCTTCTTGATGGCCTGCTTGACGCTCTCGGACGCGATGTCGTCCTGCGTCTCCCGGCGAATCGCCGAGTTGAAGAAGTACTTGAGCTCGAAGACGCCGCGCGGCGTCGCGACGTACTTGTTGCTCGTGACGCGCGAGATGGTGCTCTCGTGCATGCCGACGGTCTCGGCGACGTCGCGCAGGATCATCGGCTTGAGGTACTCGATGCCGAGATCGAAGAACTCGCGCTGCTTGTCCACGATGCACTCGGTGACGCGCACGATGGTCTTGCGGCGCTGGTCGATGCTGCGGATCAGCCACTGCGCCGAGCGGAGCTTGGTCTGGATGTACTCCTTGGCCTTCGGGTCGCCCGCCATCGCGGCGCGGTAGAAGCCGCTGATCTTCAGGCGCGGCATCCCGTCGTCGTTGGCCTGGACGGTGTACTTGTCGCCCATCTTCACGACGTAGACGTCGGGGACGATGTAGCGGGGCTCTTCGCTCACGTAGTCGCGGCCGGGCCGCGGCTCGAGGTCGGCGATGACCTGCGCGACGTCGTAGATCTCCTCGACCGGCACCTTCAGATCACGCGCGATGGCCGCGTAGTTCTTCCGCTCGAGGTTCGGGACGTGCTGATCGAGCACCTGCAGCACGAGCGGGTCCATCCCGTGGTGCTCGGCCTGGACCATCAGGCACTCGCGCAGGTCGCGGGAGGCGACGCCGATGGGGTCCATGCGCTGGATGATCTTGAGGACCTCTTCGGCGTCCTCGGGATCGAGGCCCGCCTCGGCGGCCAGGCGCGGGACGATCTGGTCCTTCGGGACCTCTTCTTCCGGCGGGACGGCCTCGAGCTTGAGGTAGCCGTTCTCCTCGAGGTTACCGATGACGAGCGCGGCGAACTTCAGCTCGTCGTCCGTGAAGTCCGCCATGCGGATCTGCCAGGACAGGTGCTCGACGAGGTCCTCGCGCTTGGTGAGCGTCGCCTCGACACCCGGCAGGTCCTCGTCCGACATGCGGCTTCCCGAGGGCATCGGGGCCTGCATCGCGTGGTTCTCGAGGTATCGCTCCCAGTCGATCTCGTCGACCTTCTTCTCGGAGTCCTGCGCCTTCTGCTCGCTCGCCCGGTCGTCCTGGGCGACGGCGGCGTCGATGGTGTGGGTCTCGGCGTTGACCGCGTTCTCGACCACCGGCTGCGGGGAGACCTCGCCGGTCTCGGCCTGGTCCTCGAGGATCGGGTTCTCCAGCATCTCCTCGCGGACCATGTCCACGAGCTCCATCCGCGACATCTGCAGCAGCTTGATCGCCTGCTGGAGCTGCGGCGTCATGACGAGCTGCTGGGTCTGTCGGAGCTGCTGTTTGATCTCCATCGCGGACCTGACTACGTGCTCGAATGATAGTGATCCGGTCCGGCCAAGGGAACCGCTTTTGCATCAGAATCGACGGGCGAGCGCATGAGACATGTGCGCACGCCGCGGCCCGCCTCAAGCACCCAGCAGCTCTTCGAGCGCCTCGCGCAAGGTCCGGAGCGGCGTGAACGTACGAGATCGCTCGCGATCTCGGCGGACGAGACAATCGTCGGCGGCCTCACGCGCCTCCCGCGCGAGCTCGCGCTGGAGCGATGCGAGGGCGGCCTCGAGGGGTGGGCGCAAGAGCTCGCGGGGGTGCGCGCGCGCCGCCGCCAGCGCCTCCGCGATCGCGCCCACCTCGAGGTCGGCGGTGGGGAGAATCTCGTCGAAGAAGCGGCGCAGCGCCCCACCCGCCAGCAGGCCCGCCTGGTGCCCCGCCAGCGCGGCCAGCGGTGGGCCGACCGCCGCTTGCGCCCGTAGCTCGACCGTGCGCGCGAGCTCGGTGCCCGCGGCCGCCTGCTGCAGCCGCTCGGTCACGGCGCGGACGAGCTCGGCGCCCGCCCGATCGGCCGCGAGCTCGAGGCGCGCCTGGATCGCGTCGCGCAGGAAAGCGCGGTCCTCGGGATCGGTGGCGTGCGTGCCGAGGCGGTTGGTCCGCGGGCGCACGAACGAGAGCACCTCGCGTGCGGCATCGAGGAACGCCTGCGACTGCCCGGCCTCGATGAGCTCGATGGCCCGCTCGAGATCGCTGGCGACGTCGGTCTCGGCGGCGGCGACGCGGCGCGCGGCCACGGTGAGCGCCTCGCTCTGCGCCTCGTAGCTGGCGAGCGCGGCCGGCTCGGTCGCGAGCGCCTCGTCGAGCAGCTGCGAGAGACGCCCGGCGCAGGCCCGGTGCTTGAGCTCGCGCGAGCGACCGAACACCACGCGCTCGAGGGTGTCGAGCAGGCGCGAGAACCCGCTCGCCTCGAGCGCCGCCGGGTCGCCGGAGAGGCGCGCCTTGAACGCGGCGCGCGCCGAGAGCGCGACCGGGGCGTTGGTGGCGAGCGCCGGCACGCCGTCGACGAGCGAGCGCTCGACCTGGGCGAGCTCCCCGTCGCGCAGCCGATCGACCTTGTTCAGCGCCGCGACGACCTCGCGGCGGCTCTTGACGATGCTCTCGAGCACGCGCCCCTCGGTGGCCTTGCCCGCCTGGCCGGCGTCGAAGATCCAGAGCGCGGCGTCGGCGCGGTGGAGCGCCTCGCGCGCGAGGGCCTCGTGCTCGGGGTGCGGGGCGTTGCTGCCGGGCGTGTCGAGGATCCAGACGCGCTCGAGCAGCTCCGAGGGGAGCACGATCTCGACGTGGTCGACGACGGCGCCCTCGCGCTCGGCGTCGGCGAGCAAGGGCTTCACGTCTGCGTAGCTGCCCTCGCGGGTCGTCCCGTCCTTGCGCACGACGCGCACGCGGCGCTCGGCGCCGCCGCGCAGCAGGTTGAGCGTCGCCGTCGTGGGCAGGATCCCGGTGGGCGCGACCTCGGCGCCGACGATCGCGTTCACGAGGGTGCTCTTGCCGGCGTTGAACTCGCCGAGGATCGCGAGGACGAGCGGCCGATCGAGCTCGTCGCGCAGACCCTGGGCGCGTCGCTCGAGATCGGGCAGGCCGCGCTCGCGTGCGAACGCCGAGGCGCCGTCGATGGCCGCGGCGAGATCCACGTCGCCCGTGTTCCGCGTCCAGAGCGCGCGCAACGCTTCACGACGCAGCGTCGCGTGGAGCGCGCGATCGGAGCCCGTGGGGCGCAGCGTCGGATCGAGCTCGGCCCGGTCGAGCGCGCCGAGCGCGTCGAGCGTGCGCCCGGTGCGGACGAGCCGAGCTCGATCGGCAGATCGGTCGCGCGCTCGCCCGCCGCCGCGATGGCCTTGCGCAGCTCGCGCACCGCGCGATCGGGACGCCCGCGACGCCACTCCGCCCTCGCGCGGACCACGCACGCCTCGGCGATGAGCGCGCCCAGCGCATCGGCGTAGCGGACGACCTCGCGCGCATCGGTCAGCGGGACGAGCGAGGCCGCGCGGACGAGGAGGGCGCGATCGATCGGCGTCGTGCTCTCGGCGGCCGTGCGCAGCGCCTCCGCGGCCTCGGCCTCGCGGCCCGAGCGCGAGAGGACGTCGGCCAGGAGGACGAGCGCCTTCGCGCCGCCACCGCGCGCGACCGCCATGCGGGCCTGCGCCTCGGCGACGGCGAGCTCGCCCTTGTCGATGTGCAGGCGCGCCGAGGCGGCGAGCGCGGCCGTGTCTCCCTGCGCCGCAGCGCGCGCCAGCAGGCTCTCGGCGAGCTCGCGCTCCCCGGCCCGCGTGAGCGCGAGGCCCAGGCGCCGCGCCAGCACGTCCGAGAGATCCCGGCTCACGAGCCCGCGGGCCGTGCGCACGGCCTGGGCGACCCGAGCTCGATCGGCAGATCGGTCGCGCGCTCGCCCGCCGCCGCGATGGCCTTGCGCAGCTCGCGCACCGCGCGATCGGGACGCCCGCGACGCCACTCCGCCCTCGCGCGGACCACGCACGCCTCGGCGATGAGCGCGCCCTGATCGGCCGGCAGCCTCCGCAGCGCCTCGCGCGAGGCGACGATCGCCGTGGCGACGTCGCCGGCCTCGAGCGCGATGCGACCCGCGAGCACCGCGAGCGCCGGGTCCTCGGCATCGGTCTGGCGTGCTTCGGCGATCGCGATGCGCGCCGTGTCCGTGTCGCCGAGCGCGAGCAGCGCGCGTGCCCAGCCGACCTGCGCGCGGTGCATCCCGGGCCGCGTCTCGAGCGCCGCGCGGAACGCGCGCTCGGCGTCGGCGTGGCGTCCCTCGGCGAGCGCCTCCTCGGCGCGCTCCACCCGCGCCCGCAGATCCTCGGGCAAGAGGAGCACGTCGTCGAGGAAGCGCGCCGCGCGGTCGAAGATGCTCATCCGAGCCGGAGCCTACCGCGGGCCGCGGGCGGAGCGAGGCGCGGGTGCGCGTTTCCGACCCACGCCGGCGCGGCCACGGTCGCGATCGCATCCCCCCCGAACGGCGGAGGCGGGCGCGGGCAGGGCGCGCCACGCTTGCCGTGCCCATGCCCTTCGCGTTCGACACTTCCTATGCGCGCTTGCCGGAGCGCTTCTACCGGCGCGTCTCGCCCTCCCCGGCCGCGCGCCCGCGCTTGCTCGCGCTCAACGAGCCGCTCGCGCGCGCGCTCGGCCTCGACCCGCAGGAGCTACGCACGCCCGAGAGCGTGGCGCGCCTCGCGGGCAACGGCGTCTTCGAGGGGAGCGAGCCGATCGCCCTCGCGTACGCAGGCCATCAGTTCGGCGGCTTCTCACCGCAGCTCGGCGACGGGCGCGCGCTCTTGCTCGGCGAGGTCGTCGGTAGCGATGGCGTGCGCCGCGACGTCCAGCTCAAGGGCTCGGGGCCCACGCCGTTCTCGCGGGGCGGCGACGGACGGGCGGCGCTCGGTCCGGTGCTGCGCGAGTACGTCGTCAGCGAGGCGATGCACGCGCTGGGGATCCCGACCACGCGCTCGCTGGCCGCCGTCGCGACCGGGCAGCCCGTGCTGCGCGAGCGAGCGCTCCCCGGCGCGGTGCTGACGCGGATCGCGACGAGCCACCTCCGGGTCGGCACGTTCGAGTACTTCGCCGCCCGCCACGACCGCGAAGGGCTCGCGGCGCTGCTCGCCTACGCGATCGAGCGGCACCACCCGGAGTGCGCGCGGGCGGATCGACCGGCGCTGGCCTTCCTCGAGGCCGTGCTGGACGCCCAGGCGCGCCTGGTGGCGCGCTGGATGGGCGTCGGCTTCGTGCACGGCGTGATGAACACCGACAACACGTCCATCGCCGGCGAGACGCTCGACTACGGCCCGTGCGCGTTCCTCGATGCCTACCATCCGGGGCGCGTCTTCAGCTCGATCGACGAGGGAGGACGCTACGCGTTCGGCAACCAGCCACGGATCGCGCTGTGGAACCTCGCGCGCCTGGCCGAGACGCTGCTCGACGCGATGACGAGCGCCAAGGCCGACTTCACGCGCACCTTCCGAGTGCTCGCGGGCGCGGCGCTCGATCGCGCGCGCGGCGCCGAGCTCCTCGCCCTGCTCGGCGGCGGCACCGAGGCGCACGCGTGGCTCGAGCGCTGGGAGGCCCGCCTCCCGAGCGATCCTACGGCGCGCGCGCAGGCGAGCGAGCGCATGCGCCAGGCGAGCCCGGCGTTCATCCCGCGCAATCACCGCATCGAAGGGATGATCGCGGCCGCGTCCGACGACGACCTCGGGCCGCTCGAGCGCCTCGTGCGCGTGCTGGCGCGCCCCTACGACGACCAGCCCGGGCACGCCGAGCTGGCCGAAGCGCCGGGCGAGCAGCAGTGGCGCTATCGCACGTTCTGCGGAACGTGACGCCACCCGCTCACGGGCATGTGTCGGCGTTCACGCAGATCGGCACGCCGAGCCGCGGATAGCTGCAGCACTGGGCCCCGTCGCAGCTCGCGCACGGGCAGCTCGCGCAGCCGGTGGGGATCGTCGCGCGGCGGCACTCGCCCACGCAGACCTCGCCCGCGCGACACGCACGCCCGCAGTCGCCGCAGTTCCCCGGGTCGCGACGAAGGTCCACGCACGCGCCGTCGCAGCTCGTGGTGCCCGAGGGGCAGCCACCGCCAACGCACATGCCGGCGGCGCAGTTGCCCTGGCAGATGTTGCCGGGGGTGCCGCAGTTCTGCGGATCGGTCGCGAGGTCGACGCAGCGACCGGCGACGCTCGTGTAGGGCGGGCGGCACACACACGCGCCCGAGACGCAGACCTCGAGGCTGCCGCACGTGGCGTGCGAGGGACCGCAGTCGGTCGGGTTGCCGAGCACACCGCCGCCGCCCGTGCAGATCCCGGAGACACAGCTCTGCGCAGTCGCGCAAACCGTCGCGCAACCGCCGCAGTGCTGCGGGTCGGTGGCGGGCTGCACGCACGCTTGGCCGCAGGCGGGGAGCCCGGCGCCGCATCCTCCCGGCCCGGTGTCGATTCCCATCGGGCCGGCGTCGCGGCCGCCGGTTCCGGTCGGGCCTGCGTCGCCGCCGAGCCGCGCCGTATCGGGCGAGATGACCGCGGAGCAGCCGGCGCCGCTCGCGAGGAGGAGGAAGACCCACCAGAGCGCACCGAAGCGATCAAGCATGCGCCGGGTATTGCAAGGAGCGGGCGCGGCCTCGCGCTCGACGGCGCCGACGAAATGCCACGCGATTCTGGGCCGATCTCGGCGGACTTCGGCGCGCGGCGTTGTGCACGGCCCTGCGCACCGCGCAGCGTTTTCCCGCGAGAGGGCGCGCGCCTCACGCGGAGGGAGCGCCCGGAGGCCGAGCGTCGTTCGGCGCGCCGCAGTGCGGGCACTTCTCGAGCTCCTGCGCGAACGGGCCGCTGCAGTAGCCGCAGAAGACCCGCCCACCGATCTCGCCGATGCGCACCACGTGCGGGTGGCGTCGCTCGAGCTCGTCGGTGCTCATGCGGTCCTCGGCCGCGGCCGGCGTCCAGACGACGGTCAGCGCGATGACGTCGTCGGGCGAGAGCGCCTCGAGGCTCGCGAGCAGGCGCTCGATCGAGGGGGCGCGGCGCGCGTCGGCGTCGAAGATCTCGCGCCACGAGGCGACGATCACGGAGACGAGCACGATGCCCGGCCCATCACTCTCTCGCGCGACGCCCTTGGTCTCGACCGTGACGACGCGCCCGTTCTCGGCCCGCACGATCTCCTTCCGGAACGAAGCGCGGACGTCGTTGGCGAGCGTCTGGAACTCCTGCTGCGCGAGCCCCTTCGGCATGGGCGCGTAGTTGCGCGCCCCGGCGTAGAGCCACGCGAGCTTCACGGCGCGGAGCGCCGAGGTGGTCGCCGAGAGCAAGCGGGCGCGCCCGTGCTTGGAGCTGGTGTCGCCGCTCCGCGCGAGCTCGTCCAGCTTCGCCTGCACGTACTTGCGCGCGCGCCAGTCGACGGCGAGCTGCAGCATCGAGACGTCGACGCGACCGCCGGTGGGCGAGACGGAGGGGCCGCGGACCGGGACGCGCACGTAGCCGTCGTCGCGCTGCGCCCACCGAGCCGCCTGCATCGACTGGCGCACCGCGAGCAAGAGCCCGAACGGGATGGCCAGGATGGCCAGGAGGACGGCCATGAAGACCCAGAACGCCGTGTCCGTCGAGTGGCTGCGCGCCGGCGCGTAGCTACCGCTGCCCGCGGACGTGTCGTAGTCCGTGCGCGGATAGCTCGATCCGCTTCCCGATCCCCAGTCGCTCCCCGAGCTCGAGCCCCACGAGTCGCTCCCCGAGCTCGAGCCCCACGAGTCGGTGCTGCCCGAGCCCCACGAGTCGCTGCTGCCCGAGCCCCACGAGTCGCTGCTGCCCGAGCCCCACGAGTCGCTGCTGCCCGAGGAGCCCCAGTCGCTCGACTCGAACGAGCCCCCCGTGTCGTCGTCCTGCCCCGCAGCGCGCTGCGCCCCGGCCAGCACGAGCAAGAGCAATGCAACCGCGACCAGCCACCGAGCGCTCCGCATGCTTGCCGTCATCCGCTTCCCTCCCCGATCCACCGCACGATCGCCAGCACCGACGCGAGCGCGAAGAGCGCCGCGGCAGCCCAAGGCGGTGCCCCTGGCTCCGGCCGGCGCCGCGCCAACACCCACGCCACGCCGCCGAGGCCCGCCACGACCGTGACCGCCGGCCAGGTACGCGATCGCAGCCGATCGCTCATTCCATCGTCGAGCCGTATCCCGTTGGCGTCGACGTAGGTCGCCGGGCGACCAGGCGCGGTCCCGATCTCCCAGCCATCCGCCTCGCGGTAGCGGGCGCGCCGCACGCGCAGCGGCGCCGCGTCGAGCCCCTCGATGCGCCCCGCACCGCCTCCATCGCCGGTCGAGACCATCACGGCGCCGGGGCCATCGGGAGCGACGGCCATCCCGGTCGCGTCCGCGAGGGTGCGCCGGCGCGCGAGGAGCGGAGCAGCGTCCAGCGCGTCGGAGCCGGGCGCCCAAGCCAGGCCCGGCGCGAGCGCACAGGCGAGGACGACCAGCACGAGCGAGGCGAGAGAGAGCCGCGTCGCCAGCCGGGTGCGTCGGTCGTCGTCCACCGAGGGCGAGAGTACACGTCCGGCGGACGGAAGCCCGCCGCGCGGCTCGATGGACCGATCCGCGGTACGAGGCCGTCATGAGCTCCGCCCCGCCTTGCCCCTGCGGCTCCGGACGTCCCTACGCGGCCTGCTGCGAGCGCTTCCACGCGGGCGCCGAGCCGCCGGATGCCGAGTCGCTCATGCGCTCGCGCTTCGCCGCCTTCGCACGGAACGAGCTGCCCTACTTGTTCCGCACGCTGCACCCGGACCACGACGATCACGCGCAGGGCGAGGCCGCGTGGATACGCTCGGCGGCCGCGAGCGCCAAGCACGCTCGCTACGACTCGCTCGCCATCCTCGACCGCGACGGCCCCGATGCGGACGGGATCGCCCGCGTCCTGTTCCACGTCACCATGCGCTGGAGCGGGCGCGACGCGAGCTTCGCCGAGCTCTCGAGCTTCGCTCACGACGGAACCGGCTGGCGCTACGTGGGAGGAGTGACGCGCAGGATGTCGTACAAGGCAGCCAGCGCGCATCGAATCGCGTCCTTCGAGCGCGAGGCATCTTGACCCGCGCGCCGCTCGCCTCTATCTCGTGGGTCGGATGCGTTGGGTGGCAGTGCTGGGCTCCCTCGCGATTGCGGCCTTGTCGGCGGCGACGCCGGGCGCGCTCGCGCTCGCGCACCCGTACGACGAGACCGCGCGATGGGAGGCCGCGTCGCACGAGCGCGCCGCCCACGACGAGGACGCGACGCCCGAGGGCGACTCGCGCTCGGCCTCCGAAGACGACGATCTCGACGAGCGTGACCTCGACGAGCGTGACCTCTGCGGTGACGAGCCGCTGGCCATCCTCGATCTCGCCGGGCACGACTGGGCGCCCCTCGTCACGACCACGCGCTGGTGGCTCCACGCCCCCAGCGCGCCTGCCGCCCCGCACCTCGAGCTGAGCCACCGCCCTCCGATCGCCGGCTGAACGTCACGCCGCGCGCCCGTCCCCCCGTATCGCCGGAGGGACGGAATCGCGCTCATGAACGTTCCGTCGCCATCCGAGGTCTTGCCGTGTCTTCGACCGAGTCGTTCCGTCCTTCTTCGCTCTCGATTCCTCCCGGTGTCGCCCACGTCGGCTCGCGCGTCTCTCGCGCGCGCTCGCTGTTCTCGCAGGAGTGGGCCAACGTGTTCCGCGCGGCCCACCTCGGGCCCGACCTGCTGGCCGGGCTGGCCGTCGGCGCCAGCGCGATCCCGATCTCGCTGGCGGTCGCGCTCGCGAGCGACGTGCCGCCGGGGGTCGGCCTCGCGACCGCCGTGGTGAGCGCAGCCGTCGCGGCGCTCTTCGGCGGATCGCGGGTCACCGTCACGGGGCCGGCCGTGATGCTCGCCGTGCTGGTCGGGCAGATCGTCGATCGCCACGGTGTCGCGGCGCTGCCGGTGGTCGTGGGCCTCGCGGCCGCGTGTCAGATCGCGCTCGGCGCGCTCGGGCTCAGCGCGATCGCGCGGGTCGTGCCTCCCAGCGTCCTTCGCGGCTTCCGCGCCGGCATCGGCATCACGCTCGTGCTGAGCCAGCTACCGCGCGTCTTCGGCCTCCCGGCCACCGACGAGTCGCACACGCTCGACGTGGTCCTCCGCTTCTCGACCTACGTGTCGAGCGCGCAGCCCCTGGCCATCGTCCTGGCCGCGATCGGCGCCGCGCTCGTCTGGCTCGGGCCGACGCGCATGCCGCGGATCCCGTGGGCCGTGGTGGCCATGCTGGTGCCGACGCTGCTCGTGATCGCGATCGGCGAGACCGGCTCGGCCGGGCCGGCGCTGGGCGCGGTCGATCCGCCGTTCTCGCGGTGGACGATGCCCGCCTGGCCGCGCGACGGCACCCATCTCGTCTTCGACGCGCTGGCCGTCTGTCTCGTCGCCTCGCTCGAGTCGCTCGCGAACGCGGCGAGCGTGGATCGCGAGCGCGCGGTCGTCGGCGCGTCCGATCCCGACCAGGAGCTCATCGGTCAAGGCCTGGGCAACCTCGCGGCGGCGCTCGTGGGCGGCGTTCCGGCGACGGGCGTTCCGCATCGCACGGAGGTCGCGGTGGCCCTCGGGGCCCGCACGCGGCGCGCCGCGCTCGTGGGCGCGCTGGTGGCGCTCGCCATCGCGTGGCTCGGGGCGTCGGTGCTGGCGATGCTCCCGGTGGCGGCGATCGCCGGCATCGGCATCGGCCTGGCGATCCGGACGATCGACGTCGTCACGCTCGTCCGCGCGGCGCGATCGAACCGCGGCGAAGCGCGCGCGATCGTCACGACGGTCGTCCTCATGGTGGCCTTCGACGTGGGCCTCGGCGTGCAAGCCGGCATCGTGGTCGCCCTCGCGGCCGCGCTCTACCGGGTCACGCGGGTGCGCGCCGAGCTCGAGATCGGGCACGACGGCGTGCCGCACAGCGCCACGCTCTCGGGCTCGCTCACGTTCCTGGCCACCGCGCAGATCGAGGCCCTCGGGCGACGCATCGCACGACTGCCGACGACGCACGGGCTGGTGATCGACCTGCGCCGCGTGGACGCCGCCGACCCGACGTCGATCGACGCGCTCGCGAGCCTCGTCGCGCGCGCCCAGGGGCGCGGGATGAAGGTCGCGATCCTCGGGGCCAGCGCCGAGCTCGACGCGCGCATCCGGGATCTCGCGCCGGCGATCGCCTCGCTCCTGACGGCCCGAGAAGCGGACCTCGATCGCATCCTCGATCGATCGCGCCTCGCGCACGGGCGCAGGCAGCTCGTGCAGGGCGTCCAGCGCTTCCGGGCCGAGCAGCGCAAGGCGCTCTCGCCGCTGCTCGCCGAGCTGGCAGCCGGCCAGGCGCCGCACACGTTCATGCTCACCTGCGCCGACAGCCGCGTGGTCCCCTCGCTTCTCGCCGGCACGCAGCCGGGCGAGCTCTTCGTGGTGCGCAACATCGGGGCGCTGCTACCGCCGTATGGCCACCAGACGCTGAACGACGAGGGCGCGGCGCTCGAGTACGCGCTCGAGGTGCTGGGCGTGCGCAACGTCGTGGTCTGCTGTCACGCCAAGTGCGGCGCGATCAGCGCGCTGAAGAAGGGCGGCATCCCCGACGAGCTCGGCGCGCTGCGCCACTGGGCCAAGGGCGCGCGCGAGCTGGTGGGCGATCCGACCGCCTATCCCTCGGTCGACGACATGGTCCGCGCGACCGGCGTGCGGCAGCTCGACCACCTCAAGACGTATCCGGTCGTGAAGAAGGCCCTCGAGCGCGGCGAGCTGACGCTCGCCACCTGGTACTACGACGTCGAGCGCGCCGAGGTCCTCGAGTGGAGCGCCGAGCACGAGCGCTACGTCGTGATCGGCGAGACGGCGGCGCGCCTGTCGCGCATCCCCGCGCCGCCACGGGTCGAAGACGACTCCGACGCGCACGAGAGCGAGGTGGCGTCGTGACGCTCCATCAGCTCCGGATCGATCTCGCCCGAGACCTGCCCGCCGGGCTCGTGGTCTTCCTGCTCGCCCTCCCGCTCTGCCTCGGCGTCGCGCTCGCCTCGGACGCTCCGCTCGCGGCCGGCTTGCTCGCCGGTGTCATCGGCGGGCTGGTGGCGCCCATCCTCAGCCGGTCGCCGCTCTCGGTCAGCGGTCCCACCGCGAGCCTGGCGACCGTCGTCGCCACCGCGGTCACGACCCACGACTTCCCGACGGTATGCGCGGCCACCGTCGTCGCCGGCGCAGCGCAGATCGGCCTGGGCTTCGTACGCGCGGGCGTGCTCTCGAGCTTCATCCCGTCGACGGTGATCCGCGGGATGCTCGCGGGCATCGCGCTGATGCTGGTGCTCAAGCAGCTGCCGCACGCGATCGGCTACGACGCGGAGGCGTTCGACAGCGAGGAGTTCTTCGAGCCACAGGGTGAGAA
This sequence comes from Sandaracinaceae bacterium, assembly GCA_044223665.1. GTDB lineage: Bacteria > Myxococcota_A > Polyangia > Polyangiales > Sandaracinaceae > JBBSAT01. Next base: position 33,773 of record JBGALT010000050.1, on the reverse strand, counting down.
CACGTTCACCGCGCTCTGGAACGCCCTCGACTTCTTCCAGTGGGGCTCGGTGCTGGTCTGCGCGATCTCGACCGCGATCCTGCTCGCCGCTCGCCGGAAGCTGTGGACCCCGCGTCGGTGGATGCCGGCGCCCTTGCTCGTCGTCATCGTGGGCACGCTCGCTCAGCTGGCGCTGGAGCGCTGGGCCCCCGCGCTCGCGCTCGGGCCCCAGCACCTCGTCCAGGTTCCGGGCGACGCGTTCAGCGCGATCCGGCCGCCGCCCGCCGACCTATTCCTGCAGCGACACGTCTGGACGCTCGGGTTGGTCATCGCGGGCGTCGCGTCGCTGGAGTCGCTGCTGTCGATCGACGCCATCGACCGCATCGACCCCGACAAGCGGCACTCGGACCCGAACCGGGAGCTCATCGCGCAGGGAGTGGCGAACCTCGCCGCAGGGATGCTCGGTGCGCTGCCGGTGACGAGCGTGATCGTGCGCGGCAGTGCCAACGCGAGCGCGGGCGCCAAGACGCGCAAGTCTTCGCTGATCCACGGGTTCTTCTTGCTCTCGGCGATGCTGCTGCTCGCGCCGCTGCTCAACCACATCCCGCTGGCGGCGCTCGCCACCGTCCTCATCCTGACGGGCCTCGATCTCGCCAACCTCCCCATCATGCCCGTGCTCTGGCGCAAGGGCGCCCGTGCCTTCGTCCCCTTCGCGGCCACGCTGCTCGGCATCCTGCTGACCAACCTCATCATCGGCGTCTGCATCGGGATCGTCGTCGGCCTCGCCTTCACGGTCCGCGAGGCCATGCGGAACGCGATGCGCATCACCGACCGCGCCGGCGTGCGCACCATCGCGCTCGAGAAAGACGCGTACTTCTTCCACAAGCAACAGCTCGTGGACGCCCTCCACGGCACGCCCGACGGCACCAAGCGCATCGTCATCGCGCGCGGCCAGGCCGACTTCGTCTCCGAAGAGGTGCGCGAGGCCATCCGCGACTTCGAAGGCGTGGCGACCCGCCGCGGGATGATCATCGAGCTGCAGGGCGTGCCGCGCGCGTCGATCATGCCCGGCGCGTGAGCGGAGCCGCGGGCCCGACCGCCCGACCGCCGTCAGCGATGGAACTCGGACAAGTGGGTGACGAGCCACTCGTCGTTCCACGTGATCATCGTGCGCACCTCGATCGAGCGCGTCTCGCCACCCACGCGGTACTCGAGGAGCGAGTGGCGCTGCGCCCAGTAGGGCAAGCGGTTCGCCTCCTCGCCGACGACGACCCACCCGCGACGTCCGGTGAAGCGCAGGCGCGAGAAGCTCGCGCGGTCGAGGTCGGCGGTCGAGGCGTGCAGCGTGTGGATGTCCGTCACGTAGGCGCGGTGCAGGCGCTCCCAGAGCGGATCCGGATCGGGCACGCGCTTGATCAGCCGGAAGGCCTCGCGCGAGAGGAAGAAGTCGTCGATGCTCGCCGGATCGTCACGCACGATCGCGTCGAAGAGGCGCTGTGCCCTTCCCGCTGCCGTCCCGAGCGGGGGGCGCGGCGGCGGCGCGGTGAGGCTCGCGCGGTTGTGCTCGGGCACCGCGGCCTCGTCCTGCGCGAGGACGAGGCGCGGCGCGGCGAGCGCGAGACCGAGCGCGGAGAGCGCGAGGCGACGCTTCACGCGATCACCGCGGAGGCGCCGTCGGCACGCCCGGCGGGATCTCGGTCACCGGCGACGGCCGCGCCGGCACCGGCGCAGGCGTGGTCGGCGGGCGCAGCGCTCGCGGGTCGGGCGCCTGCGGGGTCGCCGCCGAGCCGCGCACGCCCGGCAGCTGCGCGACCACGAGCACGAACTTGTTGTCGACGAGCTCGTCGGTGACGTTCGTGACCGTCGCGCCGTGCAGCGTGCTGCGGAGGCTCCCCACGCGGGAGTGCTCGAGCAGGAAGAACACGCGCTCGCCCGGGTGGTGCGAGGTCCACTCGGTGAGCGGCCGCGTGTCGAGGTCGACGAACGTGAGCACGCCGTTGCCCGTGTAGAAGTTCTCGCCCTTCCAGTTCATCTGCCAGGCGATGATCTGCTCGCCCGGCTCGCGCTCGCGGTAGTACGCCTCGACGATCTCGCGCTGGCCCCAGTGGGGCGCGAGGTCGACGAGATAGAAGTCGAGGCTCCAGACGGCGAGCGCGAGCGCGGTCCCGAGGAAGGCGCGGATCATCACCGGCCGCAGCTCGCGGATCGCCGCGAGGCCGATCGTCGTCGCCGCGACGATGGCGAAGCCCGTCAGGATCGGCCGGTAGTCGAAGTTCGGCGGCCAGGGCCGCTGGTAGTTGTAGACGAAGAGGTGGATCAGCCGCTCCTCGCCCCACGGATGCGACTCGGTCGACCACGCGAGGTCGCGACCGACCAGCGCCACGAGCGCCGGCGCCGCGAAGAGCGCGACGCTGGCGAGCCATCCCTCCGAGCTCGACGGGTCCTCGCGCTTCTCGGGGCGCAGCGTCCACCACGCGAGGCCCGCGAGCACGACACCACCTCCGAGGAGCGCGGCGACGAGGCCGCTCGGCCATGGATGCGCGAGCACCCAGTCGGCCGGATGCGGCTCGTCGAGCGGGACGAGGCCCCGCGGATCGCCCCACCACCCCGCGACGCCCAGGACCGCGAGGATGGGCGCCACCACGGCGGCCAGCGTGCCGAGCACGCGCTTGGGGAGCTCGGCCGGCTCCTCGCCGATCAGCGGGTCGATCGCGAGGCCCACCAAGATGCCCGCCGCCGGAACGGCCGGGAAGATGTAGTGGTGGAACTTCGTCTGCATCGCGGAGAAGAGCACGAACGCACTCGTTCCCCAGAGGCCGACGATCATCATCACGTCGCGCTGCGCATCGGCGCGCGGGTCGTCGTTCGATCCTTTGCGGTGCGTGCCGAAGCGGATCCACGCGGCGACGGCGAGCGGCGCCAGCGCGATCCACGGGAACAGGCCGTAGCCGAGCTGCTCGAAGAAGTACTCGATCGTGCTGTTGTCGCCGTGCACGCCCGCCGCGAGGCGGTTGAAGTGATCGTGGATGAGCAGGCGATCGGTGAAGGCCGTGCCGTGGCGGATGAACATCGCCACGTACCAAGGCCAGCCCGCGACGAGCACGACCACGATGCCGACGGCGACGCGGAGGCGTCCTTCGACCAGCAGATCCCAGCGGCGCGCCGCGATCAGGAAGAGCAGCGCCACCAGGCCCGGCAGCGCGAAGCCGAGCAGGCCCTTGGCCATGAACGACATCGCGCAGAAGACGTAGAAGCCCAGCATCGCGAGCGACTGCGCGCGCTTCTCGCGCCGGAACACCCAGAGCACGAGGACGAGGCCGAGCGTCCAGTAGAGCGCCTGCGCGAGCGGCTCGGCGCCGAGGCCCTGCAGGTAGGGCTCGACCGTGCGCGGCGCCGGGTTGCCGGGGTTGCCGGCGTTGCCGCCGCCCGACCCGAAGAGGAACGAGTCGTGGTGCCACGAGAAGCCGCCCGTCACGAGCGTCACGTTCCGCGACGCCAGGTAGAGCGTCTGCGGCACGCACATCGCGAAGAGGAGGCCGAGCGCGAGCGTGCGCGCCGACACCGCGAAGGGCCCGAAGCGATAGATGCGCACCTCGCGGTCGGGCGACTCGGAAGCCGCGAGGCCGAACATGCACATCGCCATCGTCATGGTGCTCACGAACGGCATGTCCGTGATCGCCTGGTGCGAGAGCATGAAGAAGTGCGGCAGCGTCGCGATGACGATCGCCGCGAGCGCGCCCTGGCGCTTGCCCCACACGCGCGAGACGAGCGTGTAGACGGCGACGAGCGCGCCCATCGAGAGCAGGAAGTGCGGGAAGCGCACGGCCCACTCCGGGTGGAGCATCCCGCCGTTCGGTCCGGGGAGCATCCCGTGCGGATGGAAGTTCACCCCGAGCGCGCCCATCGAGAGCGCCTCGATCCAGAAGATGAAGACCGGCTTGCTGAAGAACCACTCTTCGTGGGCCCACCACGTGCTGATCCAGTCGTCGCGCGAGAGCATCTCGCGCGCGACCTCGCCGTAGTGCGTCTCCCAGGGGTCCCAGAGGCCGTAGGCCCCGAGCATCGGCAGCACGATGCCGGCACCGACGACGAACACGAGCAGGCCCGGCCTCCGGATGGCCGCGGGCGCGAGCACGAGGATCGCGGCGAGCATGAAGCCCGGCAAGGCCGCCCAGCTCGGCTGCAGCGCGCCCGCGACCGCGATGGCGATCCCCAGCGGGATCGTCACGATCGGCGCGAGGACCATCGGCTCGCGGTCGATCGGCGCGAGCCACGTCTTGCGCCAGTCGATCGCCTTCTCGCGGTCGGCCGGCGAGAGCGACGAGACGCGCAGCACACCCATCACGTCGGCGAAGCCGAGGGTCGCGGCGAGCGTGAGCAGGATCCCCCACAGCGGCCCGCGCGGGACCTGCTCGTGGTACGCCATGATCAGGAAGAGCAGGACGAGCGGGACGACCAGGAGCACGATCCCCGGCCACGGGGAGTCGGTGCGCCGCTCCGGCGAGGGCGCCGGCGCTCTCGCCGCCGCGGCCGTCTTCTCCGGCTCGCCCGCCTTCTCGGGCTCGCCCGCCTTTTCGGGCTCTCGCCCACCTTTTCAGGCTCGCCCGCCTTCTCGGGCTCGCCCGCCTTCTCCAGGCTCGCCCGCCTTCTCCCGGCTCGGCCGCGTCCACTGCCCTCCCCGCCGGCCTCGGCCGCCTTCTTCTTCTTCGGTTTCTGACTTCTTCTCGGCGCCGTTCTCGGCCGCTCCGGCCGACTCGCTCGCCTCGTCGGCCGCGCCGTTCGAGGCCGGGGGCTCGGCCGGCGTCTCGGTCTCCGGGGCCGCCGTCGGCTCCGCGTCGTTCTTGTCTTCGCTCATCTCAACGTCGTTCGCGCCGCGGCGGAGGGTCTCGGACGCGAGCCGCCGGGCGGCGCAGCATAGACGCGAGAATACGGAGGATCCAGTGCCGTTCGACGAGCCGAGAACCGCGCCGGAACCGGGCGATTCAGGGCACTTCGAGCGCGCGCAGCACGTCGGCGATCAGCTCGTCGGCGTCCTCGAGGCCGACCGCGTAACGGACCAGGTCGTCGGTCATCCCGATCGCCTCCCGGTCCTCGGTGGACAGCTCGAAGTAGCTCATCAGCGCCGGCTGCTCGACGAGCGACTCGACCCCTCCGAGGCTCGGCCCGATGCGTGGGATCCGCAGCGCGTCGACGAAGCGGCTCCCGCGCGCGAGGTCGCCCTGCACGGCGAAGGTGACCACGCCGCCGAACCCCGTCATCAGCCGCGCTGCCACCTCGTGGTGCGGATGGGACGGCAGCCCCGGGTACCAGACCTTGCGGATCCGCGGGTGTCCTTCGAGCGTCCGCGCGAGCGCGAGCGCCGTCGCGTTCTGGCGCTGCACGCGCACGTCGAGCGTCTTGATGCCGCGGAGCACCAGGTAGGCCGCATGAGGGTCCATGACGCCCCCGAGCACGTGGCGCAGGTCGCGGACGAGCGCGACCAGGCCTGCCGGACCGGCGACGAAGCCGGCCAGCACGTCGTTGTGCCCCGCCAGGTACTTCGTGCCGCTGTGCACCACCAGATCGATCCCGTGCTCGGCCGGTCGCAGGTTGATCGGCGTCGCGAACGTCGCGTCGATCAGCGTCTTGACGCGCGCCGCCTTGGCGATCGCCGCGAGCCGATCGAGGTCGACCACGCTCTGGTAGGGGTTCGTCGGCGCCTCGCTGACGACGAGGCGCGTCTCCTTCTTCAGCGCCTTCTCGAGCGCGTCGAGGTCGGCCGGCGGCACGAGCGTCGAGGTGACGCCGAAGCGATCGAGCACCTTCGTGACGAACTGCCGCGTCCGGCGGTAGCAGTCCGAGAAGAGCACCACGTGCGAGCCGCTCTTGGTGAGCGCCAGGATCGCGGTGGTCACGGCCGCCATGCCGCTCGCGAAGGCGATCGCGTCGTCGGTGCGCTCGAGGGCGGCGAGCTTCTGCTCGAGCGTCCGGACCGTCGGGTTCCCGTAGCGCCCGTACTCCTCGCGCTCGGTGTTGCCTTCCATCATCAGGACGAGCGCGGCGGTCGACTCGAACGTGTACGTCGCCGTCTGGATGATGGGCTCGGCGAGCGGATGCCCTGCGTGGTCGCGGTCGCGGGCCTCGCCTCCGTGCACGGCGCGCGTCGCGGAGGTCTCGCCCGCGAACTGCTTCGGATCGCTCATGGCGGAGCGACGGTACACCATCCCTGCCCGCACGGGCCGAGGAGCGAGCGCGCTCTGCGGATCAATCGTAGAGGGTGGGCGTGCCCCAGAAGCGCATCGCCAGGTCCGCCGGCGCATCGAGGCTGGGCACGAGCACGTCGCCCGCGCACGAGACCGGCAGCGCCGCGCTCGGGTCGGCCAAGAAGGCACGCACGAGCTGCACCGAGCACGAGGGCGTGCCATCGCCGACCGGCGCGCTCATGAGCACCGTGTGCGCGCCGTACGGGATCTCGACGAAGGTCTGGTGGGGGCCCGCGAGGTGCTCACGGTAGCCCGCGCCCACCGTCTCGACGGGCGCCGCCGGGTCGAGCTCACCCGCCATCACGAGCACCGGGACCTCGGGCGGCGCGTAGCTCGCCGCGTGCGGATCGACCGCCGAGCGCGGCCAGCCGTCCTGCAGGCGATAGGCGTCGGCGAGCGCGTCCTGGAAGAAGATGGCGCTCTGGCGCGCGGCGGCGATGGGCGCCTCGTCGACGTGCGTACGCGGGAAGAACTCCGAGAGCACCTGATGGACCTGCAGCACGTGCGAGGTGCGCGGCAGGCCCCCGCCGCCGCCGAAGATGTTGCCGAAGAGCGTCGCGATCGCTTGCTGGTCGGCGGGCGAGCAGCGGTCGAGACGGTAGATCAACGCGGGAAGCCAGTTGCGCAGGTTGTAGTCCATCAGGAACACCCCGAAGACGACCTTCCACGACGCGAGATCCACCCCGAGCTGGCGGCACTGCCCGGCTCCGAGCGCGGCGAAGACGCGATCGAGGAAGGCCTCGGGATCGGGCCCGAGGTGGCTCGTGCAGGCGGCCGACAGCGGACAGAGCTCCCGGAAGATGCGGCGACCGATCGGCTCGAACTGCAGGTCGTAGACGCTGAGATCGCTGCCCGGCGCGACGGGCGCGTCGAGGATCAGGCCCGTGGGCTGCTCGGGATGGAGCACGGCGTAGCGGTTGGCCCAGAACGTTCCGTACGAGCCGCCGTACACGAACACCTCTTGCCCCGGGCGGCGCGTTCGCTCGATCGCGAGCGCGAGATCGTGGGCCGCCTGCGTCGTCGTGAAGCTCTCGAGGCGCTCGCCCCACGTCGCGACGACCTCGGCCTGGCACGCGGGCCACTCGTCGGGCGTGATCGTCGCGCCGGCGAGCGAGGCCTCCGTCTCCGCCGCGCAGCCCAAGCGCGTGGAGCTGCCCACGCCACGGTGCTCGATCGTGTAGACCTCGAGCTCCGGATCGACCGCGGTGAGAAACTCGTGCCAGCCGAAGAACGTCTCCGCGGAGGCGCCCGGCCCACCCTGGAGCAGCCAGAGCTGGCGCGGGCCGGTGCCGCGCCGCGAGACGAAGACGTCGATCTGCTCGCCCGTCGGGTCGTCGTGATCGAGCGGCATGCGAAGGGTCGCGCACTGGTCGCGGAAGCGGTCGGGGCAGCTACCCCATGCGACCTCGACGGGCCCCGCGTCGGCAGCGAGCGGAGCGTCCGCTGCGCTCGCGTCGGCCGTCCCGGCGTCGACCGCGGGCGGCACGGGCGAGCTGCACGCGAGGCCGAGCGTGGCGAAGAGCGCGAGCAGGGAGCGTCGTGTTCGCATGGGCGGAACGTGCCCGGCGGGCGGGCGCGCGCCGCTCAAAGAACGCTCAAACGCGTCGGGTGTGATCCACGGAGGGGGTGAAGTCTTGCGACGAGACTGCTGCGCAGAACGGTCGAGGCTTCAGGCATGTCGCGTCGCGAGACCGGCCTTCAGGCGTCGCCTGGCGGCGGGGCCTATGGCCAATTGGCTATAGGCCTCGCCTTCCCGAGGACGGAGCGGAACGGCCTTGGGGCCGTGAGCACCGACCGCAGGGTGAGGTGGCGAGCGTCCGAGCTTGCTCGGACGCGGCATCAAGGCCGGGATCGCGGCGCGTCGCTGCTGGACCCCCTTCCGCGATCACACCCCCGGTGTCGAGGCGACTGGTAATTTCTGCGCGGGCCCTTAGCATCGAGAGATGCCGTACCCGCGCCGCTCGCGACTCGTCGCGCTCGCTTCTTTCTTCTTCGCCGCGCTCCTGACCCTCACGCCGACCGACGCCTACGCCTACATCAGCCAGGCCGACGGAACGGTCGTGCCGCTGACGACGCGCATGCAGCAGTGCCTGGACCTCGCGGCCACCGCCGAGACGACGCCGGGCGCCGTCAACGCGGTCTCCAACGCGGCGATCCTCCCGGAGGCGTACCGGCCCGTCTACAACAGCACCGCGCACACGGCCGACGTCACCTTCTACGACATCGCCGAAGGCGCCGGGTACCACAACACCTTCGGCTGGTATTGGATCGGCACCGACGTCACCGACCCGGCCAACCTGCACACGATCTTCGGCTGCCGCGCCACGACCGGCAGCGGCTGCGCCTGCCCGTGCACCGACATGGCGCAGATCCGATCGGTGACCGTCCACTTCCACTCCGAGTCGGGGTTCTCGGTCGGGCGTCCCATCGGCTTCTGGCTCCGCACGCCCGAGTACTTGGTCGGCGGCGGCGAAGGCGCAGCGCTGCCGACGGGATGCCTCCCGCAGGTCGGCTGCGATCCCGCGGTCGGGAACGTCGACGACTCGTGCGGCGGTCGCCTCGACACGAACAACCGCATCTACTTCACCAGCGCGGCGCTGAACGACGACGGCGACTTCCGGCACTTCCTGGTGTATCGGAGCGCGACCCGGGCCGACACGTACTACTTCGGCTTCGAGGACCTGTTCCGCGGCGGCGACAACGACTTCGAGGACATGCTGGTGCGCGGAACCGGGCTCGTGCCCGACTGCGACCCGCGCGCCGAGGCGTGCGACACGATCGACAACGACTGCGACGGCCTCACCGACGAGGGCGTGACGCAGACCTGCTCGACGATCTGCGGCTCGGGCGTTCGCATGTGCAGCGGCGGCACGTTCGGCGCGTGCAACGCGCCGATGCCGGGCACCGAGACGTGCAACAACAGCGATGACGACTGCAACGGCACGATCGACGACGGCCTGATGCGCGCTTGCACGAGCAGCTGCGGCTCCGGCACCGAGATCTGCATCGCCGGCGCCTGGGCCGGCTGCACGGCGCCGACCCCCGGCATCGAGACGTGCAACGATCGCGACGACGACTGCGACACGCGCGTCGACGAGACGCTGACGCGCGCTTGCGCCAGTAGCTGCGGCAGCGGCATCGAGACCTGCACGCGCGGCGTCTACGGCGGATGCACGGCGCCGGTGCCCGGCACCGAGATCTGCAACGGCCTGGACGACGACTGCAACGGCCTCGTCGACGACGGCCTCTCGCGCGCCTGCTCGACGGCATGCGGCAGCGGCACCGAGGTGTGCATCGCCGGTAGCTACGTGGGCTGCACGGCACCCACGCCGCGCGTCGAGGCGTGCAACAACCTCGACGACGACTGCAACGGCCTCGTCGACGACGGCCTCTCGCGCCTCTGCTCGAGCGCGTGCGGCACCGGCAACGAGACGTGCATGGCGGGCTCGTGGGTCGGCTGCGACGCACCGATGCCGAGCCCCGAGACGTGCAACAACGTCGACGACGACTGCGACGGCGTGGTCGACGACGGCAACCCCGGCGGCGGCGCGTCCTGCGTTCCGCTTCCCGACGGCGGCATCGGTGGGCCGGTGGACGACGCGGGCGGTACGGTCGACGGCGGCATCGTCTGCGCCAACGGCCAGGTCCAGTGCATCGACGGCGCGCTGGTCTGCCGCGGCTCGACGAGCGGCTCGCGCGAGGTCTGCAACTGCCTCGACGACGACTGCGATGGCCGCATCGACGAAGAGAGCACCGGCTCGCTCTGCCCGGGTGGCCTCTGCCTCGCCAGCGAGTGTCAGTGCGTCGACCCGTGCGGCGTGACCGAGTTCAGCGAGTGCCCGCCCGGCCAGGTCTGCGACGAGTCGCTCGGCGATCCCTCGATGAACATCCGCGGCTACTGCGTGCTCGGCATGTGCGCGGGCGTGAACTGCATGGGCAACGAGCTCTGCAACCCGCTCACCGGGCTCTGCGAGGACCCGTGCGAGGGCGTCACGTGCGGCACCGGCCTGACCTGCTTGCACGGGGCCTGCGTCCGCAACGACTGCTACGGCCTGGGCTGCCCCACCGGCCAGATCTGCCGCACGCCGGCCAGCGGCGGCGCGCCCGCGTGCGTGGCCGACCCCTGCGCCGGTGTGACATGCGAGGCCGGGAGCTACTGCGCCGGCGGGACGTGCACCGCGACGTGCGCGTCGGGCTGCCGCGCCGACCAGGTCTGCGTGGACGGGTCGTGCACCGCCGCACCCTGTGGCAGCCGCTGCAACGCCACCCAGTCGTGCATCGACGGCACGTGCACGGTGAACGCGTGCTCGTCGCCGTGCGGCATCGGGCGCGTCTGTCGAGGCACCGAGTGCATCGACGATCCGTGCGCGTCGATCGACTGCCCGTCGAACCTCGTGTGCCGCGAGGAGCCTGCCGCGGGACCGGTGTCGGCGCCGCGCCCGAGCGTGGCCTCGCGACCGGCGGCGTGATGTGCGCTGCGAGCGCCGGACGAGCCGGCAGCACGGCCGCGCTCGCCGCGTTCCTCGTGGCGCTGTTCCTCGTGGCGCGGGGCCGGCTCGCGCAGAGGCGCCGGCGTACCGCCGCAACGGTGGCGGCCGCGGCCGTTCTCGCGATCGGCGCGAGCGGCTGCGCGGTCGAGCCCTACTGCTTCACCGGCTGCGGTGACGACACGATCCGCGGCGACGCCGGTGACGCCGGAAGCCGCGACGCCGGCCCGCCGCGCGACGCCAACGTCCGCGTCGACGGCTGCACCCCGAGCGGGACCGAGCAGTGCAACGGGCGCGACGACGACTGCAACGGCATCGTCGACGACGGCTTCGACATCGACACCGACCCCGCCAACTGCGGCCGCTGCGGCAACGTCTGCGCGATCCCCCACGCCTTCCCGGGCTGCACGGGCGGCAGCTGCGACGTCGATCACTGCCAGATCGGCTGGCACGACATCGACGGCGTCATCAGCAACGGCTGCGAGTACATGTGCCCGCCCTCGGGCGACGAGATCTGCGACGGCCGCGACAACGACTGCGACACGCGCGTGGACGAGGGCATCGACACCCAGTCGAGCATCGCCAACTGCGGTCGCTGCGGGAACGTGTGCACGTTTCCGGGCGGCAACGCCGCCTGCAACGCCGGCGTCTGCGAGCTCTCCGGCTGCCGCCCCGGCTACGTGGACCTCGATCACGATCCGATGACCGGCTGCGAGCTGCGCTGCACGCCGACCGGCGCCGAGACGTGCAACGGCGTCGACGACGACTGCGACGGAATGGTCGACGACGGAGTCGACACGATGGGCGACCCCTCGAACTGCGGCACCTGCGGGACGGTCTGCAACTTCCCGCACGCCACGCCCCGCTGCACGCTCGGGATCTGCACGGTCGGGATGGCCGACTGCGAGCCCGGCTACGTCGACATCGACGGCAACCCGATCACGGGCTGCGAGTACGCGTGCGTCCCGAGCGCCTCGCCCGACACGTGCGATGGCGTCGACCAGGACTGCGACGGGCGCATCGACGAGGCCGACCCGATGATCGGCACCAGCTGCGGGACCGACACCGGCGCCTGCACCCACGGCACGCGCGTGTGCATGCTCGGCGCGCTCGGGTGCAGCGGCGACATCGGGCCCACCGCCGAGACGTGCAACGGCGTCGACGACGACTGCGACACGCGCACGGACGAGTCCACCGCCGCGGCGCCGATCCCGACCGTGGGCGACCGCTGCGGCGCGACGAACGTCGGGCGCTGCGAGTACGGGCAGATCGTCTGCAGCGCGGGCGCGCTGAGCTGCGGCGGCACGCTCGTCGGCCCCATCACCGAGTCGTGCAACGGCGTCGACGACGACTGCAACGGCGCGGTGGACGACGGCCTGACGACGCCCACCGCGGCGAGCGTCGGAGGCACGTGCGCCCAGACGGCCGGCGTGTGCGCCAACCGCACGCCGATCTGTCGGGGCACGATGGGCTGGCAGTGCGACTACCCCGCGACCTACCAGGCGACGGAGACGATCTGTGACGGTCGCAACAACGACTGCGACGGCCAGCAGGACGAGGGCTGCATCACGCCGGCCGGCACCGACGTACGCCTCGACACGACGCACGGCGCAGGCGTGTCGAACGCGCTCGACCCGGTGATCCTCGGCACGGGAAGCGGCGCCACGGCCCGTGTCCACGTCGCGTGGCGCGACGTCTACGACCCCGCCACCATGCCGCCGCGCGCGCACGTCTTCACGACGCGCACCATCGACGGCGGCGCCAACTTCGATGCGCCCGTGCGGCTCGACCATCCCCTGAGCGCCGGCGGCGGTGCCGTGTTCGCTCCGGGCCTGGCGCTGACGGGCACCACGAACGTGCTCTGGGCCTGGCCCGACTTCCGCGGCGGCACGGGCTACCGCGAGATCTACTCGCGGATCTCCACCAGCTCGGGCCTGACGCCGGCCGCCGAGGTGAAGATCAACGCGATGGGAGCGACCTCGACGCGCGACTCCTACAACCTCTCGCTCGCCACCTCGGGGTCCAACGTGTACGCGGTCTGGGAGACCTTCACCGCGTCGCGCCAGCGGCACATCTTCTTCGCCCGCTCGCTCGACGGCGGTGCGAGCTGGCCCAACACACCGACCCAGCTCTCCACCTTCGCGGGCGCGAACTTCGTCGCCGCCGAGCCACGGATCGCCGCGAGCGGCAACGACGTCTACGTCACCTGGCGCGACAACCGAAACGGCTCGCTCGACGTCTACACCGCGGTGTCGGTCAACTCGGGCATGACGTTCGCCGCCGAGCGCCGCATGGACCTCGGGACGACCGCTGGCACCTCGTCGAGCTTCAGCCCCGCGGTGGCCGCGAACGCCGCCAGCGCGTGGGTCGTGTGGATCGACGATCGCGATGCCGGCTCGTTCGACGTGTGGATGAACCGCACCTCGGATCACGGAGCGACGTGGCTGGGCGGCGCCGTGCAGCTGGATCAGGACCCGCTGCACCACGACTCGATCGAGCCGAGCGTGATGTCGCCGGCAGCCGGCGTGGTGCTCGTCGGCTGGCTCGACTACCGCTTCGGCCAGCCCGACCCCTACGTGATCCGGAGCGCGGACGGCGGCGCGACGTTCGCCGCCCCCATCCGGCTCGACACGAGCACGACGGCCGGCGCGTCGGCCAGCCACGACTTCGACTTCGCCGCCTCGGGTCAGCTCGTGGCCGCCGTCTGGTCGGACTCGCGCTCCGGCGCGACCGACGTGTTCGCGAACTACTCGCTCGATCAAGGCGTGAGCTTCCAGCCGCAGGACTACCGGCTCGACACCGGAACCGCGGGCGCGTTCGACTCGCAGAGCCCGGACGTGTGGGTGACCACCGGCGCCTTCCACGTCGTCTGGGTCGATCACCGCGGCGGAGCGAACGGCGACATCTTCTACCGCCGCGTGCAGTAGCGAGCGCCCGTGCCCGAGCTGCCGGATCTGACGGTCTACCTGGAGGCGCTCGGGCGCCGCATCGTGGGCCGTCCGATCGAGGCGATCCGCCTGGCGAGCCCCTTCGTGCTGCGCTCGGTCGAGCCGCGCGTGGCCGACGTGGTGGGCAAGAAGGTCGTCCTGCTCGAGCGGCTGGGCAAGCGCCTGATCTTCGGACTGGAGGACGACCTCTTCGCGGTCGTGCACCTGATGGTCGCCGGTCGCTTCCAGTGGAAGGACGAGCCGCGCGCGAAGATCCCCGGCAAGGTGGGGCTGTTCGCGATCGACTTCCCCAACGGCACCCTGATCCTCACCGAGGCCAGCACGAAGAAGCGCGCGAGCCTGCACCTCGCGCGCGGGCGGGCCGCGCTCGAGGCGTTCTCCCGTGGTGGGCTCGAGCCGATCGGGTCGAGCCGCGCGGCCTTCGCGGAGGCGCTGCGCCGCGAGCGCCACACGCTCAAGCGGGCGCTCACCGACCCGCGCCTCTTCGCGGGGATCGGCAACGCCTACTCGGACGAGATCCTCCACCGCGCGAAGATGTCGCCCGTGACGCGCACCGATCGGCTCGACGACGACGCGATCGCGGTCCTGCACGAGACGACGCTCGCGGTGCTCGCGGAGTGGACCGGGCGGCTGCGGAAGGAGACGGGCGAGGGCTTCCCGACGAAGGTCACCGCGTTTCGCCCCGAGATGGCGGTGCACGGCAAGTACGGACAGGCCTGCCCCGTCTGCGGCACGAAGGTGCAGCGCATCGTCTACGCCGAGAACGAGTCGAACTACTGCCCGCGCTGCCAGACGGGCGGCAAGCTCCTCGCGGATCGCTCGCTCTCGCGCCTGTTGAAGGAGAACTGGCCCAAGACGATCGAGGAGCTCGAGGGGAAGTGACGCGCGGACGCCCGCGCGGCTCCGAGGCGGCGCCCTCGAACGATGCGCTCGTGCCGAGCGCGCTCCGCGTCTTCGTGGCGGTCGCCGAGCACGGCGGCGTGACGGCGGCCTCGCGCGCGCTCGGGCTGAGCCAGCCCGCCGTGAGCACGGCGATCCGCAAGCTCGAGGGCGAGCTCGAGACGACGCTCCTCGTGCGCACGAGCCGCGGCGTGAGGCCGACGGTGACGGGGCAGACGCTGCTCGAGCACGCGCGCGCGCTCCAGCGCGCGGCGACCGACGTACGCCGCGAGATCGCCGGGCTCGAGCACGAGCCGCGCGGGCGCTTCACGGTCGGCTGCCACGAGAGCCTCGCGGCGTACCTCTTGCCGCCGCTCTTCGCCGCGCTCTTCGATGCGCACCCGGGCATCGATCTCGCGCTCGCGAACGCGAACTCGCGCGACGTCGAGCGCGCGGTCGTGGAGCGGAAGATCGACTTCGGCATCGTGGTGAACCCCGAGGGCCACGCCGAGACGGTCGTCACGCCGCTCTTCGAAGATCGGGTCGCGATCGTCGCGCATCGGGCGCTCGCGAAGCGCGGTACGGCGAGCGCCGGGCTCGTCGCCTCCCAGCCCCTGTTCCACGTGCCAGCGCTGCGCCAGACGCAGTTCATCCTCGGCGCGCTCGAGCAGAGCGGACGGCGGCCGGCGCGCCTCGTTCCCTGCGCGAGCCTCGAGCTCGTGAAGAGCCTCGTCGTCGATCGCGCAGGGATCGGCATCCTGCCGCTCCGCGTCGCGCAGCATCACGTGGCGAAGGGCACCGTGGCCCTGGCCTCGCGCGAGCTGCCCGCCTACGACGACCGCATCGCGCTCGTGCGCCGCGCCGATCTGCACGTGACGACGGCGGCGCGCCTCGTGCTCGATGCGTTCCTCGCCCGGGGAAAGACGCTCCGCAGCCATTCGTGAATCGGATGGGTCCCATCGCGACGTTCGATTTCTCGGATGGCGCGCCCGCCCGCAGAGTCGAGGGCATGACGACCCGACGCTCCTCCGCCACGTTCCTCTCGCTGGCGCTCGCCGGCTGCACCTCCGCGCACGGCCTTCCCGAGCCGTCGAGCGCGCCCGCCGAGCCTTCGGCGCTCGGCGCGTGCCTCGCCGAGGGAGGCGCGCTCGTCGAGCTCGGCTCGGTCGACAACAACGACCAGCACGACCACGGCGCGCTCCTGCGCTTCGAGCTCTCACCGGCGGGCCTCGTCGCCGCGGCGGGCGAGGACGGGACGCTGAAGTTCTGGACCCTGGACGCGACGCTCGTCGGTGTCGCGGATCCCGGCGTGCTCACCTACGGCGCCGAGGTGGGCGGCGCGCCGATCACCGACCTCGCGTTCGAGGGCGAGACCGCCATCGCGGGCGACGTGCGCGGCCTCGTGCAGGGCCTCGGGTCGGCCGGCACCGCGAGCGTGCTGAGCGGCACCGATCCCGACGTGCCGATCGCCGCCGTGGCCTACGCGCCGGCGAGCGGCTGGCTCGCCCACGCGCAAGGTGGCCCGAGCGCGCCCGACGTGGTGCCCCTGATCGTGAAGACGCTCGACGGCGAGACCCGCTGGAACCTGACGGCGACGATCGACGACATCCGCGACCTCGCGTTCGACGAGGAAGGCCGCCTCTACGTCGCTGGCGCCGAGGACGGCGCGGCGGTCGTCGAGGTGCGGGACGCCGAGGATCCGACGCTGCTGGCGAATCGGTTCTCGCTCGGCGAGGACGCGCACGCGGTCGAGCTCGCGCGCACCGCCGACGGCGCGACGCTGGTGGCGGCCACCGAGCACGGCCTCTTCGCGCTCGAAGAGAACGGCCCGCGCCTGCTCCGCACGAGCGATGCGGCGCTCCGCTCGATCGCGCTCACGCCGACGGGCGACGCGATCGCCTCCATCGACGAGGCGGGCGAGCTCGTGCTCTCGGGGCCCGAGGGCGCGACCCTCGCGCAGACGCGCATTCCCGGCGCGATCGGCGTGCGCGTGACCGCCGCGGGCGACCGCCTCGTGGTGGGCAGCGTCGATGCGCACCTGCGGGTCCTCGGCTGCCGCTGACCGGGCGTCCCCGGCTGCCAGGACGACCGTCACCGGCTGCTCGGCTTGCCACTCTGGCCGGCGATCCCCTCGCCGGCCGGAGTTTCCCTCGTGTTTTCGTACGGCCGACCCTGGCCCGCCGCGTGCTCGGTCTCGGGCACCGGTCACTCCAGGCCGGAGACGAGGACGCCATGCAGACCACGACGACGATGCCGGAAGCCCACGGAACCTTCGACGCGCTCCTCTCCCTCTCGCAGAAGACGGGCGTCGCCGAGAGCTGGGAGCCGCACTTCCCGATGCTCAGCGGCCCGATCTCGCGCTGGTGGATCAAGAAGGGCCGCCCGGTGGTGGTCGACGTGGCCGCAGCGCGCGACACGCGCTCGCTCGCCGAGATGGCGTTCTCGTTCGAGACCTGGGCGCCGCGCCTCGCCTGAGCGCCGGTAGACCTGCTGCGCGCGCGGCTACGCGGGCCGCGCCGCGATCGCCCGCGCGAGGCTCGCCTCGAGCACGTCGCGCGGAAGGCCGAGCGCTCCGAGGGGCTCCGCGAGATCGGCCGGCACCGGCGACGCGACCTCGATGCGGTGACCTCGAAACGAGAGCGCGAGCCGCAGCGCGTGCAGCGCGAGCCGATGCAAGGAGGCGCTCTGACGCAGGCGCTTGTTGGCTTTGTTGTCGCCCCACGTCGTGTCCCCGAGCAGAGGGTGGCCGAGGTGACGGAAGTGGCGGCGGATCTGGTGCAGGCGCCCGGTGCGCGGCCAGGCGATCACGAGGCTCGCGCCCTCGAGCCGCGCGACGAGGCACCAGTCGGTGACGGCGTCGACGCGCGGGCCGTCCTCGGAGCGCGGGATCGCGTAGTCGATGGTGCCGCCCTCGCTCGCGAGGCGGCCACGCGCGAGGGCGAGGTAGGTCTTGTCGACCGTGCCCTCGACGAAGACGGCGCTCAGCTCGCGCGTCGACTCCTCGTCGAGCGCGAACACGAGGCAGCCGCTCGTGCCGCGATCGAGCCGGTGGACGGGCTGCACCCAGCGGCCGAGCTGGTCGCGCAGCGTCGTGAGCGCGTTCGTCTCCGCCGCGTCCCAGCCGCGATGGACCGCGAGCCCCGAGGGCTTGTCGACGATCACGAGGCCGGGCTCTTCGTAGAGGAGCGGGAGCACGCCGCAGCCTGGATCGGCAGGGCCGCTCGCGCCTCCGTGCCTTGTCGTGCGCCGCGCGGTGCGTAGCCAGTCCTCGCATGGCGAAGGTGCTCGCGATCGTCGGCAGCCCGCGGAGCGGCCACACCCAGGCGCTCGTCGAGCGCATCGGCGAGAGGCTCACGCGCGACCACGGGGATCACGTCGAGCTGGTCCTCTTGCGCGAGCTCGATCTCGAGCCGTGCACCGGCTGCTACACGTGCCAGTCGACGAGCGAGAAGCTCTGCCCGCGCAAGGACGCGCTCTTGCCGCTCGTGCAGCGGATGCGCGAGGCCGACGGCGTCGTCTTCGCCTCGCCGACCTACGTGGGGAACGTGAGCGCGCTGATGAAGCGCCTCATGGAGCGCATGGCCTGGACCGCGCACCGCCCGCAGTTCCTGCACAAGCCGGCGTTGCTCGTCACGACCGCGAGCAGCGCGACCGGCGACACGTTGCGCGCGATGCGCTGGTTTCGCTGGCCGGGCTTCGACATCGTCGCCGAGATCGGCTGGTCGGTGTGGCCCTCGCCGCGGGTGGACTGGCGACCGAGCGCGGCGCGCGAGGCCCGGCTCGCGAAGGACGTCGCGCGCTTCCACGCGGCGATGGCGCACCCGCGCACGAGCCTCTCGCTCGCGCGGGTCGTGCAGTTCTACGTCTCGAAGTCCACGCCGATGAGCGATCCGCGCTTCTTCCGCGCCGATGAGCTCTACCATCGCGACATCGACGCGCTGGGCTTCACCGTGGCGCCGTGGAAGAAGCGCGTCGGCGAGGCCGTGCTCGGCGTCTCGAGCGCATGGCTCGCGCGCGGGCTCGGGCCCCGCGCGCGGCGCGCTGGATGATCCACTCGCCGGGCGGGCGCTCTCTGCGGATCAGCGCGTGCGCGCGGCAGCGGCCGTCTGATCGTGCGAGCCGAGCATGGGCGGCACGAGCAGGCGCGCGTGGCCCTCGGCATCGCTCGTGGTGCGGCCCACCTGGATCACGCGGTGGTCGGGCGTGACGGCATACGCGCGCACCTCGGCGCTCGCGAGCGCGCCGCCATCGAGCCAGCTCAGATCGCTCTCGACGACCACGGGCGCATCGATCTGCACCACGTCCGCGAGCGGCGCCGAGGAGCCGCCGATCCCGTAGTCGAGCACGATGCTCCACGGGTAGCGGCTCGCCTCCGGCGGCTGCACCACGAGGTCGTAGACGCCGACGTCGAGCTCGACGCGGAAGTCGCCGAGCGCGCCCGAGGTGGCGGTGGACGATCGCGCGAGGCGCGTCACGCCCGGATCGGTGAGGCCCATCAGCGTCGCGCCGGTCGGCACCGCGCGCACGCTCGCGTCGCGGATCAGATCCCCATCGGGCGACTGCACGACGCCGCTCAGCACGGTGCGGAGCGGCAGGCGGAACACGTGGCCGAGGATCTCGT
Organism: Sandaracinaceae bacterium; assembly: GCA_044223665.1. GTDB lineage: Bacteria > Myxococcota_A > Polyangia > Polyangiales > Sandaracinaceae > JBBSAT01. The sequence continues at coordinate 14,617 of JBGALT010000050.1, read as the reverse complement.
TGTTCGAGCCCGCCGTCGCGCGGAGCTCGCGCGTCTCGCGGAGGATCCCGAGCTCTTCGTCGGCCGAGGGAACGATCGCGATCGTGTACGTGCCCGGCAGGAGCATCGCGTCGTAGACGCCCTCGGCGTCGGTCGTGACGGTGAGATCGAACGAGCCCACGAGGCCCGTCGAGGCGTCGACGATGTCCTCCGAGTGCAGCTGGATGACGGCGCCCGCGACGGGGCGCATGCCCCGCGTCTCCGGGTACTCGACCGTGCCGCGCCAGTGCACGGGCACGAGGTGGCCTGGCACGAGGATCCGGACCGCGCCGGTCCCATCGGGCATCAGCAGCTCGGGCGCGATCCGGTACGTGGGGGCGAGCCCGCTCGCCTGCCGATCGGCCGTGGGGCGGATGACGAGATCGAACGCGCTCCCCGTCGCGGGGAGCACCACGTCGAAGTGGCCCGGCGCGGCGGCGTCGGTGCCCGTGGTCGAGACCGAGGAGATGCGCGCGCCCGTCGCGCGATCGACGGCGAGCACCTCGAAGCCGGGCACGCCCGCGTCGTCCACGAGGTCGCCGACGATGTGCGTCTCGTCGGTCGGGAGCACGATCGAGAGCGCGGTGCCGCCGACGCCCAGCATGAGGGGCATCGGGGCGCGGAACGGCGGCACGGTCGCGCGGAAGGCTCCGATCGGCTCGACGAGCACGTCGTAGGTCCCGCGCGAAGGAAGCTGCGTGGAGAAGTCGACGTCGCCACTCGCGCCGCTCGTCGTTGCGATCACCGCGCGTCCGCCGAGCGCGCTCGGTTGGGTGGGAGTGAACGTGATCTGCGCGCTGACCGGCACTTCTCCCCGGCGGACCGTGCCGCGCACGGGCGTGGGCCGCGGCACGGCGAGCGAGATCGCTCCCGCGAAGCTCGTGTACGGGCCGAGATCGGTGGGGATGCTCGTCACGCTCGGATCGCTCGGCGGCGTAACCTGGAGCCAGAGGTCGTAGGGCAGCTCGGGCACCTGCACGCACATCGCGCGGACGGGATCGCAATGCGCGCCGCCACTGCAGTCCACGTCGCCCGCGCACTGGTTCACCACGCGCGGCGTGCGGTCGTCGACGATGAGCGAGCAGCCCCCGAGCGCGAGCGCGAGCGCGACCGCCGAAGCGACGAACCGGTTGCGTGGGGTGAGCGTCATCATCGCCCCGGGCACGTGCTCATCTGGAGGTTGTCGCCGGCGTCGGACTGGACGCGGATCCACCACGTCGCGACGTCGACGTCGCCGGTCTGTCGAGGCTGGTGCAGCCCCGGCATGAAGCTGCTCGACACGTAGAGGTCGACGCGGTGGCAGGATGGGTCGACGGCGGTGATCGTCGCCAGCGGAATATTCGCCGTCAGCGTGCGGCGGACGTTGCCGGTCGGCGCGAGGTCGCCGCTGCAGCCCGTGCAGGGCGCGCCGTTGTCGTCGTCGATGTAGGCGATCCACGACAGGCGCTGGTCCACGTCCGCGTCGAAGACCTCGACCTCGAGCGTCAGGGTCGTCATCGGCGGGACGCCCGCGTCGCCCCCGGAAGGATCGAGCCTCGAGAGCAAGATGATCTGGGTTCGCGAGTACGTGCCCGTCGCGAGGTCGTAGATCGCCGGCGGCGAGTTGGCCGGCTCGTCGAAGTGGACCGGTTGCGTGATGAGGCAGCTCGAGAGCATCAGGGCAGCCAACGAAGCGAGGGATCGGCGGCGAGGGCGCGAGCCGATCGATGCCCTCTGCAGAGCAACCACGATGCCAGCCCACGGGCCCCGCGAATCACGGCCGGATCGCGCCCCCGACGCGCCACCCGCGTCGGCGATCCACGACATCCCTGTCGTGCGCGCCCGGCGCCCCCCGTCGGAGCTCCCTCGGCTCAATCGACCGGCTCCCCGCCCGCCCCGCCGGGCGCCGGCGCGTCCGACTCGCGCTCGAGGTAGCGGAAGATGGTCCGCGGGTCGACGCCCAGGTCGCGCGCCGTCTTCGTGCGGTTGCCGTTGTTGCGCTCGAGGACCTCGAGGATGTAGCGACGCTGGAACTCCTCGCGGGCCTGCGTGAGCGTCTGGATGGGCGCGAGCGCCTCGGCGAAGAGGTCGAGATCCTCGGGGCCGATCAAGGTCTTCTCGCAGAGCACGATCGCCTTCTTCAGGCGGTTCTCGAGCTGCCTCACGTTGCCGGGCCAGTCGTACTTGCGGATGGCGATGAGCGCGTTGGGCGTGAACCCCTTCACCTTCGGGTTCAGCTCCTCGGCGTACTTCGCGAGCAGGAACTTCGCGAGCAGCACCGTGTCGTCGCCGCGCTCGCGCAGCGGTGGCAAGTGCAGGTTCACGACGTTGAGGCGATAGAAGAGATCCTCGCGGAACGTGCCCTTCTTGATCTCGGCCTCGAGGTCGCGATTGGTCGCCGCCACGACGCGGATGTCCACGCGATCGGGCTTCGTCTCGCCGACCTTCGTCACCATCCGCTCCTGCAGCGCGCGGAGCAGCTTCACTTGCAGCCCGATCGGCATCTCGCCGATCTCGTCGAGGAAGAGCGTGCCCCCGTGCGCTGCCTGGAACTTGCCGGTCCGCGTGGCGACCGCACCCGTGAAGGCGCCACGCACGTGCCCGAAGAGCTCGCTCTCCATCAGGTTCTCGGGGATCGCGCCGCAGTTCACGACGACGAAGGGCCCGTCCTTGCGCTGCGAGCGACGATGCACCTCGCGCGCGATCAGCTCCTTGCCCGTGCCCGTCTCGCCGGTGATGAGCACGCTGATGTCGGTGCCCGCGACCTTCTCGACCTTGCGGAACACCTCGACGAGGGAGGGATTGGTGCCGACGATGTCACCGAAGCGCTTCTCGTGGAGCTGCTTCTCGAGAGCGCCCTTGTCGCTCCGCAGCTGATCGAGCAGCTGCGCGTTCTGGAGCAGGAGCGCCGCCTGCGCCGCGAAGATCGAGAGGATCTCGAGCGACGTCTCGCCGAAGAGGCCGCGCACCGAGTCGTTGCCGAGATAGATGAGCCCGAGCAGCTGTCCTTCGGCCAGGAGCGGCGCGCACATCACGCTCGCGAGCTGCAGGTTCATGACGCTCTCGCTGCGCCCGAAGTGCGTGTCGCTGAGCGCGTCCGAGACGATGAGCGCCTGCCGCGTCTCGATCACGCGCGCGAGGATCGAGTCCGAGAGCTGCGCGCCGTCGACGTTCTTGCCGCCGAGGTTGCGCGCCACCGCGACCCTCACGCCGTGCGGCGCGTCCGAGCCGTCGAGCACGACCAGGAAGCCCTTGGCGGCGTGGGTCGCCGCGATCACCGCGTCCATGAGGGGCGAGAGCTTCTCGTTCATGTCGCGGGCCTGCATCAGCCGGTGGCTGAGCTCGTGGAGCTGGCGCAGGCCGACGACGACCGATCGCTCGTCACTCTGGCCGGTGGCGCTCGCGTCCTCGTCGTCGTCCTTGTCGGCCTCGTCGAAGAGCGAGAAGTGCAGCTCGACCTTGCCCAGGTCGATCCGGTCGCCGTGCTCGAGCCGCACGCGGCGCTTCTTCTTCTGGTTGACCTGGATGTCGGCCTCGAGGTCGACCTCGTTCAGGTTGAACGCCTTGCCGTCGAAGACGATCTGCGCGTGGTGCTCGGCGATGCTGCGGTCGTCGATCGTGACGTCGTTCGCGGTCGCGCGACCGATGGACGTGATCTTCTTGTAGACGGAGAAGATCTTCGGGCGTCCTGCCGGGCGCACCCACTTGATCGAGGGCATACCCCGAGCGTAGCAGGCCCCCGCGCCAGCCCGCCCCAAACCGGCGAGCCCGAGCGGGGCGCGGGTCAGAAGATCGAGGCGAACAGGCGCGCGAGCCAGCTCTGCGGCGCGGGCCGGCGCTTCTCGAGCGGAAACGCCACGCGCAACGGATGGCTCCGCGTGGCGCTGGCTGCGAGGGGCGCGGCCGGGTCGCCCTCGGCGCGGCGCGCGCGCAGCGGCTCGGGGACCGTCGGACGCTCGTAGCTGATGGTCTGATCGCCACGCCGCCCCGGCGGCGTCGAAGGTCGCGGCAGTACGTCGTAGGCGAGCTCGAGGACGAGCTTGGGAACGCCACCCTCGAGCGCCACCCCGACGCGCTCGATGCGCCCGGTCTGACCGCGCTCGTCGGCGATCTCGGTGCCGATCGCCAGGAACGGCAGGCGCTGCTCGACGGTCACGCGCGAGTCGCGGCGCTGGGCCACGCGCACCGCGACGGTCGGCTTGACGCCGGAGATGGAGAGGCGCGTGGTGCCGAGAACGTCGTCGTTCTTCGCCGTCATGGCCCGGTTGTGCGCGCCCGGGCGAAGGCGGGTCAACAAAACGGCCTCTCCGGGCGGCGCTCGGGTGTGATCGCTGGCGGTGCTCAGCGGCGACACGCCGCGATCCCGGCCTCGATGCCGCGTCCGAGCAAGCTCGGACGCTCGCCACCTCACCCTGCGGCCGCTGCTCACGGCCGGTCGGCCGCTCCGCTGCGTCCTCGGGCTCGGCGACGCCTGAAGGCCGGTCTCGCGACGCGACATGCCCGACGCCTCGACCGTTCTACGCAGCAGTCTCGTCGCAAGACTTCACCATCGCGCTGGATCACACCCGCGGCGCTCCCGCGAGCGAGGGCGCGCGATCAGGAGCGCTTCACGAAGGCGAGCCGCTCTCCGTGGGCGCTCTCGGCATCGGGCGAGGAGGCGCGCAGGGCTGCGCCGAGCTCGCCCTTCACGAACGCCGCGACCTCGGCCGCGTCGGCGTCGATCGCCTGCGCCGTCGCCTTCGGGAGCTTGGCCGCCGGCGCGCCGGTCGGACCGCGGAGCACGTCCCACACGACACCCTCGTCGGCATCGTCCCACTCCCAGAACCCGACCACTTCGGCGCCGACGTGGACGGTGTGCTGGTGCAGCGTCGGGAGCTCGGCGAGCGCCCGCTTCTCGTTGGACCACGAGAGCCCCATCGCCCCGCCGTGTCGCGTCAGATCCGTGGGCGTGAGCAGCGCCGTGAAGGGGTCGGGGAACGGGAGCAGAAACGGCTCGCAGCTCGCCGCGCGCAGCTTCTTCGGGGCCTTGGCACGCACGGCGAGATCGCGCGCGGCTTTGACCCCGATGCCGGCGAAGGCCGCCAGGTGTGCCGGATCGATCGTGCCGTGCCACGCCCCGAAGCGCTCGGTGAGCACGTCGAGCGCCGCCGCCTCGTGCGTCGCCGCGATGGCCTTGTGGCGGTCGCTCTTCTCGTAGACGTGCTCGCCCGCGAGCAGATCGCCGCCGCGCAGCCGACGCGCGACGAGGCCCCGGCCCTCGAGCCACGCGAGGGCGACCGAGAGCGTCGTCGGAAGGGACTTCGCGCGGCCGGGCACGCCGAGGTCACGGATCTTCGACTTGGCGCCGATCGCGCTGGCGATCTCCGCCTGCGAGAGCGACTTGCGCTCGAGGGCGCGCAGCACCGGCGCCTCGAGGTCCATCAGCTCGCGCCGCGCGAGCTTGGCCGTCTTGTTGAGCGGCATCAGCACGTCGCGCTCGAACGCCGCGGCGCCGAGCGTCAGCGCCACGACCACGTCCTCGGCCGGAACCAACATCGCCGTGCGACGCACCGTGACGACCTCGGCGATCGCCTGCTTCTCCAGCGCCTTCGCGATCTGGCCCGGCACGAGGCCGGTCCGCCGCCAGAGCGAGAGACAGGCGAGCGAGCCGCCCGTGCTCGGCACCCATCCGATGCGCGTGAGCACCTCGGCGGCATCGGGACGCCCCTTGCCGAGCCCCAGCTTGCTGAGCCCTTGCCGCGTCGCTCGTTCCGCCAGCCTCGCCTCGTCCATCGGACCGGGGAGCATCGCTCGAAATCAGCCCTGGTGGCGAGGGGGAAACGCTCCGAGCCCCGGGCTTGACCTCGGGCGCTCGATGCGAGATGTCCGACGCCATGGACACCATGAAGAACGGCCTCGTGCGCTACGGCCGGGACGAGCGCGGCATCGCCACCATCGAGCTCTCGAGCCCGCCCGCGAACGCATACAGCTACGAGATGATGCGCGACCTCGACGACGCGATCCTCACGGCGCGCTTCGACGAGAAGACGCACGTGATCGTGCTGCGCGGCGCGGGCGAGAAGTTCTTCTGCGCTGGCGCCGACATCGCGATGCTCCAGCGCGTCACGACGGCGTTCAAGTACCAGTTCTGCCTGCATGCCAACGAGACCCTGCTGCGTCTCGAGCAGACGCCGAAGCTCGTGATCGCCGCGATCCACGGCCACTGCGTGGGCGGCGGGCTCGAGATCGCGATGGCGGCGGACCTGCGCGTGGCCGCGCGCGGAACCGGCAAGATCGGCCTGCCGGAGGTGGCGCTGGGTGTGCTGCCGGGCACCGGCGGCACGCAGCGCCTCGCTCGCCTCGTCGGCAAGTCGAAGGCGATCGAGCTGATGGCGACGGGGGCGACGGTGGACGCCGACGAAGCGCTGCGCCTCGGCGTGCTGACGCAGGTCTGGGACAAGGACGGCTTCTGGGATCGCGTGGGCGAGTACGCCGCGAGCTTCTGCCCGCCCGCGCGCGCGTCGATGTCGGTGGGCCTGCTCAAGCGCGCGGTGCAGACCGGCGCCGAGATCCCGCTCGAGCAGGGCCTCGCGCTCGAGCGCGAGCTGCAGCAGCGCCTGTTCGAGAGCGCCGACGCGAAGGAAGGCATCGGGGCGTACGTGGAGAAGCGGAAGGCCAGCTTCTCGGGGAAGTAGCGTCCCGCGCGCCTCGGCGCGCTTCAGTAGGGCGTGCTGCCGCCCGAGCCGCTGCCCATGCCGACGCCGCCGCCGCTGGGCGACTGCGACTGCTGCTGTTGCTGCGCGGCGGCCGCTGCGGCCTCGCGGCGCTCCATGTCGGCGAGGTCTTGCTCTTCTTCGCGGCGCTCGCGCTCGCGGCGCTCGGCCTCGCGCTCCTCGAGCTCCTCTTCGGTGAGCTGCGATGCCTCGGCCGCCTCGAGGTCCTCGTCCTCTTCCTCTTCTTCTTCCTCGTCGACGTCGTCGCCGTCCGGCGGCTCGCCGCCGTCGACCTCCACGTCGCCGATCATGGCGAGGTAGGCCCGCGCCTGCACCGCGACGCCGCTGTCCGGAAAGGCCTCGGCCAGCTCCTGGAAGGCCCGGCGCGCGTGCGCACGCTCGCTCATGTGCAGATACGTGCGGCCCATGAGGAGCAGCGCCTGCGGCTCGAGGCCGCTCCCTGCGTAGTCCTCGAGCAAGCGCTCGAGGCGGCCGATCGTGGCCCGCGGACGATCGCGGAGGAGATAGAAGTCCGCGACGTAGAGCTCGTGACGCGCCAGCAGCTGGAGGATCTGCGTCTGCATCACCTCCGCGTCGTGGACGTGCTCGCTCTCGGGGTAGTCGCGCAAGAAGCGCTGCAGCACGCGGAGCGCCGACCGCGTCGGAGCCTGGTCACGCTCCTCGCGCGGCGGCGAGAGGAAGAAGTCGCTCGGGATCTGGCGGAAGTAGGCGGTCGCGATCTGGTAGTTCGCGTAGTCGACCTCGGCGTGGGTCGGCCGGGCGCGAATGAAGGCGCGATACCGACGGATCGCCTCGGTGTAGTGGGTCTGCTGGAGCTCGCAGTCGGCCGCTCGGAGCTCGGCGAGAGCCGCGTATCGGCTGTAGCTGTACTCGCGGACGATGTTGTTGAAGAGCGGCTCGGCCGTGAGGCAGTCGTGGTCGTTGAAGGCGCGGAAGGCGCGCTCGTAGTCGCGACGGGCGCTCTCGCCGTACGTCAGCGTGCCCGTCGACTGGGCTCCGCCGCAGCCCGCGGCGAGCGCGAGGAGCAGCAGAGGGGTGAGGGCGGCGAGGGCGACGGGGCGCACGGCGGCGGACAGTAGCAGACTCGCGCCAGGCTGCCCGGAAGGCCCCTCCGGGCTGTGCCATGACGCATTGCGCGACGGCCGCGGGCCGGCTACTTCTCGCGCCTTCCCATGGCCGACGACGCCCTCGAGACCGAGATCAAAGAGCTCATCATCGAGTCCCTCATGCTCGACGACGTCAAGGTCGAGGACATCGACTCGTCCGCCCCGCTCTTCGTGACCGGCCTCGGCCTCGACTCGATCGACGCGCTCGAGCTCGCGATGGCCATCGACAAGAAGTTCGGCGTGCGCGTGCGCGCCGACGACGAAGCGAACAAGCAGATCTTCGCGAACGTGAAGAACCTCGCGGCGTTCGTCGCGGCCAATCGCAAGTAAGAGCGGGCGAGGCGCGCGTCGTCGCCCTTCGGCCGGCCCGCGAAATGACAACCAGTAGACAACTAGTCCATTAGGCGTCACCTTCGGGGCATGGGCGGCCCCTCCCGACACAGGTCCTTCGACCGCGCGCTCGCGCTCCGCGCGTTCGCATCGCTCGACGCACGCGTCACCGAGCCCGTTCGCCTCATCCTCGGCGGCGGCACGGCGATGATCCTGGCGCACGACTATCCCCTCGCCACGACGGACGCCGATGCGTTTCCCGTGCGAGGCACGCTCAGCGACCTCGAGCCTCACGCCCTCGCGGTCGCGAAGGAGCTCGACCTCGAGCCCGACTGGCTCAATCCGTGGTTCACCACGTTCACGCACGTGCTTCCTTCGGACTACGGGAGCCGCCTGGTGCGCGTCTTCGACGGGACGAGGCTCACGGTCGACGCGCTCGGCGCCGAGGACCTCCTCGTCATGAAGCTCTTCGCCGGGCGCGACAAGGATCGTCCCCACACGATGCGCCTGCTCAAGCAGGCCGAGCACCTGGACATCGTCGACCGCCAGCTGGCGCTCCTCGGCGACAAGCGCATTCCGGGAGCGCAGAAGGCCGCCGACCTCTTCGACGACCTGCGCGAGAGAATCGGGCGGTGAGGCAGGAGGCGAACGTCCGCTCACCGAGGCCGCGGCCCCTCGCGCTCGTGCGGGTGCCGACGGAGCCGGATCTGTCGCGGGCCTACTACGAGCTCGCCGAGCGCGGTGCTCCGCTGGTGGGCCGGAAGACCGCCTGGCCCTACCACCCGCAGAACGACGAGGAGCTCGCGTGTCTGGTGGCGGAGATGGCGCGATACGACGCGCGCCTGCTGGGGGCGCTCGTCGAGCTCTGCGTCGAGCGCTGGCGCACGTGCTCGCCGATGGTCCTGCGCGACGCGATGCGGAGGATGCGCACGCCGCAAGCGCTCTGCGTCGCCGTCGAGTTCGCACGCGAGGCGGCCCGCGACCGCGAGATGACGCTCTGGGCGCGGCACGTGAGCGCCGACTGGCCGCGCCTCGATCCCGTGCAGCACTTCTTCGTCGACGACGTGCGCCCGGGGGAGCGCACGGCCAAGCGTCGGCTGGGGCGCGCGCTCCACGAGTATGCGCGCTGGGGCTTCGTGGCCGTGGAGCGACCGACGCTCGATCCCCATCGGAAGATCCGTATCGGCCGCTACGACGCGCGGAGCCGTCGCGCCATCCTCGACACGTTGCGCGCAGAGCAGAGCGAAGGCCTCGGGCTCGGGGACTACCTGGAGTCCGTCGATCACTCGGTCACGCGCCAACAGGCCCTCGCCGACCTCCGAGCCGCCGGGCTCTCGCCGGACCGCCGCGGTCCGGGCGCGAGATGGCGATGACGCCGATCCCGCGTGAGCCAGAGCCGGCACTGCACGCGCGGCCGAGGCCCACTCCGCTCGACCTCGTCGTCGGGATCGTCAACGCGGTCCTCGTCGTCGTGTACCCGATCGCGATCTGGCTCGGCCTGACGTACCTCGGCACGCGCAGCGTCTCGGTGATGGTGCTCGGGCTGCTCGTGCCGATGCTCGCGATCCGCCTGCGCAAGGCGGATCGCGCGACGTTCTGGTCGATCGTGCGCGTGCCGATCGCGATCCTCGCGCTCGTCGTGCTCGGCGCGATCACCGACGACCCGCGCTTCGTGCTGGCGATGCCGGTGGTCATCAACCTCGTCTTGCTCGCGACCTTCGGCGAGACGCTGCGCGCCGGCCAGGTGCCGATGATCGAGCGCTTCGCGCGCCTGAGCGAGCCGGAGCTGTCCGCGGAGAAGCAGGCGCACTGCCGCGCATGGACGCAGCGCTGGTGCGCCTTCTTCGTCGCCAACGCGTCCATCGCGCTCGCGCTGGGCCTCGCCGCGAGCCCCTTCGTGTGGGCGGCCTACACGGGCGGCGTCGCGTACGCGCTCATGGGCGCGATGTTCGCGATCGAGTACGTCTCGCGGAAGGCCCGCTTTCGGGACGACCCGCCGCGGAACGTCCTCGATCGGCTGATGGCGAAGGTGTTCCCTCCCCGGTCGTGAGGGGCGCGCGCGCCGCCGAGGGCACGCGTGATAGCGTGGCTGGATGCGCCTCGAGAAGCTCGTTCTGGCCTGGCTCACCATCGTCGCCGCGGGCTGCGGCGGCTCGTCGCCGGCGTCCCCCGACACCGGGAGCGGCGCGCACGACGCGGCCGTCTCGATGGACACCGGGTCGAGCCCGGCGTCCGATGCCGGGCTCGACGCCGCACCACCGCCGCCCTCCGACGCGGGCCTCGGCGCCTTCGAGAACGAGATCCTCGCCGCGCACAACGCGGTGCGTGCGAGCGCGACGCCGACGCCGTCTCCGGCGCTCGCCCCGCTCGGCTGGTCGAGCGCGGCCGCGAGCACCGCCCAGGCGTGGGCGAACGGCTGCCAGTTCGGGCACAACCCGAGCGCGGGCTACGGCGAGAACATCTTCGCCTCGAGCAGCGCGGCCTCCGGCACGAGCGTCGTCGACGACTGGGCCTCCGAGGTCGCGAGCTACGACTACGCCTCCAACGGCTGCTCCGGCACGTGCGGCCACTACACGCAGATCGTGTGGCGCGACACCACCGCCGTCGGCTGCGCGCAGGCGACGTGCACCACCGGCAGCCCGTTCGGCGCAGGCGAGTGGACCTTCGTCGTCTGCGACTACGACCCGCCCGGCAACTTCAGCGGGCAGCGGCCGTACTGACTACTTCGGTCACGTCGGTCCAGGGAACCGAGCGGCCCGAGGCGACGCGGTCCGGCGTCGCAACCGCGCTGGGAGGCGCAGATCGCCGTCCCGGCCGAGCGACGTACAATCGGAACATGGCTCGCGCGATCGCTTCGATCACCCTCACGGTTGCGCTCGCGCTCGCTGGCTGCGCCGCCACTCCGACCTGTGTGCCCAACGCGACCCAGCGCTGTGACTGCTCGGCGAGTCTCACCGGAGTCCAGTTCTGTACTGGGACGGGTGTGTGGAGCGTCTGCGATTGCACGCCACGCGATGCCGGCCCCGACGCCACGCATGCGGACGCCGGGAGCGATGCTTCCGCGCACGACGTGGGGCCCGATGTACTGACCATGGACGCCGCCGTCGATGGCGCGTCCCTCGACATCGGCGTGGACGTCGGCAACGACGTCGGTCTGGACGTCGGCAACGACGTCGGCGTCGACGGCGGGCGCCCCGAGTGCGACCTCTCGGGCTATCCACCCGTGACGCTCATCCCCGTGACCGACCATCTCTTCGAGGCGCCGGTGTTCGTCACCCAGCCTCCCGGCTCGTCCGATCTCTACGTCGTCGAGCGCGCGGGGCGCGTCGTCATCGTGCGACCGGACGGAACCGTCCTACCCACGCCCTTCCTCGATGTGACCGCAACCATCGCGTGGGACACCAGCTCGACCGAGCGTGGCCTGCTCGGCCTCGCGTTCCACCCCGACTACGTGACGAACGGTCGCTTCTTCGTCACGTACACGGTCGTGCGTACGCTGGCGCCGAACGTTCTGGCGGAAGGACGGCGCTCGGCGGCGGATCCAGACGTCGCCGAGCCCAGCGTGACCGAGCTGCTCTCCATCCCCGACACTGGACCTTCGCACAACGGCGGCATGATCGAGTTCGGCCCGGACGGCTACCTCTATCTCTCGGACGGAGACGGCGGAGGTCCGGCGGATCCCTACCGCACGGCCCAGAGCCTCGACCGACTGCTCGGCAAGATCCTCCGCCTCGACGTCGACCACGGGAGCCCCTACTCGGTTCCCGCGGACAACCCGTTCCGCGACGTGCCAGGAGCGCGCGGAGAGATCTGGGCGTGGGGGCTGCGCAACCCCTGGCGCTTTTCGATCGATCGCGAGACGGGCGATCTCTGGATCGGCGACGTCGGTGAGCTCGCCTTCGAAGAGATCGACCTAGCGCCGCGCGGTGTCGGTGGGCTCAACTTCGGCTGGAGCGCGTACGAGGGCGATGCGCCCTTCACGGGCGCAGACACCGCGCATTCGGCCGTAGTGCGGCCCGTCTACCCGTACGGACACATGGCGCTCGGCGGTGCCATCCGCGGCGGCGCAGCCGTCGTCGGCGGCTACGTCTACCGGGGCAGCGCGATCCCGGGTCTACGGGGCGCGTACGTCTTCGGCGACTTCGTGAGCGTCGACATCGGCGCGTTCCGATACTGCGACGGCGCCACACGACAGATCGCCGTGCTCATGGACCTCGTCGGCGTCGCCCCAGGCCTGACCTCGTTCGGCGAAGATCAGGCCGGCGAGCTCTATACGATCGGATTCGACCGTCGACTGCGCCGCCTCGTACCGCGCTGATGCCCTGCCTCCGCACCGTCAGAGCGCCATGCCGCCCGACGCCTCGATGCGCTGGCCGGTGATCCAGCGCGCATCCGGCGAGAGCAGCATCGCGACGGCGGCGCCGATGTCGTCGGGCAGGCCCACGCGGCCGAGCGCGGTCTGCGAGGCGATCATCTGGTTGAGCTGTCGATCGTCGCGCACGCGGCCGCCGCCGAAGTCGGTCTCGATCGCGCCGGGCGCGAGCACGTTGACCGTGATGCCGCGCGCCGCGAGCTCGCGCGCCTGGTAGCGCGTGAGCACCTCGATGGCGCCCTTGGCCGAGCCGTAGGCGCTCGAGCCCGGGAACGAGAAGCGCGCCAGGCCGCTCGAGACGTTGAGGATGCGGCCCCCGTCCGCGATCAGCGGCAGGAGCTTCTGCGTGAGGAAGAACGGGCCCTTCACGTGGACGTTCATCACCTCGTCGAACTGGGCCTCGGTGGTCTCGGCGAACATCGCGTGGAGGGCGGTGCCGGCGTTGTTCACGAGGTGGTCCAGGCGCTCCCTGCCGAAGGTCTTGGCGAGCGTGCCGCGGAGCGTCGTGACGAAGGCATCGAAGCTCTTGGCGTCGCTCGTGTCGAGGCGCAGCGCCGCGCCCTTGCCGCCCGCCGCCGCGATCGCGCGCACGACGAAGGCCGCGTCGGCCTCCTTCTCGCGGTAGGTGACGATCACGTCGGCGCCGCGCGCGGCGAGGTGCAGGGCCATGCTCTTGCCGAGGCCGCGGCTGCCGCCGGTCACGAGCGCGAGGGGACGGGTGGCATTCTTCTCAGTGGTCATGTTCGTTTCCTCGTTCGCGTCGACCGATGCGATCGACGTGGGTCGAACATCCGCCTCGCGAGCCCCTTCCGGTAGAGGGCGCGAAGGCGACACACTGTTTCGAATGGAGAAACGATGAGCCTCGACCTCGACTCGCTGCGGGCGTTCGTGAAGGTGGTGGAGCTCGGTAGCTTCACGCGCGCCGCGGCGCAGCTCGGCACCGGCAAGGCGCGCATCTCGCTCCGCATCCAGGCGCTCGAGGACGCGCTCGGCACGCGCCTCGTGCAGCGTACGACGCGCCTCGTGCGGGCGACACCGGATGGCGAGGAGCTCTTGCCGCGCGCGCGACGCTGGGTGCAAGAAGGCGACGAGCTCGGCGCGCTCTTCCAAGCGGGGCGCGGCCTGCGCGGCGTCGTCCGCCTCGACCTCCCGGTGCGAATCGCGCGCGAGCGCATCATCCCGCGCCTGCCCGAGCTGCTCGCGCGCCACCCGGCGCTCTCCATCCGCGTCAGCACCACCGATCGCCGTACCGCGGTCGCGCGCGAGGGAATCGACCTCGTGCTCCGCGTCGGTTCCCCCGGCGACGACGGCCTCGTCGGCAAGCGCCTCGGCACGCTCGAGATGACGAACGCAGCGAGCCCCGAGTACCTGCGGCGACACGGCGTGCCGCGCTCGCTCGAGGATCTCGGCAAGCACCTGGTCGTGCACTACGCCGGGCCCGACGACGGCGAGCAAGCGAGCTTCGAGCACCTCGTCGGCACGAAGGTCGAGGAGATTCCCATGCGCAGCGTGCTGAGCGTGAGCGACTCCGACGCCTACTACGCGGCCTGCGTCGCCGGGCTCGGCATCATCCAGGTCCCGCACGCGGGCTCGCGCGCGAGCTTCGCGTCGGGCGTGCTCGTCGAGGTCCTGCCCGAGCACGTCGCAGGGCCGATGCCCATCTCGCTCCTGCACGCGCACGGGCGCTCGGTGCCGCGGCGCGTGCGCGCCGTGATGAGCTGGCTCGAGGAGCTCGTGCTGGGCTGGCTCGCCGAGAGCCGCGCGTAGGAGCGCCTCAGGCGTCGGGCAGCGACGCGTCGGCCGGCGGGGGCGGCTCGGGATCGGCCGGCGCTTCTTCGAGGTCGGAGGGCCAGAAGAGCACCGCGACGAGCAGGAAGATCGCGGCCGCGAGCCAGAGCGGAAGCGTGCTGCGCGACGCGGGCGCGCCCGGGGCGTCGGGCTCGACGAGCGGCGCGGCCGCGGCGCCGCAGACCTCGCAGGTCGGGTCGAGCGCAGCGGCCGCCCGAACCTGGTCGGCGTCGAGCGCGCCGCTGGCCAGCATCCGATCCGCGCGCAGATTGAGATCGAGCGCGTCACGGCGCGCGGGAGAGGCCTCGGCG
>JBGALT010000284.1:0-5774 GCA_044223665.1 Sandaracinaceae bacterium | reverse complement strand
AGGATGGCGGAGGCTTCTTTGACGAGTTGGCCTAGATCAGCGCGCATGACGGAGCATCTTACGCCACTTGCGCGGGCCGGCCGATCGATGATGCACTGGGAGTGATGCGCATCGAGCAGCTCGACTGGACCTCGGCTCCGTCCGACGCGACCGGCGATGCGCACTTGGTCCTCGCGTTCGCCGGCTCCGAAGCGCTCGCGCGTCGCGACGTCTACGCCGAGTGTCGCGCCCGCTTTCCCGCGGCGCGGATCCTCGGCTGCTCGACCGCGGGCGAGATCCAGGACACGCACGTCCGCTCCGAGTCGGTCAGCATCACCGCCGTACGCTTCGATCGCAGTCGGGTCGAGAGCGCGAGCGTGGAGCTCGCCGGCCCGGCCGGCTCGTTCGACGCTGGTCGCGCCCTCGCCGCGAAGCTCGACCAGCCCGACCTCGTGCATGCCTTCGTCCTCTCCGACGGGATCGACGTCAACGGCACCGAGCTCGTGCGTGGCGTCATCGAGGGCCTTCCGCCCCACGTCACGGTCTCGGGCGGGCTCGCGGGCGACGGAGAGCGCATGGCGCGAACGCTCGTCATCGCGGATGCACCCGGACGTGCCGGGATCGTCGCCGCGGTCGGACTGTACGGTTCGAACCTTCGCGTCGGCTGCGGTTGCCGCGGCGGCTGGGATCCGTTCGGGCCGGAGCGACTGATCACGCGCTCCGAGGCGAACGTCCTCCACGAGCTGGATCACGCATCGGCGCTCGAGCTCTATGGTCGCTACCTGGGGCCCCACGCGGCGGGGCTTCCGGCCACCGGGCTCCTCTTCCCGCTGAGCGTGCGGGCACCGGGAGACACGAAGAGTGTCGTTCGCACGATCCTCGGCGTCGATCACGAGCGACAGACCATCACGTTCGCCGGTGACGTGCCGGTGGGACACTACGCGCGCTTGATGAAGGCGAATTTCGATCGCCTCATCGACGGAGCCAACGCGGCCGCGTCGATCGCGCGCGAGCGCGCTCGAGGTCCTGCCGAGCTCGCGATCCTCGTGAGCTGCGTCGGGCGTCGGCTCGTACTCGGTCAACGGGTCGAGGAGGAGATCGAGGGCGTTCGAGAGATGCTCGGCCCAGGCGTCATCACCGGCTTCTACTCGAACGGCGAGATCTCGCCGACCGGCGTCGTCGGGTGCGAGCTCCACAACCAGACGATGACCATCACCACGATCGGCGAGACGTTGTCGTGAACGACAAGCTGCACCCGCTCCTGCGGCGGCAGCTTGCTCGCGCGCGGATCTCTACGGCATCCGCGCCGGGGTTCGAGGAGCTCGTCGCCGAAGTCGAGCGCGCCTACCGTCAGTTCGACTCCGATCGCGAGCTCCTCGAGCGATCGCTCGAGCTGACGTCGCACGAGTTGGTCGAGTCGCGTCAGGCGCTCACCGCTGCGCTCGGCGCGTCCGGGATCGCGATCTGGAGCTGGGCACCCTCGCGCGACGAAGCGATGATCGAGGGATACCCGAGCCCGCTGCCCGGCTCGAAGTTCGGGCGGAGCCAGGGCCCTTCGTCGAGCTTCCTCGACTTCGTTCACCCGACCGCACGCGCGCGCGTCGAGAGCGCGCTCGCGCTCGCGCTCGAGCGCCGCATCGAGGTTCAGGAGCGGTTCCCGCTCGCCGGGAGCTCCCCGACGCGCCACGTCGAGCTCCGCGGCCGAGTCGATCCGGACTCGAACGGCACCCGCCTCACCGGCGTGCTGCGCGACGTGTCGGACGACGTCGAAGCGGAGCGCGCACAGGAGCAACGCCAAGAGGAGCTTCGGCGGCACAGCGGTGCGATCCGTCAGCTCACCGAGGATCTCGCCTCGAGGTGGGGCGACCTGGACGAGTGCTTGCGCGTGATCACCGAGCGAGCGAGTGAAGCGCTCGGTGTCGAGCGCGCGAGCGTCTGGCTCGTGGAGGCCGATCGTCTCGTCCTCGCGAACCTCTACGAGCGAACGCCGCGGGCGCACTCCGCGGGGGCGACCTTGGCGCGTGCGGACAACCCCCGATACTTCGAGGCGCTGCACGAGGCTCGCGTCATCGTCGCCGACGACGCAGCGACTCACCCGACGACCGCCGGCTTTCGCGAGTCCTACCTCTCACGGTTCGGCATCGGGTCCATGCTGGATTCGATCGCGCGAGTCGGCGGCGTCGCTCACGCGGTCGTCTGCCACGAGCACGTGGGTGCACCCCGCAGGTGGAGCTTCCGGGAGCAGGCGGTCGCAGGGACGATGGCCGATTTCGTGGCGCTCGCGCTCGAATCGGCGCGCCGGCGTCGCGCCGAAGGCGATCTCGAGGCGCAGCGCGCGTTCTTGCGTCAGGTCATCGATCTCGATCCCAACTTGATCTTCGCGCGCGAAGCCGACGGTCGCCTCACGCTGGTGAACCAGTCGTTCGCGAGCCTCGCCGGCGCAAGCGTGGCCGATCTGCTGGCCGGGCGGGCGGGTGCTGCGGCCCTCGACGAGCTGAAGCGAGCGGACGACGAGGTGTTCGCCACCGGCGAGGAGCGTGTCCTCCCCGATGTCGAGCTCGACGACGCCTCGGGCCGACGGCGGTGCTTTCAGGTGACGAAGCGCCCGATCCTCGACGCCGACGGCGTGGTTCGGCGCGTGCTCGGGGTGGCGACCGACCTCACCGAGCGCCGACACGCCGAGGAGGCCCAGCACCGGCTCGAGGAGAGCCTCCGTCAGGCGCAGAAGATCGAGTCGCTCGGACTTCTCGCCGGCGGCGTCGCTCACGACTTCAACAACCTGTTGATGCCGATCATCACGCTGTCCCAGGCCATCATCGACGAGCTCCCGCCGGGCAGCTCGATGGCCGAAGATCTGAAGGACGTCTCGGCAGCGGGCCAGCGGGCGCGCGACATCACCGCGCAGCTCCTCGCGTTCGGGCGCAAGCAGGTGTTCGATCTCGCGGTCGTCGACATCGACGAACAGCTCCGCAGCACGCACCGCTTGCTCGTCCGCCTCGTCCCGGAGAACGTCACGATCGATCTCGCCCTCGCTGCCGGCCGCGCCGCCCAGGTCGACGCGACCCAGTTCCAGCAGGTGCTCATCAACCTCGTCGTCAACGCCCGCGACGCGATGCCGAACGGCGGATCCATCCGCATCGCGACCCGAAAGCTCGGAGCGCCGGGAGTCGACGAGATCGTGGAGATCGAGATCTCCGACACCGGCTCGGGCATCGAGGCTCACCACCTCGCACACGTCTTCGAGCCCTTCTACTCGACCAAGCGCCAAGGGTCGGGCACCGGCCTGGGGCTCGCCACCGCCCACGGGATCATCGAGCAGCACGGCGGAACCATCCGCGTGAAGAGCGAGCTCGGTCGCGGGTCGACCTTCACGATCACGCTACCCGCCACCGATCTCGCGCCCGTGCTGCACGGCGAGCCGTCTCGTCCGCCGCCCAGAGGCATCGAGACGGTGCTCGTGTGCGAGGACGACGACGCCGTCCGGAGGGTCGTCGTTCGCGAGCTGCAACGGCGTGGGGGATACCGCGTCCTCGCGGCGGCCAGCGGCGAGGAAGCGCTCGCTCTCCTCGACAGCGCCGAGGGCCAGTCGATCGACCTGCTCGTGACCGACGTGGTTCTCACCGGGATGAGCGGCCCGGACCTCGCGCGCGCCGCGAACCGCGGCGGGCGCAACCTGCCCAGGCTCTTCATGTCCGGGCACGCACACGGAGTGCTCGCCCCGAGCGGCGTCCTCGATCCGGGCACGCGCATGCTGCAGAAGCCGTTCGCGACGGGCGAGCTGCTCCGCGCGGTGCGAGAGCTCCTCGACGCGCGCGGCTGATCACTCGCGCATCGGTACCCATCCGGCGCACACCGGGTCGAGGCCGAGATCGCGCACGCGGCAGAGACCATCGACGCAATCCGCGACGAGCGTGGCGTTTCTGGGGCCGGCGGCACACTGAGGACAGGTCGTTGCGTGGCCCAACCCCAACGCGCCGCCGCCGCATGGCTCCCGCAGCTTGCCGAGGGCCTTCGAGCTCACCGCGATCGCCTGCTGTTCGCCGAGCATCGTGCACGGCGCGCAGCACCCCGAGTAGGTCACCACGCACGTGGTCGCCGGCCCGCACGCCGCGACCGAGGCTGGTTGCACTTGGGGCAAGAGCTTCGAGGGCCGCGACTGTTGGCACGCCCCGACGTTCGGACATTGCTTCCGCCCGAGCACGCACACTCCGTCGACGCAGGCCGGCTTGACGTTGGGCGGCTCCTTGACCTCGCAGTCGGGGCACGACGACTGCGAGGTACAGAACGGGTTGCCCTTGGAGAGGCGAGCCTTCGAGATCGGCGCGACGTCCCGCAAGGTGGCTTGCCCGCACGGTCCGCAGCACGTCGTGAACGTCATGGCGCAGTCGGCGTCGACGCGGCACGTCGACGCGGCGTCGTTTCGCAGCGTGAAGAGCTCGCAGTGGGACTGCGGAGGCAGCGCGGCATCGACGGCGACGCTGGCTTCGATCGTCGCGACGTCGACGGTCGCGTCGACGGGCGAGCCGGCGTCGAGCACCTCGGGAGCGGCGGCGTCCGGCACCTCCGGCGGCGCGTCGGCCACGCGGCGCACGACGGGCTGCGCTTGGCCGCACGCCGCAATCCCGACGAACGCGATCGAAGCGAGGACTGCGCGCCACGAGATCATCGCGCGAGTCTACTTCGGTCCCTCGGCGACGAACATCACCGCGGTCGAACGGCGTGGAGCTCGCACGTCACCCGCGCCACGAACGACGACGCAGGGGAAGCACGGAACGTGATCACCTCGATCGTCTCGCGCGGGCGCACCTCGACGACGGTCGGGGTCGGGTTCACGTCCGTCGCCACCGAGCAGGTCGCCGGTTGGCCGCAGCTGCTCGCGAGCACGACGACGTGATCGTATCCGTACGGCACCCAACGGGCCGCGGTGGACACCGCGATGCACGCGGGCACGCCCGCGTCGGCTGGGCTGCCCTCCGCCGACGTCGCGAGTCCGAGCGCGATGGCGGTCGCGAGGATCCCGAGGGCGAGCGGTCGCATGCACCAGTGTGCCACACCGCGCACGGGTTGCGCGACCGCGACGCCGGTGCGCTTCATCGCGCGGGCACCATCGGGACGAAGCGAACCGGCTCGATCCGCTCGCGCGTCAACACGTTGCCCTGCTTTCGCACCCGTACGAGCCACTGATCCTCGCCCTGCTCGCCGACGGGCGCGAGGAGGATGCCCCCGTCGGCGAGCTGGTCGGTGAGGGCTTTCGGAATCTCGGGCGGTGCAGCGGTGACGATGATGCGATCGAACGGAGCGTGCTCCGGCCAACCCGCGTATCCGTCGCCGATGCGCACGTGCACGTTCGCATGGCCGAGGTCGCGGAGGGTGCGCGTCGAGCGCTCACCGAGCTCGGGGACGATCTCGATCGTGTAGACCTCGGCCGCGAGGAGCGAGAGGATCGCTGCTTGATAGCCCGAGCCCGTCCCGATCTCGAGGACGCGGTGATTCGGCAGGATTTCCAGGGCCTCCGTCATCTCGGCGACGAGGCTCGGTTGCGAGATCGTCTGACCGTGCGCGATCGGATACGGCGCGTCGCGGTACGCGTCGTCGAGCGAAGCTTCGGGCACGAACAGGTGACGCGGCACCCTGCGCATCGCGTCGAGTACTCGTGGCGACTTCGCGTAGCCGCTGACCTCGATCGTCTGGACCAGCACCTCGCGTCGCGCCTGGGCATCCTTCGTGTCGCGCTCGGACGCGCTCGGCGCTGCGTCGACCGTCGTGGGCAGCGCCGGCTTGGTGCACGACCACGC
>JBGALT010000283.1:0-5778 GCA_044223665.1 Sandaracinaceae bacterium | reverse complement strand
GACGGACGCGCTCGATCGAGCTCCGCCCATCGTTGGCCTTCGCGATCGCGGCGGGCACGGGGGGGCGCTCCTCGCTACCGCCTCGCGCGCGAACGGCGGCGCGCACGCGGGCGCTCGTCGCCCCCCCATGCCCGCCGCTTCTCGGGTGGTCCGTGGCTGGTTTGGTTTGCGCGGCGCCTTCGGCACCTCCACAGCCGAAGCGGCTGCGCCGCTTCGGCGTGCAGGCGAGGGCTCTTCCCTCGCGCACCCGCGAGCTCCGGTTTGCGACAGGTTGCTGGGCGGCTTCGGTCATGGTCGGCGGAAGGCCGGCCGGAGATCCGCGCGATTCGCCCACGAGCGCTTCGGCCATCCACACCACGGGCGCGAGCAGCGAGCGGGCGGCCGTCCGGCGATCCTCGTCGTCTCGGATGGCATCCGCGAGGACGGGGCCGACCTCGTAGTAGGCGCTCACGAGCGCGTGGCCGAGCTCGCTCGACATGAGGTAGCGGTCGCGGAAGCGACGCAGCGCGCCGACCTCGCTCGCCATCGGCGAGCCGTACGCGGCCGTCGCGACGAAGCAGGGCGAGACGGTGGTGAACTCGATCGCGGGCGTCGTGAACTCGGTCACCGCGATGGGGCCCGACGCGTTGCAGCCGTCGAGCGCGCGCACGGCGACCCAGTAGTGCGAGCTGAAAGTGAGCTGTCCGATGTCGAACGAGACGCTCTGACCAGGCGCTGCCGAGGTGGGGATCTCCACCGCCTGGCTCGCGAGGTTGGCCGCCTGTCCGGGCATGGCGCGCGTGAAGGACTCGAGGTCGGTGATGGGGGTCTGGGCGAAGCGCAGCTCGTAGCGCGTGACGTGCTGATCGTCGGTCGGGGCGACGAAGGTGACGTGCGCCCAGTGATGCGCCTGGCGCCGGTCGGAGTACTGCGACACCGCGAAGCCCTCGATCGTGCCGGGCGGCGTGTTCTCGTCGCACATCACCGGCGGGATCACGGTCGCCGTCACGCGTGCGCCGTCGACGATCTGCAGGCGATCTCCGCCGCTGCCCGGGTGGGTGTCGGGATCCATCGTGATGGAGCCGTCCATCTCGTGCATGTCGCCGCCGCTCGAGCCGCGCCCGTCCACCGACCCGTATCCGGCCGGCGTGAGGGTCGAGGCCGTGGCGCCGTTCTCGTCGAGCGCGACGTCCATGCGGTAGACGACCGAGGGCTGGCCTCGGTACGAGTAGCCGAAGCCGATGGCCCACGTGTCCCACTGGCTGTAGTCACTCGCGATCGGCGGCGCAGGGAACGACTCGTTCGGGTCGCCCTCGACGTTCGTCTCGACGTACACGGTGTACGTGCCGGGCGCCCACTCGTCGGGGACCGTGAAGACGATGTCGACCGGGCTGCCGGCGCGAGCGGTGGCCATCGTGACGGCGTCGATCTCGGGCATCACGCGGCGCGCATCGGCGTCGTACAGGTCCACGTCGGCGCGGTCCCGGCACCCGGGCGAGCTGCAGCGACGCACGTCGCGACGCGGCGGGTAGAGAGAGAAGAGGTCGAGCAAGTACTCGCCGCCGCCGTTCTCGATGATGGGCTCGGCGTAGCCACCGGCGACGTCCTCGTCGGTGATGTAGCGACCCTTGTCGCTGTTGAAGACGCTCGCGCAGCTCATCGCGTCCAGCGCGCCCTGGCCCGATCGGCTTCGGTCGAACGAGAGACAGAAGTAGTCGTCGCGCGTCGAGTCTTCGCTGGTGCGCGAGGCGTATCCCTCGGTGAGGCGGTTCTGGAAGATCACGCGATGGAAGAGCTCGGCGCCCGGCGCGCTGGCGCGCCGATGGCCCCACACCGGCAGCACGCCTTCGCGGCGCCCATAGGGCCAGCGATAGCCGCTGTTCATCTCCATCGCGCCGGGGCGGTTGCCGATGCCGTAGAGAGAGACGGCCTGCGTGATGCCCAGCGTGCGGAGATAGACCCCGTCCGGGCTCTCGATCCACACGGCGAACTGCGCGCGTGGCGCGGCCGGGACGAAGTGGAGCTGGAGGATCCGCTGCGCCGACGCCTGCGGTGCGAGGAGCCAGAGCGCCACGGCCAGGACGGAGGGGAAAGCAAGACGCCGCATCGGACGACAGGATGACCGATCCGGGCGGGAGCTACCAAGCGAGCGGACGCACGGTCCGAGCCGGGGATGCCGCGGACGCGCCGGCCGCCGCGCCTACTCGGCGCACTCGGGCAGAGGGGCCCTGCGATAGAGCGCGTTGCGCTGGGCGTCGCACTCGGCCGGGACCGAGCCGACCTGCGTGACGAGCGTCTCGCACGGCGGAATGTCGGGGTCGACGCGCGCACGAAAGGCCTCGCAGCACGGGACGAGGCGCGCGCACGCGTCCGCCGCGGTCGAGCCTTGCTCACCCTGGCGCACCGGCGAGGACGGCGGGGCGACCGTGGGCGTGAGCACCGGAGGAGGCTGTGGCGCAGGAGGCAGTGGCGGAGGAGGGGGATTGTCGATGGGGGGCGGGGCCGTCCCGACGAGGCCCGCGGGGAGGAAGGGGTCCAGCAGGCCGAGCGCGTACGCGCCGCCGATCCCGGCGACGCCCAGCCCACCGAGGAGCGCGAGCACCGCGCCGATCCCCAGCAAGACGCGCCCGCGGCCCGATGCGGGCGCTGCGCTCGCCGGCGGCGGGCTCGGCATCGACGTCCCCGCGACCGGCGGGACGGAGGGGATCGGTGTCGCGCCCGAGGGCGGCGGCATCGGCGGCATCGGCGGCGTCGAGGTGGCGACGAGGCGCGAGGACGAGACGCGCGCCCGCGCCTCCGCCAGCGCCTGGGCGAACGCGAGCGCCGTGGGGAAGCGGGCATTGCGATCCTTCTGCATCGCCCGCTCGATCGCCGTCGCGATCTCGCTCGGCACCGACGGATCGATCGCGTCGGCGCGTGGTGGCGTGTGCGCGAGCACGGCCTTGAGCGTCTCGGCGCCCTGCCCGGGAAAGGGCCGCTGTCCGGTGATGCAGCACCAGAGCACGATCCCGGTCGCGTACACGTCGGTGCGCGGATCGCAGCCCTCGCCGCGCGCTTGCTCGGGCGCCATGAACATCGGTGTGCCGAGGACCGAGCCGAGCTTGGTGAGGCGCTGGTAGGGCGCCGACTCCTTCAGCTGCGCCAGGCCGAAGTCGAGCACCTTCACGACCTCGCGCGCGCTCGCGCCGGCGCCGGTCGAGAGGATCATGATGTTACCGGGCTTGATGTCGCGGTGGACGATGCCCTCCTGGTGCGCGGCCGAGAGACCGGCGAGGGCCTGCTCGATCCAGTCGGCCGCGCGCACCGCATCGACCTTGCCTTTCGTATCGAGCTCGTCGGC
The DNA here is from genome assembly GCA_044223665.1 of Sandaracinaceae bacterium. GTDB lineage: Bacteria > Myxococcota_A > Polyangia > Polyangiales > Sandaracinaceae > JBBSAT01. The sequence goes on along the minus strand of JBGALT010000283.1, from coordinate 2,459 downwards.
GATCGTGCGCCCCGAGAGCAGCTCCATCACGAGGTAGGGGGCGCCTTCGTGCTTGCCGAAGTCGAAGATCTGCACGATCGCCGGATGCGAGAGGCGCGCGGTCGCGCTGGCCTCGCGCTCGAAGCGCGCGAGAAGGACCTCGTCCTCGGCGAGCTCGGCGAGCAAGAACTTGATCGCGACGGTGCGCCCGAGCTTCTCGTCGACGGCGCGGTAGACGGCGCCCATGCCGCCGCGGGCCACGTGCGTCTCGAGCACGTAGCGATCGGCGATGCGCGTTCCGGTCCGCAGCCCGCTCATGCCCGCGAGGCTATCACCGCCGGTGGCGGCGCGTCGGCGCACCTTCGGTGAGCACGTAGACCTCGCCCGTCCGCCAGCTCGTCGCGTAGATGCGCAGCTCGGCGCCGGGGTGGATCGCGAGACCCACGATCTGGTCGGCGCCGGGGACCTCGTGGCTGCGGTGCACGTGGTCGACGGTGTCGACGACCGAGACGTCGCTCGAGCCGAAATTCGCGCTGGCGACCCAGCGCCCGTCGTGGCTGATGTCGATCGTGCGCGGGTTGCGATGAAGCGTACCGATGCCGAAGCGGCGGCCGGTCTGCGCGTCGTAGAAGCCGAGCGTGCCGAGCGAGCAGGTCACGTAGACGGTGCGCGCGTCGGGCGAGAGCAAGAGGTGTCGCGGATAGGCGCAGGTCTCCCAGCGCGTGGTCTCGGCGCTCGCGCCGCCGGGGAAGACGTGGATGACGTTGCCGTCGAACGCCGCGGCGAGCAGGGTCCCGTCGGGCCGGACGACGAGGCCGCGCGGATGGCGCTCGGTGGGCAGGCGCCGCACCTCCTGCAGCGTGGTGGTGTCCACGACGCTGACCGAGCGATCGCCCCAGTCGGCGACGTAGAGCGTCCGCTCGTCGGGCGAGAGCGCCATGAACTTCGGGTGGCGCGCCGTGGTGACCTCGGCCCGCGGAGCGAGCGCGCACGGAGCGGCGGGCGTGGCCGAGGTGCAGGCGTCGAAGTCGAAGACCTCGACGACGTGCCTTCGGAAGTTCGAGACGTAGAGCGTGTGCCCGTCGTGGGTGAAGACGGTCTCGACGGCGTTGCCGGGGAAAGTGAGCACGCCGACGCGCTCCATCGAGATCGCGTCGTAGACGTAGACGTTGTCGTGGTCGGCGAAGCCGAAGTTGCAGACGACGACGCGCGTGCCGTCGGGGCTGACGTCCACGCTCTTGGGCTGTACGCCGGTGCGCACGACCTGCGAGACGTGGAGCGCCGGGCCGCCGTGGACGGTCTGGAACACTCCGGTGCGCGCGGGAGTGCCGGCGTCCTGTCCCGAGAGAGGCAGCGCGACGGAGAGGAGGAGCAGGAGCGAGACGGCGAGCAGGAAGCGCTTCACGTGCCGGTTCCCGTCGCGACGGGGCGGCCCGAGCGCGTCCACTCCGAGAAGCTGCCGACGTAGAGCGCGGCGCCCGGGAGGCCGGCGTGCTCCATCGCGAGGAGCAGGTGGCACGCCGTGACGCCGGAGCCGCAGTAGACGACGGCGTCGGTCGGAGCATGCCCGGCGAGGAGCGGCTCGAAGCGGGCGCGGAGCTCGGCCGGGGATCGCATGCGGCCGCTCGCGTCGAGCGAGGCCTCGTGGGGCGCGCTCTGCGTGCGCGGGATGTGGCCGGGCCGCGGATCGAAGGGGTCGGCATCGCCGCGGTGGCGCGCCTCGCTGCGCGCGTCGAGGACGGGCACGCTCGGCGATGCCGAGAGCGCGTCGATGCGTGCCACGTCGACCGTGGGCCTCTGCCAGCCGTCGATGCGAAGGGGCATCACGGCGGGCGTCGGCTTGCTCTCGCCGCTCTCGACCGGGAGGCCCTCGGCGACGGCGGCGGCGAGCCCTCCGTCGAGCACGCGAGCGTCGATCCCGCTCGCGCGCAGCATCCACCAGGCGCGCGCAGCGGGGTTGGTGCCGTTCTTGTCGTCGTAGACGACGACGCGCGAGGAGGCTTTCACGCCGAGCTGCGCGAGGGTGCGCTGCCAGACGTCGAGCGGAGGCAGCGGATGGCGGCCGCCGACGGCCGGATCGCCCTGCTGCGCGAGCTCGTGATCGCCGCTGACGAAGCGTGCCCCCGCGAGGTGCTGCGCGCGGAAGCGATCGCGCGCATCGGTGCCCGCGCGCGCATCGAGGAGAACGAGGCGAGAGTCGGCGAGCTCCTTGGCGAGCTCGGGCGGCGTGACGAGGGGGCTCTGCACGCGCGAACGATCCGCCGGGGAGCCCGGCGAAGCAAGGCGCCGCGCGTGATGGCGGTCCCCGAGGTGCGCGCTGCGGATCGGCGCCTTCGGCACCTCCACAGCCGAAGCGGCTGCGCCGCTTCGGCGAGCAGGCGAGGGCTCTGCCCTCGCGCACCCGGTCTGCTCGGCGGCCGCTGTGACGCGACGAGCGACTCCCTCGCCCGCGTGAGCGGGAGAGGGCTGGGGAGAGGGAC
>JBGALT010000282.1:0-8107 GCA_044223665.1 Sandaracinaceae bacterium | reverse complement strand
GGACCGACTCGGCCGCGTCCTCGAGGGTGCGTGCGCGGAGGTCGTCCACGAGCCGGCGCATCGCGTAGATCGTGAACGCCTCGTCGTGCGGGACGCGCGCATACGCGTCGGTGAAGGCACGCACGGCGGCGCGCGCCACGTCGTCGGGATCGAGCGCCACCGAGATCACCGCGAGCAGCGCGAGGAGCATGGTGTGCCGCCGCGGATCGCCCATCGCGGTCACCACGCGGGCGCGATCCGTCATCAGCGCGCGCGCGCCCGCCGCGTCGCCGCCGACGAAGAGTCGGCGCGCTTCGAGATCGACGCAGCAGCCGAGCGCTTCTTCGTCGCGTGACTTGGCCGCGTCCTCGCGCACTTCGGCGATGGCCGCGCGGGCCTCGTCGAGCCGGCCGAGCACGAGCAACGACTCGGCGAGGTTCATCCGCGCGACCCGCGCCCGCCACGGCATCCCGGCCGCGATCTGGAACCGGAACGCGCGCTCCCACGCCAGAAGGGCTTCGTCGGGGCGCTCCCGGAGCACGGCGAGATCGGCGACGCGGTGCGCCGACGCGGCGCCGATCGCGGCGAGGTCGGGATCGTCGAGGCTCGCGCTGGCCTCGCACGCGCGGGCGATGCGCTCGGCGTCGGCGAAGCGGTCCTGGTAGAAGGCGACGTCCGCCTCGAACGACTCGCACGAGAGGACCAATCGCTCGTCTCCGGCGGCGCGGGCGATGGCCAGCGCCCGCGCGATGGCGATGCGCGCCGCGTCGTAGGCGAGCGCGTAGTAGCGGGTGCGCGCCTCGGCGAGGGCGAGCGTCGCGCGGCGGATCGACATGGGCGCGTCGGCGTCCTCCTCCAGCCAGCGCAGGGCGGTGGCGAGGTGGCCCTCGGCCGTCGCGCGGTCGCCGCTCCACGCGCTCTTCTCGATCGCGTGCAGCTGGCGATCCCATGCGCGGTCCTTGGCCCCCGCGCGTCGCAGGAGGTCGGCCACCGCCGCCGCCACGTCGGAGCGCTCCTTGCCGTGCCGCGCGACGAGGCCATTGGCGACGTCGACGTAGACGCGGGCCCGGTGCGGGCTCGCCTCGAGGCGCCCGAACAACGTCTCCTGGACGAGCTGGTGATCGAAGCTGAAGAGCGAGCCCCCCTCCGCGCGCAACAGGCCGTGGAGCAGCGCGCGATCGAGGACCGCGTCCACCGCCCTCGCCATGGCCCGATCCGACGCCACGCAGGCGCGCAGCGTCGGGTCCTCGGTGGATTATCGAACGATCACGACGGGGCCGCGCGGACGAGGATGCCTCGGCGATTGCCGCGTCGGCCTCGAGCGCGGTGAGGAGGGCCTCGACGCATTGCGCCCACGAAGGTCGCCTTGAGGCGATCATCGCGCGGTCGAGCAAGAGCTCCGTCTCCGCGCGGCGCGAGCCTCGGGCGAGGCTCGAGCAAGTCGCCCGCCGCGAGCGCACGCCGCATCGACGAGCAGCATGGGCAGGCGAAACCGAGACGCGCGACCATCTCGTCAGGGAGCGAGGGCGCGAAGAGAACAGGCGCGAGCAGATGCGTCCGCTGCCTGTTCCAGCAGGGCGAAGAGCGCGCTGAAGCCGCGTCGAAGCAGGCGGCGGCGCCATCCGGTCGCGCGAGGTCGTGCCTGGCGATCGCGCGGAAACGTGGCGACCACGAGCACGCGCGTGTCCTGCGCCGCACGAGCCGAGCGCTCCCGCGAAGTCCGACGCCCCGTCGCGCGACCACGCGAGTCGTCGAGCTGAAGATGAACAGGTGCGCGAGCAGGAAGGACGGCGTACGTCGACGACCTCGCGCGTGGTCGCCGCGACAGGCGCTCGATGGCGAACACCTGCTCGTGCGGCGGAAGACGCGCGCGTGCTCGTGGTCGCCACGCTCCGCGCCGAGACGCTGCACGGCCTGCGCGACCGGATAGCGCCGCTGCTCGCTTCCGACGCGCGCTGCGTACTCGCCCGCTGGACGAGGGCGAGCACGGCCTGATGCTCGCGGGCTGGCCCCCTTCGCGCCTCGCTCCTCGACGAGATGGTCGCGTCGACCGGCTCGCCCATGCTGCTCGTCGAGGTGGTGCGTACGCTCGCGGCGGGCGACACTCGAGCCTCGGCCCGAGCTCGCGCCGCGCAGAGACGCAGGCATGCCTGCTCACTCGGCGACCGGCCTACCGGGCATTGAGCGCACGCGTCGAAGGCCACTCCTCCGCGCTCGAGCCGACGGCAATCGCCGAGGGCATCCTCGTCCGCGCGGCCCTGCTCGGATCGTTCTTCGGACTACGACGCTGCGCGCCTGCGTGGCGTCGGATCGAGCCATGGCGAGGGCGATGGACGCGATCCTCGATCTGCGCGCTGCTCCACGGCCTGTTGCGCGCAGAGGGCTCGCTCTTCGGCTTCGATCACCAGCTCGTCCAGGAACTGCTTCGGGCGCGTCGAGGCGAGCCGCACCAGGCCCCGCGTCTACGTCGACGTCGCCAATAGCCTCGTCGCGCGGCGGCGGCAAGGCGCTCGGCAGCCCAACGCGCGGCGGTGGCCGACCTCCTGCGACGCGCGGGGGCCGAGACCGCGCATGGGATCGCCAGCTGCGCGATCCGAAGGCGCGTGGAGCGGCGACCGCGCGACGGCGAGGGCCTGCTGCGCCACCGCCCTGCGCTGGCTGGAGAGGACCCCGACGCCCATGTCGATCCGCCGCGCGACTCGCCACGAGCGCGCACCCGCTACTACGCGCTCGCCTGCGACGCGGCGCGCGGCGCCATCGCGCAGGCGCTGGCCATCGCCCCCGCGCCGCCGGAGACGAGCGATTGGTCCTCGTGCAGGTCGTTTTCGAGGCGGACGTGTACCTGCAGGACCGCTTCGCCGACGCCGGGCGCATCGCCCGCGCGTGCGAGGCCAGCGCGGGCATAACCCAGTCCAGGCCATCGCCGCGATCGACGGCGCCGCGTCGGCGCGCCGCCGTCGCCGATCTCGCCATAGGAGCGCCCCGACAAGCCCTTCTGGCGTTGGGGCGCGCGTTCGGTTTCCAGATCATGGCCGGGATGCCCGTGGCGGGCGCGGGTCGCGCGGATGAACCTCGCCGGAAGTCGTTGCCATTGCTCGGCCGCTCGACGAGCCCATAGCCATCGCCGAAGTGGCGAGGCCGACGCGGCCAAGCTACGCGACGAAGAAGCGCTCGGCTGCTGCGTCGATCTCGAAGCGCCGACTTCGTCGGCGGCGACGCGGCGGCGCGCGCGCTGATGACGGATCGCGCCTGCGTGGTGATCGCGATGGGCGATCCGTGGAGGCAGACGGATGCTCCTCGGGCTGCTTCGCGGGTGATCTCGGTGGCGCTCGATCCCGACGACGTGGAAGCGCCGCCGTGCGTGCCTTCAATGACGCGCATGCGCGCGTCCCGCACGACGTGAGGCGTTCACGATCTACGCGATGCGCGGCTCGTGGACGACCTCCGCGCACGCACCGAGGACGCGGCCGAGTCGGTCCGCGCGGCCATCGCGACGCGGAGCGAGCGCCTGCGCCGCGGCTCGATCTGATCGACGCGCAGCGCGCGCGCGCGCGGCTTCACGGGTCGTCGTCGAGGACGCCCGCCGGGCTCTCGGAGAGCATCCGCTCGGCCTCTTCGCCACCGACCAGCGCGCGGAGGCGCTCGATGGCGCGCGCGACGTGCTCCACGTCCTCCGGCCGATGGGCATCGGTGGACGCGATGTGTACGCGCCTCTGTCGAGCAGGCGCCGCCACGCGGCGCTGGCCGATCACCGTAGCGCCCGACGAGCGACATCGTGATCGAGCTGCGGAGCGCGCCGGCGTCGAGCAGCGGGTCGAGCGGCTCGGTCTCGCTGGCGAGCGGCGCGTAGCGCTCGGGGTGGGCGAGCACGGGACGGATCCCCCGCAGCTGCATCTGGAAGAAGCGCTCGGCCAGGCCGCGCGGCCAACGATCCGGGTGGAGCTCCACGAGGATCGCACTGCCGCCGGGATAGGGCAGGACCTCGCCTCGCTCGAAGCGCGTCCAGAAGACGTCGTCGAAGAAGTGCTCGCTGGCCAGGCCGAGCAGCGGGACCGCCGCGCCCCGGAGGTGCTCGGCGACGCCGGCGAAGGCCGTCTCGAGGCCGCGCTTCTCGTTGTCGAACATGCCCGAGCGCATGTGGGGAGTGGCGACGCAGCGCGCATAGCCCAGCTTCGCCAGCCCTTCGAGCAGGCGGCGCGTCTCGTCGAGCGTCTTCACCGCCGTCGTCGACGGCGGGGACGTAGTGCAGGTGCAGGTCGACGTAGCCCTTCATGGCGCGCGCTCGCCTGCAGCCTAGCCGCCCTCGCGAGCAGCGTCTGCCGCGTGTTCCGCGAGGGGTCTTCGAGGACGAGATCGAGCAGCGCGTCCAGGACGCGGCCGAGCTCACGCCCCGGCGCCATGCCGAGCTCCTTCATCAGGTCGTGCCCGGTGACGGCGAGCTCGCGCGTGGCGGTCGGCAATGCGTGGGCCGCGAGGTCCGCCTCCACCGCGGCGACGACCGCCAGCGTGAGCCGGCCGCCCGCGCGACGTCGTCCGCGCCGGCGAGGGCGGCGAGCGCCAGCACCTCGCTCGCTCCGATCCGGACGACGAGGCGCCGCCGCTCGACCGGCGAGAGGGCCGCGAGGTCGACCGCGCCGTGCGCGTGCAGCGAGACGACGCGCTCGCGGTCGGGCCCGGAGAAGCGAAGCTGGCGTAGCCAGGCGTCGAGCGCGGGCCGCGCGATCGTGACCTCGCGCAGCAGGGCGCCGACGCGCATGGCGAGCGTCTGCGGGGCCTGATCCATGCGCGCGAGGGCCAGGGCGAACGCGCCTTCGTCGAGCGCGTCGAGCATCGGAGCCGTGCGCGAGAGCATGCCGGTGCGCCGCATCACCGCGAACGCGCGCGAAGGGCGCGCCGACCGACACGCCTTCTCCCACTCGTCCCGGACGCGCTCGGCCGAGACCTTGGCGAAGGTGTCGAGGGCCCCGGGGATGGCCGCCTCGGTCGCCGCGTCGAGGTCCATCTCGAGCGTCGCGACGAAGCGCGCGGCCCGCAGTGCGCGCAGGCCGTCCTCGGAGAATCGCTCGCGCGCATCCCCGACGGCGCGGAGCACGCCGCGCGCGAGGTCTTCCGCGCCGCGCCACGGATCGACGAGCACGCCCTCGACGGGGTCGAACGCGATGGCGTTCACGGTGAAGTCGCGACGCGCGAGATCCTCCTCGATGGTCCCGACGAAGTGGACGGTGTCCGGGCGGCGGCCATCGGTGTAGGCGCCCTCCCCGCGCAGCGTCGTCACTTCGTACCCGGTGCCGCCCAGCACCACGGTCACCGTTCCGTGCTGGATGCCGGTCGGGACCACGCGACGGAACATCTTCTGGACCTCGTGCGGGTGCGCGGTCGTCGCGAGGTCCCAGTCCTTGGCCGCGCGCCCCATCAGCACGTCCCGCACGCACCCACCGACCACCCACGCTCGGTGCTGATGCCGCGCGATCGTCTCCGCGATGCGGATCACGTCGGAGGGCAAGGTCGAGCGGTCGAACGTGCGCACGGCGGTCGGAGCGGTCGCGCGCAGGTGCGCAGCGACCGGCGCCTCAGACGGTGTAGTACCGCGGGTCGGCGGGACGCAGCGCGAGCACGACCTGCATGTCGTCGAACCGGTCGGCGATCGCGCTCGCGCTCACGCCGTAGCGGCGCGCGACCGAGGCACGCGTCACTCCGTCGAGCCCGTGCAAGCGCGCGATGGCGTACTCGAGCGCGGCCGCGCAGACGTCCGGCTTGAGCAGCTCCCACGAGCCGCGGGCCTGACGGTAGTCCGTCCACAGACGGCGGGCGCGCGCCACGTGCTCCCGCGTGAAGCCGCCTTCGCGCATCGCGTCGGCGATGATCGGGAGCACCGGATCGTTGGGGTCGATCGCCTCGAGGTCCTGCTTGCGCGCCGCGCGGGCGCCGGGGATCGAGGGCACCTGCTGCGGCGCGGGGGCAGGCCCGCCGACCTGGGCGGCCACCTGCGCCATGCCCGACGCGGCGACGCCGACGCCGCCCGAGACCCCGCCACCCGAGACCGGGCCAGGCGAGTGGACGACGCTCAGCAGCGGCGCCGCGGGGAGCCCTCCCGCGCCCGAAGGCGCGCTCGTCTGACCGGTGCTCGTGGTCGTCGCCGCAGGCGGCGTGGGCGCGGCTCCGGTCAGCGCGGCGCTCGCTCCGGCAGGCGCCCGCGAAGGCGTCGGTGCGACCTTCGCCTCGGCGGGCGCGCCTTGATCGATCCACTCGAGCAGGCGCTTGTGATCGGCGCTCCGCGGCGCCGCTGCGATGGCGCTCGTGGCGAGCACGCGCGCCTGATCGAGCTTGCCGAGCCGCGCCAGACAGTGCGCGAGGGACGCTGCGATCTCCGGGTCGTTCGGCGCCGTCGCCTTGTGCGCGAGCTCGAGGTGCTTGAGGGCCTGGTCGGGCCGCTCGAGCGCGACGTCGAGCAGATGCCCGAGGTTGTGGTGGTACCAGGGGTTGCGCGGCGCGAGGGCCAGCGCGCGCCGGTAGGCCTCGATCGCCGCCCGGAAGTTCGACAGGAGCGCCTGGGCGAGCCCCATCAGCGCGTGGACGACGTCGTCGTCGGGCTGAGCGGCCGCCACCTTGCGCAGGCTGAGCAGCGCGCGCCACGGATGCTCTTCGACGCGGTACTCGGCGAGGTGACGATGCGCGAAGAGGGAGGCCGGGCTCCCGTCGGGCGCGATCGAGACGAGGCGCTCGAGCAGGGGCACGATGACGCGGCGACCTTGCTCCGAAGCGATGGCCTGCTCGGCCCGCCGGCGAAGCTGTTCGACGCCGCTCTCCTCGGTCACGACGCTCGTATAGACGGGTTGGGGGACCGGCGCAACGGCGAGATGAGAAAAGGGCTCGAAAATCCGGTGGGATCAGCGCTTTTTCGCGACCGCGACGAGAAAGCCACCCCATTCGGCGAGGGGGCCTTCCGCGAGTGTCCGCTCGGTCCAGGCGAGGGCGCGCCGGACCCCCGGGATGTCGTGGAGAACGGCGGCAGGTGTCACGATTCGTACGCCCGCGAAACGGTCGACGACGAGCTCCGGCGGGAGGACCGCCCGGATGCTCGACGGCGTATCCCATCGAGTCGAGATGTCGTCTTCGCGATGGCTGCGCCCGATGCGGCGAGCCCCCGCCGCGCGGCGAGCGAGGTAGCGCAGGCTCCGGCGGTTGTAGAACTCGAGGAGCGCGACGCCGCCGGGACGTAGCACCCGCGACACCTCCCGCATCGCGGTCGTGATGTCGGGGACGTGCGCGAGCACCTTGAAGCTGCAGACCACGTCGAACGACGCGTCCTCGAAGGGAAGCGCGGTCGCCGACCCCTCTCGCACCTCGAGACCGCGCGCGCGCGCCTTCGCCAGCATGCCCGGCGAGAGGTCCACCCCGACGACCTTCGACGCCACGGGCGCGATCCGGGAGAGCACCAGCCCCGTGCCGCAGCCGACCTCGAGCACCTGCTTGCCGCGTGCATGGGGGATCACGAGCGAGGCCTCGATGTCGTCGACGAGCGCGTGGTAGCCGTGGTCCCGCCCGCCCTCGTACGTGCTCGCGAAGTCGTCGTAGTAGCGACGCGCGTCCTCGTCCCTCGTCATGCGAGCTCGTCGTAGAGGCGCTCGTACTCGTCGGCCATGCGCGCCGGATGGTACCGGGCGGAGGCCTCCCGCGCCTGCGCGCCGAGCCGGCCGCGCTCGGCCGTATCGGAGAGGATCCGCTCGAGCTGCGTCGCGAGCGCGTCCGCCTCCGGCGCGACCGCGAGCGCTCCCCCGGCCTCGGCGAGATCGGCCGCCGAGCTGCCCTCGGCCACGAGCACGGGCACGCCCAGCGACGCCGCCTCGAGCAGCACGATGGGGATGTCGATCTTCGCGTACAGGTTGGTGGCGGGGAGCGCGACCACGTCGGCCGCCGCGAGGAGCGCGTGCACGTGCGGCGTCTCGCCGAGCCAGCGCGTTCGATCACCGATGCCGAGCGCGCCCGCTCGCTCTCGCAGAGCGCGCTCCGCGTCCGCCGCCCGCGCGGACTTCCGGCGGGCCATGACGACCAGCATCACGCCCATCGTCTTCGGCAGGCGCGCGAGCGCGTCGACGACGAGGTCCGCGCCACGCCCACGCTCGAGATC
>JBGALT010000049.1:0-47191 GCA_044223665.1 Sandaracinaceae bacterium | reverse complement strand
CATCCTCGACGCGCGTGTGCGGCAGCACCGGGGGCGGGGCAGAGCCCCGCATAGGCGAGCGGCAGCGAGACGTCGCCGACGAGCGCCGCTGCGCGCTGGGTGGCGTCCGTCTGGCGCTGACGCCGCTGCGCGTCGATCCCCATCCCCATCCGCCGACGGCGGCCACTGCGCCGCGACCACCGCCCTCGCGGCTCGTCGGCTCCGAGATGCGATGTATGGTCAGGCGAGCGGGAGAGGGCTGGGGAGAGGGGCTGCGACAGCCCGAGCGGGGGCGCGCTCTGCGACAGGACCCGCGGCTTGCAGCCGCGCGCGCCCTGCGCTTCTCTTCCGCGCCATGCGTACCCTCCGAGCCTCGGGCCTCCGCGTCTTCCTGCTCACCCTCTTCGTCGTCGCGTGCGGCGGCGGCTCGAGCTCCGAGTCGACGCCTCCCCCCTCGACCACGACCACCGGCACCGAGGCCGCTGCACCTTCTTCTCCCTGGGACGGCCTCGACGACGCCCGCCTCGTCGCGCTCGTCCGCGAGCAGTCGCTCGCGCGGATCCACGAGGCCGAGCCCTCGCTGCCGATCGATCAGCGCGCGGCGTGGCTCGCCGATCCGGCCGCCGCGCCGGAGCTCGGCGATCGCGTGTGCGAGCAGATGCTCCACCTGGCGATCGCCGATCTCGCGGCGGGCGACCTCGATGCAGCGGAGCACACGGTGCGCCTCGTCCGCGCGCGCGCGCGCAACCGGAACAACGCGTTTCTCGGCACCACGCTCCTCTCGGTCATCGCACGGCACCGCGCGGGCACGGAGTCGGCCGTCGTCCAGAACGCGGTCGCGCCCATCCTGCGCGAGCTGCCGCGCGCGCGCTTCGGCGCCTCGACGGTGGTCTTCCAGATCTACCAGGCACCTTCGCAGATCGACGCGGCGCTCGAGGACGTCCACGGGCAGCTCGTCTCGCTCGACACGGCGGTGAGCGCGCTCTTCACCGCGCACGTGCTCGCCGACGTCGTCGCGCACCGCGAGGCCTACCTCGCCGCGATCGCCGTGGTGCGGGCCGAGAACGACGCGCGCCCGGCCGACCCCGACTACGCGTTCTCCACCGTCGATCTCACGGGCGCGCGCGATGCGCAGCCGGTGCTCGTCGCGGTGTGGGACACGGGCACGGCGCCGACGCTCTTCGGCGAGGGCGCGCCGCTCGGCGACCGGCTCTACACGGCGGCCGACGGCTCGCACGGGGTCGCGTCGGATCCGGACACGGCCCAGACCGGCTTGATGTACGACCCGGGCGCCGAGACGATCGCGCAGTACGGCCCCTTCCTGCGCGGCGTGATGGACCTGCGCGCCGGCATGGCGAGCACCGAGGCTGCGCAGCGTGTGCTCGCGCTCATGCGCGAGGCGACCGACGCCGAGAGCCTCGATCGTCTGGAGTCGCACCTCGATCAGATCGGGGAGTGGGCCCACGGCTCGCACGTCGCAGGCCTGCTGATGGCGGGCGTCCCGCAGGCGCGCGTGGCGATCTTCCGCTCGGCGTGGGCGGGCGAGGCGCGCGTCTATCACCACCGCGGGCCCACGGCCGACGAGCTCGCCGCCGAGCAGGCGAACGTCGAGCAGATCGCCGCGTACATCAACGCCAACCACGTCCGCGTCGTGAACGCCTCGCTCGGCTTCTCGCGCGACTACGTGGAGGCCGAGCTCCGCTACGAAGGCGATCGCTACGAGACCGACGAGGCCGTCCGCACGCGCGCGGCCGAGATCCACGCGGCCCGTCGCGCGGAGTGGCAGTGGATCTTCGAGCACTGCCCCGACACGCTCTTCGTGATCGCGGCCGGCAATTCGAACCGCGACGTCGTCGAGTACGAGGAAGTCAGCGGCTCGCTGAGCGCGCCGAACCTGCTGATCGTCGGCGCCGTGGATCGCTTCGGCAACTGGGCGACGTTCACCAACAGCAACCCCGAGCACGTGCGCCTGTTCGACTTCGGCGTGGAGGTCGACAGCGTGATCCCGTCGGGCGAGCACGTCCCGCTGAGCGGCACGAGCATGGCGTCGCCGAACGCGGCGAACCTCGCCGCGAAGATGATCAGCGTGGACCCCGCGCTCACGCCCGCGCGCACGATCGAGATCATGCTCGGCACCGGCGACGCGATCGCCGCGCCTTTCAACGGCGTGATCGCGAACGAGGCGCATGCCCTCGAGCGCGTGCGCCGCGAGCGCCGCGCGGCGCCGCGGCGAGGCGGCGCGGGGCGCTGATCTACTACGTCCCGGAATCGTCGCGCGGCGCGACGATTGGGACGATGCTGGGGCGACGGCGCCCGGGCGCCGGCCGGAGCTGCGGCAGCCCTCGATCGCCACCGTGCTTCCGAGACAGCGCCGCGCTGCGGCGCCGATGTCGTTGGGCTGCGGGCTTCGCCCGCGCGCCGTCAGTCGCGAGCGTCGCCGAGCTCGATCGAGAGGCGCTCCGCCCAGCGGTAGATCTGGCGGCGGTCCTTGCCGAAGAAGGCCGCCGTCTGGCTCACGTTGCCGCCGAACCGCGCGAGCACGCGCGCGAGCTCTTCGCGCGACGGCGTGCGGTCCGAGGGGATCTCGAGCAGCGCGAGCTCTTCGGGCGAGATCGACGTGCGGGCCACCCGCACGTCGAGCGCCATGCGCAGGGCTGCCGGGAGGTGCGACAGCTCGATGCGGCCCGTCGGGACCAGCGTCGAGAGCAGGAGCATGCGCTGCTCCAGCTCTCGCACGTTGAACGTCCAACGCGCGAGAAGCAGCGCCTCCGCCGCGTCCGGCGAGAACAGCTCGACGAGCGCGACCGATCGTCGCGCCGGCGTGGCGCGCCCCAGCACCGAGCGCGCCAGTCGGAGCACGTCGTCGCGACGCTCGCGCAAGGGCGGTACCTCCACGACGGCGCCGGAGAGCCGCGCGAAGAGATCGCCACGGAAGTCGCCGCTCTGGATCGCGCGCTCGACGTTCACGTTCGTCGCGGCGACGACACGGACGTCCACCGTGCGCGCCTTCGTGGCACCGACGGGACGCACCTCGTTCGTCGCGAGCACGCGCAGCAGCTTCGCTTGGACGACGGTCGGCATCTCGCCGATCTCGTCGAGGAAGATCGTGCCGCCCTCGGCCTCGGCGAAGAGGCCCTCGCTCTTGCGGTCCGCCCCCGTGAACGCGCCGCGCTCGTGACCGAAGAGCTCGCTCTCCACGAGCGCATCCGGCAGCGCGGCGCAGTTGACCGGGACGAGCGGGCCGCTCCGCCCACTGGCGCGATGGATCTCGCGCGCGAACACTTCTTTTCCGACGCCGGTCTCTCCGTGGATGAGCACCGGGAGCGGCGCGCTCGCGACGAGGCGTGCCTGGACCACCGCACCGAGGAACGCGACCGACTGCCCGACGAGCCCATCGGTGCGGGGCGGGTTGCGCAGGACGTCGAGCTGGTCGTAGCGCACGAGCTCGACGACGAGCAGCGTCGCGCCGATGCGGATCACGTCCCCGTGGCTCAACACCCGCGGTGTCTGCGGCGGGAGGCGCTCCCCCGCGACCCAGGTGCCGTTGCGACTGTCGAGGTCGCGTGCCGTCAGCGTCGCCCCGGAGACCTCGAGCGCGACGTGAGCCCGCGAGAGCTCGGCATCGTCGATCGGCCAGCCCTCGTCCCCCGGCGCCCGCCCGACGACGAGGGACTTGGTGACGAAGCGCCCGAGGTCCTGCGCCTGCGCGGACGGGCTCTGCGCCACGACCAAGCGATGCACGCTCGCCGGCGCTGCATCCCGAGGCGGTGTGGGCGCGGTGATCGCAGGCACGGCGCGAACGTACACGACCTCGTAGCCTTCCGAAAAGGCCGCCAGCACGAGCGAGCCCTCGGACGGGCCGAGGAAGCGAGATCCGGGGCACGCCCGGCGCGATCAGGGGCCGATGTGCAGACGCTTGAGCCCCTGCGGCGGCGGCGGCGCCACCACGCCTTCGGGGAGGATCGTGGTCGGCGGAGTCGGCGTGCTCACGGTCGTCGTCGGCGGGAGCGGCTCGGTCTCCGTCGGCTGCGCTCCGCTCGACGAGCCGACCGCGCTCTCGCCGCCCGTGCCGGTGCGCGCGCCGTGAGCGCCGCCCGTCGACACGCCGCTCGCGCTGGTCGCGGGCGCCGACGATGGCGTCGGTCCACGGCCTCCGTGGTGGCCGCTCGATGCGGGGCTCGAGGCCGTCGTCGAGGGCGGCGGCGGAGCGGCGCCGCGGCGGTCGTCCTCGCCCGTTCCTGGATCGAGCGGGATCAGCACCACGTGGTGGTAGCTCAAGCGGACGTTCTCGATGCGCGTGCGGAAGCCACTCGCTTCGACGCGCAGCTCGTGGAGCTCGCCGTCGTTCTCGTCGACGATGCGAGACCAGTGGCCCTCGCCTTCCCGGTGCGCGGGACGCCCGTCGATGAGGACGACGGCATCGCTGGGCGAGACGGAGAAGTCGACCGTCGCAGCGTCGTCGGTGACGCTGCTCGGCGGCGCTTCGACGAAGGAGGTGGGTGGCGGCACCGCGGTGCCGAGCGCTCCCGACGCCCACAAGCCGAGCCCCCCGAGCGCGAGGGCCGCGACGGCGATGCCGGCTGCGAGCGCCGCCGTGCTGCCGCCGCGTCCCGGACGCGCCGGCCCCAGCGCGGCCGTACCGGGATCACGCGAGAGGCGAACGCCCGACGACACGGGAACGGCGCGCGGAGGCTCGGTGACACCCTCGTTCACGGGCGTCGCCACCGGCCCGGACGGGCTCGCCATCGTCGCCGCGAACGCGGCGGCATGTTGCTGCGGTGGCGCGCTCGCCAGCGACTCGAACGGTGCGAGCAGGGACTCGAGCTCGGCACAACTCTTCACGCGCGCATCGACGTCGCGCGTCATGCATCGCTCGATGATCGCGGCGAGCCCTTCGGGCACGTCGGGCCGGAGCGCGCGAATCGGCGTCGGCGTCTCGGTGCAGATCTTCACGATCAGCATCGGGTACGCCTCGTCGTCGAACGGATATCGACCCGCGAGCGCTTTGTAGAGGATCACGCCGATGGCCCAGAGGTCGGTGCGGTGATCGACCGTCCTCTTTCCCTGCGCCTGCTCCGGCGACATGTAGTAGGCCGTGCCCATGATCGAGCCCGTCTTGGTCGCTGCGCGGCCGCAGCGCTCGCGCCGCTCGCGTCCTGGAACTTGCTGATGCCGAAGTCGAGCACCTTCACGAAGTCGGCGTCGGAGCTCCGGCGGACGAGGAAGATGTTCTCGGGCTTGAGATCGCGGTGCACGATCCCCTTGGCGTGCGCGGCGGCGAGGCCGCTGCAGACCTGACGCACGATGTGCACGGCCCGCCCGATGGACAGGCGCGGCTCTTTCTCGAGCACGCCGGCGAAGTCCGTGCCCTGCAGGAGCTCGAGCACCATGAAGATCGCGCCCTCGGGCGTGCGACCCATGTCGTTCACTTCGACGATGTGCTCGTGCCCGATCGCGGTCGCGGCGAGCGCCTCCTGGTGGAAGCGGGCGACGATGTCTCCCGACGACGCGAACTGGGCATGGAGCAGCTTGATCGCGACGCGCTTCTTGATGAGGAGGTGCTCGCCCTCGTACACCGCGCCCATGCCGCCCTCGCCGAGCTTGCGGACGACGCGGTAGCGGTCCTGGAGGACTCTGCCGATCAGCGGATCGGGCCCGACGAGCTCGTGGCTGAGCGCACCCCCTTGGTTCACGCGGCGAGGATACCAATCGGCCGTGCCGCGGCGAAGCATCGACGTGCTATCGCCACTCCCATGGCCGCCGAACGTGGCGCTCGCTTCGAGCTGTCCTTCACGCCGACCTCCGAGGAGATGGCGCGGAGCTGGCTCGTCGAGCACTACCGGCGGCAGGGACGCGTGCCGGTGCGGACGCTGGTCGGCGCCGGCATCGTGCTCATGGCGGTGTCGATGCTCGCGCGTCAGCCGAGCACGATGGGGTGGATCGCGCTCGCGTGGGGCGGCTTCCTTCTCTTGCGGCCGCTGGCGTTCGCGCTCTCGCTCCGGATGCGGCGGTCGCCGCCGCCCACCGTGACGCTCGGGATCGACGGCCGCGGGGTCGAAGTGCGGACGGCGAAGGGGGCCAAGCTCTTCGCGTGGGCCGACGTGACGGCGTGGGGCCTCGGAAGCGACTACCTCTGGTACGAGCTGCGCCGTGGGCCACGGGCCATCGTCCCGTTCCGCGCCATGAGCGACCGCGCGGGCGTCGAGGCGATCTTCCAGGGGAATCGGCCGCGCGTCTGAAACCGCGGGGGTGGCCGCTCTCGCGGTAGCCCGACCAGCAGGCTGCGGCCTCTTGCCGCAACGCACCCACACTTGCCCCCGATAAGCCCGCTGTGGGCCCCGTCGAAGCGGGTAGGGCTCGCTGGCAAAGAAAAACGCCGGGCGCACGCTCTGAGCGTCAGTTCAGTAGCGAGGCCGACGTCGTTGGAGCGACGACGATCGACGGCACGTTTGTTCCGTGTCGCCGAGCCGAGAGGCAGCTCGTCTTCCTCGATGGAAAGGAAGGATGTCCGATGGCCGCCGAAGCTCGTGTTCTCGATGAGTTGACTCTAGCCACGCAGGGTGTGGCGAGCGATGTCGGTAGGCCGTCGGGCCCCCGTCGCAGGCCGAAATTGCTCTCGCACCCGCCGCGGGCCCTGCCGCCCTCGCTCGCCGCGATGGAGCTCGGGGAGCTGCCGGCCCGGGGGCTGGGGGCATTGCCGGCGCCTTTCACCGCGCGGCTCCGGGCGGAGGACGGCACCGTCTTCCACCTCTCTACTTCGGACGCGGAGCGGGCAGCGCTCGCCGAGCGCGGGGACATCGCGCTCGACGGTGACGAGTGGGAGGCGCTGGCCGTCGCGGCCGAGGCCGACCGGGCGTTCGCGCCCGACCTGATCGAGGCGCTGCGCGAGCGCGGGGTGACGGGCCGGCTCCGGGTCGACCAGCTGCTCGACGGCGTCGGCTACGAGGAGGCGACCGCGGGGCACGAGATGCGCTTCTCGGTCGCCCGCGTGCTCGCGCGCATCGGTGCGCGCCTCGACGAAGTGTGGACGGAGCTCGAGGGCGGAACGGTGTTCCCATGAAGGCGCTCTTCGGCCGATGGAGGCCGCCGGAGCTGGGGGAGTGTTCGCTCGGGGAGTGCTCGCTCGGGCTCGAGGGTGCGGAGCGCTCAGCCGGTCTTCGCCAGCGCGCCGAGGGCGGAGTAGGCGGCGTACTTGTAGGCCTCGGCGAGGGTCGGGTAGTTGAAGACCATCTGGATGAGCGCGTCCACCGTGCCCCCCAGCGTCATCACCGCCTGCCCGACGTGTACGAGCTCCGTCGCGCGATCGCCGAGGATGTGGACGCCGAGCAGGCGCCGCGTAGCGCGGTGCACCACGAGCTTCAGCATCCCGTCGACGTCCCCCTGGATGAGGCCGCGCGCGTTCTCCTTGAAGAACGCGCGACCGACGACGTAGTCGAGCTTCTGCGCGCGAGCCGTTTCTTCCGTCTCCCCCGCGCAGCTCACCTCGGGGATCGTGTAGATGCCGTAGGGCAGGAGCGCGTCGACGGACTGCTTGTAGTCGATGCCGAACGCGTGGCAGACGGCGACGCGGGCCTGCTCCATGGACGTGGAGGCGAGCGCCGGGAAGCCGATCACGTCGCCGACCGCGTACACGTGGGGGAGCTTGGTGCGGTAGTGATCGTCGACGGCGAGCGCGCCGCGACCGTCCGGAGTCAAGCCGACGGTCTCGAGGCCGAGGCCCTGGGTCGCGCCGACGCGGCCCGCCGCGAAGAGCAGCTTCTCGCACTCGAGCACGGTGCCCACCTTGCCCTCGGGCCCATCGAGCAGGTCGCAGAGGCGGTGCCCGTTCGGTCCGCGGTAGACGGCGCCCCAGCGGTGTCCCTTGCGGATCTCGATGCCGAGCGAGCTCACCATCGTCCGCTCGAGCAGCTGGCCGATCTCGTAGTCGAGGAACGGTAGGAACTGCGTCTTGGCCTCGACGAGCACCACCTTCACGCCGAGGGCGGCGAACATGCACGCGTACTCGCAGCCGATGACACCCGCGCCGAGCACGACGAGTCGATCGGGAAGGTGGTCGATCGAGAGGATCTCGTCGGAGTCGTAGACGTCGGGATCGGCGATGGGCACGTCGGGCGGGTTGCGCGGCACCGAGCCGGTCGCGACGAGGACGAACCCGGCGGTCACGCGGCGCTCGGAGCCATCGGGCGCGGTGATCGCGACGACGTGCGGCTCGACGAAGCGCGCCGTTCCGCGTGCGAGCTCGACGTGATGGCGGGCGAGGTTCGCGCGGATGCGTGCGGACTCGCCGGCGGCGATGGCGTCCTTGCGCGCGATGAGCTTCGGGACGGCCGCGTGTCGATCCTCGAGCGAGACGGCGACCCCGTAGAGGTCGCGCGCGCGATAGCCGGAGAGATACAGCGCGGTCTCGCGCAGCGTCTTGCTCGGGAGCGTTCCGGTGTGGACGGCCGCACCACCGGGCTCCGGCTCCTTCTCGACGACCAAGACCTTGTGGCCGAAGTACGCGGCCTGCACCGCGCCCTTCTCGCCGGCAGGCCCCGCGCCGATGACGACCAGGTCGAACGCGTCGGTCATGCGCTCGCATACTACAGGGGGTTCCCTCACGAGATCTCGGCTGGCGCGCCGGCCGTTGCCGCGCCGGCGCAATTGGCGCCGCGCACCCGCTCTCGTCGAGATCGTCCTTTACACGGCTCCATCCGACGGACAGAATCGCCCCGGCTCGACGCGCTGCGGCACCAGCTTCAGCCGCTGCCTCTCGGAGGGCGCAGGTCGAGCGAAACCATCGGAGCTAGAGCGAGAACCCATGGCGAAGGACAGCCTCACCGTCACCGACAACCGCACCGGGAAGACCTTCGAGCTCCCGATCACGAACGGAACCATCAAGGCGATGGACTTCCGCCAGATGAAGGCCTCCGACGACGACTTCGGGCTCATGACCTACGACCCGGCGTTCATGAACACCGCGTCGACCTCCTCGAAGATCACGTTCATCGACGGTGACAAGGGCATCCTCGAGTACCGCGGGTACCCCATCGCCGAGCTGGCCGAGGGCGCGAGCTTCCTCGAGGTGGTCTGGCTGCTGACGAACGGCGAGCTGCCGAGCAAGCAGCAGCTCTCGGACTACAAGCAGCAAGTCACGATGCACACGATGGTTCACGAGAACATCCGTGAGTTCATCGATGGCTTCCGCTACGACGCGCACCCCATGGGCATGCTCATCTCGACGGTGAGCGCGCTGAGCACGTTCTATCCCGAGGCCAAGAACGTGAACGACGCCGCGAACCGGCGCCTTCACATGACGCGTCTCGTGGCGAAGATCCCGACGCTCGCCGCCTACGCCTACCGCCACCGTCGCGGGCTGCCGGTCGTCTACCCCGACAACGACCTCAGCTACGCCGGCAACTTCCTGAACATGATGTTCAAGATGACCGAGGCGAAGTACCGCCCGAACCCGGCGGTGGAGCACGCGCTCGACGTCCTGTTCACCCTGCACGCCGACCACGAGCAGAACTGCTCGACCTCCACGATGCGCGTCGTGGGCTCGTCGAAGGCCGATCCCTACAGCGCCCTCGCCGCGGCCGCGGCCGCCCTCTACGGCCCGCTCCACGGCGGCGCGAACGAAGAGGTCATCTACATGCTCCAGAAGATCGGGAGCAAGGAGAAGATCCCCGACTTCGTGAAGAGCGTGAAGGCCGGCGAAGGCAAGCTCATGGGCTTCGGCCACCGCGTGTACAAGAACTACGACCCGCGCGCGAAGGTCATCAAGCGGCTCGCCGGCGAGGTCTTCGACGCCATCGGCAAGAACCCGCTCATCGACATCGCCGTCGAGCTCGAGCGCATCGCGCTGGAGGACGAGTACTTCGTCAAGCGCAAGCTCTACCCGAACGTCGACTTCTACTCGGGCCTCATCTACCAGGCGATGGGTGTGCCGCTCGACATGATGACGGTGCTCTTCGCCATCGGCCGCGCGCCGGGCTGGCTCTGCCAGTGGGAGGAGATGCTGCTCGACAGCGAGCAGAAGATCGCGCGTCCGCGCCAGGTCTACCTCGGCGCCGGCACGCGGAAGTTCGCTCCGGTCGACAAGCGCTGATCGTCGTCCGCGGCGAGCACGCCTTGCCGCGCGGTTCGAAGGAGGCACCATGCAGCGATGCGCGGTGCCTTCGTCGTTCTCGGGGCTCTCGTCGTGGTGGCGTGCTCGGCCGCCGAGGCACAGCAGTCGGGCGCGACGCCGAGCCCCTCCAGCGTGTGCCGCTCGGATGCCGACTGCGTCCTCGCCGACGGCTGCTGCCCGGGGTGCTGCCACTGCCCGTCGGTCGTGACGCGCGAGCAAGCGCGGCTCGCAGAGCAGGCCTGCGCGGTCGCGACGTGCGCCGCCGTCGACTGTAGCCACCGCTCGTGTCGAGCGTGCCCGCCCGTCCACCCGGCGTGCGTGAGCGGCGCCTGCGTGGCGCGCTGACGCTCCGCGATCAGGGCCCGGCCTCGGGCGGCTTCGGTGCGCGCCACAAGAAGAGGATCCCGAGGCCGAGGGCCGTCCACGTCATGCCGCTCGCATGCGCGAGCAGTGCGATGCTCGTCGCGCGGGCGGGCGTCGTGCCGAGCGCGTCGGCGGCCAGCATGAACACGCCCTCGGCCGAGCCGACCTGCCCCGGCACCAGCACGCCGACGGCGGCCGCCACCAGGTTCGTGCCCTGCACCGTGAGCGCGAGCACCGGCCCCACGGTGAGCCCGACCGCATGCGCGAGCACGGCGTATTGCACCGTCTGCGCGCCGCGGCCGAGCATCATCCAGCCCACCGGCGCGGCGCCGACCTTCGGCGCTGCGCGCGAGACCCGCTGGTAGCGCTCGAAGCCCTCGGCCATGCGCGGCACTCGCCGGCGCACGAAGCGCTCGACCACGGGGCTCTCGACCATCACGCGCAGCCCGACGCCGCTGCCGAAGAGCACGAGCGCATGCGCGAGGATCGCGAGCGTCAGCGCCCACGCCGGGCTCGTCCACCATGCGGCGAGCGCGCAAGGCAGGGAGAACAGTGCCGAGGCGATCAGCACGTTCGCCTGGTTCGTCGTGCCGAGCGCGCCCGCCTCGCTCGCGCCGAGCACCTCGTAGAACAGGCCGGCCTTCACGAGCTCGGCTGCGCCGCGCCCGCCCGGCATCAGGTTCATCACGCCGTGCCCGGCGACGTGCGCGAGGAACAGGCGCCACGCTCCGATCCGTCGCCAGCGCGTGCCCAGCACGCTCGCGGACGCCACCGCATCGCACCCGATGCGCGCCGCCTCGAGCAGCAGCGCGAGCGGCATCCACGGCAGGGCCGTCTGGAGCAGGGGCACCAGCACGTCGAGGCCGACGTGCTGCACGACGGAGACGAGCAAGCCCACGCCCACGAGGGCGAGCAGCACGCGCGCCACGACGCCTCGCCACCGCTTCACGCGCGGAGCCTGCCACGATTCGTCCGCGGTCCGGCGCCCTTCGAGCGGGCGATTGCGCGCGGCCGGCGCCAGATCGACAATGGGTGGCGATGATCCGCGACGCGCTACGAGAGGCCTCTCGTCCGGAAGGCGAGAGCGGCGGCGACGACGACTCCGGCGCCGCGTCGCGGACGGGCCTCGAGCCCGGCGAGCTCGTCGAGACGGGGCGCCTCTCGCCCGAGCATCCACTCTCGAAGATCACCGAGCGCTCGGGCCGCGACGCGGCGCTGCTCGCGCGCTGGGTCGCGGCGATCGAGCGCAAGGGGCAAGCGGTGCTCGTCGGGCCGCCCGGTGCCGGCAAGAGCTTCCTCGCGCACCAGCTCGCGCGACACATCGTGGGCGGCGGCGACGGCTTCGTGCAGCGGCTCGCGCTCCACCCCGGCACCTCGTACGAGGACTTCGTGCAGGGCTATCGCCCCGTGCTCCGCAAGGACGGCACGACGCACTGGCCGCTCACGCGCGGGCGCTTCTATCTCTTCGTGGAGAAGGCCCTGCAGCGCCGCGGGCCCTGCGTGCTCATCCTCGAGGAGATGCAGCGCGCCGACGTGGGCACCGTGCTCGGCGAGCTCGTCCACCTGCTCGAGGCGCGTGACGAGCCTATGCCGCTCGCGTCGGGCGAGATGCCCTTCGTGCTGCCGTCGAACGTGCGGATCCTCGGAACGATGAGCCAGGCCGATCAGCGTGCGAGCGCGGCGCACCACGACGCACGACGCCCCACGCCCGATCACGTGCTGCGGCGCCGCTTCGCGTGGCTGCGGGTGACGCCCGATCCGGAGACGCTGCGGCGCTACCACGCCCGCACGGGCTTCCCGGTCGATGGATTGATCACGGTCATCGCGCGCGCCGACTCGCTGATCCGCGACCCCGATCGCGCGCTCGGGCTCTCGTACTTCCTGCGCGACGACCTCGCCGAGACGATCGAGGACGTGTGGCGCTTCGAGGTGGAGCCGATGCTCGAGTCGCTGCTGTCCGATCGCCCGGCCGACGCGGCGCGCCTGCGCTGGGACGCGGTGCGCCACCGCATCCTCGGCTGAACGGTCGTCGACGAGTCGGGTCACGAGCACGGTGAGGTCGCGGCCTTGCAGCGGCGTCGTCGACGAACGACCCCCACCGCCGCGGCGGTACCCGCGATGGCTCCGGCGTACGATCCGGCGTGCGCGCCTTGTGCGACGAGATAGGCGCGCGGCGACGAGATCCCAGAAGCCGTGATCGCGTCGTGCAGTGCGCCCTCGGCGTAGAAGCCGACGATGCCGCCGAGGGCGGCCAGCGCCGCCGCCGCGACGGCGAGCGCTCCGAGCAGCGGAGCCAGCTCTCGCTCGGGCAGTCGCGGCGCGCTCGCGGGGTTGTTCGCGATCACGAGCGCGAGCCCGACGGCGAGGCCGGCGGACCAGCCGGCGAGCAGCGCGAGCCGTGCGACCGGCGCGAACGAGGTCGCGGCCTCCGGCAGGCCCTTGCCGATCGAGAAGTACTCGCGCGAGATCGACCACGTCACGGCATCGTGCGCGAGCGCGTAGGCCATCGCGCCGAGCGCCGCGCCGAAGAGGACGCCGAGCTCGCGCGCGCGCGACCAGGTGCCGCTGCGGGCTCGGTCACGCAGGGCGAGCGCGATCAGCACGAGCGTCCCGATCGGCGCGCGCCACACGAAGGTCGGATCGTCCACCACCCCGCGCGAACGCCGCGGGAGGCTCGTGTCATTCCTCCACTGCGTAGGTCGTCACGCACCCCGGCACTTGCAATCGCAAGGAAAAACCGAGCGAAAACGCGCTCGCCGGGTCGACAAACCGCCGAACGCGGTTGATCCTCCGGCCCCGTGCTGACCCTCTACGTCGCCATCGTAGCCGTCCTCGTGTTCGAGGGCGTCCTGCTCGCCTATCTCGGGTGGGCCTTCAACGCGCCGCGCTTCGCGAGCCGGCGCTTCAGCCCGTCCCCTCCGCTGCGCGTCGGCAACGCCGAGCGCGGGCGCTACTTCCTGATGAGCAGCGTGCTCTCGCTGCTCTTCATCTTCCTGTTCACCCAGGGCCTCTGGGGCACGGGCATCTCCGAGACGGGATCGCTCTGGCGCGTGCTGGTCGATCCGATCGCGGTGATTCTCTTCTACGACTTCCTCTACTACTTCCTGCACCGCGCGATGCACCACAAGAGCCTCATGCGGCACGTGCACGCGCTTCATCACCGCGCGCGCAACCCGAGCGCGCTCGAGTCGTTCTACCTGCACCCGGTCGAGCTCTTCGCGGGCCTCGCGCTCCTGAACGGCTGCGTGTGGATGTACGGCTACGTCTTCGGGCCGATGAGCGTCGCCGGCTACGCCACGCTCTTCTTCTTCCACTCGACGCTCAACATCGTCGTGCACTCCGGCCTGCAGTTCGGCGGCGCTCTCATGCGCCCGCTCGACTTCCTCGCGAAGAAGCACTCGATCCACCACAAGGACGACGGGACGCGGAACTACTCGTCGCTCACCCCGATCCCGGACTTCCTCTTCGGAACCTCCGCCTGAGAGCCATGACCATGCAGCTCGCCGCCGTCGATCCGGCCCGTCCCGACGTCATCCCCTGCTTCGATCCCGCCACGCGGCAGGCGCTCGGCACCGTCACCATCACGACGCCGGAGGACGTGAAGAAGAAGGTCGCGCGCGCGCGCGAGGCGCAGAAGGCGTGGCGCAAGACCACCTTCGAGCAGCGTCGCCGCGTGCTCGGCCGCCTGCTCGATCGGATCCTCGACGACGAGGAGCGCATCGTCGAGCTCGTCTGCCGCGACTCCGGCAAGACGCGCGAGAACGCGCTCATGGGCGAGATCTGGACGGTCTGCGAGAAGCTCCGTTGGACCATCGCGAACCTCGAGAAGCACCTCGCGCCGGAGACGGTCTCGTCGGGCGTCCTCGCGCACAAGCGCGCGCGCCTCGAGTTCCATCCGCTCGGTGTCGTCGGCGCCATCGTTCCCTGGAACTACCCGCTCCAGAACGTGATGAACCCCGCCATCCCCGCGCTCGCGGCCGGAAACGGCTACGTCGTGAAGCCCAGCGAGTGGGTCGCGTGGTCGAGCGGGCCCTTCGTCGACCTCATCCGCGACGCGCTCGAGCGCGAAGGCCACGACCCCGAGCTCGTGCAGATCGTGCAGGGCGACGGTCGCACGGGTCGCGCGCTCATCGAGTCGGGGCTCGACTCGCTCGTCTTCATCGGCTCGGTCGAGAACGGCAAGCGCGTGCTCTCGGCGGCCGCGCAGACGCTCACGCCCGTCGTGCTCGAGCTCGGCGGCAAGGACCCGTTCATCGTCACGGACGACGCGAACCTCGAGGCCGCGGTGCACGGCGCGCTCGCGGGCACGTTCATCAACTGCGGCCAGAACTGCGTCGCGAGCGAGCGGATCCTCGTGCAGCGCAGCGTGGCGCGGGCCTTCGAGGAGAAGATCGCCAGCCACGTGCGCGCGATGCGCCAAGGCCCTTCGCGCAAGGGCGAGATCGTCGACATCGGCGCGATGGCGACGCCGCTGCAGCTGGAGGTCGTCGAGAAGCTGGTCAAGCGCGCGGTCGAGCAGGGGGCGCGCGTCGTCAGCGGCGGCAAGCGCACGCTCGAGGGCAAGGGCGTCTACTTCGAGCCCACGATCCTCGCCGACGTGAAGCCGAGCATGGACATCATGCGCGAGGAGACGTTCGGCCCGGTGCTCCTGATCTGCGCCTACGACCGCGACGAGGACGCGATCGAGATCGCGAACGGCACGAGCTTCGGCCTCGGCTCGAGCGTGTTCTCGAGCGACCGCGCGCGCGCTCGCAAGATCGCCTCGGCCCTCGAGGCCGGCATGACGGGCATCAACGACTTCGGCGGCATGAGCTACATGGCGCAGGACCTGACGTTCGGCGGCGTGAAGCACAGCGGCTTCGGGCGCATCAACGGCCGCGAGGGCCTGCGCGCGATGTGCAACGTGAAGTCGGTCCTCGACGACCGTCTGCCCTTCTCGTTCGCGAGCAAGGTGTACCCGGTCTCGCCGCGCGACTTCGGCGTGACGAGCGGCACGCTCGACCTGATGTACGGGCGCGGCGTGCGCCGGCGCCTGCGCGGCGTCGGGCGCATCGTGCGCTCGTTCTTCGGATCCTGAGCGGAGGCGAAGCGATGATCGGCTCGCCCCTCCGCGCCCTTCCGTCCGCGCGCTGCGCGCGCTCCCGTCCGGTCGCTCCGTGACGAGCACTCCTGCACACGACTACATCGTCGTCGGCGGCGGGTCGGCCGGCTGCGTGGCGGCGGGCGTGCTCGCGGACGGCGGCGCGTCGGTGACGTTGATCGAGCGCGGCCCGAGCGCCGACGAGCACCCGGCGGTGCTGCGCTCGGACGGCTACAAGGACGCATTCGTCGACGACGGCGTGTTCCTCGAGCGCTTCAGCGAGCCCCAGCCCAGCGCTGGCAAGCAACGCATCTTCATGGGCACCGGCGGCGTGCTCGGCGGCAGCGGCGCGATCAACGGGACTTCGCGGAGTGGCCGGAGGGCTGGCGCTGGGACGACCTCGTCCCGCACTTCGAGGCGCTCGAAGCGCGCCTGCGGCTGAACCGCAAGGCGCCGACGAAGTTCACCGAGGCCTGCGTCTCCGCCGCCGAAGAGGTCGGCTTCCGGCGCAGCGAGGACTTCCACGACGGCAAGCTGGGCAACGCCATCGGCTACGAGTGGATGAACTTCGAGGGCCCGGATCGCCGCAACGGCTACGTCGCCTTCGTGCGCGGCCGGAAGGAGATCGACGTCCGCACGCACACGCGCGTCTTGCGCGTCGTGATCGAGAACGGGCGCGCCGTCGGCGTCGAGGTCGAGAAGGACGGTCGCCGTGAGACCCTCCGCGCGCGCCGCGAGGTGATCCTGTCGGCGGGCGCGCTCGAGTCGCCGCGCATCCTCTTGCTCTCGGGCATCGGGCCCGGGGCCGCGCTCTCGACGCTCGGGATCTCGGTGGTCGCCGATCGCCGCAACGTGGGCGAGAACCTGCACGACCACCCGAACGTGCCGACGTTCCACCACGCCGAGCTCGAGGTCGACTTCTTCGCGCCGCAGCTCTACTCGTTCTTCCGCACGCGGCAGGAGGCTCCGCTGCCGGCCGGGCAGAGCGACAGCTGCTACGTCTTCTGGCCGGCCCGCTCGGCGATGAAGGAGGCCACGCAGCGCGTGCTCCCGGGCCAAGTGCTGCCGCCGCGCCTCTACGGCCCGGCCGGCAAGCGCGTGATCCGCGGCGCGATCGCGGCCGCCTTCGCGCTCCCGCCCGTGCGGCGCTTCGTCGATCACCTCTTCGGCGTCATCGTCATCCTCGGCAAGCCCCGGAGCCGCGGCACGCTCACGCTGCGCTCGGCCGATCCGCTCGCGCCGGCCTGCCTCGACCCGCGCTACCTCTCTCATCCGGACGACCTCGACACGCTCGTCCAGGGCGTCGGCGTCGCGCGCCGCATCACGAAGGCCAAGGGCCTCGCCGACGCGGGCGCGCGCGAGCTGATGCCGGGGCCCTTCGTGAAGAGCCGCGACGCGATCGCGCGCTACGTCGAGAAGAACCTCATCACGACCTACCACTTCGCCGGCACCTGTCGCATGGGCACCGACGAGGCCTCGGTCGTCGACACGTCGCTCCGCGTGCGCGGCGTCGAGGGGCTGCGCGTGGCCGACGCGTCGGTGATGCCGACCACGCCGGTGTCGGCGCTCAACGCGCCCAGCATGATGATCGGCCTGCGCGCGGCGCGCGCGGCGCTCGAAGAGAGCAAGACATGACGACGAGTGTGGTGACGGGCGGCGGCGGGTTCGTGGGGCGACACCTGGTGAACGGGCTCGCCGCGCGCGGCGACGACGTGCGAAACGCGGATCTCCGCGCGCCGAGCGAGCCCTACGGCGAGAAGGTCGCGGGCACCTTCGTGCAGTGCGACGTGACCGATCCCGAGAGCGTGCGGAAGGCGATCCGCGGCGCCGACGTGGTCTTCCACAACGCGAGCGCGGTCCACACCAAGCAGACGCACGTCGACTACGTGCGCAAGGTGAACTTCGAGGGCACGCGCAACGTGATCGAGGCGTGCCGCAAGGAGGGCGTGCGCAAGCTCGTCTACGTCTCGAGCGGCAGCGTCGTCTACGAGGGCAAGGACATCGAGAACGGCGACGAGACGCTCCCGTACCCGCGCACGATGCAGGCGCCCTACGCCGACGCGAAGATCGCCGCCGAGAAGCTCGTGCTCGCCGAGAACGATCGGACGCTCGCGACGGCCTCGCTCCGTCCGCACGTGATCTACGGCGCCTACGACGGCCGCTTCTTGCCGGCCGTGCTGGCCCACGCGCGCGCCGGGCGCCTGAAGGTGCAGGTCGGCACCGGCACCTGGCTCAGCGACTACACGTACGTGGAGAACCTCGTCGACGCGCTCCTGCTCGCGGGTGACAAGCTCGACGTGGGCTCGCCCGTCGCGGGCCGCGCCTACTTCATCACCAACGGCGAGCCGATGCCCTTCTGGGACTTCGTGCGCCGCGTGCTCGATCGCCTGAAGCTGCCGCCGATCCGCTACCGCGTGCCGCACCAGCTCGTGTACGGCATCGCGGCGATCAAGGAGGGCTTCGAGGCGCTGCGCGGCGGCGAGCTCTCGCCCGAGGACGGCCTCACGCGCTTCGCGATCCGCTACATGTGCACGCACCACTACTTCTCGATCGAGCGCGCCCGCAAGGAGCTCGGCTACGAGCCGCGCGTCACGGTCGCCGAGGGCATCGAGCGCACCTGTACCTGGCTCGAGAAGACCGGCCAGGCCTGAGCGCTCCCGGGCTCGTGCGCGCGTTCGTGCAGCGCGCCGCACGAGAGCGTGCAGTCTTCTGCACGGTGGAGCGCGAAGGCACGGCGGAATGCGCGGCGCATCGCTTGCGTCCACGCGAGCCCACGAGGTCTACGATGAACTCCTTCCGAGCCTGCTCTCTCACTCTCGTCGCCGGTGCGGCTGCGGCCGCGCTCGCGGGCTGTCCTGGTCCCTCCACGAGCACCGACGCAGACGGCGGCGTGCGCGACGCGGCGGCGCCCGATGCGGCGACGCCGTCCGACGCGGCGATGCCGTCCGATGCGGCGACATCCCCCGACGCGGGGGCTCCGCCCGACGCGTGGAGCGCCGCCGATGCGGGCCGCTCGCTCGACGCGTCCGTGCCGCTCACTACGCCCAGCGAGCTCGTGAGCGCGATGGCGAGCGTCGCATGCCACGCCGCCTACGAGTGCGCGGTTGCCGATCTCGGGTTCGCCCAGGCGTACCTCTCGATGGGGCACTGTGTCGTCGCGACGGAGGGGCTCTACGCATCGCTCCTCGCCAATCCCGCCGTCGCTTTCGACCCGTCGATGGCGGCCCGATGCCTCTCGGCGCTCGACACCGCCGTCTGCGTCTCTGGCCAGATCCCCGACGAGGTCGCGTGGCCGGCCGAGTGCCGTGCGGCGCTCCACGGCACGCTCGCGACGGGCGCGACGTGCACGCGGACGGCGGAGTGCATCCGAGGGATCTGCTCGTGCGCGCGGGCTTGTGTCGACTTCGTGCAGCTCGGTGGGTCGTGTGTCGCCGCGCCCTGCGATGCGGGCCTGCGCTGTACGGCCGCTGGCGTGTGCGAGGTCGATGCGAGCGCTCGCCCCGGTGAGGGGCAGGCCTGCGACGCGCTCGGTGGCTGTGCAGGCGCGCTCCTCTGCTCGGCGGGCGTCTGTCGCGCGGGCCGGGATCTGCGTCACGGCGCCGTGGGCGATGCTTGCGTGAACCCGTTCGGGGCGGGCGGCGTCGATCCGGCCACGTGGTGCGGTCTCGGCACCTTCTGCGACTTCGACCACGGCTCGGTCTGCGCGCCCAACCCGTCGCCGGGGGACCCGTGCGGCGCCCAAGGGGTGTGCCCCGAGGGCTACGCATGCCAGGGCTCGCCGCAGACCTGCGCGCCGGTGCAGAGCGAGGGCGCCGACTGCTTCGATCCTTCGGCGTGCGTCGCCGAGGACTTCTGTCTCGGCTCGGTCTGCACGCCGATGGTGCCCTTCGGCGGCCTCTGCGGGCAGGACGCGCAGTGCCTCAGCCGGCGCTGCGCCCCCGACGGGACCTGCGGTCTGCCCGAGCGCCGCTTCTGCTTCTGACCGCGCTCGGAGGGCCGGGCGTGCGCGTTCGCGCATCGCGCCCGTCACGAAATGGCGTGGAGCCGCTATAGCGGCTCCATGCAGCGATCTCTCTGGATGGCTCTGGCACTGGTCGGCTGGGCACTGGTCGGGTGGGCCCTCGTCGGTTGTGCCTCGGCGCCGCGAGCGTACTCGGCACGCTCGGCCGCCTCGCTCGATGCGCCGGCGGCCCCGCGGCCGGTGATCGGGCGCGCCCTCGCCGAGGAGCCTCCGGCGCCGGGCGCGTCCACCGAAGGATGGACTGGCCTCGCCGGGCCCGAGGTGGCGCCGGCCGCGATGCACCACCACCACCACCACCCGGGCATGGTGATGCCGGCGCCGAGCGAGGGAGACGCGCATGCGCACTGAGCCCTGGCTTCTCGGGCTCCTCGCGGCCGTGCCGCTCGTCGGATGCGTGTCCACGAGCGTGCGCGGCGACGTCGACGATCTGCGCACGCTGACGCACGCGAGCACGCTCGCGGACGTGAGCGGCGCGGTCGACGACGCCCCGGCTCCCGCCGTCGAGGACATCCTCGCGAGCCCGATCGATGCCGACGCCGCCGTTCGTCTCGCGATGGCGAACAACCGCGAGCTCCGCGCCAGGCTGCGCGAGCTCGGGATCTCTCGCGGCCGCCTCCTGACCGCGGGTCTGCTCGCCAACCCGACCGTCGAGGCCGAGCTCACCCCGGAGCGCCAGTCCGCCGTGGCGATGCGCGTCGAGTGGGATCTCGCCAGCGTGATCCTCGCGCCTCTGCGCGCCGAGGCGGCGAGCGCCGACGTGGACGTCGCGCGCTTCGATGCGGCGGAGGCCGTGCTCGAGACGGGCTACCGCGTGCGCGAGGCGTTCTACGCGCTCGAGGCCGCCGAGGAGTCGTACGCGATCGCGCAGCGCGCGCTCGACGCGCAGCTCACGGCGCGCGATGCGGCGCGGGCGCTCGCCGAGGCGGGCAACCTCCGGCCGCTCGACGTGCGCGTGCGCGAGGCGGCCTTCGAGGAGGAGCGCGTCGCCGTCGCGGAGCGCGAGCTCGAGGTGCTGGTCGCCCGGGAGCGGCTGCAGCGCCTGCTCGGCCTGCACGGAGGCGACACCGGATGGACGCTGGCGGGCGTGCTCGCGGCGGCGCCCGAGTCGCCGGACGATCCCGAGGATCGAGACCCGCGCGATCGACGCGAGCCTCACGCTTCGCGCGCTCTCGGCGACGATGGTGGGTCACGCGCGGCGCGCCGGGCTCGCCCGCACCGAGGCGCTGCTCCCCGAGCTGCTCGTCGATCTGCACGCGCTGATCGGCACGGCCGACACCACGATGGCGACGCCCGCGACCGCGCTCGGGAACGGCGGCGTCGCGCTCCGCCTGCCGATCTTCGATCAAGGCGGGGGCCGCGTCGCGATGCACGAGCATGCCCTCGACGCTGCGTTCGAGCGCTACGTCGGCGCGGCGATCGACGTACGCTCGGCGGCCCGCGAGGCGAGGGCGCGCGTGCTCTCGTCGGCCTCGCGCGCGCGTCACTACGCGAGCGTGGTCGTGCCGGCGCGCCAGCGCGTGCTCGACGAGACGGTGCTCCAGTACGACGCGATGCAGGTCTCCATCTTCCAGCTGCTCGAGGCGCTGCGCGCGCGACAGGACAGCGAGATCGCCGCGGTCCGCACGCGCGCGGAGTACTGGACGGCGGCCGCCGCGATGGACGCGCTGCTGGCCGGGCACGTCGTGACGCTGGACGGCCCGCCGGCGGGGCCACACGTCGCGGCACGGGCGACGGAGGAGCTGTGATGGACCGGCGTAGCTTCATGCGTCTCGGCGGCGCGACCGGCGTGGAGCTCCTCGCGCAGCCCCGCGAGCTCCTCGCGCAGGACGCGGCGCCGCGGCCCGCGCCGGCGAGGCCGCGCTCCCCCGCGACGTTCCCGGGCGGCCAGCGGAGCGTCGTCACGCCCAACGGTGGCTCGCTCGCCCTGCGCGACGTCGGCGGCGTGAAGGTCGGCCACCTCGTCGTCTCGGAATTCGATCACGAATTCGCGCCCGGCCTCGTCTGTCGCGTCTGGGGCTACGAAGGTCGCACGCCGGGGCCCACCATCGAAGCGACGGAGGGAGACCGCCTCCGCATCTACGTCACCAATCGCCTCCCCGAGCCGACGACGGTGCACTGGCACGGGATGATCGTCCCGAACGGCATGGACGGCGTCTCGGCGCTCACGCAGCCGCCGATTCCTCCCGGCGCGACGTGGGCGTACGAGCTCGAGCTCCGGCACGCGGGCACGTTCATGTACCACTCGCACTACGACGAGATGACGCAGATCGCGCTCGGCTGCGTCGGCATGATCGTCGTGCACCCGCGGAGCCCGCGCGGGCCCTCGGTCGATCGCGACTTCGTGCTCATGACGCACGAGTGGACCGTCGACGTGGGCTCGCGGCGCCCCGATCCCAACGCGATGAACGACTTCAACGTGCTCACGTTCAACGGGAAGATCTTCCCCGCGACCGAGCCGCTGCTCGTCGGCACGAACGAGCGCGTGCGCATCCGCCTCGGAAACCTCTCGCCGATGGATCACCACCCGATCCACATCCACGGTCTCTGGTTCCACGAGACCGCCACCGACGGCGGCGAGGTTCCCGCCAGCGCGCGGCGCCCGGAGACCACGGTGCTCGTGCCGGTCGGCTCGACGCGCGTGATCGAGATGACGCCCACCGAGCCGGGGGACTGGGCCATGCACTGTCACATGACCCACCACATCATGACCCAGATGGGCCATGGCCTTCCGGCGATGGTCGGCGCGCGGATGGACGCCGTCGACGCGCGCCTCTCGCGCTCGATCCCAGGCGCGATGACGATGGGCACGACGGGCATGGGGGGCATGGGCGACATGGACATGCCGATGCCGGGAAACAGCCTCCCGATGCGCGGCGGGCCCGGGCCCTTCGGCACCATCGAGATGGGCGGCATGTTCACCGTGCTCAAGGTGCGGGACGAGCCGGACACGGCCGATCCCGCCGGGTGGTACGCGCATCCCCCGGGCACGCAGCCAGCGGAAGCGAGCGCGGATGCCATGCGCGCCGACGGCATCGATCCGGGTCGCGAGGTGCCGGGGGGGTAGGGCAGGCCGGGAGGCGTGCGATCACGAAGATTCGCACTTTCCTGCGGCGTTTTCGCTGCTAGGTTCGCGCCGCCATGGCGAAGGGCGAGAGCTTCAAGGACATGTTCACCCGCGGCGACATCGTCGTCGCCAAGCAGCGGCGCGTCTCGGTCGGCGAAGAGGTCGAGGGCGTCGTCGGTCACGTCGGCAAGGACTCGGTCCTCGTCGACCTCGACGACAAGCAGCAGGCGTACTTCGAGCTGCCGGACCTGAGCGACGCGGGCGGCAAGCCCCTCGTGAAGGCCGGCGACCGCGTGCGCGGCTTCGTCGTGTCGACCGAGGGCTCGATTCGCCTCGCCAAGCGCTTCGGCAAGGGCGAAGCGAACGTCGATCACCTGAAGATCGCGCTCGATCAGGGCACGCCCGTCGAGGGCAAGATCACGGCCGTGAACAAGGGCGGCGTCGACGTCGATCTCGGCGGCGTGCGCGCGTTCTGCCCGGCCTCGCAGCTCGACGATCGCTTCGTGCAGGACACGACGCAGTTCGTGGGCCGCTCGCTCTCGTTCCTCGTGACGAAGGTCGAGGCGCGCAACGTCGTCGTCTCGCGCCGCGCGCTCCTCGAGCGCGAGGCGAAGCAGTCGCGCGAGCAGACGCTCGCCTCGCTCGAGGTCGGCCAGATCAAGCGCGGGCGCGTCACGCAGCTGCGCGACTTCGGCGCGTTCGTGGACGTGGGCGGCGTGGAGGGCCTCGTGCCGCTCCGCGAGCTCTCGCACGAGCGCGTGAAGGCCGAGGACATCGTCTCCATCGGCGACGCGGTCGAGGTGCAGATCAAGGGCATCGAGAAGAAGGGCGACAAGACCGAGATCACGCTCTCGCTCAAGGCGCTCGCGGCCGATCCCTGGCAGGCGATCGAGGCCGTGGCGCCGGTGGGCCGTGTCGTGGCCGGCCAGGTCACGCGCCTGGCGGAGTTCGGCGCGTTCGTGCGCATCGCGACGGGCGTCGAGGGCCTGCTCCACGTGAGCGAGCTCGGCGCGCGCGTGAAGCATCCCGAGGACGTGCTCTCGATCGGTCAGTCGATCCTCGCGCGCGTGCTCTCGGTCGATCCGGTCAAGCGCCGCATCGGCCTGGCCCTCGCGGCCGAGGGCGCCCAGGTCGGCAGCGAAGACCGCGGCCCCTCGATCGTCGTCGGGCGCATCGTCACGGCCAAGGTCGAGAAGGTCGAGAACTTCGGCGTCGTGGTTCAGCTCGAGGGCAGCGCGGGCCGCGCGGGCCGCGGCGTGATCCCGAACGCCGAGACCGGCACCAAGCCGGGCGCCGATCTGCGCCGCGAGTTCCCGACCGGTGCGAGCGTGACGGCGAAGATCACCGACGCTGGCGACGGCGGGCGCCGGGGCCCGCGCCTCTCGATCAAAGCGGCGCTCGACGACGCCGAGCGCGCCGACTTCGACACGTACAAGGCGTCCACGCGCGACCAGGCCCGCATGGGCTCGCTCGGCGACCTGCTCAAGAAGAAGAAGCTCTCCTGACCCGCGCTCCTGGTTGACGCGCCCGCGCGGGCGCGAGGACACTCGGCGCACTCTCGATGAGCGATCTCGGGCATCTGTCCTCGCTGGTCGCGGAGCTCCGCGCCGCACGGGACTTCGACGACGCGGCGGCCGCCGTGCTCGGCCGGCTGGCGGACATGCTGCGCCCGATCGTCGCCACCGAGCAGGGAACGCTGGGTCGCGGCCTGGTCCATCTGCGCTCGGCGCGCATGGGCTATCGCGCGCTCGCCGTCCGCGACCTCGACGCCGGCGCGGGGGTCGAGGCTGCGGTCGCCCCCTCGGCGACGGCGTTCGGCTGGGTCGAGCGCCGCGCCCACGCGATCGGGATCGATCTGGGCCTCGGGCGCGGGACCGATCTCGAGACCGGCGAGACGTTCGATGCACCCTCGTCCTGGTCGTCGGCCGACGCGAGCGGCAGCCGTCAGAGCATGCTGGCCCGCGAGGTCACGCACCTCGTCGCGCTGCCGCTCGTCACCGGCGCAGGCGCGGTCGCGGGGATGGTGTCGCTCGAGCTCAGCTGGTCGATGCGGACGGCGCTGCCCTGGGACGCGGCGCCGTGGGTCTCGCCACTTCGGCTCGTCGCCGACGTCGCCGCGCCTTTCCTCCTCGCGCGGCCGACCGAGCGTCCCGACGCGGAGGAGCCGAGTGATCCGCTGCTGCCGGTGCTCGGGGAGCGGACGCGCCCGCTCGTCCGCGTCTTGCGCGTGTTCGTCGACCAGGACGAGACGCTGCTCATCACCGGGCCGACGGGCGCCGGCAAGACACGGCTCGCCGAGTGGTGCCACCAGCGCTCGCGCCGGCGTCACCGGCCGTTTCGCACCGCGAACCTCCTGGCGGTGCCCGAGACGATGCAGCTCGGCGAGCTCTTCGGGTGGCGAAAGGGCGCCTTCACCGGCGCGGCGGCCGATCACGTGGGCCTGGTGGAGTCGGCCGAGGGCGGGACGCTCTTCCTCGACGAGATCGACAAGCTCTCGCTCGCCGCCCAGGCCGCGCTGCTGCGCTTGCTCGAGAGCCGCCGGGCGGCGCCGCTGGGAGGCGGGCGCGAGCGCGCGCTCGACGTGCGCTTCATCGTCGGCACCAACGCCGACCTGCGCGCGAAGGTCGACGCGGGGGAGCTCCGCGAGGACCTCTACTACCGCATCAACGTGCTGCCGGTTCACCTCGAGCCGCTGCGAAAGCGGCTCGACGAGGTGCCGGGCTGGGCGCGCGTGATGCTGTCGCGCCGCCACGCCGAGAGCGGGAACGAGGGCATCGTCACGCTCACGCCGGAGGCGATCGAGGCGCTGCAGGGCTTCGACTGGCCCGGCAACCTGCGCCAGCTCGACAACGTCGTTCGCCGCGCCTACGCGCTCTTCCTCGCCGAGACGGCGGCCGACGACGGCGACTCGCTCGCCGCTTCGGGCGTCGTGAGCGCGACGCTCGTCCGCCGCGCTCTCTCTCTCGAAGGCCGCGCCGCGCTCGCAGCGAGCGCGGGAGGCGCGGCGCGCGTCTTGGCGGACGCCGGTCGCAGTCTGGTCGAGGAAGCGCTGGCCCGGAGGTCGCGCGGAGAGCCTCCGATCACGCTGGCCCAGCTCGATGCGCTCCGCGGCGTGGCGCTCCGCGCCGCGGGGGAGAAGCTGGGGAGCGTCAAGGACGCCGACGATCTCTTCGGGGCCGAGGCGCTCGTCGCGAGCCGCAACCACACCAAGGACTACCGGCGCGAGCTCGCGGCGGCGGTGCTGCTCGACGAGCTGCTCTCGGAATGACCGCCTGCCTCGGCGGGAGGGGTCCCACAT
Organism: Sandaracinaceae bacterium; assembly: GCA_044223665.1. Taxonomy (GTDB): domain Bacteria; phylum Myxococcota_A; class Polyangia; order Polyangiales; family Sandaracinaceae; genus JBBSAT01. The sequence goes on along the minus strand of JBGALT010000049.1, from coordinate 21,278 downwards.
CCGGCTTCGCCGGCGTGGGCGAGGGGCGGCGGGCAGCCCCCGGGGAAACGAGCCGCGAGGGAGCGACGCGATCGAGCGTCGCGTCCGCCGCTGGGAGGCCGCGTCCGCGGACGACGCGCCGTGCGTCCGGTCCGTACGCGCGCGGCTCGGACGGCGCGGTTTCGAGGGTCGCGATGTGAGGCACGCGCGGTGCTTGGCTCGGCGGGCGCGATGGTCTCTCGATCTCGAAGGGGCTCGCCCCCGGCGGCTCGTTGCGCGCGGAAGCTGTCCGCGTCCGCGCGACCGTGCGGCGCGATCCCGGTCGCGCGTCGTGGCGATCGAAGGACGCCGCAGCTCGGTCGAGCCACGACGCGTGTGAGTCAGGTTCCGCCCCAGCCCATGAGGCCGTCGAGGTGCCGCGGGCCTGCGGTCGGCGGCACCGGCTCACCCGTGCTCGCCCCCGGCGGCACGGTCGTGGGCTCGGCGGGCGGCTCGATGGCCGAGGGCGCGGAGGCCGCACCGGATCGCGGGCCCGGCGGCTCGACGGATCGGGTCGTGCGTCGCGGAGCCGCCGCACTGGAGGGCGGCGGAGAGACGGCGACCGGCTCGTCGGGCGCCTGGTCCGCGTCGCTCGGGCCCGCGCGGTCCTGGTCTGCGCGGTCCGGGTCCGCGCGGTCCTGGTCCGCGCGGTCCGACGTCGGCTCGCTCGCCGCCGTGGTCGGCGGCGCCGGGGCGAGGGCCTCGCGCGGGCTCGCCGCGGGGGAGCTCGCGTGAGCTCGCGCCGGCGACGCGGGGCGCCGCAGCGAGAAGAGGAGCAGGACGATCGCGATCGCGAGGAGAAGCGCGACGGCGAAGCCGAGACGACCACGGCCCGCGATCGGCCCGGCGCCCGCCACGCGCCGGGTCCCGGTCACTCGCAGATCGCCGCTCTCGGGAGGAGCTGCCGGCGCGGGGGACGTCGCACGCGCCGGTGTCGCGGCGCCGACTGGCATCGTGCCGCTCGCTGGATGTGCCAGCGCCATCAGTCGCCGGCCGAGCTCGGCGGCCGACGCGATCCGCGCCTCGGGCTCGCGCGCCATCGCGGCCGACGCGAGCGCCGCGATCTCCGGCCCGAGCTCGGGTCGGATCGCGTCGAGGGTCGAGGCCTCGCCCCGCAGGATCTTGGCGCGGAGAAGCGTCGCGTTGGCCGCCACGAAGGGCAGCTCGCCGGTGAGCGACTCGAAGAGCGAGACGCCCAGCGCGTAGACGTCGCTCTGCACGCTGGCCTCGGCGCCGACCAGACGCTCGGGAGCGAGGTAGCCGAGAGAGCCCACCAGCAGCCCTTGCCCGGTCAGTCGCGGCGAGAGGTCGCCCTCCTGCAGCTCGGCGAGGCCGAAGTCGACGAGCTTCACGAGCGGCTTGCCGGTCGCGAGCGAGGTCACGAACACGTTGCCCGGCTTGATGTCGCGGTGCAGCACGCCGGCGGCGTGAGCGGCCGCGACTGCGTCGGAGAGCTGTACGAAGATCTCGAGCACGGTGTGGAGGTCGAGCGGGGGCCCCGCCGCGATCCGGTCGGCGAGCGTGGTGCCGGTGAGCTGCTCCATGACGACGAAGGGGCTCCCCTCGTCGTCGGTCCCGAAGTCCGTCACGCGCACGATGTTGGGGTGACCGATGCGCCCGGCCGCCTGCGCTTCGAGGCGCAAGCGCGCGAGCGTCGTGCCGTCGGCACGGGCCGCGCCGCGCGTTCGCTTGATGGCGACCTCGGCGCCGAGCCGCTCGTCGAGTGCCGCGTAGACGACGCCCGCGGCTCCCGCGCCGAGCGGATGGAGCAGCCGGTAGCGGTCGCCGAGGCGCTTGCCCGAGTCGTCGCTGGTCGCGGGGTTCGACTGCGCGGTGGCCATCGGCGTGGGAGCCCCATCGTAGCATCGGCCCCCCGCGTGCGTCGTGGAGGGTGCGCGCGATGAGCACGCTCGAGCTCCCGGCGTCGAGCGTGCTCGCGGGGCGCTTCCGCGTGTCCCGACGCATCGGGGCCGGTGGGATGGGGGCGGTCTTCGAGGCGCTCGACGTCTCGATCGAGCGCCCCGTCGCGCTGAAGGTGCTGCGCGAAGGCGCGAGCGCCGATCCCCAACAGCTCGCACGTTTCGAGCGCGAGGCCCGCGCCGCCGCGCGCCTGAGCCATCCCAACGTGGTCGGCGTCTCCGAGCTCGTGCGCGATCCGAGCGTCGGCCCGATCCTCGTGATGGAGCTCTTGCCGGGGCGCTCGCTCGCCACGCGGATCCAAGAGGAAGGGCGGCTGCCGGAGATCGACGTCGTGCGGATCGGCACCCAGGCGCTCGAGGGGCTCGCCTCCGCGCACGCGGCCGGCATGGTGCATCGCGATCTGAAGCCGTCGAACCTCTTCCTCGTGCCGATCGCGGGGGGCGTGCTCGTGAAGGTGCTGGACTTCGGGATCGTGAAGATGCTCGAGGAGGGCGCGCTCCCGAAGCTCACCCAGCGCGGGATGATCATCGGGACGCCCGCGTACATGTCGCCCGAGCAGCTGCAGTGCGATCCCGTCGATGCGCGCAGCGACGTCTACTCGATGGGCGCCTGCCTCTACGAGGCGGTGACGGGCGTCTGTCCGTACGCGGCGTCGCACACGCTGGAGCTGATCGCCCACGTGGGGCGCGGTCCACCTCGGGACGTGGTGGAGCGCCGTCCCGACGTCTCGCCGGATCTCGCCGAGGTGATCCGGGTCGCGATGGCGCGCGATCGGGACCATCGCTACCAGAGCGCCAGCGCGATGCGGGCCGCGCTCGGAGGGGTCGTGCTGCGTCCGCGCGCGACGGCCCCCGTGCCGCTGGTGCGGGCCCGGCCGACCGACGTGACGCTCGATGCGCGGCCGCCGCGGCCCGCGCCCGTCGTCGAGGCGCCTGCCGCGCCCGTTGCCGCACCGGCTCTGGCCGCGTCACCGGCTCCGGCCGCGTCACCGGCTCTGGCCGCGTCACCGGCTCCGCGTGCGGCCGCCAAGCCGCGACGGCCCGCGATGCTCACCGGCGCCGCGCTCCTCGTGGTGGTGGCGAGCGTGCTGACGTGGTGGGCGGCCCACCGTGCGCCGGCGCCGATCGCGTCGCCGCCCGCGCGCGCTCTGCCCGCGCCGCCGCCTTCCGCGCCGCCGCCTTCGCCGTCTGCTGCGGCGCCGCCGGCGCCGATGGGGCCGCTCCCCGTGGTCGTGCCCCCGCCGGCGCCGCCGATCGCGCCGCATCCCGCGCGACCGCATCCCTCCCGACCGCCTCGCGCGGTCGCCGCCACCGCGCCACCGGCGCCGGTCTCGCCTCCGTCCCCCTCGCGTCCGCCCTCGCCGATCGGGCACGAGCTCATGGATCCGTTCCGTGATTGACGCGCGGGTTTTCTCCGGGCCATGAAGGACCTCGTGCAGCCCGTCGTGCGTCCTCTCCCGCGGCTCTCGCGCGCCCGGATCCTCGCGCTGGGCGTGCTGGCCGTGGTCGGGGCCGCGTGCGTCGCGCCGGTCGTGTACGCGCAGGATGCGCTGGGCCCGGAGCACGACGCGCGCCTGCACTTCGAGCTCGGTCAGAGCGCCTACGCGCGCGCCGACTACGAGGCTGCCGCGCGCGAGTTCGAGGTCGCGCTCGCGCTCGTGGACCGCCCCGAGCTCCACTACAACCTGTTCCTCGTCTATCACGAGCTCGATCGCGACGGCGATGCGGCGGCGCAGCTCCGCGCGTACCTTCCGCACGAGACCGATCCTGCGGCGCGCTCGTACCTCGAGGCACGCCTGGCGCGGCTCGAGGAGGCGTCGGCCGCTGCGACGGTCGTCGTGCCGCCCGACCCCGCGCGCGATACCGACACGCCGCCCCCGCGCGACGCGGCCGCGCCCGGCGCCGAGGTGATTCCGACGGAGCCGACCGCGGCGGAGCCGACCACGTCGGGCTCGCCGACGGGCGAGGTGGACCCTCTGGCCATCGTGCTCCTCGCCTCCGGCGGAGCGCTGGTGCTCGCGGCCATCGGACCCGGGATCGCGGCGCTCGACGACCAGGCGAGCCTCGATCGTGCGTGCGCGGCGAGCTGCCCGTCCTCGGTGGCGTCCGTGCAGGAGCGCGGTCGCGCCCTCGCGCTGGCGTCGGACGTGCTCTGGATCGGCGGCGCCGCGGCGCTGGCGGCCGGTCTCGTGTGGGCGATCGTCTCCGCGACGCAGCCGGCGTCGTCGCCCACGGCCGCGCTCTCGTGCGGGCCGGACGGGTGCCTCGTCGTCGCCGGCGGTGCGCTCTGATGCACGGGCCGCGCGTGATCTCGGCTCGGCTCGCCGGCGCTGCGATCGTGACCGTGCTCTGGGCCGCCGCGGGCTGCTCGCTCGTGACCCGCTTCGACCGACCGATCGCCGCCGACGACGCCAGCGCGACCGACGCGGGCTCGACCGACGGCGGAGCCAGGGACGGCGGCGAGCTCTCCCCCGACGCGCCCGACGGGTCCGAGCTCGACGCGTCAGCGCTCGATGCGTCCGCGCTCGACGCGTCGGCGCTCGATGCGTCGGCGCTCGATGCGTCGGCGCTCGATGCGTCGGCGCTCGATGCGTCCTCGTCCGACGCGGGCCCCTTCGACGTCGGCCTCGATGCGCTCGCGTGTGACGGCACCACGCCCGACTGTCTCGGCATCTGTGGTGGCGGGCACGTGCTGAATGGTTGCGGCGCGTGCGTCCTCGACTCGGCCTCGCAGCCCGACTTCGAGTCGGCACGGGAGTCGTTCGGCTACCTGATCGCCGACGGAGACTGGCAGTCGTTCGTCCCGCTCCGCACTGGAGACCTCACGCGCATCGAGGTCGAGCACACCTCCGGCACGGCCACCGGCGTCACGGTCGAGATCCACGCCGAGCACAGCGGTGGCGCGCTGCTCGCCGCGCGCACCGTCACGCTCTCGGGCGTCACCTCGATCACGTTCGATCCGCCCGCCCCCGTCGTCGCGGGCGCGACCTACGTCGTCGTCCTGCACTTCGCGTCGACCGATCTCACGATGCAGGGCGCGAGCTACGGGCACGCGTACCTCCTGCACTACAACCCGGACGGCTCGATCTGGCTGCGCACGCACGTCCGTCCTTGCGGAACGTGAGGGCCGAGCGCGGCGTCACGGCGTGGCGCCGAGGCCGTCCTCGCGCGCGACGGCGCGCGACACGTGTCCTTCGCGATCCACCGCCAGCGTCGCGTCGGTCGCCAAGGCCCCGTGCGCGGTCGTGTGCCGGCTGTCGTTGCCCCAGCCGCCGATGGTGGTGACGTCGGCCTCGAGCCAGTGGCCGTCACGCCGATAGTGGGCCTCCACTCGCGCGCCCCGGCTCACGAGATGGACGTCCCCGACGTCGCCCGGGGCGCTCGACCAGTCGGGATGCTGGCGTGGCGCGCCTTCGGCGGTGAGCGCGACCATCGACAGGCGCACGCCGCCGCCGCCTCCCGGATAGATCAGGGCGAGGTGATAGCCGCTGCCGTTCCACGCGGCCGCGGCGATCGGCCAGGGCACGGCGATCTCGGAGATCGGGCCCGTCGCGGTGCCGGCCGCGTCGACGGGCAGCAGGTAGCTGCGCGCCGCCGTGGGATCGTCGGACTGGATCTCCTCGAAGAAGACCGCGAACCCACCCCCCGGAACGACCGCGATCGCGACGGCGAACGGGATGTCGCCGCGGCGCTGTCCCGGGCGCGCGACCACGTGCTCTTCACCGAGGACGTCGTGGCCCTCCGCGCGGCAGAGGGTGCGCCATCGGAACGGATGCGCGTCCTCGTAGGACTCGTACGCGACGAGCGCGCATCGCTCGCCGGCCTCGACGGCGGCCGCGCTCGCGCCACGCACGAGGACGACGGGCGGTGCGTCGCCGATCGCGATCGACGTCCCGCTCGCGCTGGCCTCGGCCGACCACCGCGTCGCGACGCGCACGATCGCGCCGCCGTCGAGCACGGCCGAGCGACGCTCCACGTGATCGGGGGGACCGGGGGGAGGCTGCGCCCGCGCACCTCCGGCGGCGAGCAACGTCCACGAGAGGGCGGCGGCGAGGGCGAGCGCGAGACGGGGCATTCCGAGAGGCACGTGGCCACGGGCGAGCGATTCGTGACCGAGAAAGGTCACGACGCGGCCGCCCGCGGGCGTCCAGCCCGAGCCCGCTCGCGCTACGCTCGCGCGATGGCCGACGAGGTCCCGACGGATTTCCGGTGGTTCGAGCGCGCGCGCCTTCCCGCCGTTCGCGGGGCGCGCGCCCTGATCCGCGCGCTCACGGGCGTCGATCCGGCGCCGAGCGAGGACGTCACGCGGGCGTTCGCGGCGGCCTACTTCGACGGGGACCCTATCGCCGACGCCTACGTCGCCGACGCCTACGCGCGCCGCGACGCCGCCACCGCGCGCTCGCAGCTCGATCGCGCGATCGCAGCCGGGATCGATGCGGTGCCCGATGCGCCGCCGGCGCTGGTGCGGCTGATCCGCGATGCCGAGGACCCGCCTCCCTGGCGCGACGAGGCGCGGGTCGCGCGCGGCGCTCGTGTGTTCCGACACTACGGCGTCGACGTGTTCCGCTTCGCAGGCGCGATCACGGCGAGCGCCTACCGCGAGAGCTCCGTCGCCAAGCCGCTGGTCCTGACGGGGGCGTACGCGGGTGGCACGGCGCGGCGGCGTTTCCTCGAGACGGCATCGTTCTGGATCGACGTCTCGGAGCCCCACGGGCTCGACCGCTTCGCGCCCGGGTTCGCGTCGGCGCTCAAGGTCCGCGTCATGCACTCGGTCATCCGCCGCAAGCTGCTCTCGCACGCGGAGTGGCGCCGCGAGGCGTGGGGCGTGCCGATCAGCCAAGGCGACGCGACGCTGACGCTCCTCGGAGGCAGCGTCGCGCCGGGGATCGCGATGCACGTGCTCGGCTACCGAACGAGCGCGGGCGACATCGGCGATCTCCTCCACTTCTGGCGCGCCGTCGGCCACGTCATGGGCGTGCGCTTCCGCGCGTTCCCCGAGACGGTGCCCGACGCGCTGCGCCTCTCGCTCGTCGCGGCGCTCAAGGGCAGCTCGGGCGCGGGGCCGGACGGGCTCACGCTCGCGCGCGGCTACGGCTTGGCGTTCGCTCCGGCGGAAGGTGCGAGCCTGCGCGATCGGCTGGAGCACGCCGAGCACCTCGCGATGACGCGCCTGTTCGCGGCGACGAGCACCTACCGCGGCGCCGAGCTGCCCCCAGCGCTCCCGCTCCTGGTGCTCCCGCTGGCGCGGGCTCCCTTCCTGTTCGCGAGCGAGCTCGTACGCCGCCGCGTTCCGATGCTCGACGACCGGCGCGATCGACGCGTCCGCGAGGCGCGTCGCGCGTGGCTCGAGCGCCACCTGCACGGCGATGCCGCCGGCTTTCGTCCGGTCGATCGCCTCTCGCGCTGAGCTGGGGCCGCAGCTGGAGGCGCGTCGCCAGATCGGCGCCGCGGCCGACCGAGGGTCTGCGCCGAGGAAGGCAGGAACGTAGGAACGGACCAAGACAGGCCGAATCCTGTTCCTGCATTCCTGCGTTCCTCAGCGGCGTCTTCTCGATCAGAGGCTCAGCCGCAGGCGCGTCACCTCGTCGGGGCGGATCTCCACGTCGACGCTGCGCGAGGCATGCCCGGGCGAGCGCAGCCAGAGGGTGTGGTGGCCGCCCGGCAGCGCGATCTGGAGCGGCGTCGTGCCGAGGTGGCGAGAGCCCTCGTAGACCTCGGAGTACGGATCGGTGGCGATGCGCAGCGTGCCCGAAGCGCGAGGAGGTGGCGTGGGACGATGGGGATCGCCGGCGCGCGTGCGCTCGCGCCGCAGCGCGAACGAGAGCATCGCCTGCTCGCCGGGGCTCGAGAAGGTCACGTCGTCGGCGATCGACTCGTAGCCCACGAGCTGGACCTCGACGTGGTGCGGCGTGGGCGCGACCTCGAGCGAGAGCGGTGTCTGACCGAGCAGTGCGCCGTCGATGCGGACCGAGGCGCCGGCGGGCGCCGTCGCGACCCGGAGCGTGGAGGTGGCGCGACGCAGCGAGAGCTGGAGCTCGACCGAGCCCTCGCTCGGGACCACGACCTGCTCGCTCGCGATCTCCGCGCCGTCCGCGTCGACCGCGCGCACCACGTGCGCGGTCTCGGCCGTCACCGTGCGGACTGCGGGCGCGAGGCCGATCGGCTCGCCGTCGATCTCGATCGAGCCTCCGGGCGGGTCGGTCGAGATGCGCAGCTGTCCCGTCGGCGTGGGCGGGGCAGCCAGCGTGCCCGTCGGCCGGGGCGGGATCGGCGGGGCTCGGTCCGGGCGCGCGGGCGGATCGCTCGGGCCCGAGCTCGCGACGTACGCGCCACCGATCGCGGCGAGCAGGACGATCGCGGCACCGGCGATCCACCAGCGCGCGCGCGACGCCCGACGAACGATGGGCGTGGTCTCGAGCGAGACGGCGGGGCGCGGCGGCGGCATCGGCGAGGGGAACGGGGGCGCCGAAGGGCCGGGCGCCAGGGTCGGCGCGGGGGTCGGGTCCACGGTGTCGGGCAGCACCGTGCTCCCCGACGAGAGCAGCGTGGGATTGGGATCGGTCGTCCCTTCCCCGAGGACCGTCTCGGCGCTCTGCACCAGCGGATCGTCGAGCAACGCGGTGCGCGCGCGCGCCGCGGGGACGACGTCGGACTTGGCGATGGTGCCGGCGGCGCGCACCGCGCGTCGGTCCTCCGCCATCGTGTCGGGGAAGAGCGCGCGTACGAAGCGACCGATCTCGACCGTGTCGCTCGGCTCGGGCGAGCGCCGCACGAACGCCTCGAGCTCGGCTCGCATCGCGAGCGCGTCGGGAAAGCGATCCTCGCGGCGTGCTCCGAGCGCGCGCTCCGCGACGTCGGCGAGCGGGCCCGGCAGGCGCCGCAGCCGCAGGCGATCGGGGATCTCGCCGCGCGCCGACATGCGCTTTCCGAGCTTTCCGTCCTGCTGCGGGAAGAGCGGCTGCCCGAGGATCGACTCGAAGAGCAGGATCCCGACGTTGAACAGGTCGCTGCGTCGGTCGAGCGGCTCGCCGCGCGCCTGTTCGGGCGAGAGGTAGCTGTACTTGCCCTTCACGACGCCGTGCTCGGTCGCGTCGTCGCCCGTCGCGACGCTCTTGGCGATGCCGAAGTCGGCGAGCTTCACGGCCCCGTCGAACGACACGAGCACGTTCGAGGGCGTCACGTCGCGGTGGACGATGTTGGCGCGCTTTCCATCGACCACCAGGTCGTGCGCGTAGGCGAGCGCTTCGCACACGAACGAGCAGATCTTGGCGGCGTGGTGCGGCGGCACCGCGAACGGCTCGCCTCGCGCGACGGCACCCTCGGCGGCGCGCAGGATCAGCGCGCGCAGATCCACGCCGCGAACGAGCTCCATCGCGAGATAGAAGGTCTCGTCCCCGGTGGACTCGGTGACCGAGCCGTAGTCGTAGACGTGCACGACGTTCGGGTGGGAGAGGCGCGCGGCGAGGCGCGCCTCGCCCTGGAACATCCGGCGGAAGTCTCCGTCGGCGGCGAGGTGCGGCAGGATTCGCTTGACCACCAGATCGCGCGAGAAGCCGTCCTTGCCGTCCTGACGGGCGAGGAAGATCTCGGCCATGCCGCCCGTCGCGAGCCTGCGGACGAGCCGGTACGGACCGAGCGGGATTCCCTGCGCCATCGCCTGCCGGTCTCGCGGAGCTACTCCGCCGTCACGGCGACGGGCGCCGTGTCGACGGCCGCGGCGCCGCGCACCTCGACGTGGATCGGTGTCGGCCCGGGCGCGACGCGCGCGGGGATGGTCACCTCGAGCTCGTACGCGCTCACGCGGCGCACCCGGGCGCGGCGGCCGCCCATCGTGACCGTCTGTCCGGTCGCCCTCGCCGCGAACCCGTAGCCGCGGACGATCACGGTGCAGCCCGAGTGCGTGCACGCCGGAACGATCTCGGTGATGCCGACACCCTCCGGAGTCGCGGCGAGCGTGAACGCCGTCTCGGCCGTTCGCCCGTCGGCGGTGCGCACGCCGACGTTGCCGGTCTGGGCGTCGGCCGGCACCACGACGCGCATCTCGCTCGCCGTCCTCGCGCTGACGATCGCCGGGCGACGCGCGCCCGCGAAGGTGACGGCGAGCCCGTCCGCCGCGAGGCCGGTGCCGCGGATCAGCACGGTCTGCCCCGGATACGCCGTGGCCGGCTCGATCGCGCTCACGCTCATCGGCGCGAGCACGCGGAAGTCGGTCGCGCTGCTCGCGCTCCCCTGCAAGCGCACCGTGACCGTGATCGGCCCGGTGGCCGCGCCGTCCGGCACGAGCACGTCGAGCTGCGTCGCGGTCGCCGACTGGATCGTGGCCACGCGCCCGGCGAAGGTGACCTCGAGCAGCGTGGGCTGATCGCCGAACGCGCTGCCGTGCACGTGCACGACGCTGCCCGGGAGGCCCATCGCCGGCTCGAAGCCGGTCACGACCGGCGGATTGGTGACCACGAAGGGGCGCGAGGTCCGGGCGCTGCCGGCGTGATCGACCTCCACCGAGAGCGGGCCACTGGCGGCGGCGGGGATGCGCACGCGGAGCTCGGTGGCGCTCGCGCGCAAGACCGGGCACGCCAAGCCGGAGAGGGTCACGTGATCGTGGGACGCCGTCGCCGAGAAGCCGGTGCCGGTGAGCGTCACCTCCGCTCCCGTTCCGCCCTGCTCCGGGGTGAACGATGCGATCGCCACGGGGACGAGCACCTCGAACGGCGCGTGGGACGTGACGGCGGGCAGCCCGTGGATCGAGACCGCGATGCGATCGCTCGTCGCACCGGCGGGCAGCTCGAGCGTGAGCTCGGTGTCGGTGACGCCCCGCACCGTGAGCGCCGCGCCGTGGATCGTGGCCGTGACCTGGCGGATGTCGGTGCCGAAGCCGGTCCCGCGCACGTGCACGGTCGAGCCGGGGACGCCCGAGCTCGGCTCGAGCTCGCGGATCGTCGGGGCCGGCAGGACGGTGAGCGCCGAAGAGGAGTAGGCGCGCCCGGATCCCGTCACGTCGACGAGCAGCGTCCCGCTCGTCGCGGCCGCCGGGAGGTCGAACGCCAGCTCGGTCGCCGTCGCGCTCACGACGCGCGCGCTCGTGCCGTTCACGAAGACGCGGTTGCTCGTGGCGCGTACGGCGAACCCGGTGCCGTGGATCGTGATGCGCGTGCCCGGCGAGGCGACGGCGGGCTCGAACGACGCGATCTGCACGCCGACGTCCACGGTGAAGCTCGGCGACGAGCTCTGGCCGGCCCCGGTCACCGTCACGGTGAAGGGGCCGCTCGCCGCCCCGGTCGGCACGATGACCGCGAGCTCCGTGGGCGTCGCGGTGCGCACGACGACCGGCAGCGCGCCGAGCGTCACGGCGTTCTCCGTCAGCCGCGCCGAGAAGTGCTCGCCGACGATCCGCACCTCGGCGCCGGGCGCCGCGTGCTCGGGCGAGAGCGACGTGACGACGGGCGCGGGCGGCGCCGCGAGGACGCGGAACTCGGGCCCCTGGACCGTGGTGCCGTCGGCCAGGCGGATCTGGAATCGGCCGCTCGTGGCGCCGGCGGGGATGGTGACGGTGAGCCGATTCGGCAGGCGCGTGCCCACGCTCACCTCCGTCTCTCCGAGCAGCACCGTCTGATCGCTCCGGAAGAACCGGCCCACGATCTGCACGGACGTCCCGGGCGGGCCGGACGTCGGCTCCACGCGCTCGATCACGGGCGGCGGTGTGCGCACCTGCGCCCGCGCATCCGATACGAGGGCGAGCGTCACGAACGAGAACGAGCAGAGGAAGAGGAGCGCGGCGCGCATGGCCGCGAGCATAGCGCGCGGCTCGCCTACTCGGCGGCGGCGTCGCCGGGCTCTTCGGTGCCCGCCTCGCCGGCGCTCGCCGCGGCCACTGGACGCAGCAGCGGATAGAACTGCTTGGCCCAGCGGCGGTAGGTGCCGATGGGCCCGTCCCCGACCGCCAGCTGCGGCGGATGCACGTACTTCTTGTGGTTCCAGACGTCGAAGTCCTGCTGGACGTCGTGGGCGAAGGCGAGCATCCCGAGGCGCCGCACGACGCGGTTGAGCACGCCCGAGGGAAGGCGTGCGAGCAGGCGGTCGGAGCCGACCTTGCGGTGCGCGAAGCCGATGGTGAGGCGGAGCCGCTCGGTGTCGGTCGGCGTCGCGAACACGAGGTGGCGCGTGCGCAGGCCGAAGCGTGGCACTTCGACCTCCACGCGCGAGTAGCCCAGGCCGTACACGTGGATGAAGAACTCGGCGTGGACGTCGCCGAGGAACGCGAGCTCCTGGATGTAGGGCCGATCCATCGCGTACTTCACCGAGAGGTAGCCGGGCTCGGGGCGCAGCTCGCGCAGGATCTTCACGCTCTTGTAGCCGTGGACGATCCCGAGGTGACCCAGATCGCAGCTGTTCTCGCTGGTCTCCTGGGGGTGGCCCCGCATGTCGTAGCTCTCGTACGCCGGCTCCATCCAGCCGCTCAGGTCGATGTCGGGGACGCGGAACGTGGGGGCCTCGCCCGCCGTTCCGAGCCAGACGAGGACCAGGCCATGCGTCTCGTGCACGTCGTAGCTGGTGACGCGGAGCTTCGGCGGCGGCGGCGTGCCGTAGCCGGTCGCGATGCACTTGCCATCGGGCGCGAACGCGAACGCGTGGAACGGGCAGACGATCCCCTCGCCCTTCACGCAGCCGCCGTGGCCGAAGTGCGCGCCCATGTGGGGACAGTAGGGATCGACCGCGGCGGCCTTGCCGCTCTCGGTGCGGAACAGGACGACGTCACGCCCGGCCAAGCGGCGCGTCAGCAGCTGCCTCGCGCCGAGCTCGGTCGAGCGCGCGAGCAGGAACCAGCCGCTCGGGAAGTTCGCGTAGAGATTCGCCGACGGATCCGCGCCTTCGCGCGACGGAACCACGGGAAGTGCCTTCGTGGGAGCCATCGGGCCTCGATGATAGCAGCAGGCTCGATCCTTTCATCCGCAACGATGAACTTCGTCAGCGAGCGCTCCACCGCGAGAACTATCCTGACAGTACGCTGCCAATCCGGTCGGGCAGGGTGGTCGTCATGGAAACCACCCAACCCGCCCCCGCCCTCCCGACCCATCACGGCAGCTGTCACTGCGGCGCGATCCGCTTCGAGGTCGACGCCGACCTCGGTGGCAAGGCGACCCGCTGCAACTGCACAATTTGTCAGAAGACGATGATCACCGGCCTCATGACCAAGCCCGAGCACTTTCGCCTCCTCACGCCGCGCTCCGCGCTGACGTCGTATGGCAAGCACGACTTCGCCAAGCGCTACTTCTGCGGCAAGTGCGGCGTGCACTGCTTCGGCGAAGGCGAGCTCGAGGTCCTCGGCGGGCGCTTCGGCTCGATCAACGTGAGCACGCTCGACGACGTCGACGTGGGCCAGCTGCAGATCGCGTACTGGGACGGCCGCCACGACAACTGGCACGCGGGTACGCGGGATCGGCCCTGGCCCGTGGACGTCGCGCCCGAGGCGTGAGCATGCCCGGCCGCGCGCGGGCATCACCGCCGCGCGTACCCGAGGCGAGCGACGGGGCGGGATCAGCCCACGGTCTCGATCGTCTTGCCGCGCGGGTCCACGAGCGTGCCGCCGCCGGCCTCGCGCGCCGCCTCGCGGATCGCGCGGCGCGCATCGGCACGGGCGTCGTCGTCGCGCGCGTTCCACGCCGACCACTCTTCGCGGGACAGCCGGTGCACGCGCGGAAGGACCGCGAGCCGCACGAGCTCGTCCATCGTCGGCACGAGCTCGAGCTGCGCCGCGTCGCGGAGTGGCGGCGCCCGAACGCGGGCGAGCGGATCGCTCGCGCGGCGCTCGGCGTCGGGTGACGCACGGATCGATCGCAGCCAGGCGCGGCCCATTCCTCGCGGGTGAGCGTTCATGCCGGGGCGACGTGGGGCCTCGAGGCGGACTGACGCACGATCGCACGCGGCGCTGCGCACGGCGCTTCGCGGGCCGCGTCGGTCGCGACGCGCCGTTCGCTCACATCCCGGCGCGGCCCCTGCTGCGGCTCGTTGCGCGGCGCCTATCTACGCCCGGCGGAGGCTGTCGATGGGTGTGGTGCGCTCGTTCGCGAAGCGGGTCGATGCGGTGGTCGTGGGCGGTGGGATCGCGGGGTCGTGCGCGGCGGCCGCGCTCGCGCGCGAAGGGCTCGACGTCCTCGGCTGCGAGCCGGGGCTCCCCTCCAACCGTCGCCTCGCCGGCGAGCTGATGCATCCACCGGCGGCGCGCCACCTCGACGAGCTCGGGCTGCTCGCGCCGCTCGAGCGCGCGGGTGCGGCACCCGTCTACGGCTTCGCGGTGTTCCGCGGCCCCGAGGATCGCGGCATGCTGCTCTCGTACTCGGAGATCGCGGGAGGCCGGGCCAGCAGCATCGCGATCGAGCACGCGACGATGACGCGGACGCTCCTCGACGCGGTGCGCGGCCGGCGGCACGTCGACGTGCGCGACGGCGCCCGCGTCACCGCGATCGAGGCGCGCGGCGAGCGCACGATCGTCACGATCGAGCAGGACGGCGAGCAAGAGCTCGTGGGCGCCCCGCTCGTGGTGCTGGCCGACGGACGCGGCAGCAAGCTCGGCAAGAGCGTCGGCCTCGACGTCGAGCGCGGGCCGGAGATCCAGATGGTGGGCTGGCGCGTGCCCGGAGGGCGGCTTCCGTGGCCGGGCTACGCGCACGTGTTCGCCCACGGCGCGCCGACGACGCTGGCGTACGCCATCTCGGCGACCGAGGTGCGCGTGATGTTCGAGCTCGATCCGGGAGAGGAGCTCGACGTGCGCGCGCGCCTCGCGCAGCTGCCGCGGCCCTTCCGCGACGACGTCGCGCGCGCCATCGAGACCGAGCCGCGCCTCGTGGCGAAGGTGTTCGCCGTGAAGACCCCGACGGTCGTGCGCGATCGCGTCGCGATGGTGGGCGATGCCGGTGGCTGCGTGCACCCGCTGACGGCCTCGGGCATCGCCTTCTGTACCCGCGACGCGGTGGAGCTCGCGCGTGCGGTCGGCGAGGGCTATCGCGCCGACGGCACCTTCGCGGTGCCTGCCTCGCTGGCCCGCTACGCCGCCGAGCGGCGAGACCCGATGCGGGCGCGCGCCGCGCTCGGTCCCGCGCTCGTCGACGCGCTCACGAGCGATGCGCCCGAGATGGCGGTGCTGCGCCACGGCCTGTTCCACTACTGGTCGACGAGCGCGCGCGGGCGTCGCAACTCGCTCGGCCTGCTCTCGACCGAGCATCTGCGCTCGACCACGTTGGTGCGCGAGTACGCGTCGGTCTGCGCCCACTCGCTCCGCGCCGCGCTCGACGGGACCGTCCCGCGCGAGATGCTGAGGCCCGCGCTCTGGGGCGCGGCCAAGCGCGCCAGGCGCGCCGTGCTCGGCTGATCGGAAGCCGCGAACGGCCCCGGCTCCCCGGCTCGGAGCCCGGGCTGCCATCGTTTCGCCACAATCGTTCCTCCGATCCTCCTCGGGCCTGCGGAGGCGGCGCCTCATCTCGCTCGCAGGATCGCCATCGGAGGTGACGATGAGCGACGTAGCGATCCACCAGGTCTTCCCACGCGTGCCCCCGCAGCTGCCGGGCGGGCCCCCGCTCCCGAGCGCCGCCCCGACGCCGGCACCCACGCCCGGCCCCGACGCCGAGCTCCGACACGAGCGCGCGTCGTGGCTCACGCGGCTCGATGGCGACGAGGGCTGGCGCGCGAGCACACGCCGGGCCGGCGTCGGTCTGGCGATGATGCTGCCGTTCGCGCTCGCGGTCGGCCTGCGCACGCGGCACGACCTGACCGAGGCGCTGGTCACCGGCATCTCGTTTCCGGTCGCGCTCTCGCTGGTGTCGCTCGTCGGCGTCGCCGCGAGCACGCTCGGCGTCACGCTGGTCTCGGCGCCGCTCCGGCCCGAGGAGGGCGCCGACATCGCCTCGCGCGCGCTCTTCCGGACGGGCGTGCTCCTCTTCGGGCTCGCGCCGGTCACCGCGCTCTGGGTCGCGGGTGGCCGCTGGGTCGAGGGCGCGCTCGCCAGCACGCTCGCCGTCGCGGTCGCCGGCATCACCGGCATCGGGAGCGTGTGCGCGGGGCTCGTGCGCGGGACGTGCGACGAGGAGGGCCGGATGCGGCTCGGCGCCCTGGGCGTGGCGATCTCGTTCGGAGGCTTCGCGCTGCTTCTCGGTGCACGGACCTGGCTGGGGGCGTGCGCGGTCCTGCTCGGAGGCCCGTCGTGAGCGCGCCGACTCCGGAAGCGGCGCCGAGCGAGCTCGGGGCCTTCGAGCTGCTCCTCCGCGAGCCGGGCCTCGCGGCGCGACGCGCCCTCGAGGGCGGCCCGGCATCGACCACGCTCGCGCGCACCGCGCTCGCCACGCTCGCGCTCGGGGCCGTGCTCTTCGGCGCGGTGCTCGGCTCCTACCGAGGCGAGCTCCAGCCGCTCTACGCGGGCCTGAAGATGCCCATCGCGCTCGTCGGGGCGCTCGTCGTCACGACGCCGGCGGTCTGGTCGCTCGGCGCCGCCAGCGGTCGCGCGTGGTCGCTTCGCGCGGTGACGACGCTGCTCCTCGTCGCAGCGAGCCGGGCGGCGCTCGTTCTCGTCGCGCTCGCGCCGCTCGTCTGGCTCGTGATCGATCTCGGCGCGGGCTACCACTTCTCCGCGCTCGTCGCGACGAGCGTGTACGCGCTCGCGTCGCTCGCGGCGCTCGCCACCCTCCTTCGCGGCGTCGGCAGCGCCGGCATCGGCGTCGTCCTCTGTGCAGCGCTCGTGTTCGCGTCGGGCCTGGCGCAGACGAGCTGGGCGCTGCGCCCTTGGCTCGGCCGCCCCGCGGCGCCCGTGGCGCCCTTCCGCGTGGAGCCCGGCGTGGGCCCGCTCGAGTCGATCGCGCAGAGCTTCGCGCTCGGCACGACCGATCCGCTCGGGCTCGAGATCGAAGGGCGGTCGCCGTGACGCTCGAGCGGATCGCGCTCGTGTACCTGGCGATCGGCGTGCTGGTCGCGGTGCGGACCTGGCGCCGCGCGGGGGCCGGCCTCGACGCGGTCCTGGCCATCTTCGCGTGGCCGCTGCTCGTGCCGACGTGGTCGTCGTCTCCTTCGCCCGCACCGCGGGACGAGGCCGAGCGGCTCGTCGACGCCGTGCGCGAAGGGCTCCGTGCCGTGCGGGACGCGGCGGCCGGCTCGCCGTTCGCGACGCTCCTCGGCACCGACGCCGAGTCGCGCCTGCTCGCGGATCTGGAGCGCGCGGCCGAGCGCATGCGGGCGATCGACGCCGAGCTCGCCGGCACGCGCGCCAGCCCGCGCGGCGCGAGCACCGCGGCGCTCCACGACGACGCGGAGGCGAGCCTGCGCGCGATCGCGGCCGCCGATCGGGCGGCGATGAAGGAGCTGGTCGAGCTCCTGGCCGCGCTGCGGGCTCGCATCGTGCTCGCGCGCCACGCGGGCTCGGCCAGCGAGGGACCGGCCGCGCTGGCGACGGAGCTCTGGGCGCGGATCGAGGGCCTCGGGGAAGCGGTCGCGTGCGCCCGCGCGTCGAGCTCGGCGGCTGACGCGTCGCCGCTCGCGCCCCCATGACCGGCGCCCGCTGGCGGGTGGTATGGTCGGGGGACGATGCGCGCCCCCGCTCGATCGGAGCTCGGCCGGACCTCGCTTGCACGGGCTCCCGCGCAGCGGGGGCTCCGGGGAGCGCCGGGGCGTGGGCCCGCGGGCTCGCGCTCGCGGCGGAGCCCGACGTGAGCCGCCAGGTCCTGGTGGTCGACGACGAGTCGCACATCCGCGACGTCGTGCAGTTCGCGCTCGAGCGCGAGGGGTTCGTGGTGCGCGGCGTGGCCGACGGCGCCTCCGCGCGGCTCGCGCTCGCTGCGCGCGCGGCCGACGTCGTGGTGCTCGACGTGATGCTCCCCGACGTCGACGGGCTCGAGCTCTGCCGCGAGATCCGCAAGACCTCGCGCACGCCCATCGTGTTCCTCTCGGCTCGCTCCGACGAGGTCGACCGCATCGTGGGCCTCGAGCTCGGCGGCGACGACTATCTCGTCAAGCCGTTCTCCCCGCGCGAGCTCGTGGCGCGCGTGAAGGCGGTGCTGCGTCGCGCCGAGCCGAGCGTGGAGAGCGAGGGCGCCAAGCGCCCGCTCGAGCACGGGCCGATCCGCATCGACGTGGAGCGACACGAAGTGCGCGTGCGCGGCGCGCTGGTCGCGCTGACCCAGACCGAGCTCGGGATGCTGGCCGCGCTGATCGAGCGCCCGGGGGTCGTCCTCTCGCGCGGCCAGCTGATGCAGCGGGCCTATGCCTGGGACAACCTCGTGACCGAGCGGACGATCGACACGCACGTGCGCCGCATCCGACAGAAGCTGCGCCCGCACGGCGTGGATCCGATCACGACCGTGCACGGCGTCGGCTACAAGGCCGCGGAGGTCCCGCCTGGACCGTGACGTCCGCGAGCCGGCGCGCGGTGGCTGGCTCCGCGCGATCGTGCGCCGTGCGCGCGGGCTCGGCTCGCGTCTCTTGCTGGTGAACGCCGTCGTTCTCGTCGTGCCGTGGGCCGGTCTCGAGTACGCACGCTGGCACGAGCGGCAGCTGCTCCAGTCGCTCGAGCAGGATCTGCGCGACCAGGCGACCCTGGTGCGCGAGATGCTGGAGCTCCGAGGAGCGGGCGGCGGAGCGGGCGGCGATGCGATCGACGACGAGCCGCTCCGTCTCGCCCTCGTCGACGCGGCGATGACCACCCGCACGCGCATCCGCGTGCTCGGGCCCGACGGGCGCACCCGGCTCGACTCGCATCGCGACGGCGCGCCCGAGGGGCCCGAGCCTCCCTTGCCCGCGATCCTGCCGATCACCAGCGTCGCGAGCGACGGCGCGATGCCGTGGACCGGGCGTGCGCGCGCCGACGAAGGCGATCCCTGGCCGTCGATCGAGTCCCGCGCCGAGGTGCGCGCCGCGCTCGAAGGGAGGCCCTCGGCCTTCACCCGCGTGCGCGAGACGGCGCCTCAGGTGGTGCTCTTCGTCTCCGAGCCGTTCCGCGCGCCCACGGGGGAGGTCGCCGGCGTCGTGTACGTGACGCGCTCCACGCAGCCCGTCCTGATCCAGATGCACCGGCTAAGGCGGAGCCTCACGACGCTGCTGGCGATCTCGCTCGGCATCACGATCGTCGTCACCCTGGTGCTGGCGTGGACCATCACGCGTCCTCTCGAGCGCCTGGCCGCGGTCGCGCGTCGGATCGCGGCGGGCGACCGCGACGTCCGCGTTCCTCGCGTGGGCGGAGGCGAGGTGGGCGAGCTGGGCGAGGTGCTCGCCTGGATGGTGGCGCGCCAGGAGGCGCGGATGCGCTACGTCACCGAGTTCACGGCCGACGTCGCTCACGAGCTCAAGAGCCCGCTGACGTCGATCCGCGGGGCCGCCGAGCTGCTCCAGGGCGGCGCGTTCGAGGACGAGGCCGCGCGGGCGCGCTTCCTGCGGAACATCGAGCTCGACGCCGAGCGCCTCGACCGGCTCGTCTCGCGCTTGCTCGAGCTGTCGCGCATCGACGCGTCCCGCGAGCCCATCGTGGAGGTCGCGATCGACGAGGTGATCGCCCGCGTGGTCGAGCGCACCGACTCGAGCGAGCAGCCAGTGCGCGTCGGCGGGGCGCGGGGCACGCGCGTGCGGGGCCGCGCGCTCGACCTCGAGCGAGCCTTGCTCAACCTCGTCGAGAACGCGCTGCGCTTCTCGCCGCCGCTCGTCCCCGTGCGCATCGAGGTCGCCTCCGTGGGGGATCGCGTCCAGATCGCCGTCGTGGACGAGGGCCCGGGTGTGCCCGCCGCCGATCGCGAGAAGGTCTTCCAGCGCTTCTTCACCACCGATGCCGAGCGCGCGGGAACCGGGCTGGGCCTCGCGATCGTCGCCAGCGTCGCCGCGGCCGCGGGCGGCACGGTGCGCCTCGACGAGAAGGGCCCGGGCGCCCGCTTCGTGCTCGAGCTTCTCGCCGCCTGATCGCGGCTCGACGGCCACGGAAACGCCGTCAGGTGCTCGGGCGAGCCAGGCGACCGGCGAAGAGGATCGCGCCCGTGCTTTCGTCGCGCAGGAAGAAGAGGAAGGCATGATCGGCGGTGAAGCGCGGTGGCTCGGACATCGCGGCGCAGTCGGCGACCATCGTCACCGCGGTGGCCGCGGCCGCCTCGGTGCCCTCCTCGTTCAGCTCGACGAAGACCTGGTGGAACACGTCGCTGACGTAGAGCCCCGGCTGGCCGCTCTCGCTCATCCCCGTGAAGTCGGCGCTGTCCTCGAAGATCGGCCCCAGGCCCATCGCGGTGAGCGCGGGACGCAGCGAGAACGCGTCGATCTCCATGCGGAAGCGCGGCAGCGCCACCTCGACCTCGTCGTTCGGGGACACGGCCGACGCCCAACGCGCGACGGTCGCGGCGTCGAGGTCGCGCTCGATCGCCGGCAGCGCGCCGGCATCGCGCGGCAGCACGAAGAGCATCGACATCGCGTCGTGCCCATCGGCGGAGGCCGCGTAGGGGAGGGCGAAGAGCTGCACTTCACCCGCGGCCTCGTGGCCCTCGCCGTAGTACCCGCCCACGCGATGCATCGTCGCCGCCGTCACGTCCCCGGCCGCGGTGTGGAACGGCGCATCGAAGGTCGAGGCGACGTCGAAGGGCACGGCCCAGCGTCCGTGGAAGTAGACGGCGTTCACCAGCACGAGGCGTGTGTCCGCGCTGACCGAGCCCCCCGGCAAGAGCTCGTCGATCCGCTCGTGGGTGCGGTCCGAGACCCAGTCGTTGATCGTGTGACGCGCCTCCTCGGTCGCGCCCACGAAGTCGACGGCCTCGAGCTCGGCGCCGAACGCGTCGCCGGTGCGCCGGACGAACGCGGGATCGAAGTGGTAGCTCCGATCGCCGAAGAGACGGTTCGCGACCGCGAGCTCGTAGGCGGTGCGCGAGGGATCGTCGAACGTCTGCACGGCGGCACCCGCCAGGCGCGTGGCATCCTCGGGCGTGGAGGCGAGGTGGAGCCCGCGCGCCATCGCCGTCGCCGTCTCTCCGCGCGCGCCGCCGTACGTCATCGTCAGCGCGGTGCTGATGCTGGCCGGAGAGATCGCGAGGTTGCCCGCGCTCGCGCCCGCGAGCTGCCGGTAGACGTCGAGCCCCGTCGCGTTGCTCGCGTCGGCGAACGAGCGCGCATCGACGACGTCGATGGGCGGCGTCGCCGTGTGGGTCGGGTGGGCACCGCCACAAGCCGAGGTGAGCGCGACGAGGGCGGCGGCGATCCGGGAGCGAGGCGTCATGGAAGCTCAGACGCACGAGCCACCAGAACGGTGCATCCGGGGCGCTCGCGATAGCCGAGGTCGGACTCGAACCGACACTTCCTTGCGGAAAGCGGATTTTGAATCCGCCGCGTCTGCCATTTCGCCAC
>JBGALT010000281.1:0-5911 GCA_044223665.1 Sandaracinaceae bacterium | reverse complement strand
AGCGTCCCCCCGCCGAGCTCTCGGGCGGCCAGCGGCAGCGCGTCGCGATCGCGCGCGCGCTGGCGGGCGCGCCGCCGATCATCCTCGCCGACGAGCCGACGGCTGCGCTCGACGCGGACACGGGCATGAGCGTGACGCTGCTCCTCAAGGAGATGGCGCGCGAGGGCGGCCACACCGTCGTGGTCGTCACGCACGACTCGCGCATCTACCACTTGGCCGATCGGATCGTTCACATCGAGGACGGGAAGATCGTGGAGAAGAGCCACTGATGCCTACGGCTTCGTTCGATCGCAGCGGTGTGCTCCAGCACTCGCTCCGCAGTCCCTCTCCCCGACCCTCTCCCGCTCGCGCGGGCGAGGGAGTCGCGCTCGCACCCTCCGTCACCTCCTCGACCACCAGGAGCTCCCGATGAAGTTCCTTCGACGCAACTACAAGACACTCGTCCTCTTCGCGGTCTGCGCGCTTCTGCTGACCGTCATCACGCGCAGCGCGCTCGCGGGGCCGGCCACCGCACCGCGCGAGGTCGACCGGCAGCGGGCCGAGCGCGTGGAGATTCCTCCGGCGCAGGCGCCCGATCCACAGATCGATCGCCCCGACGGCGAGTGGGTCGGCGGGCTCGGTCTCGTCGAGCCGCACGCGCCCGAGACGCGCCTCGTGCCCGACGTCGGAGGACGCATCGCCGCCGTGCACGTCGCCGAAGGGCAGACGGTGACGGCGGGGACCGTGCTGATCGAGCTCGCGTCGGCGCCCGAGCAGGCGGCCGTGGCCGCGGCGGAGGCGACGCTGGCCGTGCGTCAGGCCGAGCTGGCGCGCTCACGACGTGGCCTGCGACCCGAGGAGCTCTCCGCGATCACCTCGGAGACCGAGTCCGCGCGCGCCCGCGCCGCGCTCTCGGCCGGTGTGCTCCAGCGCCTCGAGACCGCCGCGACCGGCGGCGGCGCGACCGTCGACGAGGTCGAGCGCGCTCGGCAGCAGGCCGAGGCCGATCGGTTCGCCGCCGAGACCGCGGCCTCGCGCCAGCTCGCCGGTCGCTCGGGCCGCCGTGAGGACGTGCTCGTCGCGATGGCGCAGCTGCGCGTCGCCGAAGCGCAGCTGGCGCAGGCCCAGGCCGAGCTCGCGCGGCGCCGCATCGTCGCGCCGATCGACGGTCAGATCCTCGAGCTGCACAACCGCGTCGGGGAGTACGTGCAGCCGGCGGGGACCGAGCCGGTGATCGTCATGGGCGACACGACGCGCCTGCGCGCGCGCCTCGACGTCGACGAGCGCGACATCGCGCGCATCGCCCAGGGCGCGGAGGCGATGGTCACGGCGGACGCCTTCGGCGACCACCGGTTCACCGGCCACGTGGTCGAGATCGGCCACCGCATGGGCCGCAAGAACCTCCGCACCGACGAGCCGACCGAGCGCATCGACACCAAGATCCTCGAGGTCGTCGTCGAGCTCGACGACGCCACGGGGCTACTGCCCGGGCTACGCGTGATGGGCTACGTCCGGCCGAGCCACGACTGATCGGCTCGCCCGCTCCGGCCCCTCCCGTCCGCGGGCTCCGCCCGCTTCCGTACGGGGACTCCGGGGCGAGCACTCTTTGCCGAGCACTGATCGGCCCACTCCGGCGCCTTCCGTCCGCGGGGCTCCGCCACGGGCCCGTGGCGCAAGTCCCCACGGGATCGTTGCACCCACGCTACGGAGACTGGTTTATCCTGGCGGAATGCAGCGCTCTTCTCTTTCCATCGTCCTCGGCGCGGTCTCGCTCCTCCTCTTCGTCGCGGGCTGCGAGTGCGGGTCGGCCCCGGCGCCGCGCGGGACCGCCTGCACGACGCAGGCGCAGTGCCGCGGCGGGCAGATCTGCATCGACGGCTTCTGCGCGATGCCCCGCGACACGGGCACGACCGAGCCGCGCGATGGCGGCCCCCCGATCGATGCGCGTGTGGCCGTGCCGACGTCGGTGACGATCGATCCGCCGACCGCCATGCTGATGAGCACGGACGCGATGATGCACCCGACGCAGGCGTTCGTAGCGCAGGTGCACTACGACGACGGCACCACACGCGCCGCGCTCGTCACCGACTGGACGCTCTCGTCGCGCGAGACGGGGGAGATCGACTCCGCGGGCGGCACCTTCACCGCCAACGGCCTCGTCGGCGGCACCGCGACCGTGAACGTCGCCGCCACGACCCCGCAGGGCGTGCTGAACGCGACCGCGACCGTGCGCGTCGTGCTCGAGCGCACGTTGATCGCGACGGGCGCGCCCGACACCGCCCCCGCCACGTTCGGCAGCGCCACGGCGGTCACCGACCCGGCGCGCGAGGCCGGCCTCGCCCGGCGCGCGAGGCCGGCCTCGTCTATCCGCTCGACCAGGCGGTGATGCCGCAGAACGTCTACCCGGCCGACATCCAGTGGACGCGCGGCGGCGGCGGCGATCTCCTGCGCGTCACGATGTCCAAGACGGACATCACCGCGACCGCCTACCTCGCCGACGACGGAAACCACCACTGGCTCGCCAACGCCGACCAGTGGCGCGCCGTCGCGCAGACGGATCCCAGCGAGGCCGCCTCCATCCGCGTCGACCGCATCGACCCCGGCACCGGCGAGCTCGTGAACGGCGCGCCCGTGCACGTGACGTTCGCGCGCGCTGCGCTCTCGGGCAGCGTCTACTACTGGGCGATCGGGCTCGGCCGCATCATGCGGATCGACGACGGCACCGCGACGCGGGTCAGCTTCATGCCCACCCCGCCCTCGTCGCCGCAGGACGGGGGCAACTGCGTCGGGTGCCACTCGGTCTCGCCGAGCGGCCGCTACATGGTCGGGCGCCTGAGCGGTGGCGACAACACGGGCACCGTCTTCGATCTCACGACCGACCTCACCGGCGCGCCTGCCCCGAGCCTCTGGCCGCCGACGCTCGGACGGACGTGGTGGTTCTCGAGCTGGTCGCCCGACGAGACACGCCTCGTCGTGAGCCACCAGGAAGGCGCTGGCGGTGGCCAGCTGCGCTTCATGAACCCGGCGGACGGAGCCTACGTGGACCCGCCTGGCATGCCGCGCGGCACGCACCCGGCCTGGTCGCACGACGGGCACAACATCGCTCTCTCGTACAACACGAGCGCCTGGGGCGGCGACTACCGCAGCGGCGACATCGCGATCCTGCCGGTGACCGGGCCCGACGCGGTGGGCGCGCTCAGCGTCATCCACCACGGCAGCGACCTCGCGGGGTCGACGCCGGCCGGCAACGGCGACGCTTACCCCTCGTGGACGCCGGACGACTCCGCCATCGCCTTCGCGCACGGCACCGGCTGCCGCAGCGACAGCGATCTCGCTGCGCTCTACATCATGCGACCCGACGGCAGCGCCGTGACCCGCCTCGACAGCGCGAGCGGCGGGCCTTCGGGCGACCGCTCCTACCAGCCCCGCTTCTCGCCCTTCACCCAGGGCGGCTACTTCTGGCTCTCCTTCCTCTCTCGCCGCGACTACGGAAACGCGCAGGTCGGCACGGCCGGCAGCTCGCGCCAGCAGATCTGGGTCACGGCCATCAGCACGGCGGACCTCGCCTCCGGGACGGTCGATCCGAGCCGCGTGTCCTATTGGCTCCCGGGCCAGGACACCGGATCGCAGAACATCTCGGCCTACTGGGCGCCGCGCGCCTGCCGCCCCGACGGCGACTCCTGCAGCGTCGGAAGCGAGTGCTGCGGCGGCGAGTGCACGCTGGACCCCGGCACCGGCGAACGCGTGTGTAGCCCGCCGCCGCCCGAGCGCTGCCACCGCTACAACGAGACCTGCTCGACCGACGCGGACTGCTGCGCGAGCGACCACCTCGTGTGCATCGACCACGTCTGCAACCGCCCGCTGATGTGACGACCGCGGCCGAGGCGCTGCGCCGGCGCGCGCGGGCGCTGCTCGTCCTCCGCCCGGACGCCGCGCGCGCGCCCGCGATGCAGGCCGACAAGAAGTCGGCGCTGCCGTTGCACGGCGTGGGCGCGCCGGCGCTGCGGGCGATCGCCAACGAGCTCTTCGCGGAGCTCGACTTCCCGGGCGAGCGTGCCTACGCCGACGCCGTTCTCGCGCTCTTTCGTGGCGCCACCCATCGCGAGGAGTGGACGCTCGCGGTGCTGCTCACCAAGCACCGGCGCGGCGGCCGCCGCTTCCGTGCCATGACGACCCTGCCGATCTACGAAGAGATGATCGTGACGGCGGCGTGGTGGGACGTCGTCGACGACCTCGCCTCGCACGCGGTCGGCGACCTCGTCCTGGCGCATCGGGCCGAGGGCAGCGCAGAAATGGCGCGATGGAGCCGCGCCTCACACCTCTGGAAGCGGCGCACGTCCGTCCTTCATCAGCTCCGATATCGGGGCGACACCGACATCGCGCTCTTGCAGAGCTGCATCGAAGGTTCCATCGGCGACAAGGACTTCTTCGCCCGCAAGGCCATCGGCTGGGCCCTGCGGCAGTACGCCCGTACCGATCCCGACTGGGTCCGGAGCTACGTCGACGCGAACCGGGTGCGCCTCGCGCCGCTCTCGATCCGGGAGGCGATTCGTCACCTCCAGGGGTGACGCGAGGCCTCCTCGTGCATGGACTGCGCAAGCCCATGCGCAGTCCGTGCGTTCGCGACGGGGGGCGGCGGCTTCCCTCACGGTCCGAGCGCGTCTCTCTGTTCAGCGAGGGTTGGCGCATGCTTTGCTCCGTTCCTGCGCATGTCGTCCACCGGCGCAGCCCTCGAGCGAGCGAAGCACAGCTCCGCCATGCCTCCCGCGAACGGCGAACAGCTCCTGGCCATCTTCGAGGCGCTCGGTACCGGCGTCCTGCTCGTCGATGGCAACGGCATCATCCAGATCGCCAACCGTCGCGCCGCAGAGATCCTCGGCGAGCCCGTCGAGCTGCTGCTGGGCGATCCGGTGCTGGCGCATCTCGGGGGTGTCGACACGCTGACGTCGAGCCCGACCCGCTCGGGCCTGCATCGGCGTTCTCTGACGCTCGGCCGTCCCGACGGTACGACGGTCGAGCTCGGGTACACCGTGACGCGCGCGCACGTCGCGGGCTTCGACGGCTCGCACCACGTCATCGCGTTCCAGGACATCACGCCCCTGCGCGTGCTGCAGGAAGAGCGCGATCGGCTCCTCCAGCTCGCGACGGTGGGCGAGCTGATGCCCAGCGTGCTGCACGAGGCGAAGAACCCGCTCTCGGCGGCGATCACGGCGCTCGAGGTCATCCTCGAGGAGACGACGGGGCACCTGCAGGAGGACCTCCACGCGATCCTCGTGGAGGTCCGTCGGTCGGTGCTTACGTTGGATGGGCTCGGGTCCGTCGGTATGGACCCGCGCTCCAGTACGGCCCGAGCAATCGACCACGCGATCCGAGAGGTGGTCCACCTGCTCGCGTCGCGCGCGGAGCGTCAGGGCGTCCGCGTCGAGGTCGACATCGACGACCTCCCGCTCCTTCCCTTCGATGCGAGTGTCATCCGCGCCATCGTCTTCAACGTCCTCAACAACGCCCTCCAAGCCTGCCGTGTCGACGACGCGATCATGGTGGCCGCCCGCCTGGTGGACCACCGCCTCGAGATCTCGGTCCGGGACACGGGCCCCGGGATGGCGCCCGAAGTGCTCGCGCGCTGCACCGAGCTCTTCTACACGACCAAGCGGAGCGGGAGCGGCGTGGGCCTCGCGCTCTGCAAGCAGGTCTGCGAGCGCGTCGGAGGGAGCCTCTCCGTCACGAGCACGCGTGGCGTGGGCACCACCGTGCATCTCGTCCTGCCCGTGCCCCCCGTGACGCTCACCGTGCCCCCCGCCGCGAACGGCTGACCCACCCGGGCCTGGCCACCCAGCCTCTGCCACGACCGTCTTCTCCCGCCGGCTCTCGACGAGAGAGCGCGTGTCGGGCCGCCACGTCCGCCCGAACCACCCCACGGAGGAAATACGAG
>JBGALT010000280.1:0-6177 GCA_044223665.1 Sandaracinaceae bacterium | reverse complement strand
AGGTTCTCCGCCTCGACGCGCAGATCGCGGTGCGCGACGGCGCGCTCGATCGACACGACCAGCTGGCCGATGTCGATGGGCTTGGTGAGGAAGTCGTTGGCGCCCGCGCGCACCGCCGCGACGGCCGTCGCGACCTCCCCGAACGCCGTCACCACGATCACGGGCAGCGTCGGCTCGAGCTCGTGCAGGCGCCCGGTGAGCTCGATCCCGTCCATGCCGGGCATCTTCAGGTCGGTGATCACGACGTCCGGCGGGTGCTCGCCGAAGCGCTCGAGCGCCTCTTCGCCGCTGTCGGCCACGGCGACGCCGAACCCTTCCTGCTCCAGCAAGATCTTCAGGCCGCTCCGCGCCGCGGGCTCGTCGTCCACCAGGAGGACGTGGGGTTTGGCCGATCCGCTCGTCACGATCCCTCGCTCGCCGCCTTCAGGCGGTCGCCGGGAGCGTCACACGAAACGAGGTCGCACCGGGTCGGGATTCGTACGTGAGGCGTCCGCCGTGGTCGGCGGCGATGCGGTGCGCCAGCGGCAGCCCGAGCCCGGTCCCCTCCGCCTTCGTCGAGTAGAAGACGTCGAAGATGCGGGTGTCGCTCTGCGGGATTCCCGGCCCGTCGTCCTCGACGTCCACCAACGCTTCCCGGGCGCCGCGAGAGAGCCGGAGCGTCACGCGCGAGCCGCGGCCGCTCCCCGCGATCGCCTCGATGGCGTTTCGCAAGAGCTGCTCGAAGAGCACGCCGAGCCGCTCCGCATCCCCGCGCACGGGCACGTCGAGCGAGGCGGGGAGCACCTCGACGGTCACGTGCGCGGCCGCAGCGCGCGCGCTCGCGGCCGTGCACACGCGGTCGAGGACGCCTCGGAGCGAGACGGGCAGGGCATGCAGCGGCCGTGGCCGCGCGAACGCGAGGAACTCGTCGAGCAGGGTCGAGAGGCGCGTGAGCTCGCGCTGCGCGGTCTCCCTCGCCTCCCGCGCGTCCGGCCCCGCCGTACCGCCGCGGATCGCCCGCTCGAGGACCTGCAGGTGGAGCAGCGCTCCGTGGAGCGGATTGCGGATCTCGTGGGCGAGCCCGGCGACGAGGGTCCCCATCGCCGCCAGGCGCTCGTGCTGCTGCGCGAGCTCGCTGCGCACCCGCTCGTCCGTGACGTCACGCCCGACGACCAGGAGCGCCACGCTCTCGGGTCCCTCGGGCGCGATCGCCGGGCGACCGATGCGCGCGCGGATCCGCCGCGGCGATCCCGTGCGCGGCGCGAGGAGCAGGTCGGTGTCGTAGTGCGCGATGGCCGAGACGAGGACCTCCTGGCGTGCACGCACGAGGTCTGCCGGCTCGTGGCCCCCCTCGAGGAGCTCGCCGAAGGCGTGACCGACCAGCTCGTCCTGCGAGCGACCCACCGCGCGCGTCAGCTCGTCGCTCGCGAAGCGCACGTCTCCGTGGCCGTCCAGACCGAGGACGAGCAGCTCGGCCAGGTCGACCACCTCGGGATGACGGCCCTCGAGCTCGGCGAGCTGCTCTCGGAGGCGCCGCTTCTCGACGCGCTCGAGCCGGCGCGCGTGCGCGGCGCCGCGCGCGTCCTGCACGGCGACGAGGACCGCGGACTGCGCGTCGAGCAGGCGATGGAGCGAGAGCTCGTGCGCTTGGCTGGCCCCTCCTTCCCGCATCGCTGCCCCGAGCTTCTCGCGGAGCAGCGCGCTCGCCGCAGGCACGAAGCGCGCGGGGACGCCGGGCGTCGGCGTGCACGTAGCTCGATCTGCACCAGCATCCGCGCGAACGCCTCGTCGTATCGGCCCGAGAAGAGCGAGGCGAGCCAGCGCTCCATCGAGCCGCGCAGGTGCGCGACGTGGGCCGCGTCGCGCAGGACGCCGTTGGAGCCGTCGAACGCCTGCATGCGCTCGTAGAAGGCGCGCCACCTCGGAGCACGGGCCGGACGAGCTCGGCGCACGCCGCGAGGCGCGCCGCGTCGTCCGGACCGAAGCTCGCGTAGTCGAGGGCCTCGCGGACGCCGAGCGCGAGGGCCTCGTCGTCGACGTCGTGCGCGCCGCCGTGGTGCTCCGTCTTCGGACGACGCTTGCGCCGGCGCTCGCTCATGACGCGCGCGTGACGAGGAAGGGGGTCGTACAGGCGTGGGCCAGCTGCTCGGCGGTGCTGCCGAGCACCCAGCGCTCGAGGCCACGGCGGCCGTGGTTGCCGACGACGACCAGCGCGGCGCCGAGGCGCGCGGCGTGGTCGGCGATGCTCTTGGCGATCGATCCTTCCACGCCCACGACGCTGAGCGTTGCGTCGCCGATGCCGCCGGGCAAGGCGGCGCGCAGGTGCGAGGTGATGCGCTGCATCGCCTCGCGGTCGGCTCTCGCGCGGACGTGCACCAGGCCCAGCGGGCGTCCCAGGCGCCTCGCGAGGTCGCTCGCCGTCGCCCAGACGCGCGAGTCCACTTCGCCGCCGTCCACGCTCGCGAGCACGGGGCCTCGCGGCGAGAGCGACGCGCCCTCGGGCACGACGAGCACCGGCTGCGTGGCGCGACGCAGGACCCGATCGACCGTGTGCGCGAGGATCGACCGACCGCGGCGCGCGCCGACGACGATGCACGCTCCGGGAACGGCCGCCGCCGAAGCGGTGAGCGCCTCGAAGGGCCGCCCGTCGTAGAGGCTCGTGTCCGGCGCGATCTCCGCCACGGCTGCATGGAGGTCACGCGCCACGGAGCCGAGGTCGGCCTCGGCCGCGCGCTTGCGCTCGGCGACGCGGGCCGCCATCACCGCGTGCGGGATCGCGGCCGGGCCGTCGGTCACGGCCTGGTCCCCGCCCGCCATGTCGAGCGCGTGCACCAGCGAGATGCGTGCGCCCAGCGCTCGCGCTAGCTCCGCCGCCGTACGCGCGAGCGTCCGGTCGGAATCACTTCCGTCGTACCCGACCACGAGCGTGGTCTGGTCGGTCACGCCGCGAGACCCTCGACCACCAGAGCGTCGCCGATGCGACGAAGCGCGCGGGTCTCGAGCTGGCGCACGCGCTCGCGCGAGAGGTCGAGCGCCTCGGCGAGCTGATCGAGCGTGGCGGCGTCGTCGGAGAGCGCCCGCGCCTCGAGCACGTGGCGCTCGCGATGGGGCAGCGAGGAGAGCGCGCGGTCGATCACGCGGCGCCGCGCCGCGGCCAGCTCGGCGTCGCCGAAGGTCTGCTCGGGCGAGGTCGTGGACTCGATGTCGGTGGCGCTGGTGAGCCCGTCGAGCGGCACGTCGCGGTTGCGCAGGCACGCGAGGACTCCCTCCACGTCGCGCTCCGTCACGCCGAGCGCGCTCGCCAGCTCTTCGAGCCGCGGCTCGCTCGTGCGGGTCGCCAGCTCGCGCTGGACGCGGCCGAGGCGCCCGAAGACGCGGCGCGACGCGCGGGTGTCGGGCGCACCGACGATGCCGCGGTTGGCGAGCACGTAGCGCTGGACCCGCGCGCGGATCCAGTGCGCCGCGTACGTCGCCAGGCGCGCGCCGCGGGTCGTGTCGAAGCGATGGATCGCCTCGAGCAGGCCCAGCACGCCCTCCGCGATCGTGTCCTCGCTGGGCGCCGGCGCGACGCGCCGAGCGACGGCCCGCACGAGGCGCATGTGGGCGAGCACCAGCTCCGCCTGCGCATTGCGGTCGCCCGTCTGCGCCGCCGTGAGCAAAGTCGCCTCCCGCTGCGGATCGAGTGCAGGCCGCGAAACCTCCGCCCCACGACCGAAGCTCCTCGACGAGAGTTCCATGCGCATCCTCCGCCGGTCTTCCAGCCAGGGCCGTGCCAGGCGGAGATCGCGGAGATCCGCTCGAAAGCGCCGCTCGCAGCGCAAGCTTTGCGTCGCGGCGAGCAGGGTCTGCGCTCTCGGAAGGGGGACTCTCGCGTCCCTACATGCGCACCGCGCGAGCGTTCGGGTGCCGCGGGGCCTGCGCACCGTGTGCGTTCTCTCGTGTCGAGGCCGATCCGCCGCACGCCGTGACGCCGCGCCCAGAACGCGATAGGCACCGCGGGCGATGCGCGACGAAGACGACGAGCCGCCCGCGGTGGCCGCCCGAGGCCCGCGGCCGCGGCACGCGATGATGGCGCTCGGCGCGGTCGGCGTGCTGCTCTGCCTGCTCTGCGGAGGCGGCCTGCTCCTCGCTCGGGGCTGGATCGCCCGCCGGGCGGCCCGCGCTGCGCTCGAGGCCCGCGGCATCGTCTGCGACGACGACTTCGCGCTCTCGATCGAGAGCAGCGAGCGCGCGCGGATCGAGCCCTGCACGAGCACGATGGAGGACGGGCCCGTCGCGAGCTTCGAGCTCGTCGACGCCGTGACGGTGACGCTCGACGGCGAGACGCCGACGCACGTGAGCGCCGGCCACGTGCGCGTGACGATGCGCGACGGCGGGCCCGCGGTGGATGCCGGCGCTCTCGGCCCGCTCGCCTCGATGCTCGGCGTCCCGGCCCGGATCGGCTCGCTCGTGGACGCGGCCGCACGCGCCTCGGCGGCGGACGTCCCCGCGGCCGACGTCGCCGAGATCGAGGTGCGTCACGACGACGCCACGACGGCCACCGTCACCGGCCTCGTGCTCGACGGGCGGGCGCCGCTCGGCATCCGCACGGAGAGCGTCACACTCCCGGACCTCCGCGGCCCGCTCGGCGCGAGCGCGACGGTCGGCGTCGAGGGCCTGCACGGCACGGCGAGCCCGAGCGAGGTGCACATGGAGGGCGAGCTCTCGCTGAGCGGCACGGCGCCCATGCTCGGCACCGTCACACGCACCGGCCACGTCGTCGTCGAGGGCACGGGCCTCGGCGGCGACGCGCCGAGCTATCGCGTGGCGATGTGATCGAGCCCGCCCGCTCCGGGCGGCCATCCTCGCGGGATACGTTCCCGTGGCGACGCTTCAGCGCGCGATGGCACCGCGCAGCGCGCGATAGAACGCCCGGCGCTCGGCGTCGTCGATCGCGCCGGTGTGGCGGTAGATGATCGCGCCGGTGCGGTCGATGATCGCGCAGGTCGTGGCGTCGGTCGGGAACGAGAAGGGGGCCGCGCGCATCGTCCCGTCCCAGTCGAGCAGGATGTCGGTGCCCCAGCGATCGAGGAGCGGGGAGATCATCGAGCGGACGATCGCGTGGGGCACGGCGCCGACGTCACCGAGGTTGGCGACGCCGTAGACCACCACGCGGTCGTCGAGGTGGTTGTCGACGACGAAGCGCTGCAGATCGCCCTTGAACGTCGTGTTGTCGTCGATGTGGTTCCGATCCTCGTAGAACACGACGACGGTCCGATGCCCGCGCTCGGACGAGAGCGTCCGCTCCCCTCCGCGCATCGACTCGAAGGTGCCGTCGACCACCGCCGGCGCGACGTCCTGGGCGGTGACCCCGCCAGAGGCCGGCACGAGCAGCGCCGCCGCCAACAAGAAGGAGAACGAGCGCACGCCCCACGCACCGCGATCCGTACCAAGCATGCCCATGATTGTGACTTCGACGCCCGGGCCGAGCCACGTATTCGGGCCGAGCGATACATGACACATCGCTGACAGAGGGCTCGCCTACTTTCGCCGGAGCCGATCTGGGGCGAAGGTCCTGTACTTCCATCCCGTGTCCACCAATGCCCGCCGCGCGACCATGACCGCCCACCATCTCGGCCTCGTCCGGCCCGAAGAGGCGGGCGTCGGGCCCCGCGTCGAGCTGGTGTTGGTCGATCTCGCCAAGGGCGAGCAGCGCCAGCCGAGCTACCTGAAGCTGAACCCGAACGGCCGCGTGCCCACGCTGGAGGACGGCAC
Organism: Sandaracinaceae bacterium; assembly: GCA_044223665.1. Taxonomy (GTDB): domain Bacteria; phylum Myxococcota_A; class Polyangia; order Polyangiales; family Sandaracinaceae; genus JBBSAT01. The sequence continues at coordinate 444 of JBGALT010000280.1, read as the reverse complement.
CTTCGCGCTGAGCGAGTCGCACGCGATCATGCAGTACCTCGCGGATCTGACGCCCGGCCAGACGGTCTACCCGACGGAGCTGCGCGCGCGGGCCGACGTCAACCGGTGGCTCTTCTGGAACGCGCACCACTTCCAGCCCGCCGTCAGCGTCCTGCGCTACGAGCACCAGGTGAAGCGCATCCTGGGGCTCGGCGCTCCCGACCCGAGCGAGGTGGCGCGCGGCGAGCGCCTCGTGCACCAGTGCGCCCAGGTCCTCGACGCGCACCTGGCGGGTCGCGAGTGGATCGCCCAGGACCGCACGACGCTCGCCGACCTCGCGATCTCCACGCCGCTCACCAACGCGGCCCAGGCCAAGCTGCCGACCGAGGGCTACGCGAACATCGACGCCTGGATGGCCCGCATGCAGGAGCTGCCGGCCTGGAAGAAGACGTCGCTCTGATCGAC
>JBGALT010000048.1:0-47586 GCA_044223665.1 Sandaracinaceae bacterium | reverse complement strand
GAACGAGCACGCGCTCGGATGCCGCGGGCCTCGGCGCGTCACCACCACGCTCGCGGCCGCCCTCGACGCAGGATCACCTGCAGAGGCCGTAGGTCGAGCCGAAGCCCGACGCGCAGTTGGTCAGCGTGCCGGTGCAGTCCGGGTTGTTCGTCGCGCCCATCGCCAGCCGGCAGAAGCGCGAGCAGTGGTAGCCGTCGGTGTCGTTGCCGTAGCAGCCCATGCCCGCCGCGCACGCGCCGGCGCTCTGCCCGCAGACCGTGCCCTCGGTCAGCGCGCCGCTGCCCGCGCAGTCGGTGGTTCCGTCGGCCGCGGTGAGCACGCACTGATCGGTGCCCGTGCAGCCACTGTTGGGCACCGGCGTGCACGCCGTCGGGCGATGGCAGGTGCCGATGTTGTTGGGCAGCGGGTTGCCGGTACCGTCGCCGAGCGGGTTGCACGTCTCGCCGGCGCCGCAGTCGGTGTTCGCGCAGCACACGCGCACGCAGGTGCCGCTCGTCGCCGAGGGGTCGGTCACGACGCACGTGAGGTGCTCGTCGCACTGCGAGGGACCGGTGCAGGTGCCTCCTTCGCCGAGCGATCCGGCGGGCGCGCACATCGTCATCGTCTCGCCGATGTAGCAGCCCTGACGTGCGCCCGAGCCGTCGTCGGGGCACGAGTGCGTCACGAGGTTGCACCCGCCACCGAAGCTGCAGGTTCCGGTGGAGCCGCCCGTGTCGGTGGGAACGCCGGTGTCGACCGGAGGGCCCGCGTCGTGGCCCGGTCCGGTGTCGACGCCGCCGCCCCCGCCGTCACGAGGCGTCGCCGCATCGGTGCCCGGGGGGCGATTCGGCGTGTTGTTGCAGCCCGCGATCGCGAACAGCGCAGCCAACGACGACGACAGCACGAAAGAGAAGTGACGCATCCCGTTCCTCCGACTCGAAGCGAACTGCACTCGCACGTGGCTCCGAGACCGGCGGGCGCCTGCCCGCTCGGTCGACATCCCATTGGAGCATGCATCGGGCCACCTTTGCCAATCCCCTGACCGAATTGCGAGCGATAGGTCGCACCTGGGAACAGGCGGCGCGCAGCGCACCGCGCAGATCACACCGAGCAAGCAGGTGGTTCCGAGCGTCTCTCCTGTCGCGACATGCGCCGCGCCGTGCGCGGCCCATGTCCCAGGTTGCGGCCTAGCGGAGGCAAGAAATGGATCGGCCCCGAGCCGCCACCGCGACATCCGTGTCGTGGCCACGGCACCGACAGCCGAGCCGGAGTCGCGCTCCGGCCCGGGCGACGCGGTCAGTTCACCGCGCGGGGGGTGGCGCCGCTGGCGCGCTCGCCGTCGCTCTCGTCCCGTGAAGACTCGCCGCGCTTCTCGTCCCGCCGCGCGACCGCGGCCTTCACGAAGTGCGCGAAGAGCGGGTGCGCCGCGTGCGGCTTGCTCTTGAACTCGGGGTGGAACTGGCAGCCGATGAAGTAGGGGTGCTCTCGGCCAGAGTGCCCAGCCGAGCCGGGCCGATCCGTCGCCTTCGGGAGCTCGATCATCTCGACCAGGCCGAGCTCGGGCGAGACGCCGCTCATGACGAGGCCCGCATCCTCGAGGCGCTGCTTGTAGACGTTGTTGAACTCGTAGCGGTGGCGATGGCGCTCGCTGATCTCGGTCGAGGCGTACACCTCGGCGGCGAGCGAGCCCGGCTTCATCTGGCAGCGGTAGGCCCCGAGGCGCATCGTGCCGCCCTTGCTCTTCACGCCGCGCTGATCGGGCATCAGATCGATCACCGGCTCGGCGGCGTTCGGATCGAACTCGGTCGAGTTGGCGCCGGCGATGCCGCACACGTTGCGGGCGAACTCCACGACGGCCATCTGCAGGCCGAGGCAGATGCCGAAGAACGGGATGCCACGCTCGCGCGCGAACTGGATCGCGCGGATCTTTCCTTCGCTGCCGCGACCGCCGAAGCCGCCGGGCACGAGGATCGCGTCGACGTCCCCGAGCTCGCGCTCGACCACCGAGGGGTCGCCCTCGAGCGTCTCGCTGTCGAGGTAGCGCACGTCGATCTTCACCTCGTTCGCGAGGCCGCCGTGCACGAGCGCCTCGTGCAGCGACTTGTAGGAGTCGCGCAGGTGCACGTACTTGCCGACGAGCGCGATCGAGACCTTCCCCTTCGGCGGGTTCTTCAGGATCTCGACCGTGCGCTGCCACTGAGAGAGGTCCGGCGGCCGCGACCAGATGTTGAGGCGCTCGGTGACCTGGTCGTCACACTTCTCGGCGTGGAGCGCGAGCGGCAGCTCGTAGATCACGCTGACGTCGGGCGCCGCGATGACGGCGCTCACCGGCACGTTGCAGAAGTGCGCGATCTTCTCCTTCGTCGAGCGCGGAAGCGGCTTCTCGGTACGGCAGAGCAGGATCTCGGGCTGGATGCCCAGGCCGAGCAGCTCCTTCACCGAGTGCTGCGTGGGCTTGGTCTTCAGCTCCCCGGCCGCGGCGATGTGCGGCACGAGCGTCACGTGGATCGACACCGTGTTCTGCGGCCCGAGCTCGTGGCGCAGCTGGCGGACGGCCTCGAGGAAGGGCAGCGACTCGATGTCGCCGACCGTGCCGCCGATCTCCACGATGGCCACGTCGGCGCGCTGCCCGACGTCCACGATGCGGGCTTTGATCTCGTCGGTGATGTGCGGAATCACCTGGATCGTCGCGCCCAGGTACTCGCCGCGGCGCTCCTTGCTGATGACGGCGTCGTACACGCGGCCGGTCGTGAAGTTGTTCTGCCGCGTCATGCGCGACGACGTGAAGCGCTCGTAGTGGCCGAGGTCGAGATCGGTCTCGGCGCCGTCGTCGGTCACGAAGACCTCGCCGTGCTGGTAGGGCGACATCGTGCCGGGGTCGACGTTGATGTACGGGTCGAGCTTGACGTTCGTGACCTTGAGGCCGCGGGCCTCGAGGAGCGCGCCGAGCGAGGCCGCCGCCAGGCCCTTGCCGATGGAGCTCACGACGCCACCGGTCACGAAGATGTACTTGGTGCGACGGGTCGTGGTCATCGGTCTCTCCTCGGGGGGTGGGCGCCCGCGAGGGGCAGGCGCACGGGGTCGCTCGCGAGGGTCACCGAAGGAGCACGGGATCCGGTCCGTGCGCACGACGAGGCCAGCGCCAGCACGGGGCCCGACTGTACGGACCGAGGATCGTCACGTCAACGCGACAAGCGGAGACAGAGCACACGCTGACAGCGGACACGCGTTTCCATGCCGCGAAACACTCCGCGTTGACCCGGCGCACAACGATCGGCACGCTGAGCCGGCGTGTCTTTCACCTCCGTCACGATCGTCGGTGCGGGTCCGGTCGCGTGCGGCATCGCCGTCGCGATCGCGCGCGTGGAGGTCCCCGTCACGATCGCCCGCGCCGCGCGGGGGGAGATCCGCCTCGCGACGCGACGCGTCGACCGCCGCCTGAAATGGCACCTCGACGGCGGCGAGATGAGCGAGGTGGAGCGGGATCGCGCGCGCGCGCGGATCGACTTCGTCTCGGATCTCTCGAGCGTGGGCTCGAGCGACCTCGTGATCGAGACGTCCTTCGGGGATCTGCGCTCGCGGCGCGCGCTGCTCGCAACGATCGAGCGGAGCCTCTCGCCCGGCGCGGTGCTCGCCACGAACACCGATGCGTCGATGATCGAGCAGATGGCCGAGGTCGTGCGCCGCCGCGATCAGTTCGTGACGATGCGCTTCACGCACCCGGCGACGCAGACGAGCGTCGTCGAGCTGGGGTTCCTGGCGGAGACCGCGCCCGGCGTGATGGGCGCCTGCACGACGTTCTGCTCGTGGCTGCGCAAGACGGCCGTCGTGCGGAACAGCGACGTGCCGCCGCGTGTCGGCTACCGCGAGTTCCTCGCCGGGGCGTAGGCGAGCGCGCTGCGTCGACCCGGCCTCGCCTCGCTCGGTGATGTCTGACGCGCTCAGGATCCGCGGGCGGTGCGCATGGCCGCGAAGAGGCGCTCGAGGGGCCGCACGCCGGTGACGGTGCGGGTCCGGCCGTCGAGCTCGAAGCGGACGCCGCTCTCACGGCCGTCCGCCCAGCTCCGCACGAGCGCGGGAGAACGGACACGCGAGAACGCGATGGCCTCCGACCGAAAGACCCTCTGGTCTTCGAATCCCAGCCGTCGGATCACGACGACGCGGCGCCAGCGCATCACGACGTAGAGCGACGCCAGCGCGAGCAGCCCCATCACGACGCCCAGCGTCGCGAGGCCTTTCGGGTCAGGAGCGTGCAGGAAGCGGTAAGCGGCTCCGCACGCCACCATCGCGCACCAGCCCCAGCAGGCGAGCGAATTGCGGAGGGGCGCCTGGAGAACGTCGGTGACGGGGCCGAGGGGGTGACCGGGCTCGTCGTCGATCGGGAGCGCGTCGTCGTTCCCGCTGCCGTCGATCGCGAACAATGCGGTCGTCACCGTCTTCTCGTCCTCGAGCGCGGGGCTCGTCTCGAAGCACGCGGCGATCCGGTCGAAGATCGGGAGCACCGTCGCGCCGTGGGCGGCGACGGCGCAGTTGTCACCGTCGTGGAGCGTGAGGCGCCCATCGGACGCGCTCACCTGTATCGCCACGAGCGGCGCGAGCGCGCGGAGCTCGTCCACGAGAAGTGAGACGAGCGCGTGCGAGCGCGCGCGGATGGCGAGCTGCCCATCGATCTCGGAGACACCCGAGGTGACGAGCGGCTCGTTGACGTGGCGGACGTCGCTGCCCGGTCGGCGATGCACGAGCTGGAACGACTCACGGCTCCGCACGAACATCGTCAGGCAGGTCGTCCCGCGGGCCTGCGAGAGCTCGACGGGTCGCCCATCGCGCGTGCCGGTCATGCGGAGCTGCAGGTCGGGCGTCACGAACATGCGATGGCGATCGAGCACCTGCTCGGGATTGCCGGATACGAGCGTCAGCCCGAGACGTTGGGCGAGCTCACGCGCGGCGAGCGGGCGGAGCGCGTCCGGAGTCCCGGTCGCGGGTAGCCACTTGATCACGAAGTAGCCGATGCCCAGCAGCATCGTGAGCTGCACGAGGTGAAGGAAGACGCTCACAGCTCACCCCCGCGTCGCGTAGGAGAGGTCTCGCGCCGGTGGCGAGCGAGCGAGAGCAGACACGAGAGCCCGACCAGGAACCGCGCGGGCTCGAACAGGCATAGCGAAACCGACATGAACCGACCTCCGCCGTCGTTCTCGGCAGTGGGGGCGGACCGTTGCGCGCCGCCGCACGGAGCGTCACGGAAGGGGCGTCGTGGTGCCGGTGCGGCCGGTGCCGACGTTTCCGGCGAGATCCACCGGGCAGACGCGCCAGCCGAGCGCGGTCCCGGCGGGCGCCGAGGTGGCGAAGGTGCGCGGAGCGCTGCCGTCGAGCGTGACCTCGGCGCCGCCCGTGCAGCTGCTCGGCGCGCGGCGTGCGGCGCTCGCGACGAGGTAGCGCACGAGGCCGCTGCCGCCGGTGGCATCGACGACGTCGGGCCAGGAGAGCGTGACTTGCTGCGATGCGGCGGTCGCGGTGACGGTGGGCGCCGGCGGCGCGACGGTGTCGACCCCGATCGTGTCGGTCGCGGCGGTGGGCGTGGCGTTGCCCCAGGCATCGCGGAAGCGCGCGTAGACCGTGCGCGTGCCGCTGCCGCTCGAGAGCGAGATCGTCGCGCTGGTGGAGAAGGCGCGCCAGCCGCTGCAGGTGGCCGCCGTGGAGACGCACATCTGGCTCACGCTCGTCGCGTCGCTCGCTGCGAGGGTGAGCGCGACCGTGGTCGTGCGCGTCCAGTCGGCGCCGCTGGCGATGATCACGCTCGCGCCGGTCGGCGGATCGAGCTCGGCGACGGGGATCGCGGTCGCGGTCGCGCCGGACGAGACGTTGCCTGCGTTGTCGACCGCGCAGACGCGATATCGGTACGTCGTGCCGTTCGTCACGCTCGTGTGCGCGAACGTCGTCTCCACGGTCTCGGTGAGCATCGTGCCGGCGGCGCAGCCCGATGCCGGCGCCGTGGCGGTGCTCGAGACCACCACGCGGTAGCGCGCGATGCCGGAGGCGGTGTCGGTGAAGCGCGCCCACGAGAGATCGACGTGGTGGATCCCCCCGGTCGCGGCGACGGCGCCGTTCCCCGGTGCGGTGGCGTCGAGACGCACCGTCGCGGTGAGCGGCGTGGGCGTGGTGTGGCCGAGCGCGTCCCGGAGCCAGACGCGCACGGTCTTCACGCCTGCGCCGGAGGGGACCGTCACGGTGCCGCTGGTCGCGTAGGGCACGAACGTGGTGCACGTGGTCGCGCTCGTCACGCACATCGAGGCGACGCCGCTCGGGTCGCTCGCCGTGAGCGTGAACGGCACGCTCGTCGTCCGCGTGAAGGCCGGGAGCGTGAGGGTGCCCGTGGGCGGAAGGCCGTCCCCGCCGGCGGCGGCCGCGCCCACGTCGAGACGGGGAAACGCGAGCCCGTTGCGTGCGTCGGTCGTCGAGACGCCGGTCGTGCGCAGGCGAAGCACGAGGTCGTCGACCGACTCGCTCGGGAACAGGCTGCGGAGACCGGCCACGGCGCCCGCGACGTGCGGCGTGGCCTGCGAGGTGCCGCTCATCACGACGCCTCCGCCCGAGACCGCGACGCCCGGCGCGAGCAGCGTCTGGAACGACGCGGAGTTCGAGAAGCTCGCGACCTGCCCGGTCGATCCGTCGACGGCGCCGACCGAGACGGATGCCGGGCCGCAGGCCGGCGACGAGATCCCGTTCGTGACGCCGGCGTTGCCCGTCGCGACGACCGGGACGACCCCCGCGTCACGCAGGCGCTGCATCGCAGCGGCGAGCACGTCGTCGCCGCAAGGAGCGCTGAACGCGCCGTAGCCGAGACTGAAGTTCGCGGCGACGATCGTGTACGTCGACCGGTTCGACACGATCCAGTCGATCGCGGCGGCGATGTCCACCGACGAGGCGGTGGCACCGGAGAAGACGTCGAGCGCGAGGATGCGCACCGAGGGCGCCACCGAGCGGACGATCGCGGCCACGTTGGTGCCGTGGCGCTCCGGCGCATCGAGCGCGCCGTCGCTCGGCGCGAAGTCGCGCGCGAAGGGCACCGCGCAGCTGGCGGGCGCGCCCACGCCGGTGCACGCGCCCAGCTCGGTCCGCGTGTAGTCGACGCCGGTGTCCACGACCGCGACGGAGAGCCCCGCGCCGCTCGCGCCGAGCGCGGCCGCCGCGCCGGCGTGGATGAGATCGAGCGAGGGCGATCCGAGCACGTGCCGGCGCTCGGGCTCGACGCGGAGCACGCCCTCGAGGCTCTCGAGCCGATCGAGCTGCGCGCGCGTCCGAAGGCGCAGGGCGACGACGGGGAACGTGGCGGCGACGAAGACGACGTCCTCGGACGGCACGAGCGCGCCGATCCGGGCGCGCACGTCGAGCGCAGCCCCTCCGAGGGCGCTCAGGCCAGTCGTGCAGCACCAGCACCGTCCGAGGCTCGCCCCGCGTCCAGCGCGTCGACGAGGGCCGTGCGCTCCACGACGAAGCCCGCCTCCGGGGTCACGACCTGCGCGTCGGGCTGCGGGGACGGAGCGGCGTCCGCGGTGCTCGCGTCCGCGCCCCGTGTGCCCAGCTCTCCTTCGCAGCCGAGCAGTGCGGAGAGGGCGAGCAGCGAGACGAGCGCGCGGCGGTGCATCATCGGGGAGATCGGACGAGCCCCGCTCGAGCTTGAGGCGTCGAATGCGAGTCGAGCCGACCCCGCCTCGTACTACGCTCGGCTCCATGAGCGCGACGACGCTGCCCGAGCCGGACTCCACCTCGCCCGCACCGACGAGCCCGCTGGCGGTGCGCCCTCCGCCCGCGCTCCTGCGGAGCAACGGTCTTCGCTACGACTGGATCGGCCTCGTCAACACGGCATCGAACGGTCTGCGCGAGACGATCATGCGCACCGGCACCGCGCCGACGTTCGAGTCGCTCGTCGGCTGGGAGTTCCGCGGCGCGAACGGCTCCGTGCTCACGCGCCTGATCGGGATCCGCAAGTTCGCCAAGGGCTTCTACGAGGGCCCCGATCGGGCGAAGGGACCGACGCCGCACATCCACGGCTACAACGTGATCGTGCGCCAGAACGCCGACGAGGCGCCGCACCTCTACTCCCCGAGCGACGAGAAGCCGCATCGCCACGGCTACTACCGCGTGCACGCGCCGGTCGCGGGCGCGCGCGACTCGTACTATCCGAACGCGCTGCTCCTCGACTACGGCCTCGGCGGCAACGGCCCCTTCGGCCCGCCGCTCCGCGACTACATCGTGCAGGTCTACCCGGACAATCCGGACCTCTTGCTCGGCAAGGCCTACGTCGCGCTCGGCCCGCTCCGGATCCCCGTGGGCTTCTTCATCCTCGAGCGCTACCGCCAGCACGATCACAAGGGCTGAGGGGCGCGCAGCAGGTCCGCGAGGCGTGTGGTGCCGTCGATTCCCGCGATCGTGATCCGCGCGCCGCGAACGACCAACGTCAGCTCGGGTGGGAGCGCGGGGGCACGATAGAGCGGACGCTCGAACGACTCGACGTCGTCGTAGCGGTGCCGGTGCGTTCTCGTGAGGGTGATCCACTCGAGGCCGTGCTCACGCAGCACCAGCTCGGTGCGCGCGTCCGCCACCGCCGTGGCCAGCATTCCGAGACCGATCAGCGCGCACGCGGCCGAAGCGGGCAGCGCATGCGCGGTCCCGCTCGCGAGACACACGACCGAGGAGCCCAGAAGAAGGGCCGCCGTGCTTCCGAAGAGCCCGACACGAGCGCGCGGAGCTTTCCGACGTCCACGACCGCGCCGAGGGGGTGCTCTGCGGGGGCCTCACGTGCAGGACGCGCGAGCGCGGGAGAGGCGAGCGTCGGGCCTTCGTCGGTGGGCGTCGCCGACGAGTCGCGAGCGCTCGCGTGATCGAGCGTGACGACGGCGCCGACCAGGAGCGGGAACGCCAGCTCGGCGTCTCGACCGGCCGTCGCTCGCGTTGCGCGTGCTGGGCGAGCCCGGCGCACGGGCGCGACTTGCCCCGGCGCCCGCGTCGCGATAACCGCCGCGCATGGCAAAGGCTCCGATCGGCAAGGGCAAGGTCGCGTTCGTGTTCCCCGGGCAGGGCTCGCAGAAGGTGGGCATGGGGCGCGAGGCGTTCGATGCGGGCGGCGCTTCCCGCGCCGTCTTCGACGAGGCGGACGAGGCGCTCGGCGAGAAGCTCTCGACGCTCTGCTTCGAGGGGCCCGACGAGACGCTGCGCCTGACGAAGAACACGCAGCCGGCGATCCTCACCACGTCGATCGCCCTGTTCCGAGGGCTCGGCGAGGCCCCCGACGTCGCCCTCGGGCACTCCCTCGGCGAGTACTCGGCGCACGTCGCGGTCGGCACGCTCGCGTTCGGCGACGCCGTCCGCCTCGTTCGCTCGCGCGGCGAGTACATGCAGGACGCCGTGCCGGTGGGGCAGGGCGCGATGGCCGCCATCCTGAAGCTCGATCGCGAGGCGCTCGAGAAGATCTGCCGCGAGACCGACGGCATCGTCGAGCCCGTGAACTACAACTCGCCGGGCCAGATCGTGATCGCGGGCGAGACGGCCGCCGTCGCCGCCGCGAGCGAGAAGTGCAATGCCGCCGGTGGGCGCGCGATGCCCTTGCCGGTGAGCGCGCCGTTCCACTGCCGCATGATGAAGCCGGCCGAGGAGCGCCTGGCGGCGCGCATGAAGGGCGTCGCGTTCCGGGACCCGCTCAAGCCCGTCATCGTCAACGTCGACGCCGTGCCCGTCACCCGCGCCGCGGCCGCCGAGGACGCGCTCGTGCGCCAGGTGAGCCGCTCGGTGCGCTGGGACGAGTCGGTCCTCTGCGCCGTCGAGGACGGGGTGACGCTCTTCGTCGAGATCGGGGTCGGCAACGCGCTCGCGGGCATGATCAAGCGCACGACCGAGAAGGCGGTCTGCATCGGCGTGCAGAAGCCCGCCGACTACGACGCCGCACGCGCGGCGATCGCCGAGGCACGGTAGTCTCTCCCGGTGGCGGTGACGGATCCGAGCTCGGTCGTTCTCGGTCGGTTGGCCGAGTGCGACGTGAGCATCGCCGAAGGCTCGGTGTCGGGACGCCACGCGCGCCTTCGCTGGGACGGGCCCCAGCTCGTGGTCGAGGATCTCGGCAGTGCCAACGGCACGTGGCTCGACGGCGAGCGCATCGAGCGCGCCACCATCCGCGTCGGCGCCGACGTGCGCCTCGGTCGCATCCCGCTCCCGTGGGGCGATCCGCGCCTGCTCCCGTTCCTCCGGCGCGGCGGCATCGGCGACACCATCATGGCGATGCCGCGCTTCGGCCGGTATCGCTGTCCGAGCTGCAAGAAGCTCGGTGTGCTGCCGCCCGGCTTCCAGCGCGGCGAGATCGCCTGCCCGCAGTGCAACACGGGGCTCGTGTTCGGAACGAGCGCGCGCCGCTCGGTCTGGCCCACGCTCCTGCTCGGCCTCGGCTTCCTCAGCGTCGCCGCGGTCGGGATCGTCCTGCTCGTCAGCGACGAGCAGCGCTTCGGGCGCGTGACCCAGATCGTGCACGACGTGCGCGAGGGCGACACGAGCACGATCGTCCCTCCGGCGACGCCCGAAGGCGATCCGCTCCCCCCCAGCACGACGCCCGGCGGGCCGAGCCCCGAGGAGCTGTCGATCCGGGCCCACGACGTCGCGGGCGTGCTCGCGGCGATCGATCCGTCGAACGAGGTCACGCGCAATCTCTCGGTGCAGGTCGCGTCGGAGACCAGCGGTCCCTTCTCGGTCGAGCAGGTGGCCGACATCTGGACGCACGTGCGCGTGCGCTGGAACTACGTGAACGATCCGCGAGGCACCGAGTACTTCGCGCGCGCCAGCGAGACCATCGGGAACGAGTTCGCCGGCGACTGCGACGACTTCGCGATCACGCTCTCGGCCATGACGCAGGCGATCGGAGGCGATGCCCGCATCGTCATGATGAACGGCCCCGCGGGCGGCCACGCCTACGTGGAGGTCTGCATCGACGACGACCCCGAGGCGATTGCGACCCGCCTCGCGACGCACTTCCGGCGCCACTGGGATCGACGGCTCGGTCGGCAGACGGTGCGCGAGGTCAGCTACCGGAGCGACGCGAGCTGCCGGGCCTGGCTCAACCTCGACTGGAGCGCCCCGGTGCCGGGCGGGCCTTACGGCGACGAGACGTGGGCCGTCGCGATCTTCGCCGACGGCCACACCGAGACCCTCACGCCGGCGCGCGCGCCGGTCGACGCCGGCGTCCGGCGGCGCTGATCTACTACGTCCCAGAATCGTCGCGTTTCTTGGACGAGGCTGGATAGCGAGCCGCGCGCCGCGCGCTGACCGAGCTGCGGCAGCCTTCGATCGCCACCACGTGCTTCCGAGACAGCGCGCCGCGCTGCGGCGCCGATGTCGTTGGGCGGCGGGCTGCGCCCGCGCTGTGTACCGAGGCCCGTGACCAACGACCCGACGCCGCACGGCGGGATGCCCCGGCGTCGAGGTGGGTACGAACTTGCGGGGAGCGGTACTGAGGGCTGGCGAAGGAGGTCGGGGCCCTCGCGACCGGTGCGGTCAGACGCGCAGGAGACGGCCGAGGTTGGCCCGCTCCCACGCGATCGCCTGCTCGTAGTCGGCGTAGCTCCGCTCGCGCGCACGGAACGCGGGCGTGTGGAACTCGGTGCGGTGCTCGGTGACGCGGGCCGGCTCCACGTGGTGCAGCATCTCGTGGAAGACGATGAAGCGTACGAAGAAGACCGGCACCCACGCCTGATCGAGCCGCGGGTGCACGCGGATGACGTGATCGTCGTGCGAGTAGGTCCCGAGGCGGATGGAGCGGCGCCGCCCGGGCGAGAGCGGGCCGTGGCGGCCCCACGTGATGCCGACGCCCGCGAGCAAGCCCGGCAGCTCGCGCTGCTCGAGGTCGGCGAAGATCGCCGACAGGTCGTGGACCGACCCACGCGGCTCGAGCGTGCGCGGGCGCGTCTGCGCGATCGCCGTCCGGTGGGTCTCGGTGTACCGCGAGATGGCCCGCGACGAGGGCCGATCGCCGGTCGCGAGGTACTTGCCGATCGCGTCGACGAGCTCTCCCGGGGCCTGCGCGAAGATGCGGTTCATGCGCACCACGACGCGGCCGTCCTTGCGCCGGCTGGAGAGGACCGTGCGCCGGTTCTCGGTCCAGACCACGGCCGACGGGCCGAGGCTCGCGACGAGCCTCCGCGCGATGCGGGAGGCGGCGTCGTCGAGCGTCTCGCTCGCCGCGCCGAGGGGCTGCGGAACCGCGAGCGCGGGGGCCCGTGGCGTGTCCACGCTCTCGAGCAGCGCCGGCGCGGCGAAGTCGAGCGCCATCTGTCTCGGATCGACGGTCAGGCGTCGCTTGGCGACCGGCGCGGGCACGGCGCGATACTATTACGTCGGCGATCGACGTCGAGCCCCGTGGTGTGGCGCGGGTGCCTGCCCGTGGCTGGAAGTCGCGAAAAGGCCCGACGACTGCCCTCCGGACGGGCACGGAGCGTGCGTCGGACGGATCGTCGTGGCCGCCCGGTCGCTCGTCGCGCTCTGCCTCTCCGTCGTCTCCGGTCTCGTGCTGCCGGTCGGGCGCGCGCGTGCCGACGACGGCGTCGACCACGCGCTCGATCTGCAGCGGCCCCCGGATCGCTGGAACATGGGCGACGCCCTCCGGCGCCCCACGCTCACGGGGTTCGACCCTGGCGATCCGAACGTCGGCCTCACCCTGCTCGCGGCCTATGCGCCGAGCCCGCTGCTCCTGATCGAGGAGCTGCGCCCCGACTTCGAGAGCCACGCGTTCGACGCCGTCGAGCTCCTCGTCGCGGGGCTCGGCATCGCCGCCTCGAGCTACGGGTTCACGACCTCGTTCGCGCGCGCGCCGGACGCCGGGGCTCGGTATCGAGTCGCTGGCGACGACGCACGCGCTCGCGTGGAACCTCCAGCTCGCGATGCTCGCCCTCATCCGCCTCGTGCTCCACCACGATCCGCACGACGACGAGCGCGTCCCCACGTTCCTCCCGTTCACCGTCGACGGGGGAGCGGGCGTCGTGGCGCAGTGGCAGCGCTGAGGCGAGCGGCGACGCGAGATCCGCGGCGCGCGCGATCAGCCGGTGCGCACGCGGCGTACCACGCGATCGAGCCCGTCTTCTTCGGCCTCCGAGAGGCTCCCCACCGCGACCACGTGGAGCGTCTCTTCGCGAAACACCTCGCGCGCGACGGCGCGCACGTCGGCGACGGTCACGCGATCGAGGTCGGCGGCGAGGGCGTCGAGCTCGGTGTCGGTCCCGAAGAGCATCCCCATCGCCGCGAGCTCGGCCAGCGCGCCGGCGTCGTCTCGCGCCGCGCGCAGGCCGAAGTGCGCGCGCGTGCGCGCCTTCGCCAGCTCGTCCTCGCCGATGGGGCCGTCGCGCAGCGCCAGCACGATCTCGAGCAGCGTCTCGGTCACCGCCACCGCGCTCTCGGGGGCCGTGCTCGCGCCGAGCACGTAGAGCCCGGTGTCCTCGTAGGTCGCCAGCTCGCCGAACGCCTCGTACGCGAGCCCACGATCTTCGACGACGGTGCGGAACACGCGGGCGCTCATCCCGTCGTCGACGATGCGCGAGAGGACCCCGAGGGCCGCATGCCGCGGGTCCTTCTCGCCCGGGGCGCTGAACGCGATGCGGACGTCGGTCTGCGCGCCGACGCTGTCGACGTACCGGAATTCGGGCCCGGGCGGTGTCCGCACGAAGGGGGCGGGCAGCACCAGCGTCCCGGCGGGCATCCGCTCGCTCGCGCGGGCCGCTGCTTCCAGGACGCGCGGGGCGTCGAACGCGCCGGCGACCGCGAGCACCGAGCCCGCCGCGACGTAGTGCCGGCGATGCCACGCGGCCAGCCCTTCGCGATCGAAGGCCGCGAGGTTCTCCTCCGTGCCGAGGATCGGCTGGCCCAGCGGGTGGTCGCCGAACGCCGCCAGGTGCACGAGATCGTCGGCGTCGATGTTTCGCCCGTCCTCGTCGAGGTGCTCGAGGATCTCTTCGCGGGCGACGCGCTTCTCCACGTCCACGTGCGAGAGCACCGGCTCGAAGATCTCGCTCATCAGCTCGAGCGCGGCCGGCACGTCGGCCGGCGCGACCGTCACGTCGAAGAGCGTGTGGTCGGCCGTCGTCGAGGCGCTCAGCGTGCCGCCGAGCCGCTCGAACGCGTCGTTCCACGCGAACGAGGTCGGATGCGCCTTCGTCCCGCGGAAGAGCATGTGCTCGAGGAAATGGCTGATGCCGTTGTCGGCGGCGCGCTCGTAGCGCGAGCCCACCCGCACCGCGAGCGCGATCGTCGCGGTGGACAGGTGCGGCGCCGGGTGCAGCGCGAGCCGCAGGCCGCTCGGCAGCACGTGGAGCGTGCGTGCTCCGCCGGCGGCGCGAGGCCCGCCCGCCATCAGCTGGGCACTTCGAGGAGCAGGCGATCGAGAGCCGACTCTTCTTCGCTCTCTTCTTCCTCTTCGCCGTCCTCTTCGCCGTCGGCGTCCTCGCCGTCGCCGTAGTCGAGCATGTGCTGCTCGACGCGGAGCTGGCTGTCGGCCTCCGCGCGCTCGCGCAGGTCGCGCACGAAGGCGCGGAGCGCTTCGGTGCGCTTGGTGGTCAGGAGCGAGTCGCGGATGCGCTCGCGGACCTCGTCCGTGAGCCCGTCCTCGGTGGCGAGGGTGCGCTCCGTCAGCTGGTAGACGAACCAGTCGCTCCCGAGCTGCATGGGCTCGGTGGGGAGCGGGCTCTCCATCGTCATCTCGAACGCGGCCTGCGTGAGCGGGCCCGAGTCGAACGCGCCCGAGATGGGGGTGTCCGTGTGCCCGAACGAGCGGGTCTGCCGCGCCTGCGGTGCGGAGGGGTCACGCTCCGGCGGCTCCTCGACGGGGGGGGCCTCGGCGCCCGGCACGCCCTCGGGCGGCGCCGGCGGCGGCGGTGCCCAGTCGTGCAGGAGCTGCTGGTCGAGCTCGTCCATCGTGTGACCGTCGCGCAGGTAGGCGAGCGCCCGGACGGCCGCCTGGTGCGCGAGCTCGGTCGCCTGGGCACCCTGGTAGAGGCCGGTCGCGACCTCGAGCTTGGCCTCGTCCTCGGGCACGTCGCCCTCGCGATGACCGACGACGTCGATCACGTGGTAGCCGAACTGCGTCTCGACGACGTGGTCGGTGACGTGGCCGGCCTCGGTGTCGAACTGGGCCTCGTCGAAGGGCGCGACCATGCGGCCGCGCGCGTTCCAGCCGAGATCGCCGCCCGAAGGCGCCGAGCCCTCGTCCTCGCTGTACTGGCGAGCGAGGGCGGCGAAGTCCTCGCCGCCCTGGGCGCGGCGCAGGAGCTCCTCGGCCCGCACGCGGGCGGCGTCGCGCTCGGTCTGGGGCGCGCTCTCGGAGGCCTTGATGAGGATGTGGCGCGCGCGCACCTGCGGCTCGAGATCCGTGTAGCGGTGCCGCTGGCGCGTGTACTCCTCGTCGACCTCTTCCTGGTGGGTCTCCATCCAGGCGCGGACGCTGGGCTCCGACGCGTCGACGCGGTCCTGGTAGTACGACTGACGGAACTGCACGTAGCCGAGCTGCGCCCGCTCGGTGTCGCGCACGTACTGGTCGTGGATCTCCTCGGGCGCGATCGTCACGTGCGCGACCACCGCCTCGCGCATGCGCGCGGCCAGGCGCTCGCGCACCTGCCAGTGCGTGAACTCCTCGGAGCTCCGACGCAGGTGGTTGTTGATGTAGCGGCGCATGTTCTTGCTGGAGAAGTTGCCGCCGTCGTCCGTGAAGTCGATCGCGCTCAGCTCCGGGCCGGGATAGCCGGCGGGCGCGTCGACCGGCGGGTTCCGGTACATCACGCCGGTGTCGACGAACTCGTTCATCACCTCGTCGGCGTCGATGCGGAAGCCGATGCGCTCGGCCTCGTGCGCGAGCAGCTCGCGCTCGACCAGACCGTCCATCGTCAGCTCGCGCAGGCGCAGCGTCCGCGCCTGCTTGGTCGGGTACTGCGAGAAGTTCGTGACCGCGTAGGCCGCCCGGAAGTCGCCCTCGCTGATCGTCTCGCCGTACACGCGCGCCGCGAAGTGCGACTCGTTCAGGTTCTGCGTGCATCCGCGCGCCTGGGGCCCGCCGAACTGCAGGATGAACACACCGCTGAGCACGAGAACGGTGAGGAGGAGGACGACGGTCTGGAAACGCTGCTGGAAGAACTCGAGCATGGGCGGGACCTGGCTGGCGGGGCCGCGAAAAGCGCGGGATTTCGCCGAAGGGCGCGAACCCTAGCCGGGGCGCACGGGCGTCGCAAGGCCCTCCGGGCGGCCTCGGGTGGGCCCTGGGCGCTCGCTCGTCGTCCCCTGCGATCGCCCTCGCCCCCGCTCAATTCGCCACGGTGCAGTCGACGGTCAGCTGCACCCGCTCGTCCTGGGAAGTGCTGCCCAGGGAGAGCACGGCGGCCCGCGCGCCCCAGCTCGCGCCCACGATCTGGCAGAAACCGTTGGTCGAGAGCACGGCGTCGCCGCGGCGGCACTCGACGGTGCGGACCTCGGACCAGTGGTCGCCATCGACCGCTGCCCGCGTCGGCGTGCCGACGGTGCACGCCCAGCCGGTGCTCTCGGGAAGGGTCACGGGGGTCGCCTCGGCCCCGATCGTCGTCCGCGACGGGCCCGCCTCGCCGAAGGCGCCGACGAACACCGTCCAGTCGATGCGCGTGCCCGCCATCGGGATCGGTCGCGGCGGGGGCGGGGTGTGGCGGCGTCCTCCGCCCTGGGCGTCGGCCACCGTGGCGGCGAGCGTCACGGAGAGAGAGAGGAGCAGGGCGACGGCGGGTCGGCGCATGGCGTCTCGGGATGCGACGGTTCGAAGGCGGCCGCGATTCACGCGCCGCGCGTCTAGTGTATAGCTGACGCGTGTCTCCGGAAACCGCGAGCGCGATCGATCGGGCCGTCGAAGCCGCGTTCGAGCGCGACCAGGTGCCGTTTCTCTCCGCGCTCGTCGAGCAGTCGAGCTGCAGCCGCGAGCCCGAGGACGTCGAAGCGTGCTTCGCGATCCTCGATCGCGAGGCGGAGCGTGTCGGCCTCGGGATCGAGCGCGTGCCCGATGCCCGGGGCGAAGTGGCGGCGCACCGCGTCTACACGACGGCGGCGTGCACGCCCGCGACGCGGGCGATCGCGATCGTCGGCCATCTCGACACCGTCTTTCCGCGCTCGCTCGGGCTCGCGCGCTTCCGCCGCGAGGGCGACGTGGCGCGTGGCGCGGGCGTGCTCGACATGAAGTCGGGCGTGACAACGCCGTTCGCGGCGCTCGCCGCCTTGCGCTCGGTCGGGCCGGACCTCGCCGCGGGGCTCGCGCTGCGCATCGTGATCGTGAGCGACGAGGAGATCGGCTCGCCGTCCAGCGCGGCGCTCTACGCGCGCCTGGCCCCCGTGACGACGAGCGCGCTCGTGCTCGAGGCGGGGCGCGAGCACGACCGCATCGTCACGCGGCGTCGGGGCGGTGGCCTCTACACGGTCGAGGCGCACGGCCAGGCCGCCCACGCGGGCAACGCGTACCTCGAGGGCACGAACGCGATCCTCGCGCTCGCCTTCGCGCTGCCGAAGATCGAGGCGCTCGGCGATCCGTCACGAGGCACCACGCTGAGCGTCGGCCTGATCGAGGGCGGCAGTGCGAAGAACACCGTCCCGGAGCGCGCCGTCGCGCACCTCGACGCGCGCTACGAGACGAGCGAGGAGGTGCAGCGCGTCGAGGACGGCATGCGCGCGATCGTCGCCGATCCGTTCGCCGGCGCGAGCGAGCTCCTCGCGCCGCCGCGGCTGCGCCGGGCTCGGCTCTCGCTCTCAGGTGGGATGACGCGGCCGCCGATGCAGCCACTGCCCGGGACTGCGGCGCTCTGCGCGGCGTACGCCGTGCACGCCGCGGCCGTCGGCCTCGGGACGAACGAGGCCCCGCTGCAGGGCGGGGGGTCGGACGCGAACCTGCTCGTCCACCACGGCGTGCCGTGCATCGATGGGCTCGGGCCCTTCGGGCGCTTCTTCCACGAGGCGCGCGAGTGGTGCAGCCTGGAGAGCCTCGCGCGCCGGACGCGCGCGCTCGCGCGGATGCTCGCGGACGGCGGGCCCTGATGGAGGCGTCCCGATCTCGTGCGGGGGCCGAGAGCGGCGGGGAGACGAGGGCGTGGCTCGGTTGCCACGTCGCGGCCCGTCGATCCGCGGTATTTTCGTGTCCCCCGAATGGCAGGGCGGTTGCGTCGGGGCCAGCGGCTCGCGTGCGGGCCAACGAAGGGAGCAGATGATGAACCAGCAGAAGATCCTCGGTGTGCTCGTGGCCGTCCTCTTCGCCGCAATCGCGGGGACGGCGCAGGCGCAAGACGCGACGGTGACCGCCAGCGAGGTCGTGGCGGCCCACGGGTTCGAGCACGGTCGCGCCGTCGGCCCGGCCACCTCGTTCACCCACGCGGACGGCCGCATCTACATCGCCATCACGGTCGAGAACACCACCGGCGCCGAGACGGAGGTCACCGTGCAGTTCCAGCGCGCCGACCAGCCCGTCGGGACCGGCACCGGCAGCACGCACCTCACGGTCCCCGCCCAGCGCCACTACCACACCGTCGCCCGCACCGGCGCGCGTCCCGGCCAGTGGCGCGCCGTCGTGCGCGACGCTGGCGGCAACGTGATCGGTCAGGTCGAGTTCACCGTCACGGAGTGACGGCGGCGCGCGCTCGGCCTGCGCGCGGCGCACGGTACGGGACGAGGTGACGGCGCCAGCGGCTCCTTCGTATGATGACGCGGGGAGCCGCTTGCGTACCGTCCACGTCCCGGAAGAGCTCGAGGGCGCGTTCCGCGTCGCCGAGGAGGTCGTGTCTCGGTACTTCGCCGAGATGCGCGTCGATCCGTCCCTCGGGACCATCGAGATCTCCGGCGAGCGCTACGTCCTGGTGCGCGCGGCCTCGCTCTCGGTCGAGTTCTTCTCGCTGGTCGGGGATCTCTTCGGCCCGGGCCGCGAGCGGGATGCCGACGAGTGGGCGCGGAACATCCTGTTCGACCTGGCGCACGCGATCGGCAAGTCGGACGCGGCCAAGTTCCACGACAAGATGGCCCTCGAGGATCCGATCGCGCGGCTCTCGGCCGGCCCCGTGCACTTCTCGCACACCGGCTGGGCGTTCGTGGACATCGACCCGACCTCGAAGCCCTCGTTCACCGACGACTACTTCATGCTCTACGACCACCCGTACTCCTTCGAGTCGGATGCGTGGCTCCGTGCGGGCAAGCGCGCGCACGCGCCGGTCTGCATCATGAACGCGGGCTATTCGTCGGGGTGGTGCGAGGCGAGCTTCGGCAGGGTGCTCGTGTCCACCGAGATCGAGTGCCGTGCTTGCGGGGATACCCGCTGCCGCTTCGTCATGGCGCCGCCGCACCGGATCGAGGCGCTCGTCGCCGAGCAACGGCGCAAGACCCCGCCGCGCGGTGTGGAGCGCGACGCGGTCGCGATCCCGGACTTCTTCTCGCGCAAGCGCGTCGAAGAAGAGCTGCGCCGCGCGCGCGGCGATCTCGAAGAGCGCGTCGAGCTGCGCGCGCGAGAGCTGCGCGAGTCGAACGAGAAGCTGCGGCGCGAGGTCGCCGAGCGAGCGCGCGTCGAGCAACAGCTCCGCCAGACCCACAAGCTCGAGGCGATCGGGCGCCTCGCGGGCGGCGTCGCGCACGACTTCAACACGCTCCTCGGCGTGATCCTCGGCAACGCCGGAATGCTGTCGCGGCGCCTGGCTCACGATCCCGAGGGCCGCTCCCTCGTCGACGCCATCCTCGAGGCGAGCGGGCAGGCCACCGCCCTGACCAAGCAGCTGCTCGCGTTCTCGCGCGCCGGGCCGCGGGGCGGCGACGTCCAGGACGTGACGGCGCTCGTCGAGGAGCTCACGCGTCTGCTCGGGCGCGTGATCGGCGAAGACGTCGAGCTCGTGATGCACCTCGCGCCCGATGCGGGCGGCGTCCAGCTCGATCGCGTCTATCTGGAGCAGGTCGTGCTCAACCTCGTGGTCAACGCGCGCGACGCGATGCCCGACGGAGGTCGGCTGACGATCGAGACGCGCCGGGTCGAGGTGGACGCCGACCTCGCGGTCGAGCTCGGCGGCGTGCGCCCCGGGCCCTACGTGCTCCTGGGTGTCAGCGACTCCGGCGTCGGGATGTCGGACGACGTCGCGGCCCGGATCTTCGAGCCCTACTTCACCACCAAGGACGGCGCTGCCAACGGTCGCGAGACGAGCTCCGGCACCGGCCTCGGGCTCTCGACGGTCTACGGGATCGTGAAGGGCGCCGGCGGCGGAATCCTCGTCCGGACGAAGGTCGGCGGCGGCTCCTCGTTCGGGGTCCACCTGCCGGCGGCCGGCTCGGGGGCGCCGACGGCGGAGCCGCGCTCGCCCGGCGGCGATCGGGCCAGCCGCGGCGAGACGCTGCTCTTGATCGAGGACCAGGCCGCGCTCCGAGACGTGCTCGCGCGAGCGCTCCGCGCGGAGGGCTACCAGGTGCTCGAGGCGGCGACGCCCGGACAGGCGCTCGAGCTCGCCACGCAGAGCGAGCGCCCGATCCAGCTCGCGCTGACCGACGTGGTGCTCCCGGAGATGAGCGGGCCGCGGCTCGCGCTCCGCCTGCTCGCCCGGCGCCCCGACCTGCGCGTGCTCTACATGTCCGGCTATCCGGGCGATGCGGCGCCGGGCGGTGAGGTGCGCGACGAGGCCGTGCTCCAGAAGCCGTTCACGGTGCAAGAGCTGCTCGTGCGCGTGCGCGAGGTGCTCGACGAGCCGTGAGCGGGGGCCTGCGCCGGCGTCACGCCCCGCCGAAGCGTCCGTCCAGGTAGCGGACGATGTCGGCGGACTCGGGCATCCACTCGTCACGACCTTCCGGGTGGCGGATGCGCAGCACGGGCACGGTCTTCACACCGCGTGCCTCGACCAGATCGCGCAGGTGCTCGGGGCTCTGGTGGATGTTGCGCAGCTCCACCTCGACGCCGAGACGCGAGAGGGCCCGCCGCACGCGGAAACAGAACGGGCACGAGTCGTAGTGGTAGAGGGCGAGATCCGGCGCACGCATCGCCCGAGCTTGGCGCGCCGCCAGCCCGGCCGCACCTGCCGCTTCGGTGGAGCGCCGCTCGAGGGCTCGGGGAAGGCGTCGAAGATGGGCTCCTCGATCGGCGATCGGCTCCCGAGCGGCGGAACGCGCCCACGGGGCGTAGCATCCGAGCGAGCGATGCAGAGCGAGACGAAGGATCTGGTGGTGATCGGCGGCGGCTCGGCGGGCGTGCGAACGGCGCGCGTGGCGGCCTCGCTCGGCGCGAAGGTCGCGATCGTGGAGGCGCACGCGCTCGGCGGCACGTGCGTCAACGTCGGCTGCATTCCGAAGAAGCTCCTCGGCTACGGGGCGCACGCGGCACACGCGCTCGCCGACGCCCGAGCGATGGGATGGCGCTTCGGCGAGGCGCGAGTCGACTGGCCCGAGCTCGTGCGGCGCACGCAGCTCGAGGTGAGGCGCCTGAGCGGGATCTACGAGACGCTGCTCGTCAGCGCGGGCGCCGAGATCGTCCGCGGGCGCGCGCGGCTGGCCCGCGAGGGGGGGACGCTCGCGGTCGTCGTCGACGAGCGACGCATCGCGACGCGCCACGTGGTGATCGCCACCGGCGGCCGCCCGGCTCGTCCCGGGGTGCCGGGCGCCGAGCTCGCCGACGTGTCGGACGACTTCTTCCACTGGCCGTCCTTGCCTCGCTCGCTCGTGATCGTGGGCGGCGGCTACGTCGCGCTCGAGATCGCGAGCATCGTCGCGGCGCTCGGTGTCCCGGTCGAGCTGGTGGCGCGGAGCCAGATCCTGCACGGGTTCGATGCCGACGTGCGCGTGTTCCTGCCGAGAGAGCTGGAGCGGAACGGCGTGCGCGTGCGGGAAGGGCAGGGCGATCTGGTCGCCGTCGAGCGCGAGCGGGGCGAGCTCGTCGTCGCGCTCGCGCTCGGCGGACGGGCCCGGGGCGAGCGCGTGCTGCTCGCCGTCGGTCGGCATCCCAACGTCGAGAACCTCGGGCTCGAGGCGCTCGGCGTCGCGCTCCGCGACGGCGCGATCGCGGTCGACGAGCACTACCGGACCCGCTGTCCAGACGTCTTCGCGATCGGCGACGTGACGGCCCGGATGGAGCTGACGCCCGTCGCGCTCGCCGAGGGCGTCGTGGTCGCGCACCAGCTCTTCGGCTCGGCGCCGCCCTCGGCCGTGCCCTACGACACGGTCCCGACGGCGGTGTTCTCGATGCCGCCCGTCGCCGCCGTCGGGCTCACCGAGAGCGCGGCCCGCGAGCGTGGGCACGAGGTGCGCGTCTTCGAGACCGAGTTCCGGCCGCTCCAGCATCGCCTGACGGGCCTCGACGTGCGCACGTACATGAAGATCGTGGTCGACGCTCCGACCGATCGCGTGATCGGCATCCACGTCGTGGGCGACGACGCGCCCGAGATGATCCAGGGCTTCGCGGTGGCGGTGCAGATGGGCGTGACGAAGGCCCAGCTCGATCGGACGATCGGGGTCCACCCGACGGCGGCCGAGGAGCTCGTCACGATCCGGAGCCCGTCGCGCTGAAGGTCGGGTCGTCCGCGATCACACCACCCCGGCTCGAGCCATTGCGCAGAGTGGCGCGCATCGGCGATCGTGCCGGCCATGTCCATCGCGCGCGCCTACGACTCGCACGACGCCCTCGGCCTGGCCGACCTCGTCCGCAAGAAAGAAGTCTCGCCGCGCGAGCTGCTCGACGAGGCCATCGCTCGCTCCGAGCGGCTGCATCCGTCGCTCAATGCGGTCGTGATCCGGATGGACGAGCTCGCGCGATCGCAGATCGAGCGCGGGCTGCCGGACGGCCCCTTCACGGGCGTGCCGTTCCTGCTCAAGGACCTCGCTTCGGCCTACGCCGGGGTTCCGCTGCGCGGTGCGAGCCGGTTCTTCGAGCGCTTCGTCCCCGAGCAGCACGGCGAGCTCGTGCGTCGCTACCTCGCGGCGGGGGTCGTGGTCTTCGGCAAGACCAACACGAGCGAGTGGGGCATCCTGCCGACCACCGAGCCGAGCCTGTACGGCCCCTGCCACAACCCGTGGAAGCACGGGCACACGGTCGGCGGAAGCAGCGGCGGTGCCGGCGCGGTGGTCGCCGCGCGCATCGTCCCCGTCGCCCACGGCGGCGACGCGGGCGGCTCGATCCGGATCCCCGCGAGCGCCTGCGGCGTGTTCGGCCTCAAGCCCACCCGCGGTCGCAACCCGATGGGGCCCGACGGCTCGGAGCGCGCGCACGGCCTGGCCGCCGAGCACGTGCTCTCGATGACGGTGCGCGACAGCGCGGCGTTCCTCGATGCCAGCGCCGGCCCCGAGGACGTCGCGCCCTACTGGGCTCCGCCGAAGACCGAGAGCTACCTCGAGGCGACACGCCGCGATCCCGGCAAGCTCCGCATCGCCTACACGACGAGACCGATCCTACCGGCCACGCTCGATCCGGAGGTCGTTCGGGCCACCGAGGATGCCGCGCGTCTGTGCGCCTCGCTCGGTCACGAAGTGGTCGAGGCGCATCCGCCCGTGCACGCCGAGGACACCGCCCGCGCGTTCTTCACGCTCTACTGCTCGGCGGTCGGAGGCGAGTTCGCGCTCGCGGCGCGAGAGCGCGGCCGCATGCCCCGTCCGGACGAGGTCGAGCCCACGACGCGCATCATGGGGATGATCGGCACGCGCATCCTCTCGGCGGGCGAGCTCAGCGCGGCGATCCGCGAGCTGCAGGCGACGGCGCGCGCGGTGCACCGCTTCCATCGCGATCACGACGTCCTGCTCGTGCCGACGCTCGGCCGCCCGCCCGTTCCGCACGGCGTGCTCGGGCCCCAGGGCTTCGAGCGCGTTCTCCAGGATCGCGTCTCGCGTCACGGCCTCTCGGCGCTCCTGCGGATCCCCGGCATCCTCGATCGCGCCATCGCGCGGGCCTACGCCTTCGCACCGTCGACCCCGATCGCCAACGTGACGGGGCAGCCTTCCATGAGCGTGCCGCTCTGGTGGTCCGCCGAGGGGCTGCCGATCGGAACCTGCTTCACCGCGCGATTCGGCGAAGAAGCGACCCTGTTCCGGCTCGCGGCGCAGCTCGAGAGCGCTCGCCCGTGGCGGGAGCGCGTCCCGCCGACGAGCGCCTGATCGGCCGCGCGCGCTCCTTCCGGCCTACAGATCGCCGGGCCTCCGTCCGATGACCCGCGTGTGCTCCCCGTCGTCATCGACAGCACGGCGCCGATCCTCGTCGTCGTGAGCCCGCCCGCCATGGACATGGCGTGGGTGGAGCGACAAGCGAGCGAGTTCGTCCGGTTCTACGAGCGCAACGAGCGCTTCGCCGTCGTCAGCTACAGCGGCCTCGTCAAGGTCATGCCGGGCGCGCGCGAGCGCAAGGCCCTGACCGACTTCGCCAACGCGCGCCGCGACGTGCAGCGGCGGCTGTGCGTGGGGTCGGCCACGCAGATCGACTCGGCGGCCAAGCGCGCGTTCTTCCAGGCCCTGCTCTGGATGTGGGATCCGCCGCACCCACACACCGTGCACGCGACGGTGGAGCAATGCACCGACTGGTGCATCGAGAAGCTGCGCGCCGCGGAGGTGCCCATCCCGATGCGGCTCCGGGCCCGGGTGCTCGAGGCCGTGCGCGAGCTGCACGCCGCGCCGATGTCGCTCGCCGGACGGCGCCGCTGACCGACGGCGGGCGCTTGCCGCCCCCGCGCGCGGTCGATCAGCCCGCGCCCTCGGCCTCCGCGGCCGCCTTCGCGCGCTTCTCTTCCTTCATCTTCGGCAGGAGCCGGTCGAGGAACTTCGTCGACAGGTTGCCGTTCACGAAGTCGGGCTCGTCCATGATCCGACGGTGCAGCGGGATGTTCGTGCGGATGCCCTCCACGATCATCTCGTCGAGCGCGCGCCGCATGCGGACGATCGACTCGTTGCGGTTGCGGCCGTAGGTGATGAGCTTGACGATCAGCGAGTCGTAGTCGCCGGGCACGCGCCAGCCGCCGAACACGCCGCCATCGATGCGCACGCCGGCGCCGCCAGGCGCCACGTACTCCTTGATGAGCCCCGGCCAGGGCGCGAACGACTCGGGGTCCTCGGCGTTGATGCGGCACTCGAGCGCGTGGCCGCGCGGCTTCACCGGCTCGCGCGGGAACTCCACGGGCCAGCCCGCCGCCACCCGGATCTGTTCGGCGACCAGATCGATGCCGGTGACCATCTCGGTGACCGGGTGCTCGACCTGGATGCGCGTGTTCATCTCCATGAAGTAGAGGTTGCCGCGCTCGTCGAGGAGGAACTCGAGGGTGCCGGCGCTGCGGTAGCCGGTCTCCTTCATCGCGCGCGTGATCGTCGCCGCCATGTCGGCGCGCATCTCGTCCGTCATCGCGACGCTCGGCGCCTCTTCGACGACCTTCTGGTGGCGGCGCTGGATCGAGCACTCGCGCTCGCCGAGCACCATGACCAGGTCGGTCTTGGGATCGCAGAGCACTTGGAACTCGATGTGGCGCGGCTCCTCGACGTAGCGCTCGAGGTAGACGTCGCCGTTCTTGAAGCCGGCGAGGGCCTCCTGCTGCGCCTGCGGGAGCAAGCGGCGGATCTCGTCCTCGTTGCGGACGATCTTCATCCCGCGGCCGCCGCCGCCGGCGCTGGCCTTGAGGATGACCGGGTAGCCGATCTTGGCGGCCTCGCGCGCGGCCTCGTCGGCGTCGGCGAGCACGCCGGTCCCGGGGAGCAGCGGGATGCCGAGCGAGCGTGCGAGGCTGCGCGCGGGCACCTTGCCGCCCCACTTCTTCATGTCGCTCGGTGCGGGCCCGATGAAGGTGAGGCCGCACTGCTCGCAGATGTCCGCGAACTCGGCGTTCTCGGAGAGGAACCCGTAGCCCGGGTGCACCGAGTCGGCGCCGGTGATCTCCGCCGCGGCCATGATGGCCGGGATGTTGAGGTAGCTCTGGACGCTCTTGGCGGGGCCGATGCAGACCGCCTCGTCGGCGAAGCGCACGTGGAGGGCCTCGGTGTCGACCGTGCTGTGCACGGCGACGGTCGAGAGCCCGAGCTCTCGACACGCGCGGATCACGCGCAGCGCGATCTCGCCGCGGTTCGCGATGAGGACCTTCTGGACCTTCTTCTTCTCCTTCACGCCGGTCAGGCCTTGCGGACGCGGAAGAGCGGGTCGCCGTACTCGACGGGCTTGCCGTTGGCCGCCACGATCTCGACGATCGTGCCGGCGATCTCGGCCTCGATCTCGTTCATCAGCTTCATCGCCTCGACGATGCAGAGCACGGTGCCGGGGCGGATCTCGCTTCCGACGTCGACGAACGCCGGCGCCTGGGGCGAAGGGGCGCGATAGAACGTGCCGACGAAGGGCGAGGTGATGGTCGTGATCGACGCATCGTTGTCCGCGGCGGCGCTCGGCTTGGCAGACGGGGCCGCGCTCGGCGCGGGCGGCGCGGGCGGCGGCGGGAGTGGGCCCGGCATCATGCTGACCATCGGCGGCGGCGGCGCGGCGACCGAGGCGTAGGACGCGGCGTCGGGGCCCCGGCGCAAGTAGATGCGCTCGCCGTCCTTCTCGATCTCCACCTCGGTGACGTCGAACTGCCGGAGCGAGCGCATGAGCTCGCGAAGCTGCTTCAGATCGATCTCCATGGAACTCCTCGGACGGGACGGGGCGGTCGCGCCCCGACTCAGGTCTGCGCGCGCCGGAGATAGCCGAGAAGCGCCCGCAAGCCAAGGGTGTACGAGTCGGCGCCGAAGCCGGCGACCGTTCCGACGCAGATCGGTGCGAGGAGCGAGACGTGTCGGAAGGCCTCGCGCGCCTGGGTATTCGAGAGATGCACCTCGACGGCCGGCAGGCCCACGCCTCGGATTGCGTCCCGGAGCGCGATCGAGGTGTGGGTGTAGGCTGCTGCGTTGACGACGATGCCGGCGGCCCAACGCGCTGCGTCGTGGACGTGCTCGACGAGCTCGCCCTCGTGGTTGGACTGCTGGCACCGGATCTCGGCGCCGAGCTCCTCGGCGAGCGCCGCGAGGGATTGATCGATCGCGGAGAGCGTGACGCGGCCGTAGACCTCGGGCTCGCGTGTCCCGAGGAGGTTCAGGTTGGGACCGTGCAGGACCAGCACGCGCATCAGCTGAGCTTCTCCCGCGGGTCCAGGCGGGGCGCGCCGCTCGAGCCGGGCAGCGGGAGCGAGACCGCGAGGTGGACGGGCCCGGCCGCGGTGGCGCCGAGGAAGGGCAGGTTCACCTCGGAACGGCCGCTCTCGCGCAGCTCGTCCACGGCCTTGCGGGCGGCCTGATGGATGCGTCGCATCACGTTCTCGTCGTGCGCGTCGATGCCCAGCGCGGCGGTACGCTCCACGAGAAGCTGCACGATGCTCTCTTCGTCCATGGCCCGAGCGTAGCGCGCATGGGGCGTGCGCCGCACTTCGATGCGGCCCGAGCCGGCTCCCCGCGGGGACTTCAGCCGCCGAGCTCGCTCGCGAGCTTGGGTGCGTTGGTCCGCAGCAGGAAGCGCGCCTTGCCGTAGTTGCCGTCGGGCCGGAGCGCGATCGCGACGAAGTAGTCGTCGTTGATCATGCGGATCACGGTCGTCATCTTCTCGGCCTGGATGGAGACCTCGCGCGCCGAGCCCGCGTCGAGCAGCTCGGCGGCGCGCTTGATCTCCTTCAGGATCACGCTGTACTCCATGCCCACGTTCTCGACCTCGACGGGCGCGTCGCCCTCGGCGATGAACGCGTCGACCGAGATCCCGTCGAGGCCCATGACGAGCGCGGCGAGCCCGCCTTCGGTGCGCGAGACGACGTCCTTCAGAAGCTCTTGGAACATGGCGTGAACATCAAGCACACGCCTCTACGAGCACGTCAAGTAAGCGGTCTCGCTATCGGTGCTCTAGGCCCCCCGTCGCGCGCTCGGCGTCACTGGTCCTTCAGCAGCCGCTTCCAGTCGCTCGGCAGGTCGAGGAAGCCCTCGCCGTGCATGTAGTCGTAGAGCGCGTCGTTGATGACGGTGCAGATCTCGGCGTGGATGTGGGGGTCGGCGACGAAGTCGCGGGTCGCTTCCCGGAAGCTGCCGGCCTCCGCCGCCGCCTGCTTGGCGATGGGAGTCTGCACGTTCAGCACGAGGTGCTCGAGGAACTTCCGGTCGAAGGCCTCGCGGAACGCGTGGAAGCGATCGGCCGTGATCTTGTATCCGAGGTCGGTCCCGTGCGCGACGCGTGACTGCTTGACGACCTCCCACGCGAAGTCCCCGAGCTCTTCGGGGAACGTGGTCGCGAAGAAGCGCGTCAGGTGCTCTTTGTAGATCGCGAGCAAGCGCTCGAGCTCGGGCGTCGTCTTGCTCAGGAAGTCGGTCGTGAGCGACTTCAGGTAGCGCTCGAGCTCTTCGTGCGCGCGCTCGCGGACGCTCGGGTCGCTCACGGGGAGCGCGTCGAGCTCGGCGGTGATCGCCGCCTCCTGCCTCTTGATCGCGAAGTAGAGGACCTGCTCGGGCCACGTCGCCGCCGGTACGTCGCGCGAGCCCTCGGCGAGGCGCGCATAGAGCTCGCTGTTGAAGAAGAGCTGCGTGATGCGACGCTGGACCTCTTCGATCTTGCGCGTGAGCAGCTTGCTGCGCGCGCCGACGAAGAGCTTCTCGAGGCAGGTCCGGAGCTCGTGGATGAGCTCGATCTCGACCTCGGCCACCGGGCGGACGACGGGCTTCTGCTCGGCGGCGATGCGCCCGAGCGAGCGCAGCTCCTCGACCACCTGCGCGGTGATCGCGTCGAGCTCCGCGTTCGTCTTCATGTCCTGCTGGTAGTAGCGGACGCGCGCCTGGAGCTGCTCGTCGCGCAGGCGCGCGGCGCTGGAGGCGGCGTCGATGAGCTGCTGCGTGCTGGTGACGCGCCCCGGATCGGTGGGGCGCGCGGGCGCGGGCGCGGGCGGCGAGGGCGCGGCGGCCGTCGGCTTGGCCGCGGGCGGCGGCGGGGGCGCGCCGGGTGGCGGAGGCGGCACGGCGCGCTTGACGAGCGGCGGCGGAGGCATCCGAGGGATCGAGCGCGCCGACGCCGGCGGCGGAGGGGGCGGGGCGGGCTTCCGGTCCATGTCCGCCGATGGTGCCCGCTCTCGTGCTTCGTGCCAACGTCGAGCCATGGGCCTGTTCGCGACGACCGTGCGCTGGAACGATGGGAGCGACCCGGGGCGCTACGAGGCCGTCGAAGCGCGCGACGAGGGCCTGGTCTGGTACCGCTGGTCGCACGTGCACGGCCGCGGCCGCGAAGACGAGGCCGTGCAGAGCTACGCCTCCTACTTCGAGCGTGGGCCGCTCCGTGCGCTGCCGGCCAGCGCGGCCGCCGAGCTGGAGCGCGTCGTGCGCGCCCGTTCGGGCAGCGAGCAGGCATGAAGGCCGCGCCCTCCAAGGCGCGGCGCGTGATCCTGCCGAGCCAGCGTGTCGTGCGCGTCACGATCGATCCGAAGGGCGCACGCCGCGAGATCGCCGAGCGCTCGCTCTTCCGCGAGGCGCTCGCCGTCATCGGCTCCGATCGGATGCGCATCGAGGATCCGAAGAGCGGTCGGCTCGAGCCGGCGAAGATCGAGGCGCTGCCGATCTCCGACTTCCACGTACTGCGCGACCTCGCCGTGCGCGAGCGGCTCGTCGCGGGCGAGGTCGAGGACTTTCCCTGCGAGAACTGCGAAGCGCCGCTGCGCTTCGATCCCGCGTCGCTGCCTGCCGAGGATCTCGAGGATCGCTACGAGGACGACGCGATCCCGAGCGAGCTCCGGCTGCCGCTCGCCGAGCCGCTCGCGCTGGGGCGGCGACGCTACACGCACGTCCGGGCGCGCGCCGTCGACGTCCGCACGGCGCGGCCGCTCTGGCGCCAGCTCGGCAAGAAGGGCGGCGAGGGGTTCGAAGTGACTCCGAAGCTGCTCGCGTCGATGGGTATCGCGGCGCTCGAGGGCGACGAGGGCGCACTGCTCGACGATCCGCGCGCGCTCGCGCGTGCCCTCGCGGGCGCGCCCGACGAGGTCTGGAGCGGCGTCGAAGAGGCCTTCCTCGCGCTCGCGTACCCATCGCGCGCCATCACCAGCCTGACCTGCGTGCGTTGCGAGACGATCTGCGAGCTCGAGGTCCCTTGGCCGAGGGAGCTCACGCCCGGGCAATACGAGCGCTCGCCCGCGCCGCGCGCCGCGTTCCCCGATCCCGTCGCGTTCGAGAAGCGCGCGCGCGCGCTCGCCGACGAGACGTGGCGCAAGATGGACGCCGGCGGGCTCGTGCTCGAGATCGAGCTCGGGGTCCCCGAGGTCGACTCCGGCGGCGTGCCGATGCTCGGCTCGTACGCGCCGGAGCCCGACGAAGGCGGCACGCGCTTCGTCGTCCGCATCTACTACCGCACGTTCGAGCGCGAGCACCGCGAGAGCGCCGGGTTCGACTGGGATGCCGAGCTCGCCGAGACGATCGAGCACGAGGCGCAGCACCATCTCTACTACCTCTCCGGACACGACCCCATGGACGCGGAGGAGCGCGCAGAAAGTGAGCGCGAGCTCGTTCGCCGGGTGGGCGGGGAGAAGCGCTACCGAAAGCTCCAGCAGCGCGCCGTCTTGGACGGAGTGTGGGAGATCGTACGCGTGCTCCTACCCGCGCTCGCGCTGATCGCTCTCGGCGTCGTCGTGCTGTCTCGCTGCGCGTCTTGAATCGTTTCGAAGCAAAAGAACACCTTTACCCGACCAAGTGGCTCCCGTAGGTTTGATGCGATGGCCGCTCAGCAGTACCGCGAGAGCGCGCTCGCCGAGCTCGGGGTTCGCTGCGTCGCGCTCCGCGCCGGCGCGACGGAGTCGGCTGCGCGCGAGCTCGCCACGGATCTGCCGTCGCTGACTCGTGTCATCGAAGAAGCGCGACGCGAGGGTGTGTCGATCGACCGCGGTGCGGGCCTGGTGGCGCGCCTCGAGGGAGAGACGGTCGTCGTGCACTCGACGGCCGCGCTTCGCACGGAGTCGCTCCTCTGGGCCGGCGTCGCGCACGAGCTGCGCAACGCGCTGACGACGATCGCCGGCTGGGCCACGCTCGCCGCCGACGCCAAGGACGCCGCGCGCCAGCGACGCGCGATCGCGATGGTGCAGGAGAGCGCGCGCGATGCGATGGACGTGGCGCCGCTGCTCCTCGAGGAGCCCGAGACCGCCGACGCCACCGAGGTCTCTCGCGCGGTGCGCCAAGCGGTCGACCGCCTCGCGCCCATGGCGGCCACGCGCAAGGTCGAGCTCACGTGTCGTCGCATCGACGAGGCCAACGTGCGCGTCTCGCGCGCCGCGCTGGGATCGATCGTCGCCAACCTCGTGAAGAACGCGATCGAGGCGTGCTCCTCGGGCGGCCACGTCGAGGTGGGCGTGCGCGACGCGGAGCGTCGGATCGAGATCCTCGTCGAGGACGACGGTCGCGGGATGACCGACGAGAAGCTGGCCGAGCTCTTCCGCGCCTCGAGCGCCGAGCGCGGCGGACCGCGGGCGGGGCGAGGCATCGGCCTCTCGGTCGTCCGTGTGCTGGTCGAGCGCGCCGGAGGCCGGGTGCGCGCCACCAGCCGCCTCGGCTCGGGCAGCTGCGTGCGCGTCGAGCTGCCGAAGGTCGACGTCGCGGCGGGCAGCTCGGGCGTGCGCGCGCGCAGCGCCAGCCGCCGCATCCTCGTCGTGGACGACCACGCCTCGCTGGCCGATCTCGTCGCGTCGGCGCTGACGGCCCGCGGTGCCGAGGTGGTGGTCACGGCCTGCCCCGCCGAGGCCATCGCCATCGCCGAGCGCGAGCGCTTCGACGTGGCGCTCGTCGATCTCGATCTCGGCGAGAAGTCGGGCGCGCCGCTGGTCAAGACGCTCGTCGCGCGTCACCTCGCTCGCCGCGTGATCGTCATGAGCGGCGCGAGCTCGGTGCCCAACCTCGGCGCCGACGGCCTGCTCCGCAAGCCCTTCGACCTGCGGGACGTGGAAGAAGTGGCGCTCGAGTCGACGCGCGTCGGCCGCAAGCGTCGCGCCCAGTAGCCCGCGCGTGGCGCGTGGCGCGCGCTCGAACCATGGTCTGCCCGTGCCGCTGCGCGAGCAGGCGTTCCCCGTGATGCCTCCGGGCGCGATCGTGCACGAGGACGACGACGTCCTCGTCGTCGACAAGCCGCCCTTCGTGCCCTCGCAGGCGAGCGGGACCGCCGCCGACGACCTGCCGGCGCGGCTGGCTGCGCACCTCGCCGCGCGCGGCGACCCTCAGCCCTACGTGGGCGTGCACCAGCGTCTCGATCGCGCGACGAGCGGCCTCGTCGTGTACGCCAAGCGGCGCGAGGCGAACGCGTGGCTCGCGCGGGCGTTCGAGGGGCGCGAGGTGACCAAGGAGTACGTGGCGGCGGTCACGGCCGGCGATCGGCTGCCCGAGCAAGCGCGCTGGGAGGACGCGCTGCGCGAGACCGAAGATGGGCGCGCGCGCGTGGTCGAGGCGGGCGCTCCGGGGGCGGCGATCGCACGGACCGCGGTCCGCGTGATCGAGCGACGCGGTGGCCGCGCGATCGTGGGGCTCCGCATCGAGACCGGAAGGACCCACCAGATCCGCGCGCAGCTCGCGCACCGCGGGGCGCCGATCGTCGGCGATGCGTGGTACGGCGGCGCGCCCTGGCGTCGCCTCCTGCTCGCGTCGGTCCGTCTGGCGGTCCCGGGGCGCTTCGAGGCCCGGATCGATCCGCCGCGCTCGTTCGCCGACTTCCTCGGCGGCGCCCTCCGCGATCCGAGCACCGATCGCGACCACGCGCGCGAGATCCTCGCGGACGCGGCCCAGCATCGCCATGCGATCGCCCACGATCCGGGCACGAGCTGCTTTCGGTGGCTGAACGATGCGGCCGAGGGGGCGCCGGGTCTGGCCGTCGACGTCTACGGCGAGCACGTGGTCCTCCACGCGTACGACGAGCGCGACGTGCGCGGGCTGGCCGATACCCTGGTCGAGCTCGGCGCCGCCGGCGTCTACCTCAAGCGGCGGCCGAAGAAGGCCAGCGACCTCGACGAAGCGAAGGCACGCGCGCTCGCGCCGCCAGAGCCGATCGCCGGGCGCGCGACCGACGAGCCCGAGGTCCTCGTGCTCGAGAGCGGCGTGCCCCTGCGCGTCCGTCTCGGTGACGGGCTCTCGACCGGACTCTTCCTCGACCAGCGAGCGCATCGCGCCCGGGTCCGCGAGCTCGCCGCGGGGACCCGCTTCCTGAACCTCTTCTCGTACACCTGCGCCTTCAGCATCTTCGCGGCGCTCGGCGGGGCGCGCGAGGTGGTGAGCATCGACGCCGCGCGCAAGCAGCTCGAGCGGGGCACGCGCGGCTTCGAGGCGGCCGGGCTCGACCCGGCGCGGCACGAGGCGATCGCAGACGATGCGCTCGCGGTCCTCGAGAGATTCGCGCGTCGCGGGCGCACGTTCGACCTCGTCGTCTGCGACCCTCCGACCTACTCGTCGGTGGGCAAGACGCGCTTCACGTCCGGCCGGATGTGGAAGCAGCTCGCGGCGCGCGTGCTCTCGGTGCTCGCTCCGGGGGGCGCCGTGCTCGCGACCAGCAACGATCGACGCGCGACGCAGCGCGACCTGCGCGCCGCGTTCCACGAGGCTTCGCGCGCGACCGGGATCCGCCTCGCCTCGCTCCGGGATCTGCCCGCCCCGATCGACTTCCCGGCTCCGATCGGGTCCGAGCCGCACCTCAAGGGCGTGATCGCGCGGGTCTGACGGCGAGCAGATCAGCAGACGCTGTTGCGCGTCTGCTTGGCGCGATAGAGCGCCTTGTCCGCGGTGTCGACCAGCGTCGCGGGCTGCAGGATGTCGGGGTGCGGCACGGCGGCGACGCCCACGCTGACGGTCACCGTCAGTCGTGTCTCGCCGTGGACGAACGGGTAGCGCTCGACGCTGGCGCGCACGCGCTCGCCGAAGGCGCGTGCCGCGTCGAGCGCGATCCCGCGCGAGAGGATTCCGAACTCCTCGCCGCCGTAGCGCGCGAACACGTCCTCGGCGCGGATCACCTTGAGCAGGTGCGCCGAGAGCTGCACGAGCACGGCGTCGCCCGCGGGATGGCCGTACGTGTCGTTCAGCGTCTTGAAGTGATCGATGTCGAGGAGCAGCAGCGAGAGCGCCGTGCCGTGCCGCACCGAGTAGGCGAATTCCTGATCGAGCCGCTCGTCGAGGTACTTTCGGTTGAACGCGCGCGTGAGCCCGTCCCGCAAGGACGACTCGTACATCGTGCGGTGGTAGCTCTCGTCGATCTCGTCGAAGAGCGCGAAGCGGAGCACCACGCCGTCGCCGAGCTCGATCTTGTCGCCGTCGGTCAGGAGCTGGGGCGTCTTCAGCCGCTGTCCGTTCAGGAACGTGCCGTTACGCGAGCCGAGGTCCTCGAGGATCCAGCCGCCGGGGCCCTCGACGATGCGCGCGTGGCGGCGCGAGACCTCGTCGGAGTCGATCGGAATCGTCGCGTCGGCGGAGCGGCCGAGCACCACGCCGTGGCCGACGGGGAACACCGCGCCCACGTTGATGCCCGCGAGGAAGACCAGGCGCGGCCGCCGCCGGGCGATGCCCTTGGCGGGCGTGGCCGTGCGATCGGAGATCCGGGTCGTCTCGTCCGCCTCGCGCCCCATGCGTGCCTCGTAGACTAGATCAGAGACCACGGTTCGTCACTGCGGCGCTGCCTCGGGCGCGGCCGGCGCCGTGACGCCGAGCGCGTGCTCGAGGAAGGCGTACATGCGCGTGTAGCGGGCGACGAGCGCGCTGACCGGCGTGCCCGCGCCGTGCCCGACCTGCTGCTCGCGATAGAACCAGACCGCGGGGTCGGGCCCGCCCACCGCCTCCTGGAGGCGGGCCGCGAACTTCGTCGAGTGCCCCCAGAACACGCGGGTGTCGTGGTCGGCCGTCTCCACGAGGATCGGCGGGTAGTGCGCGCCGTCCTGCACGTGGTGATAGGGGGAGTAGTCGTAGAGCCAGCGGAACTGCTCCTCGCTCTCGCTCGATCCGTACTCGGTGACCCAGAGCTCGGCGGGCGGGAAGCGGTGATAGCGGATCATGTCGTAGAGACCGACGTAGGTGGCCACCGCGCCGAAGGCATCGGGGCAGCGCGTGATCATCGCCCCCATCAGCAGGCCGCCGTTGCTCCCGCCGGTGATGCCGATGCGCTCGGGTCGCGAGATCCCGCTGGTGGCGAGCCACCGGATCACCGCCTCCATGTCCTCGAAGACGTGGTGCTTGTTCTCGAGGTTGCCCGCCCGGTGCCAGTCCTCGCCGAGCTCACCGCCCCCGCGCAGGTTCGCCACCGCGTAGATGCCGCCGCGCTCGACCCAGTAGAGCGGGTTGCGGGAGAAGCCCGGCAGCAGCGACACGTTGAAGCCGCCGTACGCGTTGAGCAGCACGGGGGTCGACCCGTCGCGCGGCGTGCCCCGACGCTGCACGAGCGTGACGGGGATCGATGCACCGTCGGTCGAGGGAACGCGCTCCTGCACGACCTCGAGGGCGGAGAGATCGACGGGTACCTCGATCGTGACGAAGGGAGCGAGCTCGGGCGCGCTCGCGCCGCGACGCGGTGCACGCGCGCGAGGATCACGCAGGAGCAGCTGCGGCGCATCGGCGTACCCGGAGTAGGAGACCACCATCTGTCCGCTGGCCTCGTCGGCGTCGAGGCCCGCCACGGCGCCGCGGCCGGGGAGCGCGATCTCGTGATCGAGCGTCCCGTCGATGCGGTGCAGATAGAGGCGCGAGCGGACCTCGTCGATCACGTGCAGCACGTGCGACTCGCCGGCGATCGTCCAACCATCGATGGCGGCGGCTCCCTCGGGGACCACGATCTGCCAGGTGGACCGATCGGCCGCGCCGGCGCCCGCGGGCGCGCGCAGCAAGCGGTAGCGGGGCGCGTCCTCGTTGGTGAGCACGTAGAGCTGCCCGCGGTGCACGCGTGCCGAGTAGAGGTGATCCTGTCCGGTGACGATGGGCACGAGCGCGTGGGCGGCGTCGGGCGCGCTCACGCGACCCCGCGCGCGGGCGCCCCGGTCCAAGAGCGCCAGGTCCGTCTGAGACCACCCGATCACGTTGCTGACGACGACCCAGCGATCGTCGTCCGACACGCTGGCGCCCGGGAAGTGCGTGGGATCGGGCGGGGAGAAGACGAGCGCGTCGGTCGCCGGATCGGCGCCGAGCACGTGGAAGAAGAGGCGCATGTGATAGGTGTCGGGATGCGCGCCGTCCCAGTCGGGCTCGCCCTCGCGCGGATAGCGCCGGTAGTAGAAGCCCGACTCGTCGTGGAGCCACGCGACGTCCGACCACTTCGTGTGCTCGATCGTGTCGGGGCGCAGCGCGCCGGTGGACGTGTCGAGCACGTGCAGCGTGCTGCGCTCGTCGCCGTTCTGCGAGATCCCGAACGCGAGCAGGTGCCCGCTCGGCGAGGCGTAGTACCAGTCGAGCGCGGCGCGATCGCCGTAGGTCAGCGGGTCGACGAGCACGCGTGCGCTCGTATCGGGCTCGGAGGTGCGCCGGACGTAGAGCGCGGGCTGCTCTCGATCGCCTTCGCGCCGGAGATAGAAGACCTGCGAGCCGGCGACCAGCGCTCCGCTCACCGAGCCGATGCGCAGGAGCTCGTCGAGACGCCGCGACGTCGAGGGGCGAGACCAGCCGACGATCGCGCTCGCGGTGCGCGCGGTCTGCACGTCGATCCACTCGTGGGTGAGCGCGTCGTCGGCCTCGAGCGCGCGGTACGGGTCGTCCACCGCGACGCCGTGGATCGTCTCGGTCACCGCTCCGGCGCGCGCGCGATGGTTGAGCAGCTCGATCGGGCTCCCGCCGGTGACGGCCTCTTCGGGGCCTGCGTCATCGCGCTCGTCGGGCATGGCCGGATACTCCGCGGGAGGCGTAGGGCTGGTTGCGCAGCTCGCCAAGGCGAGCGCGAGCACGATGCGGGAGCGACGCGACATCGGGGAGGCGTCGCAGACGCGGCCCCGGACCGCAAGGACGTAGGTCGAAGAGCTCTCCGGCGACGAGGAAGGCGATGTCGCGAGCGAGCGAAGCGAGGCGAAGGCGGAAGGGAGGCGAGGGGCCAGTGGGGCGCTCGATCCGACTCGGCTGGTCTCGGCTCAGGCGAGGGCCCAGCGCGGCCCGAGGGCCCAGCGCAACCCTCGCCGGGATCCATTCAGTGCAGCATGGGCGTCGTCGCCAGGCGCTCGCGGATCGCGACGCGACCGGGCCGCGCGTAGAACGTGTTCGCCGTGCTGCCGTCGGCGCCGCAGGCGACCGGGATGAGCCCGATCGATCGGGCGTGATCGTGGTCCATGCGACCGCCCCAGTCGTCGATCTCGCTCTCGCACGGCGACCAGCTGCGCGCGTCGTCGAGCTCTCGCGTCACCAGATCGCGCGCGAGCCCGAGCACGAAGAGCCAGGCGTCGCGGTCGGAGCGGGCCCAGGCGGGGCTGCGGACGCTGCGGCAGACGTCGTCGCGACAGACGGTGCGCGAGGTGCGCCAGTTCGCCGGCTCGGAGCCGTCGCTGCGCAGATCGGCGGCCCAGCGGTTGGTGTCCGTGTCCGTGGGCTCGAAGATGCGCGTGGAGTACGCGTGCGCGAACAGGATGTACGCGCGCTCGTGCGGCAGCGGGGCGAGCTCGCGTCCCTCCGCTTGCGCGCGCTCGCGACGCGAGAGGTCCATGTGATAGGCGCCGCGCAGCAGCACTTCGTGGATGGCCGCGCAGTCGGCGCCGTAGGGCATCGAGGTCTCGCGTCGCCGAACCCACTCGTCGTGATCACCATCGTCGTCGTCGTCGTCCGCGTCACGAATCGGGAGCGACGCTTCGTGCGCACAAATTCGCGCGAGGACCAGCTCCATCGTCTCACGCTCGGGAGGTCGTACACGCTGAGCGGATACGTGCCCGGCGGAAAGGCCGATGCAGAGGATGGCGGAGCCCCCGAGTCGAAAAGCAGCGGACGAGGTGACCATGTCGGGCGCGCCGACGTGCACGCGAGATGCCGCTTCCCTGTTCACGTGACCACGGGACGAGCGTTCACGAATGGTAAACGTGCCTTCTCGAAACGCGGGCCCGATCAGGCCGATGTGGGCCGCTCGATGTGCCACGATCGCGACCGAGCGTCACGGGTGGCTACTGCCCCTGTCATGATCGCGACGCAAGCATTTCATGGCTGAAATCCAGACAAATTCTAGATTCGAGAGGTGAGCATGAACAACCCAGATTCAGCCGAGATTCGGCAGGTCAGCGATCGCTGGCTCGCCGCGGCCGGCGTGCTCGGCGCGCTCGGCGTCGCGCTCGGCGCGTTCGGTGCCCACGGGCTGCGGACGATGCTCGCGAGCGCGAGCGATGCGGAGCAGCGCCTCGCGTGGTGGGAAACGGCGGCGCGCTACCACCTCTTCCACGCGCTGGCGTGCGCCGCGGGCGCGTGGGCGATCGAGCGCAGTGGAGGCGTGCGCGCCGCGCGTGTGTCGAGCGCGCTCTTCGTCGTCGGCGTGACGATCTTCTCGGGAACGCTCTACGCGATGACGCTGGGCGCGCCGCGCTGGCTGGGCGCGATCACCCCGATCGGCGGCGTCTCGCTGATCGCCGGCTGGATCGCGCTGGCGATCTCGGCGCGCCGCGCGCGCTGAGAGGGTGAGTGCGCCAGGAAGCCTGTCGCCCTCTCTCGCGGAGCGATACGAGGGGGAGGCTCCATCGGGATTCACTCCCGATGGAGGGGGCCGCGTATCGGCCCCCGAGGACTGAGCCGAACGGGTGTCACCCACCGGCTCGGCACCGAGAAGACGCCGCTGAAGCGATCAGCTCGCGAGCGTCATCTCGACGAGCAGGTCGCCCGCCTTCAGCACGTCGCTCTTGGCGACCGCGATGCGCTGGACCGTGCCGTCCACCGGCGAGGCGACGACCGTCTCCATCTTCATCGCGCTGAGCACGCAGAGCGGCTCGCCCTTCTTCACGCTCGCGCCCTGCTTCACGCGCACGTCGACGACGGAGCCCGGCATGGGCGCGCCGATCGAGCCCGGGTCGCCGGCCTTGGCGCGCTCGCGCTGCTTCACGCTGGTCTTCGCTTTCTTGTCGGCCACCGTGATCGCCCGCGGCTGCCCGTTCAGATCGAAGAAGACGCGCCGGTTGCCCTCCTCGTCGAGCTCGCCGATCGCGCGCAGCGTGACGACGAGCGTCTTGCCGCGCTCGATGTCGAACATGAGCTCCTCGCCCTTCGCGAGGCCCACCAGGAACTGCCGCGTCGGCAGGCGCGAGACGTCGCCGCGCTCGGTCCGGAAGTTCCGGTAGTCGCGGAACACGTCCGGGTACATCGCCGCGCTCATGATGTCGTGATCGCGGATCCAGATCCCGGGATGCTCGGCCTCGAGGTCCTTCTTCAGCTTCTCGAGATCGAGGGGCGCGAGCTCGGCGCCTGGGCGGCCCTGCATCGCCTTCTTGCCGCGCAGGACGCGCGTACGGAGCGGCTCCGGGAAGCCTCCGTGCGGCTGGCCGAGGCGCCCCTCGAAGAACTCGACGACGCTCGACGGGAACGAGAGCGTGTCGGCCTTCTCGACCACGCTCTTCGCGTCCAGATCGTTCTGGACCATGAACTGCGCGAGGTCGCCGACGGTCTTGCTGCTCGGGGTGACCTTGATGACGTCGCCCAGCACCAGGTTCGCTTCGCGGTACGAGCGCTTGATCGCGCTCCAGCGATCGCCGAGGCCGTTCTGCTGCGCTTGGAAGAGGAGGTTGGTGTACTGACCGCCCGGCATCTCGTGCTCGTGCAGGTCGGGCGCATAGCCCGTCATCCCCGTCTCGAAGGGCGCGTAGAGCGCGCGTGCCTCCTCCCAGTAGCCGTTGAGCAGGCGGATCGCGTCGGGATCGATCGACGTGTCGCGCGCCGTGCCACGGAGCGCGGTGACCACGGCGCTCATCGTCGGCTGCGAGGTGAGGCCCGCCATCGCCGGCAGCGCCAGGTCGATCGCGTCGGCGTCGGCCTCGGCGCAGGCCAGCATCGAGGCGACGCCGGTGCCGGCGGTGTCGTGCGTGTGCACGTGGATCGGGAGCTCGGGGAACGCGCGGCGGAGCGCGCCGATGAGCATCGTGGCCGCGCGCGGCTTGAGCAGCCCCGCCATGTCCTTGACGGCGAGGACGTGGATGCCGAGCTTCGCGAGCTGGCCGGCGAGGTCCACGTAGTACTGGAGCGAGTACTTGGTGCGCCCCGGATCGCTGACGTCGCCCGTGTAGCAGATCGCGGCCTCGATCACGCCGCCGGCCTGGCCGACCGCGTCGATGCCGAGCTTCAGGTTCTCGACGTAGTTGAGCGAGTCGAAGATGCGGAAGACGTCGACGCCCTTGTCCTTGGCCATCTTCGCGAACGCGTAGACGACGTTGTCGGGATAGCTCGTGTAGCCGACCGCGTTGGCGCCGCGGAAGAGCATCTGGAAGGGCACGTTCGGCACCAGCGCGCGCAGGCGCTCGAGGCGATCCCAGGGGCACTCGTGCAGGAACCGCAGCGCCACGTCGAAGGTCGCGCCGCCCCAGCACTCGAGCGAGTAGAGAGAAGGCATCAGGCGCGCCGTGTGGAGCGCGATCTTCTCGAGGTCGAGCGTGCGCACGCGCGTCGCGAGGAGCGACTGGTGGGCGTCGCGCCACGTCGTGTCGGTCACGAGCAGGCCGCGGTGCTGGCGCACGGCCTTGGCGAACGCGGCGGGCCCGAGGTTCACGAGCACGTCGCGGAAGCCCTGCGGCGGCGGTGACTTCAGGGAGGCGTAGGTCGGCGGAATGACGGGGGGCGTCGGCTCGATCTTCGCGGGCATCGGCCCGTTCGCCGTCATGCCCACCTGCTCGGGCCCGTTCACCGCGAGGTCGGCGAGGTAGCGCAGGATGCGCTGCGCGCGGTTCTTCCGGTTCGGCAGCTCGAAGAGCTCGCGCGTCGCATCGACCCACGCGGTGTACGTGTTCGCCTGCGCGAAGTCCGGGTGGCGGAGCACGTTCTGGAGGAACGGGATGTTGGTGCTCACGCCGCGCACGCGGAACTCGGCGAGCGCACGGTGCAGCTTGTGGATCGCGTCCTCGAAGGTGAGCGCGCGTGCCGTCACCTTGACGAGCAAGGAGTCGTAGTCGGGCGCGATCTGTGCGCCCGCGTAGCCGCTTCCGGCGTCGAGCCGGATGCCCATGCCCTCGCCCGCGCGGAAGGCCTCGATGCGGCCGGTGTCGGGCTGGAAGCTCTTGCGCGGATCTTCGGTCGTGACGCGGCACTGCACGGCCACGCCGCGCACCTGCACGGCGCCGGGCACGAGGCCGAGCTCGGCGAAGCTCGCGCCGCCCGCGATCCGGATCTGCGACTGCACGAGGTCGACACCGGTGACCTCTTCGGTGACGGTGTGCTCGACCTGGATGCGCGGATTGACCTCGATGAAGTAGTGACGCGCGCCCTCGCGGCCGCCGCCGTCGACGAGGAACTCGACCGTGCCGGCGTTGCGGTAGCCCGCCGCTGCGCAGAGCTTCACCGCGTCGGCGCAGAGCGCGGCGCGCACGTCCGGATCGAGCGCCTGTGCGGGCGCCATCTCGACGACCTTCTGGTGGCGGCGCTGCACCGAGCAGTCGCGCTCGAACAGGTGCATCACCTCGCCGGCCGCGTCGGCGAGGATCTGCACCTCGATGTGGCGGGGGCGATCGACGTAGCGCTCGAGGAACACGGTTCCGTCGCCGAATGCGGCGAGCGCCTCGCTGCGGCAGCGGTCGAAGGCCTCGGCGAGCTCGCTCGCCTCGCGAACGACGCGCATGCCGCGGCCGCCGCCGCCCATCGCGGCCTTGATGATCACGGGCAAGCCGGCCTTCTCGACGAAGGCGCGCGCATCGTCGAGGCTCGCGACCGGCCCGTCGGTGCCCGGCACCGTCGGGATGCCGACCTCCTTGGCGAGCGTCCGCGCGCTCGTCTTGTCGCCGAAGCGTCGGAGCACGTCGGCCGAGGGGCCGACGAACGCGATGCCCGCCTCGTCGCACGCCTTGGCGAGGCCGGCGTTCTCGGCGAGGAAGCCATAGCCCGGGTGGATCGCGTCGACGCTCGCAGCCTTCGCGATCTCGATGATCTCTTCGATGCCGAGGTAGGCGGCGACGGCGTTCTTGCGCTTGCCGCCCGGCAGCGAGCCGACGAGGTAGGCCTCGTCGGCCTTGTAGCGGTGGAGATGGACGCGATCTTCGTGCGAGTAGATCGCCACCGTCGAGAGCCCGAGCTCGGTCGCCGCGCGGAAGACGCGGATCGCGATCTCACCGCGGTTGGCGCAGAGGATCTTGTGGATGGGCCGCTTGCGCGGGGCGGAGGAGCTCGAGGTCGCCGTCACGGGAGGCGACGTTAGCGCGGTGCGTCAGGCTTTCCACCGACGCCGGTCTCGGACCGGAATCTCTCTTTCCACCAGGCCGTGGCGACCGCGCTCGTGAGCAGGCCGAAGCCGACGGCCACCGAGCCGGCGCCCCACTCGGCGAGGTTGCGCGGTGCCCGCAGCGCGCCCGAAGCGACGAGGCCGTGCAGCACGGTGGGCGCGAGGGCGAGCACCGGGAGCGGGCGGCGCGCGCGCCAGATCCAGA
Source organism: Sandaracinaceae bacterium (assembly GCA_044223665.1). Classification (GTDB taxonomy): domain Bacteria; phylum Myxococcota_A; class Polyangia; order Polyangiales; family Sandaracinaceae; genus JBBSAT01. The sequence goes on along the minus strand of JBGALT010000048.1, from coordinate 5,125 downwards.
GCGCGCATGCAGCGGCGAGGAGGAGGTCGAGCGCGAGCACGTGCTCGAGCGCGGGCTCGGGGAAGCCGCCGTGCCGAGAGAAGAGCGCGCGCCAGATCGCGAAGTGCCCGAGCGCGAGCGCGGTGACGAGGTAGCGCGAGCGCCAGGGCTCGGGCGCTGGCGCGAAGCTCGGCTCGAGGAGCACGGGCACGACGAGGGCCGGCTCGGCGGGCCCGCCGCGGTAGGGCGAGGGAACCGGCGCCGGCGGATCGAGCCGTGCCGGGTCGGCGGCGCTTCGGTACGCGCGCAGCACGAGCGTGATCGCGACGAGCAGGGGCGTCACGGTCGCGTCGCCGAAGTGCGCGAGCGTGGGTAGGAGCGCGAGCGCGATCAGCGCCCAGAAGGTGCGCTCGCTCCGTGCCCAGCGCGTCGCGAAGAGCAGCAGCACGGACCCGAGCGGGACCGGGTCGATGCCGTCGAACAGAGCGTGGGCGATGGCGGCCGCGCCCCAGAGGGCCCACGTGCCGTGCAGCGCGCGGCGCCCGCGGTAGTCGAATCCCAGCTCGCTCTCGACGGTCCGCGGCACGAAGAGCCCGGGCATCACCGCGGCGAACACACCGAGCGTGCGGATCTCCTGGCCCCAGCGCCACATCGCGTGCGCGAGCAGCGGCGTGAGCGCGACGACGAGCGCGCCTCCGAGCGCGACGGCGACGGCGGCGCGCGAGAGCCGTAGCCCGAGCGCGCGCCCGAGGAGCCGCAGCTTCAGCGCGAAGAGCGCGACCCATCCGAGCGCCGCGGCCAAGCCCCACACGCCGAGGAAGGCGCAGCGCTCGACGTGGAGCGTGAGGTCGCACTGGTAGAGCGCGGCCAGCAGGCCGAGCATCACGGCCATGCGCCGCTGGCCGAAGCGCCGGAGCATCGCCGCGCCGCCGATCAAGAGCAGCGCGTAGAGCTCGGCGACGAACGAGAGCCCGAGGCCGGCGGCCGCGTCGCGCTGGCCGAGGTCGCACGAGAGCAGCGTGAGACCGGCGAGCACGAGCACGGCGCTGATCAGGTAACGCGGGTCGTGCTCGACGAACGAGTGATGGAGGATCGCGCGGAGCGTGAGGGGCGGTGGCCTGGGGGTCTGCGGTGGCGGCTCCGACCGCGGCGGTGGGGCGAAGGGATCGACGAGCGGCGTGCCGCTCTCGGAATCGGCGTCGACGGGTCGGGGGCGCTCCATGCGGTCGTGCTCAGCACGTCGAGTGCCATCCGCGCGGCACCGCAAGAGGACCAGATCCACCGGCTCGTCGGGGCCTGGCCTCGACATCTCGTCACGCGCGCGCCTGCGCTCGTGACGCGACGTCTTCGCGCACGACGGGTCGACGCTCGCGCGCGCGCCTGCGAGGCTCGCCCGCGATGACGTCCCCGGCGTTCCTCTCTTCGGCACCGGTCGGTTGTGCGCGCCATGCGGTCCGCGTTCGCTACGGCGACACCGACCAGGCCTCGGTCGTGCACCACGCCGCCTATCTCGCGTACTTCGAGGAGGCGCGCATCGAGCACCAGCGCGCGCGGGGGCTCGACTACCGCGCGTTCGAGGCGGAGACGGGGCTCGGCTTGCCCGTCGTGGCGGCCGATCTGCGTTACCGCGCCCCCGCGCGCTTCGACGACGTCGTGCACGTGGAGAGCTGGGTCGAGTCGATCACACGCGCGCGCGTCGTCTACGCGCAGCGCGTCGTGCGCGGCGAGAGCCTCCTCGTCGAGGCGCGCATCACGCTCGCGGCGGTCCACCTCGCCGAGGCGCGCCTGGTCTCGATCCCGCGGCGCGTGGCCGAGGCTTGCTCGCGCGCGTGAGGACGGGTAGCCGATGGGCATGCGCGCCCCCGTGATTCGTCCCATCGAGCCGCGTGACGACGACGCCGTCGCGGCGATCATCCGCCGCGTGATGACGAGCTTCGGTGCGAGCGGCCCGGGCTTCGCCATCCACGACGCCGAGGTGAGCGCGATGAGCGGCGCCTATGCGCGGCCGGGCGCGGCGTACTTCGTGGTCGAGCGCGATGGCGTCGTCGTGGGCGGCGCCGGGATCGCGCCACTCGAAGGAGGTGACGCGGGCACCTGCGAGCTGCGCAAGATGTACTTCCTGCCCGAGGCTCGAGGCCTGGGGCTCGGGCGCGCGATGCTCGAGCGATGCCTCGATACGGCGCGCGGGCTCGGCTACCGGCGCTGCTACCTCGAGACGCTGACGGGGATGGATCAGGCGCAGGCCCTCTACGCGAAGCTCGGCTTCGTTCCCATCCCGGCCGCCTGCGGCGCAACTGGGCACCACGGCTGCGATCGGTTCTACGAAAAGACGCTCTGATCGCGCCGGCCCCCACCTCCGAGCCCAAACGGCAGCTTCTCCCGCGCGCCGAACCGGGTACTCTTCCTTCTTCGTGCTCGGACGAGCCCCCCACCGAGGAGGTCCCGGATGCCCGACCAGCCCAGCAAGAGCCTGCCGCCCGATCCCGCCGCTGCCGCGCAGCTCGGTCAGGATCTCATCGCCAAGCTCCAGACGGACTTCGCGACGCACAAGCCCACCCAGCTGGCCAACGATCTGCTCGCGCAGATCCAGCAGGACTTCGGCGCGCAGAAGCGGGCCGACGATCAGGCCCGTGCGCACGAGTTCGCGCAGGCACTGCTCGGCAAGGTCGCGCGCGATTTCGGGTCCGTGCGCCCGGGCCCGACGCCCGAGGCGCCGCCCGTCGTGATCCCCGCCGCTCCCGCGGCGCCGCGCCCGGTCACGCTCGCTCCACCGCCGACCGAAGAAGACGTGCGCGCGGCCCAGCAGCTCGAGGCCGCAGCGGCGGCGCCGCTCGGCAAGGACGACGAAGCCGAAGTCGCCGCGATGTCGGGCGGCGGCGCATTCGGCTTCTTCAAGAAGCTCCTCGGCGGCTGAGCGGGGAGACACCGTCCGCGGCTCGGGAGGGGCCCCGCCCCTTCACCGAGGACCCAATCTCGAAAAAGGGGACAGGAGCGATCGATGAACGATGGAACGCGGCTTCTCGTGGCAGTGATGGCGGGCGGGCTCGCCGTGGCGGGCTGTGGGGGCGGCAGCACGACGCCCGGTGACGATGCCGGCTCGACGACGGGCCGCGACACCGGCCCCCTGCCGGACACGGGCCCGCGCCCGGACTCGGGGCCCACGCCGGCGACGTGCCAGCGCCCGCTGTTTCCGCCCGACGCCCCGTGGAACCAGCGCATCGACTCGGCCGCCGTCGACGGCGAGTCGGCCGCGATCATCGCCGCGCTCCAGGCGCACGGATGGGGCGCTGGGCACATCCAGATCGACTACTCGATCCACGTGATGTGCGACGCCGACGGCAGCGCTCCGCGCATGGCCTTCACCCAGACGGGCGACTTCTACGAGCCGGACTGCGACTCCGCGCCCGTGCCGATTCCGGTCGGGGGCCACCTCGAAGGCGAGACCGGCTACTCCTGCGACGGCGACGGGGACTGCCATCTCATCGTGATCGCGCCGACCGAGCACCGGCTCTACGAGCAGTGGCGCGCGAACATCAACGGCGGCACCTACGAGGGAGGCTGTCTCGCGGTCTGGGACACGGCCGTCGCGCCGCCGGCGGCGGGCCTCGGCCGTGGCGACGGGTGCACCAGCGCCGACGCGGGCGGCTTCCCGATCGCCGCGATGCTCTTCGACGCCGACGAGATCGCGGCCGGTCACATCGACCATGCGATCCGCTTCATCCTGCCCAACGACATCATCCACCGCGGCGTGTTCGTGCACCCGGCGTCGCACTCGGCCGGCGGCTCGTCGGCGGCCGACTCTCTGCCCTACGGGGCGCGCCTGCGGCTCCGGAGCGACCGGATGAGCGCCGTCATGGCCGCGCTTCCGAACGACGCCGCGCGCGTGGTCGCCCAGGCGATGCACGACTACGGGATGATCCTGAGCGACGGCGGCAACATCGCGCTCACGGCCGAGGACGACGAGCGGACCACCGCCAAGTGGGCGACGGTGCTCGGCACCGGCCTCGATCCGCGCGACCTCGACAGCATCGAGCCGAGCGACTTCGAGATGGTCGACGGCGGCACGCGCTACTCGATGAGCGATCTCGACTGCGCGCACGTGCCGATCACGAACTGACGGCACGCCTGGCCCCGGTCGCGCCGAGGCTCGCCGCGATCAGAGACCCCAGGCGGCGCGCAGGTACGCGACGACGTCGTCGATCTCGGAGTCGCTCATCGGGTAGCGGTAGTAGAGGAACTCGCCGATGGCGGCGTGCGAGGGCTCGCCGGCGTCGGAGGTGCACAAGTAGAGGCTGGCGCTGCTCAGCTGCGCGGTGGCCGTCGTGCTGGTGATGTGCATCGGCCCGCCCGTCGCGCCGTAGACGAACGTGTCGCGCGACGTCGTGGGCTCGTTCGCCATGCGGCCGACGAGGATGTACGTCTGCCCGGCGGTGAGGGTGATCTGGCCTTCGCCGGTCTCGCCGGCGGACTGGAAGTGCACCTGGTGGGTCGCGGCTCCCTGCTGCTCCATCGACCAGTCGAGGTCGCGATCGCCGTGGTGGCCGTAGGTCCCTCCGGGGCCCGGGGCTCCCTCGCGGATCAGCCAGAACACCGTCGGCGTGTGCTCGACCTGGAACGACGCCAGGCTCGTGAAGCCCGCGGCGCCGCAGTCGATCGCCGCGTGGCCCGCGATCAGGCCGGGGGTCAGCACGGGCCCGGCGGCCGTCGTGGTGAGCCGCGGGCCGACGCCATCGACGCTCACCCAGTCGGTCACCGCGTTGCCCGTGCCGAGAGTGATCGTCGCCGCGGCGAGCGTGGAGTAATGCGCGACCAGGCCGAACGTCGAGAGCGCGTGGCACACGCCGAGGGCGCACGCGCCGCTGCAGACGGAGCCACAGCTGCCGCAGTGGGCGGCGTCGCTGCCCACGTCGGTCTCGCAGCCCGCGGTCCCGACCGAGCAGTCCGCGTACCCCTCGTCGCAAGCCACCGGCGCGCAGAGGCCGGCGATGCAGGCCTGCTGCGTGTGGGGGAGCGAGCACATGGCGGAGGCGGTGGCCTCGTCGATGGCTCCGTCGCAGTCGTCGTCGAGTGCGTTGCATCCCTCGGTGGCGCCGGGCCGGCGGAGGGTGTCGGCGTCGTCGCAGTCGCCGCCCCGGCGGACGTAGCC
>JBGALT010000047.1:0-50999 GCA_044223665.1 Sandaracinaceae bacterium | reverse complement strand
CGCGAGGGCGTTCGATCCATTCACGCGCTCGCGCGGGTTTCCGGGGACCCCCCAGGAGCCTCGTTCGAGCGCGGCGACATTAGCCAGAAGATGCCCTTGTGGGAAGGGCTTTTTCGCGTCCCAAGTCGTCCTTGACACGCTCGATAGAGGGGCCTAGCGTCCGCCCCGCCCGTACCCCCGGGCGCGCTGCGCGCGTGTGCGCTCCCCTCGTCGCGCGGCTTCGTTCCAGGCACTTTTCGTCGTCCCGACGGCGGCGAGGCCCATCGAGAAACACGACACACGGGGCGGCCGAAAGCGACGCGCATGGCTCTCTCGCTGAGCACCGAACAGGAAAAGAAGATCGACGAGATCGTCGCGCGATATCCGACCAAGCGCGCTGCCTGCATTCCGGTGCTCCACGTCTGTCAGCAGAACGTGGGCTGGGTCTCTCCCGACGTGATCGCGTGGGTCGCCACCAAGCTCGGGCTCGCGACCAGCGAAGTGCAGGGCGTCGTGACGTTCTACACGATGTACCACCAGGCTCCCGTCGGGAAGCACGTCGTCTGGGTCTGCCGCACGCTCTCTTGCGATCTGCGCGGCGGCAAGGCGATCCAGGAGCACCTCGAGAAGCGCCTCGGCTGCCACGCGGGCGAGACCACGCGCGACGGCCAGTGGACCCTGAAGAAGGCCGAGTGCCTCGCCGGGTGCGGCTACGGCCCGATGGTGCAGATCGACGATCGCTTCTTCGAGAACCTCACCCCGGCGGCGCTCGACGCGGTGATGGAGGCCTACGAGAAGGGCACACCGCCGGCGCAGGCGGAGACCGCGTTCAAGAAGAACCCGGCTCCCGCGCCGTCCGCCGCCGCGCCCTCGACTCCGTCGGTGCCGCCGACTCCGTCCGCGCCCTCGACTCCGTCCGCGCCGCCTGCCCCGAAGGCTTCGTGATGCCTACGACGTACTCGAACATCCTGTCGAACCGATACACGCTCGATCGCAGCTGGCAGCTCGACGTCGTCGAGAGGCACGGCGCCTACGCGGCCGCGCGCAAGGCCATCAACGAGCTCACGCCCGACTTCATCAAGAACGAGGTGAAGGCGGCGAACATCCGCGGGCGCGGCGGCGCCGGGTTCCCGGCCGGAATGAAGTGGAGCTTCCTCGCGCAGCCGAAGGCGGGCGAGACGGCCTACCTCGTGATCAACGCCGACGAGGGCGAGCCCGGTACGTTCAAGGATCGCACGCTGATGGAGAAGGATCCCCATCGGCTCATCGAGGGCTGCATCATCGCGATGTACGCGCTCGGCGCGCACAAGACGTTCATCTACGTGCGCTGCGAGCTCGTGCTCTCGATCGCGCGCCTCGAGCAGGCGATCGCCGACTGCAAGAAGCGCGGCTATCTCGGCCCGCGCCCGTTCGGCAAGGAGATCGTCACGCAGGGTGGCAAGGGCCTCGACATCGTCGTGCACCCGGGCGCCGGCGCGTACATCTGCGGCGAGGAGACCTCGCTGCTCAACTCGCTCGAGGGCCAGCGCGGCGAGCCGCGCCTCAAGCCGCCGTTCCCCGCCGTGAAGGGCGCCTTCGGCATGCCCACGATCGTGAACAACGTCGAGACGATCTCGAGCGTGCCCGACGTGATCACGATGGGCGGCGAGAAGTGGTCGAATCTCTCGCTGCTCCCGCCCGAGATGAAGGACGGCGGCACGCGCCTGTACGGCGTGAGCGGCCACGTGAAGACCCCGGGCGTCTTCGAGGCGCCGGTCGGCATCACGCTCCGCGAGCTCATCTACGACTTCGGTGGCGGGATGCTGCACGCGGATCGGCCGCTCAAGGGCGTGATCCCCGGTGGCAGCTCGACGCCCGTGCTGCGCCCGGACGACAAGGTGCACGCGCCCGACGCGAAGAATCCGATGAACAAGTGGCACGGCAAGAGCCACCTCGACGTGCCGATGGCGGTCGACACGATGCGCAACATCGGCACGATGCTCGGCACCTGCTGCGCCATCGTCATGGACTCCTCGGTCAACATGGTCGAGGCGTCGCGCAACCTGATGAAGTTCTATCACCACGAGTCGTGCGGCCAGTGCACGCCGTGCCGTGAAGGAACCGGCTGGCTCGAGAACGTCCTGAACCGTCTCTGCGAGGGGAAGGGCAAGGCGAGCGACGTCGATCTGCTGGTCGACATCTCGAACAACATGATGGGCAACACGATCTGCGCGCTCGCGGACGGCACCGCGATGCCGATGCTCGCCTTCGTGCGGAAGTTCCGCGGCGAGTTCCTCGCGGCCGCCGAGAAGGGCGTTCCGATGGCGGATCGCCGTCTGGACCGGGCGCTCCTCTCTTCCTTCGCGGGAGGTGTCTGACATGCACGAGACCGCAACCACCGCGCTGACGAGCGACCTCAGCACCTCCGGGCAGGTGCTCTTCGTGGTCGCCGCGATCGTCGCGCTCGCGTCGGCCGTCGGGACCGTCACCCAGCGCTCGCCGCTCCGCGCGGCGATGGCGCTGCTGCTCCACATCGTGTCGCTGGCGGGCCTCTATCTCTCGCTCCACGCGCACCTCTTGGCGGCGATCCAGATGCTCGTGTACGCGGGCGCGGTCGTCGTCCTCTTCGTCTTCGTCATCATGCTCATCGGGCCGGGCGCGCTCTCGTCGCGCGCGGACGAGCGAGGCGTGTCCACGAAGATCGTCGGTGGAGCCACGATCGCGCTGGTCGCCGGCGCCATCGCCTTCCAGGTCGGTGCGACCGACGTGCCGAGCGTGCTCATCGAGAGCTGCGCGGACGGCGCGAGCGGCTGTGTCGAGTTCGGCAGCGTCGACGCCGTCTCGAATGCGCTCTTCGTCGAGTCCGCCGTCCCCTTCGAGCTCGTCTCGATCCTGCTCCTCATCGGCATCATCGTCGCGATCGCGGTCGCGCGCGGCGTGCACCCGGGCGAGAGCCCGACCCTGGAGACGGACGAGGCGCCCCCGAAGAAGAAGCCCCTTCCCATCCGGCCGCGCACGGCCGACCCGCTCCCTGGCTCCGAGCAGGGCGAGCGAGAGGCAGCGGAGTGAACCCATGATCATCACGCTCGGCACCTACCTGTCGCTCGCCGCCGTCCTGTTCGGGATCGGCGCCGTCGGGTTCCTCACCCGGCGCAACCTGCTCCTGCAGCTCATGTCGATCGAGGTGATGCTCAACTCGGTCAACCTGACGCTGGTGGCGTTCAACCGCTGGCACCCGAACAACCACGCGGGTCAGGTCTTCGCGTTCTTCGTGATCGCGGTCGCGGCCGCCGAAGCGGCCGTCGGTCTCGCGATCCTCATCAGCCTCTATCGCTTGAAGAAGTCGGTCGACAGCGATCGCGCCGACCTCCTGAGGAACTGAGCGAGACATGGAAGAGTACTTCTCCTTCTCGGGGTTCGCGCAGCACTCGCTCGTCTGGATCGTGCTGCTCCCGCTGCTCGCCGCCGTGATCAACGGCAGCTTCGGCGGTCGCGCGAACAAGTCGCTCGTCACCGGCCTCTCGGTCGGCTCGGTCTTCACGTCGTTCCTCATCGCGCTCTACGCGTTCGTCACGCTGCTGCGCGCGAGCTCGGGCGAGGGCGGCGAAGAGGACGAGGGGCGGATCGTCCAGACCGTCTACGAGTGGTTCGACATCGCGCTGCCGGCCGGGCAGGGCGCGGTCTGGAACGTCCCGATCCACGTCCGCTTCGTCATGGATCACCTCAGCGGGATCATGACGGTGATGGTCACCGGGATCGCGTCGCTCATCCACGTGTACTCGACGAGCTACATGGGCGACGACCCGGGCTACCCGCGGTTCATGACGTACCTGAACCTGTTCACGGCCTCGATGCTCATCCTGGTCTTGGGCTCGAACGTGCCGCTCATGTTCGTGGGCTGGGAGGGCGTCGGTCTCTGCTCGTACCTGCTCATCGGCTACTGGTGGGAGAACCCCGCGTACGCGGCGGCCGGTCGCAAGGCGTTCGTCGTCAACCGCATCGGTGACTTCGGCGTGCTGATCGGCACGTTCCTCCTCGTCTCCGTCGCCCACAGCTTCGAGTTCGATCAGATCAACTCCGCGTCGGCCGAGATCGCGGCGAGCCCGTTCATCATGGGCGGCGTGCCGTGGGGCATCGGTATCGGCACGCTCGCGGCGCTGCTCCTGTTCCTCGGCTGCACCGGCAAGAGCGCGCAGCTGCCGCTCTACGTGTGGCTCCCCGACGCCATGGCCGGCCCGACGCCGGTCTCGGCGCTCATCCACGCGGCCACGATGGTCACGGCGGGCGTCTATCTCTGCTGCCGCCTCTCGAACGTCTTCCTGCACAGCACCACGGCGATGGCCGTGATCGCGCTCGTCGGCACCGCGACGGCCTTCGTCGCCGCGTCGATCGGCCTCGTGCAGAACCAGATGAAGAAGATCCTGGCCTACTCCACGGTGAGCCAGCTCGGCTTCATGTTCGCCGCGGTCGGCACCGGCGCGTTCGGCGCCGGCATCTTCCACGTCTTCACGCACGCGTTCTTCAAGGCCTGCCTCTTCCTCGGCGCGGGCTCGGTGATGCACGCCGTGCACGCGCATGGCGACGCCGACATCCGCTACCTCGGGGGGATGCGGAAGTACATGCCGCGCACGGCGGCGACCTTCCTCATCGCGTGCCTCGCGATCGCGGGCTTCCCGCTCACGAGCGGCTTCTTCTCGAAGGACGACATCCTCTACGGTGCGCTCGAGTCGACCGAGCATCTGCCGGTGTGGGTGGGCTGGACGGTCTTCGTCGGCCTCTCGATCACCGCTGCGATGACCGCCTTCTACATGTTCCGGCTCTACTTCCGGACCTTCGAAGGGAAGTTCAAGGGCGGTCACGAGCCCGCCGCCGATGCGCACGGCGACGACCACGGCGAGCACGGCGAGCACGGCGAGCACGCGGAGCCGCACGAGTCGGACGACGCGATCACGATCCCGCTCGTCGTGCTGGCGCTCGGCGCGCTCGTCGTGGGCTTCCTCGGCCTGCCGCACTGGTTCCCGGGCATCGGCGAGTACTCGTGGTGGGGCCACTGGATGAGCGGCGCCGAGGGCCACTGGGGCCCCGTCGCGACGTGGGCGCGCCTGCCGGGCGGCGAAGCGGCCGAGCACGCGCCGATGTGGATGGGCTGGACCGCGATGGGCGTGGGCACGCTCGCCGGCCTCGGCGGCATCGGCCTCGCGTACAGCTGGTACTACGCGGGCGACGGCTCGGTGCCGGCGGGCATGGCGAAGTCGATGCCCGGCCTGCACTCGTTCCTCATGGACAAGTGGCGCGTGGACGAGCTCTACGAGCTCGTGCTCATCGGGCCCTTCCGCAGTCTCGCGGTCGTGGCGGCGAACATCGACCGGCTCCTGGTCGACGGCCTGCTCACGGTCGTGCCGGGCTGGATCGCGCGCGGGCTCGGGCTGATCGCGACGCGCCTGCAGACGGGCGCCATCTACATGTACACGACGGTCTTCGCGATCGGCGCGGCGGGCATGCTCTGGTGGTTCACGTACCCGCACACGACCGTCGTCGGCCAAGCCGACGGCGCGACCGTCGAGTGGGAGGCCGAGCGCGGCACGGGCTACCGCTATCGCTGGGACTTCGACTCCGACGGGAACGTCGACACCGAGTGGTCGACCTCGCCCGCGGCATCGCACACGTACGGCGGGGACGACGCGTACGTCGCGCTCGTCGCGCAGCTCGAAGGCCACGACGGAACGACCGTCTCCGAGCTCGAGATCGGGCCGGCGCCCCAGCCGGTGCCCCTCGACGACGCCGGCTTCCGCATCGAAGAGCTCCGGGGCGAAGGCGAAGAGCCGCCGGCCCACGTGGAGCCCACCATCCGGCTCGAGTCCGACGAGGGCACGCACGTCGTGCTCGACACCGGCACCGCGCAGGCGTCGGTCGGCGCCGCGCAGGCGAGCGCGGAGACGCACGAGTTCGACATGGATCCTGGGGACGTCGCCCGCATGAGCGGCGCCACCCTCCGCATCGCGACGCGCGCCTGCGCGACCGTCGAGACGGAGAGCCCCTTCGGCAACCGCTCGCACACCCGCGAGTGCATCACGATCCGAGTGCCTCACATGGAGATGGCGATGACGTCGACGGGAGGTGCGCGATGAGCGCCGCCTCCGCCACGCCCGCGGCGCCGGCGGCCGCTCCGCAGGAGCCGGCCGGCACCGAGCCGACGACCCTCGAGCGCTACCGCGCGTACCTGATCGCGGCGATCGTCGCCATCGCGTTCCTGTTCTTCGCCGACATCGTCCCGGCGCCCGAGCACGGCCTCTTGTCGATGTTGATCGCGCTCCCGATGCTGGGCGCCATCGGCGTGCTCTTCATCCCGCGCCAGTGGGTGAACGGGATCCGCAACTTCTCGATGTTCGTGATGTGCCTCGAGCTCGTCCTCTCGGGCTGGCTGCGTCAGGGCGACTACTCCACGTCGCAGATGCAGTTCGTCGAGAGCGCGGAGTGGGTCCCGTCGCTCGGCATCGGCTGGCGGCTGGGCATCGACGGCATCTCGTACTGGCTCGTCATCCTGACGACGGCGCTGACGCCCATCTCGCTCTTCGTGTCCTGGAACGCGGTCAGCACGAAGGTGAAGGAGTACGCGTTCTCGTTCCTGATGCTCGAGGTGGGGATGATCGGCGCCTTCGTCGCGCTCGACCTCTTCCTCTTCTACGTGTTCTGGGAGCTGATGCTGGTGCCGATGTACCTCATCATCGGCATCTGGGGCGGCAAGGAGCGCATCTACGCGGCGCTCAAGTTCTTCATCTACACCTTCGTCGGCTCGCTCCTGATGCTGGTCGCGATCCTGTACGTGGTCGCGCAGTACCACCAGGTGACCGGCGTCTGGTCGTTCGCCTGGGAGGACCTGACGAACCTGTAGCTGCCGCCGGGCGAGCAGCTCTGGCTCTTCCTCGCGTTCGCCTTGGCGTTCGCGATCAAGGTGCCGATGTTCCCGGTGCACACGTGGCTGCCGGACGCGCACGTGCAAGCGCCGACGGGCGGCTCGGTGATCCTGGCCGCCGTGCTCCTCAAGCTCGGAGGCTACGGGTTCCTGCGCTTCGCCATGCCGCTGTTCCCGTCGGCCTCGCACTTCTGTGGGCCGACGCTGGCGGTCTTCGCGGTCATCGGCATCCTCTACGGCGCGGTCTGTGCGTGGGTGCAGCGCGACGTGAAGAAGCTGGTCGCCTACAGCTCGGTGAGCCACCTCGGGTTCGTGATGCTCGGCATCCTCTCGGTGACGCAGCCGGGCATCCAGGGCGCCATCCTCCAGATGGTCAGCCACGGCGTGTCCACCGGCGCGCTCTTCATCCTCGTCGGCGTCATCTACGACCGCCGGCACACCCGTGACCTCTCGGACTTCGGCGGGCTCGCGAAGGCCATGCCGGCGTACACCGTGCTCTTCGTCATCGTCACGATGAGCTCGGTGGGCCTGCCCGGCACGAACGGCTTCATCGGCGAGTTCATGATCATGAGCGGCTCGTTCGTCTCCGACGAGCTCGGCGGCTACGAGGCGCGCTTCGTGTTCTTCGCCGCGATGGGCGTCATCCTCGCCGCGGTCTACATGCTGCACGCGGTGCTCAAGATGTTCTGGGGCCCGCTCGACAAGAAGGAGAACGAGGGCCTCGCGGACCTCAACCACCGAGAGCGCATCGCGCTGGCGCCCCTCGTGGTGGCCATCTTCTGGATGGGCCTGTTCCCCTCCACGATGCTCGAGACCATGCGCCCGAGCGTCGAGCACCTCGTCTCGGAGTACGTCGCCGGGTACACGAGCGACCTGCACATCGAGCAGGCCGGCCTTCGGCACGCGCCCGTCGAGGTCGCGCCGGAAGGCGAAGAGGGCGCGCCGCCCAGCGACGCGGCCGCGCGTCTCGACCACGCCCGCCCCGACCAGGGCCGGCCCGACCGCGCCGACCCGGCGCCCACCGACACGTCCCTCGCGGACGTCCTCGCCCCCAGCCCGGCGCACGCGCGCGGAATCGGAGCTGCACGATGAGCCCCCTCGCGGAGTACTTCGGCGCCCTCGCTTCGCTGGCCCCTCTGCTCTGGGTGGTCGGTGCGGGTCTCGTGATGATGATCGTCGACGCGCTCGTGAAGGAGCGCGCGCACCTGGGGCTGATGACGTTCTTCATCCTCCTGGTCGGCTGCGGGCTCTCGCTCGCGCTCTGGGACGACCCGCCGGCCGAGACCCTCACGCTGGGCGGCTACCTGGCGATGGACCGGCTCGCGCTCTTCATCGACGTCACCGTCTGTGGCGGTGGCGCGCTCGCGGCGCTCCTCGCCGGCGGCTACCTGAACGAGCACGGCCTCGAGCGCGGCGAGTTCTATCTCGTGCTGCTCTTCTCGGCGTTCGGCGCGATGGTGCTCGGGCGCGCGTCGGATCTGCTCTCGCTCTTCGTCGCGATCGAGACGCTCTCGCTGGGGGTGTACGGCCTCGTCGCGTTCCGCCGGCACAGCCCGCGGGCGGCCGAAGGCGCGATGAAGTACTTCCTGCTCGGCTCGTTCGCGTCGGCGATCCTGCTCTTCGGCTCGGCGCTGCTCTACGGCGCCACGGGCGCGACCAGCTTCGGGGCGATCTCGAGCGCCGTCGAGGACGGAAGCGCGGACCTGCGGCTCACCCTCATGGGCATGGCGCTCGTGATGATCGGGCTCGGCTTCAAGGTGAGCGCCGTGCCGTTCCACCAGTGGACGCCCGACGCCTACGAGGGCGCGGTCACGCCCGCGACGAGCTTCATGGCGGTCGTCGTGAAGTCGGCGGTGTTCGCGGTGATCGTCCGCGTCTTCGTGGTCCTCTTCGGGACCGAGACGTTCACGACGACCGGCTCCGGGTGGCTCCCGGCCCTGGCGGGCCTGGCGGCGATCACGATGGTCGTCGGCAACGTCGCTGCGCTCTCGCAGAAGAACGTGAAGCGCATGCTCGCGTACTCGTCGATCGCGCACGGCGGCTTCATCCTCATCGGGATCGTGTCGGCCGGCATCGCGCGCGGCACCAGCCAAGAAGCCTCGGCCGAGGCGCTCTCGGCGGTGCTCTACTACCTCTTGGCGTACACGGCCTCGAACCTGCTCGCCTTCGGCGCGCTCATCTGGGCGGGCAGCAAGGGGAAGGAGGCCGTCACGTACGACGACCTCGCCGGCCTCGGGCGGCGCCACCCGGTGGTCGCCGTGCCCTTCACGCTCGGCATCCTCTCCCTGATGGGATTCCCGCCGACGGCGGGGTTCTTCGCGAAGTACGCGATCCTCGCCACGGCCATCGCGCAGGGCGGGGGGATGACGTGGCTCGCGATCCTCGGCGTGGTGTCCAGCGCCATCGGCGCCTACTACTACCTCCGCGTGCTCGTGTTCCTCTTCATGAAGCAGCCTGAGAACGGGGCCGTCGTGGCGGTGCCCATGCGCTCGTTCTACGTGGTGAGCGCGCTCGTGCTCTCGAGCTACTTCGTGCTCCGCATGGGCTTGGCGCCCTCGCACTACCTCGAGCTCGCGCTCTCGGCGGCGCACCTGTCCTGAGCGCGTCACGATGAGCGCGATGTTCCGCACGTCGTCGCTCGTCGTCTCGCTCGCGTCGCTCTTGGCCTTGGCCGCCTGCGAGGGTTGGAACGAAGACCCTGTGCCGCCCACGAGCTCGCCCGAGGGCGCGGCCACGCCCTCGGGCGAGCGGCACCTCGTCGCCGGCATCCCCGTCGGCACGGTGGAAGGCACGATCCGTCTCGCCGACGGCGACGAGGAGCCGGCCTACGCCGAGTCGCCCTTCGATGGGCCGACCGCGGGCCAGCTGCCCGCCGACTGCTCGCCGCCCCACGGCTCCGACCGACGCCCGCTCGCCATGGACGCCGCGCGCGGCCTGGCGAACGTGGCCGTGACCGCCACCGGCGACGCCGAGCACTGGATCGGCGCGGGCGAGCCGGTGGTCCACGAGCTGCGCATCCACGACTGTCGGCTCGGCCCGGTCACGGTCACGGCGACGCGCGGCGACTCCCTCCACGTCGTCAACGACAACAGCTACCCCTTCATGCCGGAGCTGGGCCTCGGCATGCTCGAGTCGGTGCTGCCGACGGACCCGCTCGACGTGCCCCTCGATCGCGCGGGGCCACGCACGGTCCAGTGCGCGTTCGCCGCCGCGTGCGGCCGCGCGACGGTGATGGTGTTCCATCACCCGGTGCACACCGTATCGGCGGAGGCCGGGCACTTCCGTCTGGAGAACGTGCCGGCCGATCAGGACGTGACCCTGACGGCGTGGCACCCGGTGCTGCAGGCCGCCACCGCGACCGTCCGTGTGACCGAGGGCGGCACCGCGCACGTCGATCTCGTCGTCCACCGTTTCGATCCGCCGCCGCCGGCCCCGCCGCCCACGGCGCTGCCGCCCGGCATGCCGATCGATCCCGGCGCGCCCGCCGACTACGCGCTTCCGCCGACGCCTCCGTCGAGCGCCGCGCCGCTTCCGAGCGCCGTCCCGCCAGCCCCGCCGCCCGCCGCCGAGGAGTGATCGGCTCGCCCGCTCCGGCCCCTTCCGTCCGCGGGCGGGGCCCGCTCCCGTCCGGGTCCTGCGGGGCGAGCACTCTTTGCCGCGGAGTAATCGGCTCGCGCCGCTCCGACGCGTCTCAGGCGCGCTTGGGCACCGGCACTCGATCGCCGTCGCGCACCGCGATCACGTCACCGCCGGGCCAGGCCTCGAGCGCCTCCTCGACGAAGGGCTTCGTCGAGCCGTAGCGCTGCGAGAAGTGCGTCAGGACGAGGCGTCGCACGCCCGCTTCCCGCGCGATGGTGCCGGCCTGGCGCGCGGTCAGGTGCCCGTGCGAGCGAGCCTCGCGCTCCTCGGCCGAGAGGTACGTGGCCTCGCAGACCAGGAGATCCACGTCCTGGGCGAGCGCGATCGCGTTGTCGCACATGCGCGTGTCCATCACGAGGGCGAAGCTCTGCCCCTTCTTGAAGACGCTCACGTCGTCGAGCTGCACCGTCACGTCGCCCACCACGAGCGATCCCTTCTGGATGAGCTCCTTGATCGCCGGGCCGCGCACGCCCGCCGCCTCGAGCTTCTCGGGCAGCATCGTGCGCCCGTCCTTCTCGCGGAACCGGTAGCCGTAGGTCTCGACGCCGTGATCCAGCCGCTTGCAGCTGACCTCCAGCTTCCCGCTCGCGATGACGCCTTCGCCCCGGATGGGGCGCGGCGCGATCTTGCCCACGTCGTGATAGATCGACGCGTGGCGCAGGCGCTCGTAGAAGAGCTGGCCCGACGCCGGGTAGTGGATCTCCACCTCGTGGGGCACGCGATCGAGGCTGATCCGCTGGTGCAGCCCGGCCAGCCCCAGGCAGTGGTCGCCGTGGAAGTGCGTGACGAAGATGCGCGTGATCTGCGTCACGCTCACCTCGGCGTAGATCATCTGGCGCTGCGTGCCCTCGCCCGGATCGAAGAGGAAGCCGTCCTCGTCCCAGCGGAGCAGGTACCCGTTGTGGTTCCGGAACCGCGTGGGAACCTGGCTGGACGTGCCGAGGACGATGAGCTCGCGGGCGGACATGGGCGCGGGGACCCCCGCATGACAGACAGGTCGGGCCGGCGCAAGGCCCGGCGGCGCTTGACCTCGCCCCGGGTCCGCGTACGGTCCATCAGGAGCGGAGGACCCATGCAATACGATCCCCAGTACTCGGGCGGTGGGATGACGGCGGCCCAGTCGAGCGTCGACGACCGTGCCGCGTTCCTGGTGCGGACGTACCTGCACCTGGTGGGCGCCATCTTCGCCTTCGTGTTCCTCGAAGCGTTCTACTTCGTGACGCCCGTCGCGGAGATGTTCTTCCGCGTCCTCTGGCAGTTCGGCAACCTGGCCTGGCTCGTGGTGATGGGCGCCTTCATCGGAGTCAGCTACCTCGCCGACTGGTGGGCGCGCAGTGGCTCGAGCTCGCTGATGCAGTACGCCGGCTTGGGCCTCTACGTCGTGGCGGAGTCGGTCATCTTCATGCCGCTCCTCTACTTCGCCATGCTCATCGATCCGGCGGCGATCCCGACGGCGGGCCTGGTGACGCTGGTGCTCTTCGGCGGCCTCACCGGCGTCGTGTTCCTCACGCGCAAGGACTTCTCGTGGATGCGCGGCATGCTCGGCGTGCTCGCGCTCGGCTCGCTCGGCACCATCGTCTGCGCGATCGTGTTCGGGTTCTCGCTCGGCGTGTGGTTCTCGGGCGCGATGATCATCCTCGCGGGCGGCTACATCCTCTACTACACGTCGAACGTCATGCTGCACTACCGCACCGACCAGCACGTGGCGGCGGCGCTGGCGCTCTTCTCCTCGGTGGCGCTGCTCTTCTGGTACGTGCTCCGGATCTTCCTCCAGAGCAGCCGCCGGTAGCGCACGCCTGGATCGCGATCGCCCGGGAAGGCGCGTCCCTGAGCCTGGGGCGCGCCTTCTCCGTTCCGGCGGGGGTTTGCCCCGAGTCGAGCCCGTGGTATACGCCGCGCCGCTCTGGCTCCCGCCAGGGCCGGTCGGGAGCGTTTCTCGGCCGAAATCCCACACATCGTCGGAAGCCTCGGCCTCGGCCGCGGCGGACACGGTGGGGGCCCGGTGCTCGAAGCCGCGAGGCAGAGAGTCGCCCCCTCGAGACGGTGGAGGCTGGTCTCCCAAGACCACAACAACCGGAGGATCCAGTGACTGAAGCAGCCCAGACCGAAGACTACGGTTCCGATCTCCCGCTCTCGCTCCGCTCGCTCATCGATGCCGGCGTCCACTTCGGGCACCAGACGCGTCGGTGGAACCCGAAGATGCGCCCGTTCATCTTCGGCGCCCGGAACGGGATCCACATCATCGACCTCGACCAGACGGCGCTGCTCTTCAAGCGCGCGTACGACTTCCTGGTCGACCAGGTCGGCCGCGGCGGGCACGTGCTCTTCGTGGGCACCAAGCGCCAGGCCGTGGACACCGTCCGCGAAGAGGCGACGCGCTCGGGGCAGTTCTTCGTCACGGGCCGCTGGCTCGGCGGCACGCTCACGAACTTCCGCACGGTGAAGGGCGCCATCGACCGCCTCCGTGACCTCGACCGCATGTTCGAGGACGGCTCGGCCGAGAACTTCGTCAAGAAGGAGCAGATGAAGCTCAAGCGCGAGCAGGAGCGCCTCGAGAAGTTCATCGGCGGCATCAAGATGATGAACGCGCTCCCGGCGGCCGTGTTCGTGATCGACCCGCACCACGAGCACATCGCGGTCGACGAGGCGAACAAGCTCGGCATCCCGGTCGTGGCGATCACCGACACGAACTGCGATCCCGATCTCATCGACTACGTCGTGCCGGGCAACGACGACGCGATCCGCTCCATCAAGCTCTTCACGGGCAAGATCGCCGATGCGTGCGTCGAGGGCCAGCAGCGCCGTCGCGAGACCCAGCAGGGCCGCGGCGAGGCGCGCGGCGAGGGCGGCGGCGAGCGTGGCGACCGCGGCGACCGTAAGGTCGAGGTCGAGTTCCAGCGCGCCCGTGGTGGCGGCGGTGGTCGCGGCCCGCGCGGCGGTGGCGGTGGCCGTGGCCCGCGCGGCGGCGGCGGCGGTGGTGGCGAGGCCCCTGCGAGCGGCGGCGAAGAGAGCTCGAACTGAGAAGTCCTCGGACTCGGAGAACCAACCACCATGGCAAACGTCACCGCAGCTCAGGTCAAGTCGCTCCGTGAACGCACGGGCGCCGGCATGAACGACTGTCGCCAGGCCCTCATCGAGGCCGAGGGCAGCGAAGAGAAGGCCGTCGAGATCATCCAGAAGAAGGGTCTCGCCAAGGCCGCCAAGAAGGCGGGCGCGATCGCGGCCGAGGGTCGCGTCGTCAGCTACATCCACAGCAACCAGCGCATCGGCGTCCTCGCCGAGATCAACTGCCAGACGGACTTCACGGCGCGCTCCGAGGAGTTCGTGAAGTTCTGCGACGAGGTCGCGCTCCAGATCGCGTCGAGCTCGCCGCTCCACGTGCGCCGGGACGACGTGCCGCAGGCCGAGAAGGACAAGCAGGTCGAGATCTTCCGCGGCCAGATGGCCGAGGAAGAGGCCAAGACGGGGAAGAAGCGCCCCGAGGCGGCGGTCGCGAAGATCCTCGAGGGCAAGCTGGACAAGTGGCTCTCCGAGGTCTGCCTCAACGAGCAGGAGCTCGTGACGCGCGAGGACAAGACCACGGTGGGCGGCGCGGCCGACGGCCTCACGGCCAAGATCGGCGAGAAGATCAGCGTGCGCCGCTTCGTCCGCTTCGAGCTCGGCGAGGGCATCGAGAAGAAGACGGTCGACTTCGCGGCCGAGGTCGCCGCGCAGGTGGCCGCTTCCAACTGACGGCCAGGGCGGAGGGTCGCGACGAGGAGCCCGTGGGCGAGAGCCTGCGGGCTCTTCGCGCTCGGGGGGGGGCGCATACCCGCGCCGCTCGGCCCGGTTTCGTTGTATAGAGCGTCCCGGAGATGCCTGATCTCAAGCACAAGCGAGTGATGTTGAAGCTCTCCGGCGAAGCGCTCGCCGGCGGGGACGGCGGCTTCGGGATCGACCCGGCGACGCTGCTCGTCCTGGCCACCGAGGTCGCCGAGGCGCACTCGCTCGGGGCCGAGTGCGGGGTCGTCATCGGCGGGGGCAACATCTTCCGCGGCCTCAAGGGTCACGGGCAGGGCATGGACCGCTCGACCGCGGACTACATGGGCATGCTCGCGACGGTGATCAACGCTCTGGCGCTCCAAGACACCCTCGAGCGCCTGAAGGTCGACACCCGCGTGCTGTCGGCGCTCGAGATCCGCCAGGTCGCCGAGCCGTACATCCGCCGTCGCGCGGTCCGCCACCTCGAGAAGGGTCGCGTGGTCATCTTCGCGGCCGGCACCGGTAACCCGTTCTTCTCGACCGACACCGCGGCCGCGCTCCGCGCGATGGAGATCGGCGCCTCGCTCCTATGCAAGGCGACGAACGTCGAGGGCGTCTACGACAAGGACCCCAAGAAGCACCAGGACGCGGTCATGTACCAGCGTCTCGACTACGATCGCTGCCTCAGCGAGCGCATCGGCGTGATGGACTCGACCGCCATCACGCTCTGTCGCGAGAACAAGCTCCCCATTCGCGTCTTCGCGCTGCTCAAGCGCGGCAACATCAAGCGCGTCCTCGTCGGTGAGGACGTTGGGACTCTCGTTTCCGAGTAGGTCCTGCGGAGAGACGAAACATGATCCAAGAGACCCTCGACGAGCTGAAGGCTCACATCGGCAAGGCGCACGACGCCCTCAAGCGCGAGCTGTCGCGCCTGCGCACGGGGCGTGCGTCCCCGGAGCTGCTCGACTCCATCCGCGTCGACTACTACGGCACGCCGACGCCCGTCTCGCAGATGGCGAGCATCTCGGTGCCGGAGCCGCGCTTGCTGGTCATCAAGCCCTTCGATGCGAGCACGATCAAGCAGATCGAGCAGACGATCCTCCAGTCGCCGCTCGGCCTCACGCCGCAGAACGACGGCAAGATCATCCGCCTCCCCATGCCCGCGCTCACCGAGCAGCGCCGCAAGGAGCTCGCCAAGCTCGCCAAGGGCCACGGCGAGGACTGCAAGGTCGCGATCCGCAAGGCGCGCCACGACTGCCGCGACATGTTCAAGACGATCGAGGACGACGGCGGAGCGAGCGCCGACGAGATCGATCGCGCCACCAAGACGATGGAAGAGATCGTCAAGGAAGGCACCGACAAGACCGACCAGCTCGTGGCGGCCAAAGAGAAGGACATCCTCTCGTTGTGACGTGACGGCCCGCGCGGGCCGGGATCGAGGCGAGCGATGAGCGACCATTTCTCGCGCGGAGTCCCCGCGACGGAGCTCGACGGGCGCCCGCTCGCCGGCTTGCGCGTGCTCGACGTCTCGCGCCTCTTGCCGGGCCCCTACGCCTGCATGGCGCTGGCGGACCTCGGCGCGAAGGTCGACAAGGTCGAGGACGCGGGCGCGGGCGACTACCTCCGCTTCATGCCGCCCCACGTCTCGACCGGGCAGAACGCGCTGTTCGAGATGCTCAATCGCGGCAAGCGGAGCGTGGTGCTCGACCTCAAGAAGGACGCCGCGCGGTCGGCGTTCCGCCGGCTCGTGACGCGCTACGACGTGCTGGTCGAGAGCTTCCGGCCGGGCGTGATGGACAAGCTCGGCCTGGGCTACGCCGAGCTCTCGAAGCTCCACCCAGGGCTCGTCTACTGCGCGATCACCGGCTACGGGCAGACCGGGCCGCTCGCGTTGCGCGCGGGCCACGACATCGACTACCTCGCGCGCTCGGGCGTGCTCGGGCTCACCGGGCCCGAGAGCGGGCCGCCGCAAGTCGCGGGCGTGCAGATGGCCGACATCGGCGGCGGCGCCGCGTACGCGCTCGTCGGCATCCTCGCGGCGCTCTCGGCGCGCGGCATCACCGGCAAGGGCCGCTTCGTCGACGTGTCGATGTGCGAAGGCTCGGCGAGCTTCGGCGCGTTCGGCCTGCTGAGCGCGTGGGGTGGCCTGCCGTTCACGAACGGCTCGGGCCCGCTCTCGGGCGGCATCGCGCCCTTCCAGACCTACGTCACCAAGGACGGTCGCAGCGTCGCCCTCGGCGCGCTCGAGCCGAAGTTCTGGACGGCCTTCGCCACGGCGGTGGGGCTCGGCGCGGACATGACCGCGCTCGCGCCGGGCGAGCACCAGCGCGAGTGGAAGCAGAAGCTCGCCGCCATCTTCGCCGAGCGCACGCTCGAGGAGTGGATCGCCTTCGCGGAGAAGGTCGACTGTTGCCTCGAGCCGGTGCTGACGCCCGACGAGGTCGCGCGCGATCCGCAGCACCGCGCGCGCGGCTTCGTCGTCGACGTGCCGCTGCGCGACGGCTCGACCTTGCCGCAGCTCAAGACGCCGATCGCCGCCGAGATGGCGCGCGGCTTCGCGCCTCGGCAGGGAGAGCACACGGCCGAGGTGCTAGCCGAGGCGGGCCTCGGCGAGGCCGAGATCGCCGCCCTGGCCTGACTGCGTCGATCGCGAAGGTCGGGGAACCGGAGGAACCAACGTGATCGACGCGGCTCGGCGGGAGGCCCCACATCCAGCTTTGCCGGTGTGGGCGAGGGCTGCGGGCAGCCGCTCGGGGAAAGGAACAGCAAGTGAGCGACGCGATCGAGCATCGCGACCGCCGCCGTGAGCACCCTTCGCCCCGAACGTCCGGGGGCTTACTGCGCGGGCGGCGCTTCGGGGGCCGGGGCTTGCTCGCCGGCGTACGCCTCGTCGGTCGTGTCGGCGCCGGGCGTCGGCACCGGCGCCATGGCGCTCCGGAAGACCACGTAGAGCGTGATGACGAGGAAGAGCACCAGGCCCGTCACCGGGACCCCCACGTGGGCGTGTCCGCCGCCTCGTCGTAGACCGCCGGCGTCGGCGGGTGCGGGTGCGGCTCGTGCGAGCCGTGATCGGAGCCGGAGGCGGGGGAGGCCGACATGACGCGCGAACATAGCGGTGCGCGGCCCGCTCGTCCACGGCGCAGGCCGCACGGGAACGCCTCGGTGCTCACCCCACGACGGGGCCGTTCCGGCCGCCGGACGCGCGTGGTATCGATCCGCCGCCATGGCCGACGAAGATCGCGTCAAATGGGATCGGAAGTGGGCTGCGGAGCGGGATCTCCCGCGCTCGGTGCCGTCCTGGGTGGCCGAGCTCGACGACGAGCTTCCTCGGGCCGGGCGTGCGCTCGACGTGGCCGCCGGCGCCGGCCGGCTGGCGGTCGGGATGGCGCGGCGGGGCCTCGAGGTGACGGCCGTCGACATCTCACCGTCGGTCTCGCGCTCTGCCGCGAGGCCGCGCGGGACGAGGGCTCAAGGTCCAGACCGTCGTGCGCGATCTCGAGCGCGAGGGGCTACCCCCGGGCGCGTTCGAGCTCATCTGCTGCTTCCACTACCGACAGCCGGGGCTCTTCCCCGCCATCCGGGACGCGCTCGCGCCGGGCGGCCTGCTGCTCGCGGAGGTGGCGACCGTGCGGAGCCTGGAGAAGCAGCCCTCACGAACGGCGCGCTGGCTCGCCGAGAACAACGAGCTGCTCCGCTCCGCCGAGGGCCTCGAGATCGTCAGCTACCGCGAGGGCTGGTTCGGAGACAAGCACCTGGCGCGCGTCGCAGCGCGGCGGCCGCGCTGACGGGGCGCACTCTACGAGAGCGTCGAGACCCGGGGCGCGAGCGTCAGCTCCCGAAGGGCCACCACTTGGCCTTCGCGGCGCCGGGCGCCTCGCCCCCGCCGCCCACGGCCACCGCCTCGCGGCACTTGCACCGCTGCTCCTTCGGGACGTCGCCGAGCACCATCTCGATGTGGGCTCCGCAGCCCGCGAAGGTCGGCTTTCCGCACTTCTCGCACGTCACGCGTCGGCACATAGCTCGTCTTCTCCTCGGGGGAAAGCGGCTCGGGAACAGCCCCGAGCCCGTGGACATCGTGGCGCGGGGCGCCGCGCCGTACGCTACCAGGTCGTGGCGATCGACGCGCCGTCGCCGGTCGGTCGAGCCGCGGCGACGCTCGAGCGACTCGCTCAGGCCGCCGCGATCGTCGTCCCGGCGGCATCTCCAGCCAGGCGGACGTCGAACACCGGCGCGGCCGCCATCGTCTTCTTCACCTTGCAGCCGTTCATCGCGCGCAGGATCGCGACGCGATGGTGCTCGGGGAAGCCCTCGGGCAACGTCAGCTCGAGGGTGATGCCGAGGTCAGCAGCAGGTAGAATGGGGTCGTCTCCATCGACTGCGTCACCGCGAGGCCCTCGGTCGAGAGCTGGCGCGCCCGGCAGTAGCCCAGCGCATAGATGCCCGCGCACGTGGCGATCGACGCCAGGAACAGGTCGAACGGTGCGGCGCCGTCCTGCCACCGGAGACGGGCTGATCGGTCTCGACGAGGAAGGAGCCGACCTGGGCGTTCACGCGCAGGCCGCCGAGAAGATCTGCTCGAATCAGTTCGCTCGCCGTCGTCTTGTCCTCCCGCTTCGAGGTATTCGGGAGCAGCCCCTCGAGAAGGGTTCGCCAGGCGGTTGTGCAGGCCTTGAGGCGGGATCACGCGCAGCACCAGCTCGGCTTCTTCGTCACCGACGAGCTCGGCCCGGACGCTGGCGCCTGCCGGAACCTCGACGAGGGGCACGGGCCGGCGTGTGAGCAGCGTCCAGCACTGGCCATCGAAGCGCGCGACGTCGGTTCTGGACCCCGTGTTCCCGACGGCCGCGTGGACCGTCTCGCTACCGATCACGGTCGCGGGCGACCAGGCGGTCCCGTCGAAGCGCGTCGTGATCGCGTGACCATCGGTGGTGGTCGCGAACACCCGCACGTCGGGGCCGTCCGTGAGCACGCGGTCGACTGCCGTGTGCTCGGCCTCGAGCTGCAGCGACCATTGCTCCACGGCGTGCGACGGATCGACCGAGTAGAGGCTCCGGCCCGAGACCAGCCACGCGCGTCCGTGGGCGACCGCGAGGCTCTCGCCCCCCGGCAGCTCCGGGCGCAACGCCGGGCACCACCCTCCCGGCTCTCGCAGCCGCAGCTCGCCGTCGAGCGCCGCGGCGATCTCGCCCGAGGCCGCGAGCGCCTCGACCGCGGTGGCGACGTATCGGGTCCAGGTGCTCTCGGTGAGACCGTAGAGCCCGCGCGGTGTACCGACCAGGATCTCTCCCGTCTCGAGCCGCACGAGGTCGCGCGGCGCCTGCCAGCGCACCTCGACGAACGGGAGCACCGGCGTCGTGTAGCGGGCATCCTCGACGACGACGTCGAACGCCTCCGCTCGAAGCGCCTCGGGATCGCCGCTCCCCATCCGGAGCCACGTCCGCTGCGAGGGGCTCCCGATCCAGGTGCGATAGACCCCGTTCTCGTAGCGCACGACGGCGGGGGCGGCGTCGAAGCGATCCCCGAGCGCTCGGAGGCGCCCGCGGGCCCAGAACGAGTCGGCCCCGGTCGCGATGGCCTGGTCGAGCGTCACGAACGGGTGGGGTGGCGCCTCGACGGGCGCTCCCACGAAAGGACCGGGCTGATCGGGGAGCGCCTGCCACGCGCCGGAGATCGCCTGCAGCCTCCGCCCGGCCCGCGTGGCGGCGTACACCCCGAACGCGTCCGTGAGCAGGAGGACGATCGGATCCTCGGCGTCGAGCGTGACGGCGCTCGCGCGGTGGCCGTCCCAGTGGAAGAGGCGGGCGCTCGAGAGCACCCAGACGTCGTGTGCGCTCGTCCCTGCGAGCGCCACGAGGGGCTCACGCTCGGGGCTGCCTGGGCTCGGCCGCGCTTCGGAGGCGGTGAGCGGATTGGGCATCGTCACCGGCGTTCCGCGTGGCCCGTGGGTGGCGAGCACGAGATCGGCCGCGGGGCTGCACTCGGGCCTCGGCATCGCGCACTTGGGATGCCCGCTCCGACAGTGCACCACCGGTGTGTGGCACTCGGTCAAGTCAAGAGCAGCGCGCTCGGCATGCGCCACGTCTCGCCCCCGAGCACGAGTCGCACGGTCCCGTCGGTGCGCCGCGGGTCGACATCGTGCTCCCAGCCCCTGCTCCCATTCGCGAGCACGCCCTGGTCGGTCTCGATCCATGCCCGATCGCCCGCGACGATGACGTCGCGGACGCTCGTCACGAGGGCCGTGGCTTCCTCGCGCGCGGAGACGACGCATGCGCGCGCGTCGGGCTCGAGGCTGACCTCGTGGATCGCGCACGGCTGTGCTCGCGTGCACGTGGTCGGTGGGGTCGCGCAGGTGGGCTCCGGCGCGAGCGTGGGCTCGGACGAGATCACGAGGGGCTCCGTCGGAACGGCGAGCGGCGCCGAGAGGGCCACGCTCGTCGCGGGGGCCGCTCGGTGCGCGACCGGGCGCGGCGCAGCGGCGCCGCAGCCGAGGGAGGCGAGCGACGTGAGCGTGACGAGGGACGCGAGCGCGCGGATCATCGAACGTGGCAAGAGCGTAGCCTTCCGCGCGTCGAGCATCGATGCTCGACGGTGATTCAGGCGCGCGCGTCGCGGACTTGCTTGAGGACGTCGCGTACGCGGGCCTCCGCGGAGGGGGAGAGCCCCTCGCCGCCGCTCGCACGGCACGTCGCGACCACCTCGCGCAGCGAGGCACAGGCGTGGCTGCACGACCCGCAGCTGGCGACGTGGGCTTCCATCGCCGCGCACGCGTCGGGGCCGACGTCGCCCTCGAGGTGGCGCGAGAGAACGTCGACGATGTCCGGGCACGCCGGATCGGAAGGGACCGTCGGCTCGGCGTGGAGCACGGGCTCGAGGGCCTTGCGCAGCGCCGACCGAGCGCGGTGCAAGCGGCTCTTGACCGCGTCGACGCTCGTCTGGAGCACCTCGGCGGTCTCCGCCGCCGTGAGCCCCTCGGCATCGCGCAGGACGATCACCTCGCGCGACGTGTCGTCCAGCTTCGCGAGGGCCTGCTGCAGTGCGACCCCGATCTCGTGCCCCTCGAGGACTTGGTCGGGACGTCCCGTCGGCGCCTCGATGGGCAGGGCCGCTTCGCCGTCGATCGGGTCGAAGGCGGCCGGCTGGTCCTTGCGGCGGCGGCGCTTCTTGATGCAGAAGCTCCGCGCGACCGTGTAGAGCCACGTGGACACCGCCGCGCCGCCGCGCAGATCACGCACGTTGCGCGCGGCCGCGAGCAGGGTCTCCTGCAAGACGTCCTCGGCGTCCGTCTCGTCGCGACACATCTTCGTCGCGAAGCGCATGATGGTCGGTGCGTGCCGGGCCAGGAGCGTGGAGAGCGCCTGGGCGTCGTCGGCACGGATGGCCTCGAGCAGCTCGGGATCGCTGCGCTCGTCTTTCACCCACGCGTCTATAGTGCGCGGCGCCGATCGTGGCGACCCTCGCGGCCCGCGCCCCCTCGAGAGGGGCCCGAGGACGGCCGGAATCTCACGAGAAGTCGCCGTGATGGGTGGTGGCATGCTGCCCGGATGTGAGTAAGAGAAGGCGGGCGGTCCAGACGCTCGCCTCGGAGAACGCACCATGTCGCAGATCCTCTCGGCCATCGCAGGTGAGCTCGGGCCCCAGGGGCTCGCCCAGATCGGGCAGTCCGTCGGCGCCTCGCCGCAGCAGACGCAGAGCGCCGTAGCGGCCGCGCTCCCGGCGCTCCTGGCGGGCCTGGCGCGGAACTCCAGCACGCCGCAGGGCGCGCAAGCGCTCGCGGGCGCGCTCGACCGCAACCATGGGCCGAGCCTCGCCGACGCGATCGGCCCGATCGCCAGCCTCCTGGGCGGCAGCGGGGGCGCGGGTGGCGGAGCGGGCGCGCTCGGTGCGCTCGGAGCCCTCGGTGCGCTCGCGGCTGGCGCTCGGACGCCCGCGCAGGCGCCGGCACCAACGGGCCTCGGCTCGCTCCTCGGGGCACTGGCGGGCGGCGGAGCGCCGGCGTCGGTTCCTCCTGCGCTCGACGGCGCGGGGATCCTCGGGCACGTCCTGGGCGATCAGCAGGGGGCCGTCGTCGGCAACGTGTCGAAGGCGAGCGGTCTCGACGCGGCGACGGTGCAGCGCCTGTTGCCCGTTCTCGCGCCCGTCGTGATGAGCGCCCTCGGAACGATCAAGACGCAGAACGGCCTCGACGCCGGCGGCGTGGCGCAGCTCGTCCAGGGCGAGCACGCCACGCTCACGGGCGGAGCCCCGACGGCCAAGGGGCCGGGCGGGCTCGACCTGGGCTCCGTGGGCGGCGCGCTCGTCCAGAGCGGGCTCCTCTGGCGCCTCTTCGGCTGAGCGGTCTCACGAGGCGCGGTCCACGAGGAGCGGTCCACGAGGCGGCAGCGCGCCTGGTCCGCGCCCCGGGCTCGCCGCGCCGCCGTCAGAGGTTCTCGACCGACCGCAGCATCTCGGGGTTGTAGTGGGCGCGCGGCCGGATCAGCGTGCCGTGCCCGTGCCGCCGGGCGCCGGAGATCCGATCGACCATGGGCGACTGGAGATCGCCCGTGACGAGGTCGGCGTCGTCGAACACCTCCGTCCGGGAGGGGCTGTCGCCGTCTTGTGCGAGGGCGAGCGCCGGCGAGAGGACGGTGAGGGCGAGGGTGAGGGCGAGGAGCGAGCGCGTCATACCGCTGTCGACGATCCAGGGCGCGAATCGATCTTGGGGTTGTCAGGCTGTGAGAAACGCCCTAGGTTTCCTGCATCTGGGTGGACCCCTCGGGGCCGCCATGGAGGAAGCCGCAATGCGACGCAGGATGTTCCTGGGGAAGATCCACCGGGCGACGGTCACGCACGCCGACCTCGAGTACGAGGGATCCGTGACGATCGATCAGGACCTGCTCGATGCCGCCGGGATGCTCGTGCACGAAGAGGTGCACGTCCTGAACGTCACGCGCGGCTCGCGCCTCGTCACGTACACGCTGCCCGGCCCGCGCGGCTCGGGCGTCATCTGCATCAACGGCGCCGCGGCCCACCTGAACAAGCCGGGCGATCTCGTCATCCTCGCGACCTACGGCGAGATGGAAGAGCACGAGGCGCGCACCCACCTGCCGAAGGTCGTGTTCGTCGACGGCAAGAACAGGATCGTCGAGATCGATCGCGACGAGCGTCCCGGCCCGCAGATGCCTCGCCGCGTCGAGCCTGCGCAGGCTTGACGTCGCCAGGCGCGCGGCGGTGACGCGCTGCGCGTCGCATCACGTCACCCTTGTGGCGCGGGCGCGACGGATCGGCGGTCCAGAGCGGGCCGCGGGCCCGGCATCGGCGTTGCTGTCCTCCCGCTGCGCACGCTCGAATCTCCGGGCGGCGAACGGAGAGACGCCCATGACGACGATGACGAAGGCGAAGGCGCAGCGGAAGGCCGCGAGCAGGCGAAGACGAAGGCCAAGGCGGGCGCCAAGAAGGCCGAGAGCCAGCTCGGCGGCGATGCGCAACGCGGAGACGAAGGTGAAGCGGACCGCCAAGCAGATCGCGGCGCGCGTGAGCGACACGGCCAAGAAGGTCGAGCGCGCGATCGAGCGCCCCTTCAAGGGCGCCACGGCCTGACGCGACGCGGGCGGTGGGCGGCAGGTTGCTGGCCGCCCGCCCCGCGCGTCGCGTCGACCTCGAGACGCGGCGCGGCGCGAGGGGCGCGCTCAGTCCTCGGGGGCCGATACGGGGCCCCCTCCATCGGGAGTGAATCCGATGGAGCCTCCCCTCGTATCGCTCCGCGAGAGAGGGCGACAGGTTTCCTGTCACCCTCTCAGCGTCCCTGAAAGCGCAGCTCCGCGAGCTCGCGCAGGAGCTGCTCGACGCGGTCGAGCGAGTCGCCGGCGAGCTCGCCCCCTTGAGCCGGCGCGGGGAAGCGCCGCGTGAGCTTCATGTCCGGCGTCAGGCGCCAGGGCTGTTCTTCATCGCGACCTTCGCCATCACCTTCGCCGGATCGAGCGGCGTGTCCTCGCGCAGGTGGAGCGTCACGCGCTCGCGGTTGGCCTCGCAGCCGAGCACGCGGTAGGCGCGGAGCGGCGCGCGCAGGCGCATCGCGCGCACGTAGGTCATCGCCTCGGGGGGCGGCGGGCCGAAGCGATCCTCGAGCTCGGCGGCGATCTCGGCCACGTCGCTCTCGTCGTCCGCGCTCGCGAAGCGCTTGTAGAACGAGAGGCGCAGGCCCACGTCGTCGACGTAGCTCGCCGGCAGGTAGAGCGGCGTCTCGAGCGTCAGCTCGGTCTCGACCTCGCGCACGACCGGCTGGCCGCGGAGCTCGGCGACCGCCTCCTCGAGCATCCGCAGGAAGAGGTCGAAGCCGACGCTGGCGAGCGAGCCGCTCTGCTCGGCGCCGAGCACGTCGCCCGCGCCGCGCAGCTCCATGTCGAGCGAAGCGACCTGGAAGCCGGCGCCGAGCTCGCTGAAGCGCTCGAGCGCCTCGATGCGCGCGCGCGCTTCGTCGGTGAGCGCCGAGGCCGGTGGCGTGACGAGGTAGCAGTAGGCGCGCTCGCGCGAGCGCCCGACGCGGCCGCGAAGCTGGTAGAGCTGGGCGAGGCCGAAGCTGTCGGCGCGATCGATGAGGATCGTGTTCGCGCGCGGGATGTCGAGACCGCTCTCGATGATCGCGGTGGCGCAGAGCACGTCGTACTTTCCGGCCACGAAGTCGCTCATCGTGGTCTCGAGGGCGGCCTCGCCCATCTGGCCGTGCGCCACCGCGAAGCGCGCGTCGGGCAGGAGCGCCTGCAGCTTGCCGGCGCGCTCGTAGAGGCCCTCGATGCGGTTGTAGACGAAGAAGGCCTGCCCGCCGCGCGCGAGCTCGCGCTGGATCGCCTCCTTCAGCAGGTGATCGTCCCAGCGCGTGACGAACGTACGCACGGCGCGTCGATCGGTGGGCGGCGTGGCGATGAGCGAGAGGTCGCGCAGGCCGCCGACCGCGAGCTGGAGCGTCCGCGGGATCGGCGTCGCGGTGAGCGTGAGGACGTCGACCTCGCTCCGCAGCTTCTTCACGCGCTCCTTGTGCGTGACGCCGAAGCGCTGCTCCTCGTCGACCACGAGCAGGCCGAGATCCTTGAAGTGGACGTCCTTGCTGAGGAGGCGGTGCGTGCCGACGACGATGTCGACCTTGCCCTCCTTCATGCCGGCCAGCGTCTCCGCCTCCTTCTTGCCGTC
The DNA here is from genome assembly GCA_044223665.1 of Sandaracinaceae bacterium. Lineage (GTDB taxonomy): Bacteria > Myxococcota_A > Polyangia > Polyangiales > Sandaracinaceae > JBBSAT01. Next base: position 25,585 of record JBGALT010000047.1, on the reverse strand, counting down.
GACGAAGCGGGAGAGCCCCTCGATGCGCACGGGGTAGTGGCGCATGCGGGCCGAGAACGTCGACAGATGCTGCTGCGCGAGCACGGTCGTCGGGCAGAGCACGGCGACCTGGCGCCCGCTCATCGCGACGCGGAATGCCGCGCGGATCGCGACCTCCGTCTTGCCGAACCCCACGTCGCCGCAGACGATGCGATCCATCGGACGCTCGCCCTCGAGATCGGCGAGGACCTCGTCGATCGCCTTCTGCTGATCGGCCGTCTCCTCGAACGCGAACGTCGCCTCGAGCTCGGCGTACGTGCGGTCGGCCGGCGGCAGCGGCGGCCGCTTGGCCGCGGCGCGCTGCGCGTAGAGCCGCAAGAGCTCGTCCGCCATCTCCTGGACGTGCTTTCGGACCTTCGCCTTCGTCTTGGCGAAGGTCTGCCCGCCGAGCTTGTCGATCTTGGGCGTCTGCCCCTCGCCGCCCGCGTACTTCTGGATCTGGTGCAGTCGCGTGACCGGCAGAAAGAGGCGATCGCCGCCCGCGTACTCGACGACGAGCACCTCGACCTGGAGCGCCGCCTGGCCGCGCAGCACCTCGAGCTGCGACTGGCCGAGCGCCTTCTTCTCGAGGCCGAGGTAGCGCCCGATGCCGTGATCGACGTGCACGACGAAGTCGCCGCGCTCGAGCTGCCGCAGATCCTCGAGGAAGGGCTTGCCCGAGGCGCCGGCCCGCTTCTTCTTCTGCTTGGCGCGGTGCGCGCGCGTGCCGAAGATCTCTTCTTCGGTCACGAGCACGAGGCCGAGCGTCGCCAGCACGAAGCCCGAGGCGACGGCGCCCACCACGATCTCGATCGCGCCGGGCGGGCGCATGCGCAGCAGCTCTTGGGAGAATGCGGCCGGTGGCCCGGCGGGCTTCAGGTCGTAGCCCTTGAGCAGCGATCCGAGGCGCTCGGCCTGCGTGCGCGTGCGTGCGGCGACCACCACGCGCATCCCCGCATCGAGCCACTCTCGGGCGCGCTCGGCGAGCGGCGCGAGCGCGTCGTCCTTGCCGCGGCCGGCGCGCTGCTGCGCGAGCGTCGCGACGAGCAGCGCGTGATCCTCGCCGCCGAGCGAGAGCACCTCGCCTTCACGGACCGACTCCAGCGCGGCGAGCGGCGAGGCCCCTTCTTCCGGTGCGCCGAGCGTCGCCACGCGATGGAAGACGGCGAGCGGCCGCTCGAGCAGATCGCGCGCGAGCGTCGCGTCGTCCAGGTAGAGCGCCTCGAGCGGGAACGCGGGGCTCTTCGCGGCGACCTTCGCGTTTCGATCGGCGTCGGCCGCGTCGAGCTCGTCGTGCAGCGCGCTGGCGACGGCCGCGGGATCGAGGAGCGCGAAGCGAGCGCTCGCCGGGATGCACTCGAAGAGCGACTCGAGGCCGTCGTAGAAGGCGGGCAAGAGGCCCTCGAGCCCGAGCACGAGGCGGCCCGACTCGAGATCGTCGAGCAGCGCTTTCGTCGCTCGCGTCGGTAGATCGATCGCTTCGCACAGATCGCGGATCTTCTGGCGTGCGATCGCGATCTCGCTCGGCCCGAGCAGCGCCTCGCGCGCGGGGTGCAGCGTGATCTCGCTCGTCGTGCGCAGCGTGCGCTGATCTTCGGGATCGAAGACCTTGATGGAGAGCACGAGCCAGTCGTCGAGCTCGATGCGGGCCGGGAAGCGCGCGTTCGCGGGGAAGACGTCCACGACCGCGCCGCGCACGGCGAAGGTCCCCGGGTCTTCGACGACCGGGACGCGCAGGTAGCCTCCCTCGCTCAGCGTGCGGACGAGCTTGTCGCGATCGAGCTCGGTCTCGGCGCGCACGACGATCGAGCGGCGCGCGAGCTCGGCCCGCGGCGGCACGCGCCGCGCGAGGGCGGCGGCCGGCGCCACCAGGCACCGGAAGGGAAGGGCGTGCGCGAGATGGAAGAGCGTGGAGAGGCGCTCCATCGCGGCCCGCCGATCGGGCGCCACGTCCGCGAAGGGCGTGGTGTCGCTCGTCGGGAAGACGAGCACCGACTTGCTGCCCTCGCCCTCGGAGGCCTCGCCATCGGTCTCGGCGAGATAGAAGGCGAGATCCGTCGCGACCTGCCGCGCGGCGTCGGCGTCCGGCGTGACGACGACGATGGGCGCCTCGGGGCGCGCGGCCTGGGCGAGGAGCAATGCGGCCGCCGAGGTCGGCAGCCCCGTGAGATCGACCCGGCCTCGGCGCTCGAGCGCAGCGAGCGCCTGCTCGAACGTGGCGTTCGCGCGCGAGGCCGGCAGTGACGGACGTCGACGTCGAGAGCTCGTCCACGGCGGGGCGGCATAGCAGGGCGCGCGTGCCTCGGCCCGCGCGAGACGCTGCCCACGCCGGGCGATCGAAGCAGTGCCCATCGCCCGGAGAGGGGCGTCCTGCGTCAGGACGCGGCGCGCATCGTCGCGAGGAGCTCGTCGAGGCGCTGGTAGGTCTCGGTCGCGCCCTCTTCCATGCCGTGGGCGAGGTGCATCTCGAGCGCCTGGCGGGAGGCGTGCTCGACCGTCGCCTCGACCAGCGTGAGCTCGCCGAGGTCCACGAGCTCCATCGTCTCGACCGACGACGCGCCGGGCGCCCCGCCCCAGGCCCACGTCTGCACGATGCGCTCGCCGGGCACGATCTCGCGGTACACGCCGGAGAACGTGTGCGCGCTCCCGTCGGGCGAGGTCATGACTACGCGCCAGGCGCCGCCGACCCGCAGATCGAGCGAGACCTCGGTCACCTTGGTGACGCGCGGCCCGTACCAGCGCGCGAAGTGCTCGGGCTTCGTCATCGCTTCCCACACCAGCGCGCGCGGTGCGTGGAGCAGCCGGCGCAGCGTGGCGCGCGGCGCGGTGGCGTGCGGCGTCACGAAGAGGCTGCGCGCGACGTGCTGCTCTCCCTTCTCGAGCGTCGACTGCCCGAGCTCGACGGCGCCGAAGCCGACCACGGCGTCGCGGCGCGCGGCCGTGTCGAAGGTCGAGTGCATCGTGACCCGCGTGCGCGCCGGCCCGAGCTCTTCGAGGTCGATCGCGACGGTGAAGCGCGCCGGATCCGGATCGACGTCGGCGCCGTGCGCGTAGGCGATGTGGCTCGGCGCGCGGAGCGCGGTGTAGTCGATGCGGTTCGGAAACACGGTCCCGTCGGGGCCCTTCATGTCGAAGCGCCAGCGCCCACCGACGCGGACGTCGATGTCCTTGGTGGTGACGACGAAGCCCTTCGGGCCCCACCACTTCGGCACGTGCTTCGGGTCGGTGAACGCGGCGTAGACGAGCGGGCGCGGCGCCGCGAAGTCGCGCGTGACGACGATCTCGCGATCGCCGACGGGGCCGGAGGTCTTCTTCTCGGTGCGGCTACTTTCGACGTGGGGCATGGCTCTTTTCCTTCTGGGCGGGTGCGGTGGTGGCGGACGGGGGGCGCTTCTTCATTTCCGAGAGGTACTCGTCGAGACGATCGAAGCTCTCCTCCCAGTGGCGGCGATACGCCTCGGCCCACTCGACGACCTCGCGCAGCGGCTCGGCGGCGAGGCGGCACGGGCGCGTCTGGCCGTCGCGCGAGCGCACCACGAGGCCGGCCTTCTCGAGCACGCGCAGGTGCTTGCTGATGGCGGGCAAGCTCATGTCGTGCGGAGCGGCGAGCTCGTTCACGGTGGCCTCGCCGTCCTGCAAGCGCGCGAGGATCTTCCGGCGCGTGGGATCGGCGAGCGCGGCGAACGTGGCGTCGAGTCGGTCGGAGCGAGGCGGCATGCTGAACCTCGTGGTTAATTAACCGCGAGGTTCAGTATGCGCAAGCGAAAAGCACGCGGGGCCTCGCGGCCTCGGCGTCATCCGTTCCGGCGCGGGAGGGGCACGAGCATCGAGACGCGCTTCTGCACCTCGGCGTAGGCCGGGCGGCGCTCGAGCGAGCGCTTCTCCATCATCGGGATGGTGCCGAAGACGAAGAGCGCGATCATGCCGGCGGGGCCGATCACGCAGCGCCACGCCTCGGTCCCGGCGGCAGCGAGCGCGAACAAGAAGAGGCCGCACCAGAAGCTGATCTCGCCGAAGTAGTTCGGGTGCCGCGAGTAGGCCCAGAGGCCCGTCTCCATGATCGTGCCGTCCTTCGTCGCGCGGAGGCGATGCGCGCGGAGCTGTTCGTCCGCGACCGCTTCGATGGTGATGGCCCCGGCCGTGACGACGAGCGCGACGGCGTCGAGCACGCCGAGCGGCGCCGTCCCGGTCGCGATCGCGGGCACCAGCGAGAGCGAGCCGAGCCAGACGAGGAGCGCCGGGAACAGATGGATCGCGACGAGGCTCGCGAGCCAGTAGAGCCGCCCGGTCCGCTTCTGGATCTCCACGTAGCGCCAGTCCTCGTGCCCGGGGCCGCCCCAGCTGCGCACCCAGTTCAGCGTGAGGCGCGAGGCCCAGATGGCCACGAGCACCGAGACGACGATCGCGCGCACGGCGGAGGCGCCCTCGACGTGCTCGCTCCAGAGCCACGCGCACGAGAGCGGAGGAGCCGCCATCCAGTAGGGATCGAAGTAGCTCGAGTTCTTCGCGAGGAAGGACGCGCCGAAGCACACGAGCGTCATCACCAGGCTCGCCCACCCGAGCGCCAGCGGCAGCTCGAGCGCGGTGTGCTCGGCGGCGAACAGCGCGGCCCCCGCCGCGAGGACGTACGTCAGCGTGACGAGCGCGAAGCCGGAACCGCGGGACGACGGGGAAGCCAGAGACGACACGGGCCGACTGTAGCGACCGAGCTCCATCGGGGTGTACCCGAATCGACGGGGATCGGAGGAGCGTCGCCTCGATGGCGCGCCCGGCCGCTCACCACTTCTTCTTCGCGCCGTGCCCGAAGCTCGGCTTGTGGCCTCCGCCGAAGCTCGGCTTGTGCGGCTTGTGGCTCGCGCCGCCGCCGAAGCCGCCGAAGCCGGCCGGCTTCACGTGGTGCACGCCGCCGTGGTGCGACATGCCGTGGTGATGCGGCCGATGGTGCCGGCGGTGGTAGGGGTCGTGAAAGCCCCAGCCGACGCCCGGAGGAGGCGCGCCGGGCCCGTAGCTCCCGCCCGCCATGCGCCGGACGACCGAGGTGACGATCGTCAGGAAGATCATCCCGATGACCCCGAGGGTCGCGACGAAGACGCATGCGATGCCAGCGATCACGGCAGCCTCCTCGTCGCGATCCGGGCCCGCCGGGCCCGCTCGGTGCCGGCGGCCGAAGGCCTGCCGGTTGGATGCGCAGCGCGCGCGCGGGGAGGGGCCTCGTCGCTCAGCACGTCGTCACCACGTTGGGCAGCTCGTTGCCGTGCACGTCCTCGCCCGGAACCTTCTCGCGCAGGAGCACGCCGATCTGGTCGAGCGCCGCCACGAGCCCGTCGGCCGCGCGGCCCGCAGCGAATCCGGTGCCGACGCGATCGACGATGTCGTCCCAGAATCCAGGCGCCGCGGCGCCGTGGATACCCTCTCCGGCGAACACGCAGCACACGCGGGGCTCGAGCGCGACGTAGAGCAGCACGCCGGTCGCCTCCTTCGTCGCGTGCATTCCGAGCTCGGCGAAGACCTCGGCCGCGCGGTCGAGCGCGTCCTCCGCCGAGCAGACTCGCTCGAGGTGCACGCGGACCTCGCCGCGCGAGCCCTTCTCGGCCCGGTCGATGGCCTGCACGATCCGCGCGTCGTCGTCGGCGGTGATGAGAGGCGCGCCCCAGCGTGGTCCGAACGGCATCCGGTTCTCTCCCCGCGCCGAGGATAGACCACTCCCGACGTGCGCGCGTGCGCGGATGGGACGATCCCGTCGGGCGCCCCGACGCCTAAGGGCCCAGTGGATCGGTTGCGGTCGCGTGGACGGGCGTGCTCGCGGCTTTCGTCCTCGCTGCTCGCTGCGGCGTACCAGGGGTACGCCTCGCTGCGCGCTCCGGGCGCGCACGCGATCGCGCTCCGTCGACGCGCGCGGTCTCGAGCCACTTGTTTCTGCGCGGGCCCTATGGCGTGGGGGCGGCCGCGAGCGTCTCGGCCTCGGCCGCCTCGCGGGCGCGGTGGAGCGCCCGGAGCAGGCGCGCGCGCATGGTCTGGATGTCGTGGGCCCGCGCGGGCTCGAGCAAGAGCCACGTGTCGGCCTCGTAGAGCGCCTCCGCGTCGTGATGGCCACGCTCGAGCGACTCGGCGAGCAGCTGATGCCCGCGGGCGCGCTCGGGGTCGGTGGTGAGCGTGCGCGGCGCGAGCGCATCGAGGGTCGCGGTGTCCCCCGCCGCGGCGGCGGCATCGAGGACGTAGGCGAGCGCTTCGCGATCGTGCTCGTCGATCTCGACCAGACGGCGCGCCTCGCGCAGCGCGAGCGTTGCGTCGGCCGCCTCTCGGGCCGTCCCGAAGAGCAGGTGGTGGGCCTCGGGTCGTGCGTCGTCGACGTGGATGGCGCGCTCGAGCGCCGCCCGGACCGCGGCGGCGTCCCCGCGCTGGTGCGCGGCCGTGCCGGAGAGCAGAGCGACCTCGTAGCCATCGTGCCCCGACGCGAGCAGCGCCGCGAGCTGGGTCTCGGCCTCCACCGGATCGTGGCGCTCGACGGCGAGCGCCGCGAGGACGAAGCGCGCCGTCGGGTCCTCGGGGCGCAGCGCGATCGTCGCCTGCGCGGCGGCGAGCGCCTCGAGGCCGTGACCGCTCGCGTGCTCGGCGGCGGCGAGCGCAGCCTGGGCGTCGGGGTCGGCCGCCCCGAGGCGGGCGCGCGCGCGGACGGCGTCGAGCTCGAACGCGCCGGCACGGTCGACGAAGAAGTCGCTGGCGAGGTAGGCCAGGCGGGCGGTCTCGGCTGCGCGGAAATCGGCGTCGACCTGGCTCACGTCGGCGTGGAGCGCGCGGCGGAACACCTCGGTCGTGCTGCGCCCGCGGCCCCACTCGCGCAGCATGCGGACCAGCGCCGGGAAGCCGAACCGCTGATCGAGATAGGCCACGACGCGCCACGCGCCGAAGTACGCGGTGAGCATCTCCTCGCCCGAGCGGGCGTGCGTGAAGGCGAAGCTCAGATCCCGGATGGGAGGAAACGCGCCGCTCGCCAGCGCCCGCGCGAGGAGGTGGTCGTCCTCGCGCCGCCAGTGAGCGCTCGCGAGCGTCGTCTCGTGCTCGGCCAGGCCCTCGGTGAACCAGCGCGGCACGCGCCCGTGGCTCATCTGGACGTGGAACACGTGCGAGAGCTCGTGCGTCGTCACTTCGGCCCAGTCGAAGGGCCCGCCGCGGGGCGAGAGCGCGGTCACCACCCGCCCGAAGCACACGCCCTGCGCGCCCAGGCTCGCCAGGCCCGTCGTGCGCACCGCGAAGTGCGTCGTGGAGGCGAAGAGCTCCATGTGGAGCGGGCCGCTCGGCGTGAAGTGGTAGCGCCGCCGCATGTCGCGGTAGGCCGCCTCGAGCGTGCGCGGCACGTAGCGCTCGAGCACGGGCCGCTCCTCGCGGTGCATGCGGAAGACGAAAGGAGCGCTCTCGAAGGTCTCGTAGTCGCGTGCGAGGGGGCCGTCGAAGAGGTGGATCAGGTTGAAGACGCGGACGTTGAAGTGGTCGTGGCGGAACGCGCTGCGGAGCGTCGTCAGCCCTTCCTCTTCGTCGCCGCGGCGCAGCAGGTTGATGCCGAGCGTCGCCTCGGCACGCGCGTCGCGGGGATCGAGCTCGAGGGCGCGCCGCGCGAGCAGGGCGATCTCTTCGTAGCGATGGGCCCAGTCGGCGTACTCGGCCACCGTGGTGTAGACGGCCGTGTAGCCGGGGCTCAGGCGCAGGACCTCGGCCACGGCGCGCTCGAAGCTGCGGGCATCGGACGCGACGAATCGGAGGGCGGCTCGTACGGAGAGGGCCTCGAGATCGGTCGGGTCGACGGCGAGCGCCTCGTCCAGGTGCCGCTCGGCCGTCACCCAGTCTTCGTCCCGGATCGCCAGGCCGGCGAGCGTCACGTGCGCGGCGACGAGCGAAGGGCTCGTCGCGAGGGCCCGATCGAGCGCCTCGCGCGCCCCTTCGAAGTCCCAGCTCTGCGCGAGGAGGATGCGCGCCCGCGCCGTGAGCGCGCGCGCGTCCTGAGGGCTCGTGGCGAGCGCGTCCCGGATGCACTCCTCGGCGTGGCCGGCGTCGTCGTGGGCCAGGAAGAGCGCGGCCCACTCGACCTCGGTCTCCACACGCCCGCGATCGACGCGCGCGCTCGCGGTGAACGCATCGTTGGCATCGTGCGCCGAGCCGAGCGTGGCCGTCGCCATCCCCACGAGCGCCAGGCCTTCGGCGTCCGTGGTCGGGATGGTGTGATCGTTGTACGCATGGACGAGGGCCACCGCGAAGGGCCGCGCCTCGGCTCGGCGGCCTCGGCGCACGAGCAGACGCGCGAGCACGACGCGCGCGCGATGTGCCTCCGGGCGGTCGACCACGGCGCGCAGTGCGGCGTCGGCCTCGTCGAGATGGCCGCGCGACATCAGCGCCTCGCCGAGCAGCGTCTGCGCGTCGGTGCCGTCGCCCGCGGCGCGCGCCTCGGCGGCCGCCTCGTCGTACGCGCCCCGGAGCATCGCCACCCGCCCGAGGCCGAGGTGCCCGTCCGGCCCGCCGGCGGCGCGGAAGGCCGTGCTCGCCTCGTCGAGCGCGCCGCGCGCGAGGGCCGCGCGCCCGGTCCCGAGCGGGTCCTGCGCGAGCGCGACGGAGGGAGCCGCCAGCGTGAGGGCGAGGGCGATCCGTGCGGCGATCGACGCTCGCATCGTGCGTCAGAGCGAGAGGACGCCGGCGGCTTTTTGCATGAGCGCGACGCGGTGCTTGGTCACGTTGCTGGTCCCGTCGAGCAGGGCCGCGGTCTCTTCGAGCACGCGGGTGAGCGGGAAGAGCTGGACGCTTCGGTCCTGGGTCCCCTCGCCGCCGCCCGTGGCGGGCTGCCAGGCGGTCATGACGTCGGTCTTCGCTTCGAAGAGCGCGGTCGTCGCCGCGAGCGCGAAGCGGCTGGCGATCATGCGGTCCAGGAACGAGGGGCTGCCGCCGCGAACGACGTGCCCGAGCACGGTGGCGCGGATCTCCACGTCACCCATCGTCGGTCGCAGCGCCTCCTCGACCTCGCGCGCCAGGCGCGTGCAGGGGATCTCGACGCCCTCGGCCTTGATCACCAGCACGCGATCCTTGCCGCGCGCCCCCTCGAAGCCGCGTCGCACCACCTCGGTGACGGCGCGCACGAGGTCGGTCGGGGTGCGGCCGTCCTCGCGGAACAAGGCCGCGTCGGCGCCGGCCGCAATCGCGCTCGCCATGCACAGGTAGCCCGACTGGCGGCCCATGACCTCGACGATGAAGGCGCGGCGGTGCGCGCGCGCGGTGTCGGAGATCCGGTCGCACGCCTCGACGATCGTGTTGAGCGCCGTGTCCACGCCGATGGCGCTCGACGTGCAGCCGATGTCGTTGTCGATCGAAGCCGGGATGCCGACCACGCGCGCCCCGTGCTCGGCGGCGAGCGCGTGCGCGCCGGTCAGAGAGCCGTTGCCGCCGATGACGACCAGCCCGTCGAGCTCTCTCAGCGCGGCCGCGGCCCGCGCGCGCCCGGCGGCCTCGTAGAACGCCTTGCAGCGCGCCGAGCCGAGGATGCTTCCGCCGAGGTTCGCCGCGTTCTCCACGTCGTGCTCGGGAGCGAGCCCTCCGCCGACCCGTCGCGTCAGCGATCGCGTCTGCCCGTCGAGCAAGCCCTCGTAGCCCCGCAGGACACCGACGACCTCCACGCCCGCCTGCGCCGCGATCAGCGTCACGGCACGCACGGCAGCGTTCATCCCGGGCGCATCGCCGCCCGAGGTCAGCACCCCGATTCGCTGGCTCGCCGCGCTCATCGCTCGCGTCCCTCCCGCTTCGGAGCGCCCCCGCGCGCGTCCTTCGCGCTCTCGCTGGTGATCCCCGGCGTGCGGCCGCTCGTCGGGTCGTCGTCCATCTCCTCCATGAAGCGGTTGAGGAGCCCCTCGATCATCAGGTCGCGGTTCTCTTCGCTGATCGTCCCGTCGAGCCAGTCGGCGCGGACCCGATCGTACTTCACGCGGTAGTCGGCGATGAGCTTCCGGTAGCGCTCCTGCTGGTCCCAGATGTGGCGGTGGTTCGACGAGTACGCGGCCACGAGCGAGGCGATCGAGACGCCCGTCAGCACGAGGCCGATCGGTCCGCCGATGAAGATGCGCAGCAGCACGTAGATGGCGGCCGCCCCCCCGGCGCCCATCAGCGCGCGGCGGTGGGTGTCCTCCGACTTCACGCCCTCCCACGCGACCGACCAGGCCTCCCGCGAGGCGAGCAGGAGCGCGAGGAAGTGCGCCGTGTTGCGGCGGGTCTCCCAGTACTGCTCGATGACGGTCTTGAGGAATCCGTCGTACGACGCGTAGACGACCTTGGGGTGAGCCATGCAGCGAGAACGCTAGCAGAAATCGACTCCTTCCTCGCTCGGGCCGCGCAGTCCCGCTCCCGCGGGAGAGGGAGTCTCTCGTCGCGAGACGGAGGCCGCCGAGCAACCGGGTGAGCGAGGGCAGAGCCCTCGCCTGATCGCGGAAGCGGCGGAGCCGCTTCGGCAGTGGAGGTGCCGAAGGCGCCGCGCAAACCAAGCCAGCCACGGACCGCCGCGATCGCGAAGGCGACCGATGGGAGGAGCTCGATCCACCGAGCGAGCGCCCGCCTCTCGCAGCGGCCCGTTCCGGCACTACCTTTCGCAGTCCCTCTCCCCAACCCTCTCCCGCTTCCGCGGGAGAGGGAGTCTCTCGTCTCGACACAGCGGCCGCCGAGCAGACCGGGTGCGCGAGGGCAGAGCCCTGCTCGATCGCGGAAGTTGCGGAGCCGCTTCGGCTGTGGAGGAGCCGAAGGCGACGCGCCAACCAAACCCAGCCACGGACGACCTGAGAAGCGGGCGCGGGGGCGACGAGCGCCCGCGAGCGCGCCGCCTTTCGCGCGCGATGCGGTCGCGAGGAGCGCCCCCGTGCCGCCGCGATCGCGAAGGCGACCGATGGGCAGGCTCGATCGAGCTGGCGAGCGAGCGGCGCGCCCACGCCCACTCGCAGCGGCCCCGCTCCAGCACCACCTTCGCAGTCCTCTCCCCAACCCTCTGCCGCTCCCCCGCGCAGGCGGGGCAGGGCGCTTCGCGCTCCGCGGCGCCCCTGGTAGACGCGCCTCGTGACGGAGCACGACGGGACGAGGGGGCCGAGCGCAGACATCCAGCCCGACGCCGCCGATCGGGCGGCCATCGCGCGCGCCCTCGGCAGTGACGCGACGGCGCTCGCCGACGCGCCGCCGTTCCGCGACTCCGTCTTCCTCAACGTACCTTTCGACAAGAGATACGAGCCGCTCTTCGTCGCGCTGGTCACCGGCCTGGTCGCGCTCCGGCGTCGTCCCCGCTGCGTGCTCGAGGTGCCCGATGCGGGCGCCGGCCGCTTGTCGCGCATCCTCGAGCTGATGCGATCGTGCGCCGCCTCGGCCCACGACCTGAGCCGCGTCACCACCTCGGGGCCGGCGGGCAAGCGCGTCCCACGCTTCAACATGCCCTTCGAGCTCGGGCTGGCGTGCGCGCTCAGCCACGTGGACGGCGGCAAGCACTCGTTCGTCCTGTTGGAGGAGCAGCCCTACCGTCTGCAGCGGAGCCTCAGCGATCTCCTCGGGGCTCGATCCCTACGTCCATCGCGGCACGCCCCGGGCGTGCTCTCGGTCCTCAGCGACTGGCTCGGCTCGCAGGCGCACGATCCCACGCCGCGCCGGATGGAGCGTCTGTTCGAGATCGTCTACGCGCGGGCCAAGCAGATGAAGCGCGAGGTCGATCAGCCGACGGTGTTCACGCCGGCGCTCTTCCGGCGCACGACGCTCGTCGCTGGCGGTCGCCCGGAACATGCAGATCACCGCGCCCGCTCGCTCCTGACGAGCAGCGGCGAGACCCAGCGGACGATCTCGTCCTCGATGGGGCTGCCGCGCTCGCCGAGCAGGCCGACGTCGGACGGAAAGGCGACGTGCCCGCCCCGGCGCTTGCGGACGATGGTGACGGCGTCGCTCGCGTGATCCAGCCACGGCACCACCGTGTCGACGGCGATCATCGGGTCGATCGGCCACGACGAGTAGGGTCGGGACGCGGATCGAGGCGAGGCGCGGGCCCGCCGCCTCGTCGCGGTAGAACGCTTCGAGGCTCTCGAAGCCGAAGCGCGGGCAGATGACCAGCCGATCCCAGTCGCGGATGGTGCGGATCGCGCGCGGATCGACGCGCGGAAGCGGGGCGCCGCGCCGGGCTCCGACCTCGGCCAGCTGGCGCCGCAGGCTCCGGAGCACGTACTCCTGGTAGGGGCGGCGATCGAAGCGCTGGATCGCGCGCGTCCCGTGCTCGAGATCGATCGGCGGGCAGATCGCGACGACGGCGCGCAGGCGCGGATCGTGCGGGCCGTCGGCGGCGTGGCGCAGCGAGATGTGGCCGCCGAGCGAGTAGCCGACGATCACGAGGTGCTCGTAGCCGGAGAGGGTGGTCGAGCGCGTGATCTGGGCGAGATCGTCGCCTTGACCCGCGTGATAGAGGTCGACTCCGTCGCCGCTCGCGCCCCGCAGCAGCAGCCGCAGCGCCGTGTGGCCGGCCCCGACGACGGCTCGGGCCATGCGCGCCGTGTAGGGGCTGGCGAGGTTGCCGCCCATGCCGTGCACGATCACGAACGCGGTGCTCGTCCCGGGCTGCGAGAGCGCGCCGCGCATCTCGATCTCGCCGAAGTGCGGATCGGCGAGTTGCGCCTGCCAGGCTCGCTCGGCAGGTGGCCTCGAGCCGGACCACGCCGCGCAAGCCGCCGACGGTGGCGACGTGGCCCAGCGCCGCCTCGCGCGCGTGGCGCAGCATCGTCCTCATGGCCGGCACGCGTCCGGGATCGAACAGCCGGTCGCCGTGCATGCGGCCTGCGCCTGCGCCATCGCCGTCCGACCGCGGGGTCGGCATCGATCGCCTCGCACGTCGGCCCGCGGGCGACGTGCAAGAGGCAGAGCGCCTGCAGGTCCAGCGCGTCGAGCGCGACGTCGGCCGTGGTGCAGATCCCGCCGTCGCACCCGTAGTCGCGGTCGGGCCAGTGCGGACAGTCGGCGGCCACGTTGCACACGAAAGGACGGCACGTCGCCTCGCGCAGGACGAGCTGGTGGCTCGCGTCGATCGAGGCGCTGCAGAGGATGGCGAGCGCCCCCGCGCCCACGACGAAGATGTCGTCGCCCTCGCACTCCGGTGGTGGCTCGGAGCTGGCCGTGACCTGGCACTCGCCCGTCATGCAGCTCCACTCGATCACGGTCCCGACCGAGTCGGAGAGCGTGGGCGTGCGGTTCGTGCAGGCGGGCACGAGCAGGAGCGGGAACAGGAGCAGCGCGACCCCGGATCGAGACACGACACGAGAGCGTACTCCGAGGTCTCGCCGCGTCGACCGGGCTTGACGAACGAGGCGAGCGCCCCGACAAAGGGCATGCACGGAGGCGACATGGAGTTTCGAAGACTGGGCAGGAGTGGGCTCGAGGTCTCGTCCTTGTGTCTGGGCGCGATGACGTTCGGTGAGGCCGACGCGAGCTCGTTCATGCACGGCGTGGGCGCGAGCGAGAGCACCTCGTTCGCGATCATGGACGCCGCGCGCGAGGCGGGGGTGAACTTCATCGACACCGCCGACGTGGTACGGCCAGGACGGGCTGAGCGAGCGCGTCGTCGGTCGCTGGATGGCCGAGCGCAAGGTGCGCGACCAGACGGTGCTCGCCACCAAGTTCCGCTTCCGCATGTCCGCCGGACCGAACGGCACCGGCGCGTCCCGTCGTCGCATCGTGCAGACCGTCGAGGGCTCGCTCCAGCGCCTCGGGACCGACCGGATCGACCTCTACCAGATCCACATGCAGGACTTCGACACCCCCGAGGAGGAGACGGTGCGGGCGCTCGACGACCTCGTGCGCGCAGGCAAGGTGCTCTACCTCGGCTGCTCGAACTACGCGGCCTACCGGCTCGTCGAGAGCTTGTGGGCGAGCGAGCGGCTGCGGGCCGAGCGCTTCGTGTCGCTCCAGGCCCAGTACTGCTCGTCGTGCGGGATCTCGAGCGCGAGCACGTGCCGCTCTGCCAGCGCTTCGGGGTCGGGATCATGCCGTGGTCGCCGCTCGCCGCCGGCTTCCTGTCCGGCAAGTACAAGAAGGGCGAGGGCGCCAAGGAGGGCCGCTTCGCGTCGGAGAAGTGGAAGAGCAACTACGCGCGCTACGACAGCGAGCGGAACTGGAAGACCCTCGGCGCCGTCGAGGCGGTGGCCAAGGAGACGGGCGCGACGCTCTCGCAGGTCTCGCTCGCTTGGCTCCTCGGCAAGCCCGCGGTCACCAGCGTGATCTTCGGCGCGCGAACGCTGGAGCAGCTGAAGGACAACCTGGGCGCGGCCACGCTGAAGCTCACGCCTGCGCAGCGCGAGCTCCTCGACGGCGCGAGCGCGCCGGAGCTCGGCTATCCGTACGACTTCATGCAGCGCATCCAGGGGCGCTGGTAGGCCCGCTCGGAAGCGAGAACGGCGCGCGCTCCGAGGCGACGTCGATCAGCGGGCGGCCAGGAGCTGCTCGATCTCGTCGGGCTTCTTCGGGATGCCGCGGGTGAGGACGTCGGGCCCGTCGGAGGTGACGAGCACGTCGTCCTCGATGCGCACGCCGATTCCCTTGTACTCGTCGGGCGCGCGCGTCGACGCGCCGACGTAGAGGCCCGGCTCCACGGTGAGGACCTGGCCGGGCTCGAGCACGCGCGGGGCGGGCGGGCTGCTCGGGCCGCCATCCACGAAGTAGCTGCCGACGTCGTGCACGTCCATCTGAGCTGAAAGGAGGTGGAAGTGCATGTAGAAGGGCTTGTAGAGCTCCTTCTCGATCGCGGTCTCGACCGGCCCCTCGACGAGGCCGAGCTCCACGAGGCTCTCGGTGATCGATCGCAGCGTGATGCGATGCAGGCCCTCGAGCGTCGCGCTCGGTCGCGTCGCGGCGATCGTGAGCTCCTGGGCGCGCAGCACCGCGTCGTAGAGGCGGCGTTGCGGCGGCGTGAAGCGGCCGCCCACGGGGAAGGTCCGGGTCACGTCGCTCGCGTAGTAGTCGAGCTCGCACCCGGCATCGATGAGCAAGAGGTCCCCGTCCTCGAGGCGGCGGTCGTTCTTCCGGTAGTGCAGGATGGTCGCGTTCGGCCCGGAGCCGACGATGGGCTCGTAGGCCGGGCGCTCGGCGCCGTGGCGCCGGAACGAGCGCAGCATCTCCGCCTCGACCTCGTACTCGAACGCGCCGGGCTTGGCGACGGCCATCGCGCGCGCGTGCGCCTCGCGGCTCACCTCGGCGGCTCGCCGCATCGTCGTGACCTCGCCCTCCGACTTGAACAGGCGCATCGGGTGGACGGTCGCCGAGAGGTCGACGAGCGTGGCGGGGTAGAGGACGCCGAGGCGGGCGCGCCGGCGCACGAGATCCCGCGCCCGCAGCACCTGGGTGTCGATCGCCGGATCGCGCCCGAGCGAGAAGTGCAGCGCTCGCGCATTCTCGAGGTAACCGGGCAGGCGCTCGTTGCGCTCGAGGTTCGGGAACGCGGCGTCGCAGCCGAAGCGCGCCGGAGCGGCCTCGACGCCCACGCGCGGGCCGTCCCAGGTCTCGCGCTCCGGGTCGCGCGGGCGGACGAAGAGCACGTAGCGGTGCTTTCCGTGGACGTTCGAGAAGATCGCCAGGCTCTCGGGCTCGTCCAGGCCCGTCAGGTAGAAGAAGTCGCTGTCCTGACGTTAGGGATGCTCGACGTCGTTGTTCCGCAGGTGCACCGGCGCGGAGGCGAGCACCGCGACGGCGCCCGGGCCGATCTGCTCCAGGAAGGCCTTGCTGGCGTTGGGCGAGCTCGGCGGCGAAGGCGAGGGACGGCACGGAAGTCACGTTACGGAGTGTGCGGATCGCGCGGTCACGAATCCAGCAGAGCGCGCGGATCAGCCGCCGAGCCCTCGGCCAGCTCGACGACGACGCGCGCGCATCCCCCGGGGCGGCGCCGAGCTCGTCGAAATCGCCTCGACGGAGGTGAACCCGCCCCGCGCCGCGATGCCGCGGAACAGCTCGCCCAGCCGCGGGTTGCGGTGGAAGTCGACGTCGTAGCGCTCGCGGAGGGCGGGCGCCCAGGCGAGCGCTGCCAGCGCCGCGCGCGCGCGCGTGAGGGCAGCGGCTCGCGGCTCGCGCGGGCCGGCCAGACAGCTCGATCGAGACGAGGGACAGGTCGACCAAGAGCGCGCACGCGCCGAGCTCGCGCGCCAGCTCCTCGCTGCGCGACGAGGGCGTGCCCGCGACGACCGTCGAACACGCGAGCCGCGCTCGGAGCACGATCGCGGTGGCGCAGGCGGCCGCGACGGCCCGTGCCTCGCGCCGTCCCCGTCGAGCGCGCGCGCGCCGAACGCGGGGTCGGCCAGGAAGGCGGCGAAGAGCGCGCCGACGGCCTCAGCAGCGCTCGCGGGCTCGGCCTGCGCGTGCTCGAAGGGAAGCGCGCGTGAGACGAGCGCGCGACAGAGAGCCGTGGCCACCGCGCCCAAGAGGCCTCGCTCGTCGCCGAGGCCGGCGGGCTCGGGCGACTCGAGCACCGTGACGACGGGGCGCTGGATCACGAGCGCGCCGAGCAGCGCCCAGCGGGATCGCGCGACGCGCACGTGCTGCGTGAGCTCGCGCCCGAGATCGAGCGCACAGGAGGCGGCGATGCGGCGAGCGCGGTCGATCCGGCGCGGGGCGTCGAGCGCGGTCGGGGCGAGCGCGCGGAACGTGGAGAGGAGGGCCTCGCGTGCGGGTGGGCGGCCAACGGCGGTGCGCGCGACGAGATCCTGGGCGGCGTCGCGCGAGGCCTCCAGAAAGTGCTCGGCGTGCTCGGCGAGATCGTCGGGCACCGCATCGGGCGCCGCCGGGCCCCGCGCGGCGATCTTCGCGCTCCGCTCGGCCGCGTCGGCCAGTGCTTCCATCCGCTCGGCGCGACCCTGGGCGGCGAGGCTCCGCCAGCGCGCCACGCCTCGAGCGCGGCGGGGCGCTCGGCGAGGCGCACGTCGTGCGCCAGCTCGGTCACGCTCCGCTCGCGATCGCCGAGGACGGCCTTCTCGCGCGCGGCGAGGCAGCAACTGCAGATGCGGCGGCGCGCGAGCACCTCGAGCGTCGCGATCCGGCCCAGGTGCGAGAGGATCGCGCCGTGGCTCGCCGGGTCGAGGGCGCCCGCGGCGACGGCCTCCTCGACTCGCTCGCGCGCTTCGCCGGTCCCCAGCGCGGCGCGCCGCCGCGCGGCGTCCCGATCGAGCGCGCCGATCGCGTCCTCGTCGCCTCCCGTGGCGCGCGCGAGCTGTCGGGCCTGCTCTGCGTCGTCGTGCAGGGCGAGCGCGTTCCGCATCCAGTCCGCCGCGTTCACGGCACGACCATAGCAGTCCGCCCGCACGTCCCTCGTCCGGAAACACGAGTCCCTCGTCCGGACCTGGGTGGTCGCTCCCGTCCGGCGCTCGCTCGGTCACGGGCCACGGAGCGCCGCGGATCCGCGTCGGACGAAGAGGTGCCAGTCGTCCACGGCGCGTGCTTCCGTCCATGCGTCGCTCGCTGCGAGCGACGGGTAGATCGCGTGCTCGCTCGGAACGATGGCGACCTCGACGGGCGCGAGCGCGTCCTCGACGCAGGCGCCGGTGCAGTCGCCTTCTTCGAGGGCGTAGGCCGTCCGCGCGGTCGCCGTGGCGTAGCAGTCGTTGCGAGGATCGAAGAACACCCGTGCCGGCGCGGGCGCGAGCCAGAGGTACCTGCCTGCGGCATCGAAGGCGACGTAGGTCGCGTGTCCGGCGGCCCGTGGGTCGCGTGCCAGGGCGGGCAGCGCGTCGCCGCCGATCGCTTCGTCGGCGTGAGCTCCCCGCGCGAGCACGAGCGATGCGGCGAGCGCGCTCGCGACGAGGGACGCGAGCGCGGTGCGGCGTGCCACCTGCGCGGGGTCGAATTCCGGGCGCGCGAGCGGCACGCCAGCGAGAGCCGCATCGAGGCGAGGCACGAGGAGGACCGCGCCGAGAGTGACCGCTTGGGGCACGTAGCGGGCGTGCAGCAGCGCGAGGACGGCGAGCGCGAGCGAGAGCACGGCCGCCGCGCGGTCGGGTCGCGGGCCGCGGAGCGCGCCCTCGAGCCCACCCAGCGCGACGAGCGCCACGCCGAGAACGCGGACGGGGTGCCCGAAGACCGGCCCCGCGGCCCAGAGGGGCTGGAACTCGGCGATGTGCGCGTGGATCGCGGCCGCCCCGTCGTCGCCTCCCACGACGTAGCGACGCACGAGATCGAAGAGCCCGAGCCCGTACGGGTTGAGGAGCGTGCAGAGGGCCGCACCGGCGAGCGCGACGCGCCGGCTCCGCGGGTCGCTCGTGTGCGCGAGCGCGCCCATCGCGAGCAGCGCGAGGCCGAGAGGGAAGCTCCCGTGCAGCTGCGTCCACACGAGCTCGAGCGCGATCGCCGAGACGGCGCTCGCCCACCCGAATCGCTCGCGCGTCACGAGGAGCGCCATCGCGATCGGCGCGCCGAGGACGAGATACGCGGGTCGCGGCTCGACCAGGCACTCGCGCGCGGCGAGCATGGCCAGCACGCAGGCGAGGGCGCCGGCGCCGAGCGATCGCGCGCGGCCGATGGTCCCGAGGGCGAGGAGCGCGCTCGTCACGCCCGCAGCAGCGATCCCGAGCGCCACGGCTCCCGCGAGGCCCGCGTGGGAGAGCGCGAGGGCGTAGAGCGGGCCGAGCGCCCACTCGTGCATCGTCCAGGGCAGCGACGCGTCGGTCACGCCCCAGCCGTTGGTGCGCGGCACCTCGCCCGCCCGGAGGATCGTGCGCCCTGCGGCCGCCAGCCAGCCGACGTCCTGGTCGCCGAAGGGCTCGAGCGCCCCGCGCAGCACCATCGCGCCGAGCAAGCCGCCGACCGCCACCGGCACGAAGCGCGGATCGGACAGAGCGTTCAGCGCCAGCGCGCGCGCCCAGAGCGGCGAGCGGGGCGAGCCCACGCGCGCCTCAGCCGAGGTGCCGTTGCGCGATGTCCGCCCAGCGACCCGTGGGATCGAGGGAGAGGTAGATCTCCCAGTGCCGGCGCGCCTCGCGTCCGCGGCCGAGGTCCTCGAGCGCCATCGCGAGGTTGAAGTGCGCGTCGGCGAAGCTCGGGTCGCTGGCGATCGCCCGGTCGAACAGGTGCGCCGCCTCCTGCGCGTCCGAGCGCTCGTAGGCGAGGAAGCCGAGGTTGTACCAGGCCTCCGGCTGCGCCGCGTCCACCGCCAGGGCACGGCGGTAGAGCGTCTCGGCGTCCGTCGCATCGCCGCGGCGAAAGCGCAGGTTCCCGAGGTTGGTGAGGGCGTGGCCCAGCGACGGGTCGAGCGAGATCGCGCGCCGGTACGCGCTCTCGGCGCGGTCCATCGTCACGGCCTCCTCGTCGAAGCGGCACCCCTCGAGGTAGGCCTCGTAGGCGGCGCGCCGACGGTCGGGATCGAGCGTGGCGGGGCGGAGCACGCGCACGACCTCTTCGCGCAGCGCGCTCACGTCGAAGTCCAGCATCAGCTGCCCGGTCGCCGGCTCCCAGCGCGCCCGCTCACCCTGGACGACCACGTTCTGGCCGTCGGCGACGACGCGCAGCTCGCTCAGCGGGCGCACCACGTCGGGCAGCGCGCGCCGGAGCGCCTCCACCGTCTTGCGCACCTTGCGCACGGACACGCCTCGCTCGAGCAGCGCCTTGGCGGCGCGGATCCCGATGAGGTCCTGGAAGGTGTAGAGCTTGCGCGCGCCGGCCTCGCCGGTGGGCGGCAGGAACCCGGTGCGCTCCCAGTAGCGCAGGCGGCTCTCGGGGATTCCGAAGAGACGCGACACCTCGGGGCGGCCGTAGAGGTCCGCGGCGGGATCGCGACGCCGCGCCCGCGCTTCGATCGTCTCGGCCTCGCGCTCGGGCGGGGGCGGCGCGATGCGGCGGCCGCCGCCGGGTCCGAACTCGACGTGGATGACCTTGCCTTCCGCCGCCATCAGCTGCCCACCGCCGTCGAGCTTCCCCCGATCGGGGCCTCCAGATCCACATCCACGTACAAGTGCGTTCCTTCGATGCGAAAGCGCGTCTCGGTGCGCGCCGTTCCGATGACGCGATCGGGGAACCGACGCGCCACTTCCTCTTCCGCGATGCGCATGGCGCGCAGGCGCACGCGCACCGATCCCGTCACCGCATCTTGGAGCCGCGCCATGAGCGCCACGTCGTCCGGCCCCTTCACGAGCCCGCCGAGCGCGCGGACGAGGTCGATGTCGATGAGCGTGGTGCCGAAGTAGACGTCGCCTTCGCGTCGTCCTTCGCTCATGACGCGCGCCACGCGGTAGAGCTCGTCGACGGCCCGGGCGCCGAGGGCCCAGCCGGTCCGCTCTCGCAGGAGCGCGCCGGGCCGCACGCGCACCGGCGGCTTGAGAGGGCGGCCGCTTCCGGGGGGCTTGGTGGTCATGAGCGACGCCACCCTCCGTCGCCTTCCGTCCGCACGCACGCGACGGCCCTTCGCAGGCCGAGCCCTGTTGCCGAGATCACGAATCGAATCGTATCGAGGCGATCGCGCGCGGATCAAAATCGCGACGAGCGGCGGGCCTACTCGCCGAGACCCTCGATCGGCGGATCGACGCCCCACGCGCCGCCGCCGAGGTACATCGAGCCCTCGGTCATGTCGACGTGGAAGTGGTCGCGGTGGTCGGCGTTGTAGCTGGGCGTCAGGACGATCTGGAAGATCCGGTCCTCGACCATCGAGCAGGCGATCTCCTTGAGGATCCGGTCCGGCTCCGACGACGACGGGATCGGGCAGCTGTCGTGCCGCGTGGTGATGACGTAGTCGTCCGTGACGTCGTAGCGGGTGCCGTCGCGGGTGATGAAGGCGTGCAGATCGATGGCGCGCGCCTGCGCGTGCATGCTCGGCGTGCAGCCGTCGGTGTCGGGGTTGCCGCCGCCGATGCACCGGTAGTTGTAGATGCCGATGTGCTCGATCTCGACGATGTCGTACTGGCGGACCAGCTCCGAGAGCTGTGCGAGCCGCGGGGCGAGCGCGCAGTCCATGATCATCGCCGAGGCCGTGGTGCTGGTCTGGTAGCGGTACGTGACGCCGGCGATCAGCGGCTGCACGCGGACCGGATCGGCGATCCCGCGCTGGGCAGCGGTCGCCTGCCAGTCGAGGCCGAGCGCGTCGAGCATCGCGTGGCAGCCGGTGTCCACCGGCGGCGTGATCGTGATCGAGATGGAGTCGCGCGCGCGCTCGACGCCACCCGCGTCGCGGCCGATGGCGTCGACGTCGAACGTGCCGTCCGCGTGGAACGCGTAGGTGAGGTGCCCGGCGGCGTCCACCGTTCCGAGCGACGTACCGCCGGAGGCGAGCTCGACGCTGGCCACGCCCTCGAACGCGACCTGGAAGTCGACCGAGGCGACCCACGCGGCGGCGTCGATCGTGTCGCGGACGAAGCTGCTTCCCGTCGCGGGCGCCGTGATGTCGACCCGGGGCGCGACCGCTGCGTCCGGGTCGGGGCCGCCGCCGTCACCGGGGGCGAGCCCGCCGTCACCGCCGGGCCGCAGCACCCCGACCGTCCCCTCGGGGCGTGGCGCGCTCGACGCGCGGGTGTCGGCGCTGCAGCCGGGGCCGACGGTGAGCGCGACCAGCGCGAAGAGGAGACAGGTGCGGGCCACGCGTCGAGCTTAGGGCTCGGCCGGAAACAACTCAATCGCCTCGGCGTCCTCCCTCCGCGTCCTCCTCGGCGCCCCGGGCGCGACGCGTCATCCCTCCACGTTGCGGAGGAAGTCGGCGACCTCGGTGAAGCGCAGGTCGAGGAAGGCGCGGACCTCGCCCTCGATCCCGACCCGGTCCATCGCTCGCTTCATCGAGCGCACCCACGCATCGCGCATCGCCTCGTTCACGACGACGCGCCCGTGACGCATCCGAAGCCGCGGATGGCCGTGCACGGGCGAGTACGCGCGAGGGCCGCCGAGCCACTCGACCAGGAAGGCCGCGAAGTTTTCGCGGTTCTGCGGGGCCACCTTGCCGTCCTCGTCGAGCGGGTGCAGGCGCGCGAGCTCGGGCTCGTTCGCGTCCATGTCCTCGTAGAAGGCGGCGGCGAGCGCGCGCACCGCGGCCTCGCCCCCGATCCGATCGAAGGGCGAGTCGGTCTCGCTGGGAATCCACACCGAGGGGCCTCGATTCAGAAGTTGCCCGAGCCGCCTTGCATGCAGTTCGCGCACTCGGGGGCGCTGGGGTTGGTGTTGCAGGAGCTCGGACAGTAGCGGACTCGGTTGAACACGTAGCGCTGGCCCGCGGCGTCGCCGACCTCGTCGCACTCGATCGACAAGCCCTGCACGCTCATCTCGCCGTAGCCGCCGGTCGTCGTGAACGCGAGCGCGCAGGCCGTGTCGCTGCTCGTCCACGCGGGCAGCGGCGGAAGCGTCTGCATCGTGTCCGGCGTCGGGTACCACGTGTCGACGCAGGTCTCGGCCAAGACGCAGTCGGTGTCGTGCGGCATCGACGCGTCGCCGGCGCGCAGCGTGTAGCAGAGGTGGAACTGGCCGGCGCAGTCGACCGTGAGCGCGTCGGTGCTCCAGTCGGTGCCCGGCTCGGGCGGTGGCGGGACGCTCGTGATGCTCCGCGGGCACATCGCGTGGCCCGTTCCCGGATCGATGAACGTGCTCACTGCGTAGACGGGCGGAGCGCCCCCCGCGCCGCTCGAGACGAAGCACGGGCTGAGGTTGTCGATGGCCCAGCGCCCCGCCGAGAAGCACTCGCACGCCTGCGGGCCGCGCGTCGCGCCCGGCGTCGGAAGCACCGCGCCCACGCAGGGCCCCCACGCGCCGCCGAACTCGTCACGCGCGAGGCAGGTGGTCATGCCGTCCCGACACTGCCCGCGGCCGCGGTTCGCGCGGTGGCCCGGCCAGCAGGCGGCGGTCTCACCGACGTGCTCGCAGCGGCAGCCCTCGCGGTTGCGGTCGTCGGGGCACTCGGGCGTGCCGCCCGGCGGGTCCGGCCAAGGGCCCATGCCTCCATCGGGATAGCAGGTCATCGGCGGCGGATCGGTGGCGAAGAAGGCGTCGGGGTCGGGCACGATGTACGCGTCGGTCGGCCCGAAGTAGGGGCTGTCGGCGTAGTTCGAGTCGCGCGGGATCGTGGAGTCGTCGCTGCCGGGGCCTCCGTCGCGGCGGATCGGGCGGTCGCCGCTCGAGCAGCTGCATCCCATCGAGAGCGAGGCGCAGAGGGCGCCCAGCACCACCGCCGCGGCTCCGTCGAGCTGAAGAATGGACGTGCTGGCGCGCATGAAGGGCCTCCGCGCCCCGAGCTTAGGGCCCGGCTCGAAACAACTCAATCTGCTCGACGCCACGGGGGATGGGCACCCGCCCGACTCGGTTCGCGTGTAGAACCCCGCGATGGTTGCCTCGTCGTTCTCGCATCGCTACGGGCCCTGGGCGCTCGTCGCGGGCGCATCGGAGGGCCTCGGGGAGGCCTTCGCCCGCGAGCTCGCTGCACGGGGGCTCTCGCTCGTGCTGCTGGCGCGGCGAGGCGAGCGGCTCGAAGCGCTCGCGACCGAGCTCGGGCAGAAGCACGGCATCCACGTGCGGCCCGTCGCCCTCGACCTCGCGGCGTCGGATCTCGAGACGGCGCTCCACGCCGCGATCGGCGGGCGCGAGATCGGCCTCGCCGTCTACAACGCGGCCTTCGCACCGATCGGGCCCTTCGTGGATCGGTCGCTCGACGAGCTCCTCCGCATCGTGGACGTGAACGTGCGCGGCCCGCTCGTGCTCGCGCGCTCGGTCGCGCCGGCGATGCTCGCCCGCGGCCGCGGCGGGATCGTGCTGATGTCGTCGCTCGCGGGATTCCAGGGCGCGCCGAACATCGCGACCTACGCCGCGACGAAGGCGTTCACGACGGTGCTCGCCGAAGGGCTCTGGAGCGAGCTCGCGCCGCGTGGCGTCGACGTGCTCGCGTCGGCCGCCGGCGCGATCCGGACGCCAGGTTACCAGCGGTCCTCGAAGGGCGACGCGCCCGGCACGCTCGACGCGAAGGTCGTGGCGGCGCAGACGCTGGACGCGCTGGGCTCGACGCCCTCGTTCGTGCCCGGTGCGACGAACAAGCTCGCGCGCTTCTTCCTCGGCCGCGTGCTGAGCCGCCGCGCGGCGATCGGCGTCATGGCGCAGAGCACGAAGGAGCTCGGCTGAGGATGCGCATCGACGGCTTCTTCGCGCCGCTCGCCGTCTACGCGGTCGTCACGCTCCTGCACGTCGTGCTGCCGGCGCGTCGCGTGGCCGGCTACGTGATCGATCCGAAGACGGGCGAGCCGTTCCGATACCGGCTCAACGGGCTCGTGGTCTACGTGCTCACGCTCGGCTCGTGGGCGCTGGCGTGCCAAAGCGGTTGGCTCCCCTGGGACTACTTCTGGCAGACGCGGTGGGAGGGCCTCGCGGGCGCTTGCACGCTCGGCATCGTCTTCACGCTCGCCCTGGTCCTTCCCGCGCCCGCGACCGGAAAGGGGCTCGCGGCCGATCTCTTCCTCGGACGCATCGAGAACCCGCAGTGGCTCGGCGACCGCGTGGACGCGAAGATGTGGCTCTACCTCGTCGGCGCCACGATGCTCGGGATCAACCTCGCGTCGTTCGCGATGCACCAGCGGCTCGCGCACACCGACGATCCCTCGAGCGGCGTCGTGCTGTACTTCGCGCTCTTCTCCTTCTTCCTCTGCGAGTACCTCTTCTTCGAGCGCGTCCACCTCTACACGTACGACTTCTTCGCGGAGCGCGTCGGCTTCAAGCTCGGCTGGGGCTGTCTCGTCTTCTATCCGTACTTCTACGGCATCGGGCTCTGGGCGGTGGCCGAGCTCCCGAGCCGATCGCTCGGCGCCGGCTGGCTCGCGCTCGCGGCGATCACGTTCTTTCTCGGCTGGTCGTTCGCGCGCGGCGCGAACATGCAGAAGTACGCCTTCAAGCGCGATCCGAGCGCGAAGTTCCTCGGCGTGCTCGCGCCGGGCGTGGTGACCGACGGAGAGAAGAAGCTGCTCGCGAGCGGCTTCTGGGGCCTCTCGCGGCACGTGAACTACCTGGGCGAGATCCTGATGGCGACCGGGCTCACGCTCGCGCTCGGCTACCCGGGCGTCTGGCAGACGTGGCTCTACCCGCTCTACTACGTCGCGCTGCTCGTCCCGCGGCAGATCGACGACGACCGTCGATGCGCCGCGAAGTACGGCGCGCTCTGGGCCGAGTACGTGAAGCGCGTGCCGTATCGGATCGTGCCGTTCGTGTACTGACGGCGCGCGGGCGCGTGGAGCGATCGCAGGTTGAGGGTCGGCCTCGTCTACGCAGTCCCTCACCCCCGCGACGAGAGACTCCCTCTCCCGCGGGAGCGGGAGAGGGCTGGGGAGAGGGACTGCGAAAGGTAGTGCCGGAACGGGCCGCTGCGAGAGGCGGGCGCGCCGCTCGCTCGATCGCCCGCTCGATCGAGCTCCGCCCATCGGTCGCCTTCGCGATCGCGGCGGTCACGGGGGGCGCTCCTCGCTACCGCATCGCGCGCGAACGGCGGCGCGCTTTCAATCGAAGATGTTCTGGCCGCAAATGCCGCTCCAAAACAACGCAAGAGGGGGCGCAGTAAATGAAAAATTTTACATCCGTCGAGAAAATTCAGGTAGGGCTTAATTTTGGCAATGGG
>JBGALT010000279.1:0-6002 GCA_044223665.1 Sandaracinaceae bacterium | reverse complement strand
CGAGGACCGAGCTCGTCGAGTCGCTGCCCGCGCCGCCGCGCGCCGAGAACAGCGGCACGGGCCTTCCTCGGCCCTCCCTCGCGCGGCCCGACACCGCATCGCGCCCGCGGCCGGCGCTCCCGACGCCCGCGTCTGCCGCGACGCCGGTCGCGGCCCGAGCTCCGACCCCGTCCGAGCAGCGCCCCGTGACGCCGGCCGCGGCGCCCCTCGGCTTCTCGGGCAGCTCGCAGGAGCGCTACTTCTTCGCGGCCTCTCCCGATTTCGACGCCGAGCGTGCGCGCTCGATCGTGCCGCTCGGCCGCGGACAGGCCGCGGCCGTCCCCTACGAGCTGCCGCGCGGTCTCGCCTCGGCCGTCCGCGAGGGCGCGCCATCGGGCACGGCCCCGGGCGGGCGCGCCCCCATGCCCACGCCGGCGCGTGCGCTCGGCGCGCGCGAGCGCGCGGACACGACCGGGCCGATCGCGACCGACGACGGCGCCCGGCGCCTCTTGGTCGAGCCGTGCGTGAAGGGCGCGATCGTCGTCGGCGCGCGTGAGCACGTCGAGGCGGCGTACGGCCCGCGCACCGCGGCGCTGCTCGACGCACGCCTCGATCCGGAGCTGCGGGCGAAGATCGAGGGCGTCATCCTCCCGATGGCGTGGATCCCCGTCGCCGTGCTCGAGTCGATCGTGCGGCTCACCGACGAGATCGCCGGGCGTGGCGACGGCGTGGTCGCCGAGGCCGCCGGACGCGCGTGCGCCGAGCGCGAGCTGCCGACGACGCATCGCCTCTTCATGCAGAGCGCCGTTCCGACGACCGCCATCGAGCGCTTCCCCCAGCTCTACCGGAGCTACTTCTCGAGAGGTGAGCTGCGGGCCACGTCGACGGGCTCGAACAGCGCGCGCGTCTCGCTCGAGGGCACCTCGCTCGAGCCTGCCGTGCTGGCATCGTGGACCGCCGGCTTCGCGACGCGGATGCTCGAGCTGACCGGAGGGCGCGAGGTGCGCGCGACGATGGGACGCGCCGATCGGCCCGACGAGAAGAGCTCGTTCACGCTGCGCTGGCGCTGAGCACAGCGCGGGCCCACAGCCCAACGACATCGGCGCCGCAGCGCGGCGCGCTGTCTCGAAAACCACGCCGTGGCGATCGAGGGCTGCCGCACCTCGGGAGCGCCCGCTGCGCAGCTTGCCCTCCAGCCTCGTCCAATCGTCGCGCCGCGCGACGATTCTGGGACGTAGTCGATCAGCGCGAACGGTGCCTGGTGAGGCGAGCGCGCCACAGGCGAGGCTGCTCGCGCCGGTGCAGAGCGCCGTTCCCCGCGCGGGAGCTGGCACGTGCCTCGCTCCGTCGCGGCGCGGAGGTGCTCGATGAGCTCCGCGCTGACGACCCTGATGCTCCTCGTTCTGCTCTCGAGCCTCGCGCTCTGTCTCTTCGTGGCTGCGCTCGGGACGATGCGGCGCGAGCGCGGCGCCCTGCCTCCGATCGCGCTCGTTCCGCTGGCGACCCCCGTCTTCTCTTGGCGCGACGGGCACCGCGGGATCGCGCTGGCGCTCGCGCTCTGCCTGGCCGGCTACGGGCTGGTGTGGGCCGCGGCGCTCTCGTCGGGAGTCGGCGCGTGAGCCTCGGCCCGCGTTCGCGACGCGCCCTGAGGGGGCTGGGCGCGGCCTGCGGCGTCGCGCTCGTGCTCGCGCTCTCGCTGGTGCTCCACCTCGCGACACCGCTCGGGCACGCCGCAGCGGCCGATGCGTTCGGCGCGATCCTGACCTCGCGGATCCGCGGCACCGCGCACGTCGATGCGGTCACGCAGCTCGGCATCGACCTCGAGATGCGCGGCTTCACGGTCACCGCGCCCTCGGGCGAGCGCGTGATCGCCGCCGATCGCATGGCGACGCACTTCGACCTCGGTGCGTCGCTGCGCCGCGGAGCGGTCGTGCTCACCCCCACCGTCCTCGAAGGCGGCGAGATGCGCGTCACGCGCGGGCCCGGCGGCCAGATCGCGCTCGTCGACGCGATGGAGGTCCCCGACGACCGCGTCATGATCCCCGTCGAGATCGCCGACATCCGGCTCCAGCACCAGACGATGGTGATGGCGCTCCCGCCGATCGCAGGGAGCGTGACGATGGCGAACGTGAGCGGCCTGGTCGACATGTCGCTCGGGCACGAGTTCCGCTGCCGGATGGATCGCGTGCACGGCTACGTGAACATCCCCGTCGTGCACGTCGGCTTCCACGGGCTCAACGGGCAGATCGTGAGCGACAGCGCGACGCCGCTCGACGTCCGCATGGCGCTCGACCTCGAGGTCGCCGATCCCACGATGGAGATCCGCTACCGCGCGCCGGGCGCCGTCGGTCGCGAGGGCGCGCCGGGAACGAGCATCTCGCTCGGTGCCGACGTCCCCGACGAGGGGCACGTCGCGACCTCGCGGCGCCGTCGCTCGTGACCGCGCGGCCGCCGCCCTCGCCCGGACGACCCGGATCGGACCTCCGAGTCGTCGTACGAGATCAGCGGCTCTGTTCCTGCTGGTAGAAGCGGGCGGCGTAGCGACCGTAGCTCGTCGCCAGGTGCGTCAGGCGCTGGACCGTGGACGGGCGCGTGATGCTCGGGCCGAGCGTCGCGTCGCGCTCGGCGACGTCCACGAGCGCGCCGTTCTGGTAGACCTCGAAGCGGATCACGAGCCGGCTGCCGGCGCCCATGGGGCCGCTCGAGCCTCGCTCGATCAGCATCAGGTGGCCGACCAGCCGGGTCTCCCCCGGGCCGGGCGGGGTCATCACGCGCTGCACCGGGACTCCGGCGTTGCTCTCGATCTCGCCGAGGAAGTTCTCCTCGATGCGGAGGATCATGTCGTTGATCGCGCCCGACTCCTCGGGCCCGGCGGCCGCGACCATCGCGTCGAGGGGCGCGCCGTCGAGCAGCGCGCCGGTGTCCTCGAACGAGATCGAGAGCGGCGAGACGCCGCGGAGCGCGGCCGGCGGGCCGGACGCCAGGAGCACGCGCCAGGGCGAGCCGCAGCCGCTCGCGAGCACGAAGCACAGAGATGCGAGCGCCCATCCCCCGACGCGATTCATGCGCGGAGGCTACGATCGCGTCGGACCCTACGCCACGATCTCGGTCCCGATTCCCTCGTCCGTGAAGATCTCGAGCAGGGCCGCGTGCTGGACGCGCCCGTCGACGACGTGGCACTTGCGGACGCCGGCGCCGATCGCGTCGAGGGCGCACTGGACCTTCGGGATCATGCCGCCGCTGATCACGCCGCCGTCGATCAGGCCGCGCACCGCGTCGGCGCTCATGCTGCTCGCGATCTGGCCGCTCGCGTCGCGCACGCCCTCGATGTCCGTCATCAACAGGAGCTTGTCGGCGCGGGTGGCCGCGGCGACGGCGCCCGCGACGGTGTCGGCGTTGACGTTCAGCGCGCGCCCGCCCTCGTCGACGGCGACCGGCGCGATGACGGGGACGAAGCCGCCTTGCACCAGCTGGTCGAGCACGCCCGTGCGCACCTGCACGATGCGCCCCACGCGACCGGGGTCCACCTCGCGCCCGGCCTTGGTCTTCATGCGCACGATCTTCTCTGCACGCAGGAACGCGTCGGCCTTGCCGGTGAGCCCGACGGCGCGCGCGCCGGCGCGGCACATGAGCGCGACGATCTCGCTGTTCACCCGCCCGCCGAGGACCATCTCGACGACGTCCATCGTGCGCTCGTCGGTCACCCGCAGCCCGTCGATGCGCTCGGAGACGACGCCCATCTGGCCGAGCATCGCGTCGATCTGGGGCCCGCCGCCGTGCACGACGATCGGATGGATGCCGATCAGCTTCATGAGCGTGATGTCGCGCGCGAAGCTGTCCTGCAGGGCCGGATCGACCATCGCGTGGCCGCCGTACTTGATGACGAACGTCTTGCCGTGGAAGCGGCGGATGTAGGGCAGGGCCTCGTGGAGGATCGAAGCCTTGGCGACCAGGGACTTCACGTCGTGCGTCATCGCGGCCGGATCTGGCTCGAACCACGCGTCGGGCGCAAGCGCCCGGCACCGTTCGGCTCGCCCGCTCCGGCGCCTTCCGTTCGCGGGCACGCCCGCTCCCGTCCGGCTCCTCCGGGGCGAGCACTCCTTTCCGAGCACCGAGCACGCACCACGAGTGCCCGGGCCGCAGTGGCGATCGCCGCTTTCAGGGCTGCGTGAGCGGCCCGAGATCGACGCGGACGAGGAACGCGCGCCGCACCTCGCGGGGCGCCGGCATCGGGTGCAGCGTGGCGATCGCGTCGACGGCGCTCGGCGCGAGGAAATAGAGAACGACGTCGGTCAGGCGCGGCCCACCCGGGTCTCCGGCGTAGCCGCGGCCGGGGAGCTCGCGGGCGGCCGTCGTGTCGGCACCGAAGAGCTCGTCGGCCCAGCCGGCGAGGAACGCATCCGTCTCCGCGGCGTCGAGGCCCAGCTCGCCGAGTGGCGCGCGGAGCGCCGCGATCCCCTGCGCGCGCGAGAGAGCCTCGGTCCCGACCGGCAGGGTCACGGACGCGCCGGCGCTCGCAGCCGGGGCGCGCACGACGACGACGCCGGCCGCGGTGACGGAGATGCGGAGCAGCTCGCCGTGGGTCTGCGCGCCGCGGCTCGTCGTCACCGTGACGCTGCCGCTCGCATCGCGCCGCACCGAGAGCGGAAGCGCGACGCTCGGCGCACTGCCGCGATAGAAGAGCATCCCGGTCCGGGTGCCGCTCACCTCGAGGCACGCGGCGGTGCTCGCGTCGTAGCGCGGGAGCTCGTCGACCTCGCAGATGCCATCGGTGCTCGCACAGACGGCGCGCAGGCTCCGGCGCGCGCTCGCGCCTCCGCCGGCCGGCGTCGTGCAGTGGGCCGCACGGGCGAGCACGCTCGGCCACGAGAGCGTGGCGCCAGCGATCGAGCCATCGGGAGCGTGCTCGGAGAACGACCCGCTCACGAGCGTGACGTCGAGCCCGAACGTCTGCTCGGCGCTGCCGTCGAGCAAGTGCACGTACACGACCGGCTTGCGGACCGACATCGGACGCTGGGGCAGCCCCGCGCCGGCGGCGATCTCCGTCGCGCCGTTCGCCATCACGTCGACGACGCCCCACTCGTGGAGCGCGTAGGGCGCGCTCGCTGAGGCGGGCGCCGTCGTGCTCGGTGGCGGCGTCTCGGCCTCGCCGGTGGCCGACGTCGAGGCGGGCGGTGACCCCGACGCCGGAGGCGAGGGATCGGCGCTCCCGGTCGCCGAGCCGCAGCCCAGCATCGCGATCGTGGTCAGGGCGAGCCACCGGTGGGTCGTGCGCATGCGGTCTCGATCATCGCGCGGCGGCCGAGCTCGGGCCACCCGAACGGGATCGCAGCGCGTTCCTCGCGGCGGCCGCGACGGCGATCCGCTGGACTTGTCTCGTTCGAGGCCCTAACCCGGCGCGCGTGAGCGTCTCCGGTCCGATCGAAACGCCCGTCCATCTCCCGCGTCACGCCTTCTCGGCGCGCGACGTGGCCCGCGCCGGCGACGTGTGGCGCGCGTTCCAGGAGGTCGCCGTCGAGGCATCGACCGCGGTGGGCTGGCCGCCTTCGCGCTACCGCGACGAGAACGTCGCCTTCATCGTCCGCTCGATGACCGTCCTGCACGCACGCGAGGCCGTCTACGGCGAGCGCCTCGTCGGCACGACCTGGGTCTCGCGCATGCGGCGCGACATGTTCTCGACGCGCGAGGTGCGCATCCGCGGAGCGCGCGGCGCCGTCGCCGCCGCCCAGCAGGAGTGGGTGCACGTCGCGGCGCGCGGCGCGACGCTCGAGCCGGCCCGAGGCTCGAGCGCGCTGGTCGAGGCGTTTCCGGCGCTCGCGGGCCCGGCGGGCGACGTCGCGCCCGAGCTACCGGCCACGGCCGAGCGCGTGCCGACCGCGGGGGCTCCGCACGTCTTCGAGCTCGAGGCGTTCTACACGTGGATGGATCCGCTCGATCACGCCAACCACCCCGCGTACGTCGACTGGGCCGACGAGGCGCTCTGCCGGGCGCTCGCGGCGGTGGGTATACCGCCGCTCGCGCTG
>JBGALT010000278.1:0-6080 GCA_044223665.1 Sandaracinaceae bacterium | reverse complement strand
TGCACGGAGGCGCGCGTGTCGTCGCAGTCGGTGCCGCAGTGCGAGGTGCCGTCGGCGCCGACGTTGCAGCACGTGGCGTCGGGCTCGCCGTCGCCGTCCTGATCGCGCACGCCGAAGGTGGACGGATCGCAGTCCTCGTCGTGCTGGCCTGGATCACAGACCTCCATCCGGCCCGGGAAGCGCGCCGGGTCGGCGTCGTCGCAGTCGTCGCCGCCGCACGAGGCCGCGGGGCTCCCGTCGTGATCGGCGTCCACGCAGCCCGCCACGCACGTGCGCGCATTCTCGACGCACGAGGACGCCGCGCACGGCGCCACGCCGATCGCGCAGCCGCGGCCATCGGCCGTCGATGCGTCGGGCGCGCAGATCTCGGCGCCGTTGCAGAAGCGACCGTCGTCGCAGTCGCGATCGCTCGCGCAGTGCGCGGCGGCGGCGTCCATCTCGGCCGTGGGCGCGGGCCCGCCGCTGCAGCCGGCGACGATCACGAGGGCGAGGGCGAGGGGCGAGAAGAAGCAAAGACGCATCGAGCTCCGATGGTGCCCGTTCCGGTGGCCCCCGTCACCGCTCGTTGCGGCGCGTTGACACTCGCCTCCGTAGCCGGGAGGCTCGGCGGCCATGAAGACCTGGCTCGGCTCGTTTCCCTCCACGCGCATGCGGCGCATGCGCCGTGACCCCTGGAGCCGCCGGCTCGCGCGCGAGAGCGTGCTGACCCCCTCGGATCTGATCTGGCCGCTCTTCGTACGGGAAGGCGCTGGCACCGAGGCGATCCCGTCGATGCCCGGGGTGGAGCGCCTGTCGATCGAAGCGCTCGTCGATCGCGCGCGAGCCGCGAGCGCCGCCGGTATCCCCGCGATCGCCGTCTTCCCCGTCATCGATCCCTCGCTCAAGACGCCGGATGGCGAGCTCTCCGCCGATCCCGAGAACCTCGTCTGCCGGGCCGTGCGCGCAGTGAAGCAGGCCGTTCCCGAGGTCGGGGTCATCTGCGACGTCGCGCTCGATCCCTTCACCACCCACGGGCAGGACGGCCTGGTCCGCGACGGGTACGTCGTCAACGACGAGACGGTCGCGGCGCTCTGCCGGCAGGCCATCGTGCAGGCGCGCGCCGGGTGCGACGTGATCGCGCCCTCGGACATGATGGACGGACGCATCGGGGCCGTGCGCGCCGCGCTCGATCGCGAGGGCTTCGAGCGCGTGCGCATCCTGTCGTACGCGGCCAAGTACGCCTCGGCGTTCTACGGGCCCTTCCGCGACGCGGTCGGCAGCAAGAGCGCGCTCGGCAGCGGCGCCCCGCCGCCGTCGGCGGCCAATCCCAAGGCCACGTATCAGATGGACCCGGCGAACGGCGAGGAGGCGCTGCGCGAGGTCGCGCTCGACGTCGCCGAGGGCGCCGACATGGTGATGGTCAAGCCGGGGATGCCGTACCTCGACCTCGTCTTCCGCGTGAAGGAAGCCTTCGGGCTGCCGACGGTCGTCTATCAGGTGTCCGGCGAGTACGCGATGCTGCGCGCGAGCGCGGAGCGAGGCTGGCTCGACTGGTCGCGCGTGATCCAGGAGTCGCTCGTCGGCTTCAAGCGC
Organism: Sandaracinaceae bacterium; assembly: GCA_044223665.1. GTDB lineage: Bacteria > Myxococcota_A > Polyangia > Polyangiales > Sandaracinaceae > JBBSAT01. Next base: position 4,508 of record JBGALT010000278.1, on the reverse strand, counting down.
GCGGGCGCGGACGCGGTGCTGACGTACGCCGCCCTCGAGGTCGCCGAAGCCCTCGCACGCGAGCCCCACGACCGCCGGCCGTGAGCCGACCGCTTCGGTAGGCGAAGTTTCGGCGACGGCGGAACGATCGCGACACGATGCCTCACCCATGGTGGGAAATGCGGAATCGACTCACCGCTCGACCGATGCGCGCCCGACGTCCGCGGTGCGACGCTAGGATGGCCGAGCCCGGACATCGACCATGAGCGCCCACATCGACGTGATCGAGGCGAACGACGACTGGGTCCTCGGATCCCGCGGGCGCCTCGTGGTGAGCGTGTGGCGCACCAGCGTGACGGTCGAGCGCGTCGCCAAGATCGACGGGGTGATCGGCGCACTGGTCCCGCGCTGCGGCAAGCTGGGCTACGGGTCGGTGACGGTGCTCGAGCCCACCGTCTCGATCCGCATGCCGGACGAAGCGCGCGACGCCTCCACCAAGCTCCAGCGCCGCTGGGACGACGCGATGCGCTGCTCCGGCTACCTCGTGGAGGGCACCGGGTTCCTGCCGGCGGCCGTGCGAACGATGACGGCCGGCATGGCGCTCTTCACGAAGTCGAAGGCGCCCATCAAGGTCTTCCAGGACGCGCTCTCGCTCTCGGAGTTCGTGGCGCCCCACGTCGGGCTCGAGGCACGCGAGGTCGCGCGGACGCTCCACGAGCTGCGCAGCGCCGGCTACGACCGGCGTCCGCTCGCCCAGACGCGCTGATCCACCAGCGATCAGATCGAGGTCAACAGGCGTGGCTCGCCGAGGTGTGGCGTCGCGTTGAGCGAGGCGAGCGAGAGGCGACCGTCACGCACCACGATCTCGGTGACCGAGGCGTTGCGCAGGTGCCACATCACGTCGAGCAAGCCGTCGACGTCGAGCCGATGGACCTCGGCGACGATCGCCGAGATGGCCCCGCCCGACGTGAAGGCCAGCGTCGTTCCTTCGCTCTCGCGCATTCGCTCGACGAAGCGCCGGATGCGCGCACGGAACAGATCGAACGCCTCGACGCCCGGGTGCTCGAGCTCTCCGCGGGCCCAGGCCGGGACGATCGCCGCGAAGACCTTGGTCATCGCCTTGCGCATCGCCGCGTGATCGCTGCGCCCGAACGCGTCGCGCGCCAGGGCCCCGAGCTCGTCGTCGCGCGCCCCGAGGCTCGGCCCCAGCGCGACGAGGAGCTGCACCGCGTGATGCTCGTCGAGATCCTCGACGCGCTCCGGCTCGGCCCACGTCACCGCCTTCGCCTCGAGGTGCGTCTGCACGTGCCGCCGCCGCGGGCCGACGAGCACCTTCTGCGGCGCGAGGCCGAAGCGCTCGAAGTGAGCGCCGAGCAGCCGCGACTGCTCGCGACCGAGCTCGGAGAGCTGGTCGTAGTCGCCGGCCACGGCCGACGCCTGCCCGTGCCGCACGAGCACGACGCGCGCGACGCGGGCCATCGCGTCAGTCCTTGAAGACCCGCATCACTCCATCGACGACCGGAGCCAAGCCGAACCAGAAGTAGACGGTCGAGGCGATCACGAGCCCCACGAGCTGCGCCGCCGCCATGCCGAGCCAGCGCGGATCGCGCCACGACGGGCCCGGGTCGCGCATCAGGCGCGTGGCCTCGAGCCCGCCGCCGCTCGGGACGACGTTGGCGAGCACGGGCATCGCGGTGCGCATCGCCTGGTTGGCCGCGCGCGTCGCGTTCTGGCCCACGCGCACGCGGAGCGGCCTCCCGCCGGCGACGAGCGCGAGGCCCTGGGCCGTGTTGGCGATCAGCACCCGCACCCACCCTGGCTTCTGGCCACTCTCGATCTCGGCGGGCGAGGCGAGCGGCGGGACGTCGTAGCTGTCGGGGATCTTCGGGCAGAGCGGCAGCACGCCGCCGAACCCGCGGCCTCCGGCGCCGATCATCGAGATGCAGTGGACGATCCCGATCGAGAGCATTCCGACGCTCACCACGCCGATCGACAGCATCCCGACCGTGAAGACCCCGCGCGCGAGCTGACCTATCGCGATGACGCCCGTCGCCATCTGTCCGATCGCGATGACGCCCGTCGCTTCCTGCCCGATCGCGATGAAGCCCTCGGCGAACTGACCCACGGAGAAGAACTGCATCGCCCGCGATGGTACGCCGAGTCGGGGCGCCCGTGCACGGGGGCGTGATCGCCGAACGGGGTCAGAGGCCACGCGCCGCGATCCCGGCCTTGATGCCGCGCCCGAGCTTGCTCGGGCGCTCGCCACCTCCCCCTGCGGCCGGTGCTCACGGCCCCAACACACCCCGTGCACGGTTGACGTGGGGAGCCGCTCGCACCACAAGCGCCGCATGAGCGAGAAGCGCACCGTGCTGTTGACCGGTGGGACCGGCTTCGTGGGGCGAGCGCTCGCGAAGGCGCTGGCCGCGCGCGGCGACCGCGTCGTGCTGACGAGCCGCGATCCCGAGCGGGCCCGCCGGACGGTGCCCGAAGCGAGCACGGTCGTGGAGCGCGCCGACGCTGCGGCGCTGCGCGGCGTGAGCGCGGTGGTGAACCTCGCGGGCGAGCCCGTCGCCGGGCGCTGGAGCGCGAGCAAGAAGCAGGCGATCGAGAAGAGCCGCGTGGTAGGGACCCGCGCGCTCGTTCGCGCGCTGAGCGAGGTCCCCGCCGCGGAGCGCCCGCGCGTCCTCGTGTCGGCCAGCGCCATCGGGTACTACGGCGACCGAGGCGAGGAGATCCTCGAGGAGACGAGCGCCCCCGGCACCGACTTCCTCGCGGGCGTGTGCCGCGGCTGGGAAGACGCAGCGAACGAGGCGCGCGGGTCGGGCGTTCGGGTGGTGACGCCGCGCATCGGCCTGGTGATGGGTGACGGCGGCGCGCTCGCCGCCATGCGACCGCTCTTCGCGATGGGCTTCGGTGGGCCGCTGGGGAGCGGGCGCCAGTGGTGGGCGTGGATCCACCTCGACGACGTGGTCGGCCTCTCGCTCCTGGCGATCGACCGCGACGATCTCGAGGGCGCGATCAACGCCACCGCGCCGGACCCCGTGCGACAGGTGGACCACGCGCGCGCGCTCGGCCGTGCGATGCACCGACCTGCCTTCGTCCCCGCGCCGAGCTTCGCGCTGCGCACGGCCCTCGGAGACTTCTCGGTCGAGCTCCTGGCGAGCCGCCGCGTGGTGCCGGCGCGCGCGCTGTCGCTCGGCTTCGCGTTCCGTCATCCGCGCGTCGACGAGGCGCTCGCGGACGTCTTCCGTCGGTGAAGACGCGTTGCTGAGCGGCTCGGCACCGAGAAGTCGCCGCTGAGGAATGCCGGAATGCAGGAACGGAGCTCGGCCTCGCTCTCCGCCGTTCCTACGCTCCTGCCTTCACCCGCGGGCTCCCCTGCGCGCGTCGCCGAGCGCGCTCCTCACCGCGAGCGCACCCCACGGCGGCAGCCCGGGCGCCGTCACACGATGCGCGCCAGCACCCGCGCGTCGTCGAGGCGCGAGACGACGAGGTCGGCCCCGGCGAGCGCCGCCTCGTCGTAGCTGCCGGTGGTGACGCCGACGACCGTGGCGCCGATGGCCCGCGCCGCCGAGACGTCGCGCGGCGTGTCGCCGATGACGACGACGCGGACCGCGCCGACCGAGCAGCCGAGCTTGGCCGCGCCGCGCTCGACCCCCCGCGCCAGAAGGCGCGCGCGATCCTCGTGATCGCTGCCGTAGCCACCGAACGAGAAGCGGTGCCAGAGAGCGCCGCGCACGAGCTTGAGCCGCGCGCCCGTCTCGAGGTTGCCGGTGCCGAGCCCGACGGCGACGTGCGCGTGGGGCTCGAGCGCCTCGAGCAGCGTGAGCACACCTTCGAGCACGCGATACCCCTCCGAGCGCGCGAGCTCTCCCTCGAGGTGGCCGAGGTAGCGCTCGAGCACGCGGTGCAGGAGCGCAGCCTCGTCGAGGTGCCCCGCGGCCCGCGTGGCCTGGCGAGCGATCGCCGGATCGGTCATTCCGCCGTAGGGAAAGGAGCCGGTGTCGGAGCGCCCGAGCACCTCGCCGAAGGCGCGCTCCATCGACGTGCGGCCCGCGCCCCCGCAGGTGATCAGCGTCCCGTCGATGTCGAAGAGCGCGACCGTCGGTCTCGGCACCGGGCGATCGTGCGCGATCGAGGCGCGTGGCGCCATGGGCCGCCGCCGCTCGCCGGCCGGTGCCACCGCCGAGCGCGTCAGGGCTCGAAGCTCGACCCGAGCGGTCCGAGCTGCGCGCGCGCGAACGCGACGTAGCGAGCACGCTCCGCCTCGTCCTCGATCGATGCCGCCGCGCGCGCGAGGCGCGCGAACAGCGCGCGGGTGACGTGCTCGCTGGGGCGCGCGCGATGGAGCGCCCTCCCGAGCGCGAGCACGCCTTCCTCGATCTCGGTCCCGGTCGCGAGGAGGGCCTCCCCGGCCGAGAGATCGGCCTCGCGCGGCGTGCCGTGCTCGATGCGGAGGGCGAGCGCCGTCGCGAGCAGCGTGGGATCGCCGGCCGCCTCGGCGAGCAGAGCGTCGGGCACGTCGCGGC
>JBGALT010000046.1:0-50245 GCA_044223665.1 Sandaracinaceae bacterium | reverse complement strand
CACGTAGGCGTGGTGCGTGTGCTTCTCGGGGTCGGTCGTGAACCAGCTCCCCGTGAACTTCAGGTGCACGCGCTCGTCGGTTCGGTCGACCAGCGCGTACCCGATCTTCACGAAGTAGCCGACCGCGTGATCGCGTGCGAGCCCCGCGTCCCCCTCGACGGCTTTGTCGACTGCAACCCCGTTCATCACCATTGGCGAATGTTACGACCTTCTCGCAACGGGCGCCCGGCCTCGGCGCGAGAGCCGAAACGGGCTAGGCTCGAGGCATGGCCTCGATGCGATCGCTCGCCGCCGTCCTCTGGCTCGCCGCGATGCTCTCCCCGGGATGCGGCGGCGCGAGCCACGAGAGCGACTCCGGAGCGCCCGGGCTCGATGCAGCCAGCGAGGACGCGGCGCTCGTCGACGCGGCCCTCGTCGACACCGGCTCGGGCGACGCCGGCACGGACGCCCACGTCGACCCGCCCGGCGACGCGTGGAGCGCGCCCGACGCGAGCCTCGAGGCCGGGAGCTGCACGCCCCACGAGTGTGGCGACGGCGCCTGCGACGGCGGCGAGTCGTGCGTCGACTGCCCGCGCGACTGCGGCGCCTGCACCTGCGGAGACGGAACCTGCGAGGGCGCCGAGACGTGCGCGGGCTGCCCGTCCGACTGCGGCAGCTGCCCCTGTGGCGACGGCACGTGCGCGGTCGCCGACGGAGAGAGCTGCGTGACGTGCGCGGCCGACTGCGCGTGCACGTGCGGCGACGGAAACTGCGGCCCACGCGAGTGGGAGATCTGCGGCGGAAGCGGCATCGGCGACTGCGGGTTCGTGGACTTCTGCGGCAACCGCGTCTGCGAAGACGCGCACGCCGAGACGTGCCTCAACTGTCCGATCGACTGCTGCTGCTGACCCGCTTGGCGCACGCCTGCTGCCCGCGCGCCCGCGCGAGCGCCGCATGACGAGAGCATTGACGCTGCGCGCACCCTCTGGCGTCCTGAGCGCGGGGGAAAGCGATGCTCGAGAACCCGTTCGACGTCCTGCACGCGCTCGATCCAGCCACGACGACGAGCGCCGTCGATCTGAAGAAGATCGCGTGGCTCATGGGGCAGAAGACGGCCGCGGCGCAGGCCGACACGCTCGCCGCGCTGGCCACGGCGGAGCCTCTGGCGAAGGCGCCGACGCCGAGCGCGGGCAACGCCAAGGACGAGCTGAGCGCCGCGCTGCTCGCGATCCAGAAGAACAAGCTCGGGAGCGCTTTCACCATCCTCGATCGCGCACTCGTGGAGTGGCAGCGCCGGCGCGCGCTCGAGTCGCTGCTCGGTCGGAGCGCGCTCGAGGCCGACGAGAGCGCCTTCGACGCGCTGCTCGTCCCGAGCGGCGCGAGCGCCGAGGCGCGCACCACCGCGCGAAAGCGCCTCTTCGCGGTGGCTACCGTGCTCCGGCTCTCCGCGGGAGAGAGCGAGACGATCGACGGGAAGACCAAGACGCGCGAGGCGCTCGCCCTCGAGCTCGCGCTCGACAAGCCCACCCGCACCTTCGTCAACCCGTGCCGCCCGCTGCGGGTGGGTGTCACGCCCCACCCGCAGCACGAGACGACCTGGCGAGGACGACCGGTTCGCTACGTCGACGCGCCCGCGCTGCATCCCTCGAATCGGCCACCGCTGGTCTTGATTCACGGGCACTCCTCGTGCGCCGAGGAGTACGACCCGCTGATCGCCGCGCTCGCTCCGCTACTCCCCGACGTGCGCATCCTCGTCCCCGACGTGCCTGGCTCGGGCTACTCGTGGGTCGCCGGCCACGGCGCGCTCTCGACCGATCTCTATCGCGCGTTCCTGCGCGAGTGGCTGGCCTCGCTCGGCGTCGGCCGCTACGTGCCCGCGGGCGGCAGCATGGGCGGCAACCTCACGCTTCAGCTCCTCGCCGAGGCGCCACCGAGCGAGGTGCCCGCCGGAATCGCGTGGTCGCCCGTCGCATGGCGCGAGGCCTCGATGGCCATGCGCTGGCTCGCGGAGGGCGCGCGCGCCGCCAAGCTCCTGAACCTGTTCTGGCCCGTCTACGAGCGCGACAAGGAGCACTGGTACCCGAACTGGTCGGCGAAGCAGGCGATGCTCGAGCTCGCGCGCAGCGACACCTACCGCGAGGAGGTGGACAGCGACGCCTACGAGGACGCCTACTTCGATCTCGCGGCCGACCAGTGCGCCGTCATGCAGCTGACGAAGGCGGCGCAGGTCCAGGCGCCGGTGCGCCTGATGGCGGGCGTGCGCGACGACGACGTGATGGGCGTGCATCCCTCGACCGTCGCTCTCCACCAGCGCTTGGCCGCCACCGGCAAGACGAGCGACTTCTTCGACACGTTCGCGATCGGCGATCACTCGCTCGCGACCGAAGAGCCGGCGCTCGTCGCCGAGCGGCTCGCCGACTGGTACCGGGCTCACGTCGGCTGACGAGCCCGAGAGCGCGGCGCGTCAGGAGCGCTCGGGCTGCGTCGGCCGCCGGCCCGATCGCTCGCGGAGCGTGGCCACCGTCACGTTGTGCTCGCTCGTGTCGCTGGCGCGCCGGTGGAGCGCGAGCGCCTCGCGCACGGCGGGGCTCGCGTCCTGCCAGGGCAGCTCGGCCTCGGAGCCGCGCGCGACCGCGTCCAGCACGTCGCTCGTGCGCAGGGTCTTGGGATCGGATGCGAGCGCATAGCGCTTGCCGGCGACGGCCGTCTCGATGGACGACACGATGCCCGCGTCCTCGAGCGCGTCGAGCACCAGGCGCAGCGTGGCGAGGTCGGCCCCGAGCTCGGCAGCGAAGGGCCGGAGCGCGATCGGCTCGGCACGGCGCGAGAGCGCGATGGCCACCTCGAGCCCGAGCGCCGAGAGCGTCTCGTAGTCGCGCCGCGCACCCGAGCCGAGCACGCGCAGCGACGCCGATTGCATGTGGAGAGCGACGAGCTGCGCGCCGACGAGCACGATCACCCAGCTCAGCTGGATGACGGCGAGGAAGATCGGAAAGGCGCCGAAGCCCGAGTAGATCGCGTTCCAGCGCGCGAGGCCCACCTGGAAGCGCACGTGCGCGAGCTGCATCGCGTACCAGGCCAGGCCCGCCACGACGGCGCCGAAGAAGGCCGAGCGCACGCGCACGTCGGTGTCCGGGAGCTCGAGATAGAGGACCAGGAGCGTGAGCGTGACGACCACGGGCGGCAGCACGATGAAGAGCAGCTCGCGCGCCCAGGCGATCGGGATCCAGCTCGCGACGAGAGCGGCCGCGCCCCCGTGCGAGAGCGAGGCGCCGGTGACGGCGTAGGAGAGGCCGAGCGGCGTGACGATCGCGACCACGAGGAACGCGCGCAAACGCTGGGCGGCGGAGCGCCGGGGGCCGCGGTGCTCGAAGACGTGCGCGAACGACTCCTCGACGCCGCGCACCACGCGCCAGATCGCGAGGAGCAGCACGAAGGTGCCGGTGATCCCGAGCCCGGTGATGCTGGTGTGATCGACGAGCGCGACGACGCCGAGCATCGCCGAGCGCAAGAGGGCCACGCCCGGCGGGTCTTCGCCCGTGTCGGCCCCGAGCGCCTCGTCGAGGAAGGGCATCAAGGTGTCGTCGCGGAGCGCGGAGAAGACGCCCGCCGCCTTGGCGAGCGCGAAGGCGAGCGCGAGCGCCGGCACGATCGCGAGCAGCGTCGAGAACGAGAGCGACGCCGCACGGATCTGGAGCCGATCGCGGAACAGCTCGCGCAGGACGAGCCAGCAGAAGCGCAGCGCGAGCACGCCCCAGCGCCGCGGCGACGAGAGCGCACTCTCGTCGAGCTCGAAGAGCCAGCGGCGCGCGCGCACGACGAGCGCGTGGAGCGGCCCTGGAAGGGAGCTCACGACGAGCGAGCTTCGTTCGCCGCGGGACATTCGCGGCCATTGTGCCGGCTCCGTGGGCCCCTCGAAAGGAAAGCGCGGCCCCGGGGGAGCGCGCGCAACGGGGCGGCCCGAACCGCGACAAGGTCCGCGCATGGGACGCTCTTCTCGCCGCGCCGCGGCCTCGCTCGCGCTGTTCATCGCCGCATCGCCGGCGGTGGTCGCCGCCCAGCCGCGGATCGTGGCCATCGTCGCGTGGGGCACCGGCGAGGTCGATCCCGACACGATGCAGCGCGCCAGCGAGTCGGCGGCCCTCACCATGCCGGGCAGCGTGGGCGCGGTGGTGTCGGTGGCCGAGACCCGCACGCGCTTCGAGGCGATCGGCTCCACGGCGGCACCGACCGTCTCGTCGGCGGAGCTCGATCAGTGGGCCCAGCTCTCGCGCCAGGCCGTGAGCGCGCTGGCCAACGCGAACTACGCCGAGGCGCTCGAGGCCCTGCGGCGCGCCCAGGAGATCTCCGATCGGGCGGCGTCGGCGATGAGTCGGGAGCAGGAACGGGCTCGCCAGGTCCTCGACACGTGCTTGTTCGGGGTCCGCGCGTACGTGGAGCAAGAGGACCCGCAGGCCGCGGACCAGGTGCTGTCGTGCCGGCGCCTCGTGCCCGGGGGCCTTGCGCCCTCGCCGCGCATCCACACGCCCGAGGTCGTCGAGCTGCTCGCGCGCGTGGACGCGAGCCTGGCCTCTGCGCACCGTGGCCCACTCGTCGTCGAGAGCCAGCCGGCGGGATGCGGTGTGCGACTGAACGGGGTGCGGGTCGGACAGACGCCGTTCACGACCGAGCAGCTCGCGCCGGGTGAGTACCGCGTGCAGGTCGAGTGTGGGGAAGGCGCGCGGGCGCGGCTGCACCGTGTGACGATCGAGGAGTCGGCGAGCCCGGTCACGCTGCACGTCGATGCGCGGTTCGATGCCGCCATCGACACCCAGGCCGCGCTCCACCTCGTGTACGCCGACGTCGACGACGCCGACGCCCACCGTCTGGCGGACGCTCGGGCGATCGGCGAGATCCTGGGGGTGACGGAGATCTGGCTACTCGGCGTGAGCCCGGGCGCTGGGCTGCGCGGCGAGCGAGTGCGAGTCACCGACGGCGCGGCCATCGCGTCGGTCGAGGAGGCGGCGAGCACCACCGCGCTCGTGAGCGCGCTGAGCGCAGCCCCGACGGCGCCCTCCCCGGCGAGCGGCGAGGTGGACCCGGGGGCCTGGGCGCTCCTCGGCGCGGGCGCGGCGGTCGCCGTCACCGGCGCGGTGCTCCTCGGCGTGGGCGCGCCCGACGTCCAGGCCGCCGATACACCGCGCCGGCCCGAGACGTTCGCGAGCGCCGATGCGAGAGAGACGACTGCGCGCGCATTGACGGGCGCCGGAAGCGCCGCGCTCGGCGTCGGCGTGGTGCTCGCCGGCATCGGTATCGGCTGGGCGATCGCGGGCGCAGGCAGCGCGCGCGAGACGACGGTGAGCCTGGGCCCGGGCGGCGTGTCGATCACCGGATCGTTCTGAGGAGGAAGCGCGATGCGAGATCTCGGAGCCAGCGTCCTCGTCCTCGTGCTCGCTTCCGGCTGCGGGCACCACTACCCGGAAGGCGTCTATCCCTGCGCCGCCGATCGCGACTGCCCACCCGCATGGCTGTGTCACGCCGACAACCTCTGCTACTCACCGCCCGAGGGCGACGGCGGCCGCCCCGACGCCGGCGCCGACGCGGCGAGCGACGCCCCGATGCGCGACACCGGCCCGACCTGCGGCGCCGAGACCTGCAACGGCACCGACGACGACTGCGACGGCCTGATCGACGAAGGCGTGATGACCGTGGGCCCGGCGGTGGTGCTCGATGTTTCGGATCCGACGCTGGCTCCTCTTCAGCTCGTTCCGACGGCCATGGGGTATGGCGCGACGGCCATCTCGGACACGGTGCTCTCGACGTGGCTACGGACGGACGCACTCGGCGCCCCGATCACGACGGCCCAACCGCCCCAACTCGCCGACCTCCTCGCGCTGGACGCTGCAACGGACGCGGACGCCACTTTCGTGCTCGCGGTCAGACCAGGTGGAACACCCGCCGTATCCGTCCTGGGGTTCGACAGCGCGAGCGGCGCTCCGTCACGGATCGTCTCGCCCTACACGTTGGTAGGGCCGGGCGCGAACGCCGGTGCCGGTCGACTGACCGGGGCGTCGCGAACACGTGTGACGGCGTACCTTGCCTACCTCCCTCCGGGCGGAGGGTCAGCACGACTCGCCCGACATCGTCTCGAGACCACGCGCGATCCGTTACGCACACTCGTCGCCGCCGACATCGCGCTCGATCTCGGGGACCAGAGAGCCTTTGCGGTCCTCAGCACCACCAGTGACGACTTCGTGGCGTACCGACGAGACGACGGTCGTATCGTACTTCTCGCAGGTCCGAGTGACGACTCATCTGCCGCGTTCCGCATGCTTGGCGTCATCGGGACCGCGGGCGCACCGCGAGCCGACTTTCTTTCGCTCGGGGTTCACGACCCCTCTGCGCCGATATCGCCCGCGAATCCCCTCGGGATCGCTTGGCTCGGTCGGAATGACGGGAGCTCAGGGCGGCAGACCCTGGCCTTTGCGGAGATTACTAGCACCGCCTCGACCCAAACGACCCCAACGACGTTCTCGGACGCGTACGGCGCGTGGGGCGGCTTCTTCACTGATCGTGCTGTGCAGCTCGTCGCGCTGCCCGACGTGGCCAACCACTGGCTGCTGATCAACCAAGACACCGAGTCCGAGTCTTCGCCCAGCGGTGCGCGTCTTCAGGTCCGCGAGCTGATCGGTCCCGCCACGACCATCAGGCGCATCACGGTCCCCGACGAACCCGTGGGACCGCAAGCCAACATCGTCGCCGCGCAGACGCCCGGGGCCTTGCGAGTCCTCGAGTCAGCTGGGACCGGTGGCCTCGTCACCCGCTCGATCGGCTGCGAATAGGGCCCCGTCGCGATCGTTGACCCTCGCGCGCGCCCGCGCGTACGATCACGGCATGCGCTTGGTCTTGTGGGGTACGCTCGCGGCGCTCGCGGGCGTCTGTGGTTGTACGGCAGCGAGCTCGAACCGCCCCGACACCGGCCCGACCCCCGACATGGGAACGGGGACGACGGACGTCGGAGCCGACACCTCCAGCGTCGCGTGCACGAACGACGGCCAGTGCGTCGACGCGTTCGAGTGCACGATCGACCAGTGCGTGGCCGGCAACGTCTGCATGCACACGCCGATCGACGCGGCCTGCAACACCGCCGCGGGGGAGCACTGCAGCATCACGATGGGCTGCACGACCATGTCGATGCAGTCGTGCCGGATGGCGAGCGAGTGCGACGACGGCAACTACTGCACCGACGACGGCTGCAGCTTCGAGCAGTGCTACCACCAGGACCACAACTGCGACGACGGCAACCCGTGCACGATCGACACGTGCGACTCCGTCGCCGGTGGCTGCGCGCACGAGACGACCTGCGACTCGGGCATCGTGGTCCAGCCCGACGCCGGCCCCGCGTGCACGACCTTCACTCCGCCCGCGGATTTCAACGGCACGTACACGATTCTCCCGTCGCAGGCGCAGGCCTGCGGGAGCACCACCTACACCGTCTCGCAGGTCACGTTGAGCGTCTCGGGCACGACGGTCACGGCAGTCACCGGACCGACCGGCGCGATCACGATGAGCGGAACGATCGACGGTAGCTCGTTCGACGTGAGCGGCTCGAGCGGCATGGGCAGCTACCACCTCACCGGCACGTTCGCTTGCCGCGAGCGCTTCATGGGTCACTGGACGGCGAACGTCACCGGATTCTCTTGCAGCAATCAGGACGCGGACGTCCGTGGAAGTCGGAGGTGAGGACGATGCTCCGGAACGCAACGTGGCTGGCCGCGTTTCTCTGCCTCGGGCTCGTGACCCCGGCGTGCACGGAAGGTTCGCGCAACGCTCACCAAGACGCTTCGAGCCCATTCGCGTGTGACGGTCCTGCGGATTGCGACGACAGCATCGCATGCACAGTCGACAACTGCGGGGCGAACCACCTCTGCACCCACACCGCGATCGACGCGACGTGCACCGGCGCCGGCGAGCACTGCGTGGTCGGAGTCGGCTGCACGACGACGATGAGCTGCACCGAGTCTTCCATGTGCGACGACGGCATCGCTTGCACCGTCGACAGTTGCAACGTGGGGAACGTGTGCGGTCACCAGCCGGTGAACGCCTCGTGCACGGATCCCGCGATGCCCGTCTGCGATGCGATGCTCGGCTGCGTGCCCGGGCAAACTGTCGAGTGCATGACGGCAGCACAGTGCAGCGACGACATCGACTGCACGCTGGACACGTGCGCGGTAGACATGACCTGCCGGCACATGCCGGTCGATTCCCTTTGCACCGTCGCAGGCGAGCGCTGCGAAGTGGGCTTGGGGTGTCAGGCGGTCCATAGCTGCGCGACCGTAGGGGACTGCACCCCAGACGCGGAGACCTGGTGGAACTTCTGTGACGGCGACGCGATGTGCGACACCGAGTTCGGCTGCAGCTTCCCCACTCCTCGCGACTGCCACGACACGGACGCCTGCACGATCGATACTTGCGATCGCGCTGCGGGAGCACACGGCGCATGTGTCTACGTCTGCGACACCGGCAACGCCGCGTGCAACTGCCCGACGCCGCAGCCGTCGTGCGCTGGGCGGTTCGCGCTCACACCCGCGCCGACGGGCGCATGCACGATCGTGAGCTGGAATCTCAGCACCGTCACGATCGAGAACATCGATGGCACGATCACCGTGACCCCGAACCACCTCAGCGGGGGAAGCATGGACACAGGTACCGATACGGCCACCTGCCCTACGTTCACAGCAACGACGACGATCAGTGGCGGCTGTGACGAGACCTACACCTTCACCGCGACGTTCATCGATGACGATCACATCACTGGAACGTTCTACGCGGACTTTCACCCCGACTCACCGGGCGCGTGCGGGTGCAACAATCACCGCGAGTATCCATTCAGCGGCACGAGGATTCCGTAGCCGAGGCGCGCACCTCGATCGCACCCGGCTCACCGCGCGAGAGGCCGGCGTCTCTCCGCGCGAACCGCGAGAGTTTCCTCGATCAGATCGAGAGCGAGCGCGTCGTTCGGGCGGCCCACCGCTCGCTCGTGGGGATACGCTCGAGATCCAGCACGCGAACGGGCCGGCCTTCGATCCTCTCGACGGATGACGAGGCGCGCTCGTCCGCGAACGGGCCGAGGCTCGGCGTTCGCCACGGAGAAGACCGCGCCGGAGGCGCTCGGTGGGAGTGAGCGCGAGTCAGACGAGGATCCGTCGCACGTCGTGGGGGTCGAGGCCGAGGCGATTCGCGACCTCTCGAACGCGCGCGGAGCGCAACCTCCTGCGCGACTTCGCGCCGCTGCTCGTCGTCGAGCAGCGCTAGCTCTTCCTCGAGCGAGGGAGGGGCCACGAAGAGACGGTAGAGCCGCCGTCGTGCTCGGGCGAGACGGCTGCGGCTCATCGCACCAGCAGCACCGCTTCGCTCGTGCCGCCTCGGCCGTCCGTGCCCGGGCTGCCGGGTGAGAAGCCGCCGCGGCCGGCGGTGCCGCCGACGCCGGTGCTCTCGACCGTCACGCTCGCCGTCACCGCGTCGCGGTAGCTCTCGCCGCCGCTCGGCGTGCTGATCAGCACGCCGTGGCTTCCGCCGCCGCAGCCGCCGCCGCCGCCGCCGCCCGTGCCGCCGTGGCCGCCGTCGCCGCGCGGCCGCCTCGTGCGCGAGCACCAGAACGCCGGTGCCACCGTTGGCGCCGATACCGGCCGCGCCGCCGTCGGCGCCCACGCCGCCGTCACCGCCGGCGCCGCCGCTCGCCGTCACCACGCGCACGTTCGTGAACGTCGGGCGCGGCGCCCGCCGCGAGCCGCACCAGGATGCCGATCGAGTAGCCGCCGCCGCCGCCGCCGCTCGCGCCGGGCGCGCGCCGCATCCGCCGCTGCCACCGCCACCACCGCCGCCGGCGAAGCCGCCGGACGTGCCGCCGAGCACCTCGAAGCCAGATCCGGCCGAGCCGCCGCCGCCACCGCCGCCGTCGCTGCCGGCGGCGCCGTCGCCGCCGATCGTGCCGTGCACGCGGCCGTCCGTCTCGATCGTCGGTGCGGCCGAGCATCCGAGGCCGCCACCACCGTCGACGCCGCTGGTTCCGTCGCCACCGGGCACGCCCGTGCGCGGCAGCGTCGGGTTGTCGTCGCAGAAGTTGCAGACGCCGCGATCGGTCGGCGCGTTGTACGTCAGATCCCCCGCCGGGCCGGCGCCGGGCCCCGCGCCCGCGCCCGCCGCCGGGTTGGCGACCGCCACGCGACGCGCCGCATCGAGATCGCAGACGCCGCCGACCGTGAAGTCGGTGCAGCCGCCGTTGCCGCAGGGGCGCCCGTTCACGCAGATGTCGCCCGGGCACGCCGCGCCGCCGCCGCCGCCACCGCTCACGTCGACCGCGCGGCAGCTGTGGCGCCCGCCGCTGCCGCCCGTCAGAGGCGGACAGAAGTCGCCGAGCGCTGCGCTGACGCCGTCGCGCCCGCTCTCGCCGTCGAGCTCGGTCAGCGACGTCAGCCCCCACATCGCCAGGTTCGCGCTCGAGTCGGCGCCCCGCGTTCCGTCCATCGCGCGCCCCGCGAGCACCGTCACGTCCGCGAGCACCACGGCCGCGCCGCAGCCGTCGAGCAGCACCGCCGTGCTGCCCTGCCCTTCGACCGCCGCGTCGGACGCCGCGACCGTGAAGCCCTCGAAGCGCACCTCGCCCGTCACGTGATCGCAGATCAGCGGCGGAAGGCCCGGCTGGCTCGGTCGCTCGATCTGCACCGGGTACAGCTCGAGGTCCCGATCGCGGAAGTCCGGCGCGTACCCGCCGAACACGCTCACGCCGCCGACCAAGTGCACGGGCTCGGGGTAGATGCCGCGCGCGACGAGCACGTCCTTGTTCTCCATCCGCGCGCGCGCCTCGGCCGCGTCGATGGTGCGCATCGGTCGCGCGAGCGTGCCCGGGTTGGTGTCGCTGCCCGTCGTCGTCACGTAGACGAAGTCGGTCGTGTCGTCGGGGATGCCGTCGCAGTCGGCGTCGCCGCCGACCATCGGGGGCGGGCCCATGCCGTCCCAGCGCTCGCACTCGCAGCCGTCCGCCGCGATGCGGTTCACGTCGACGAAGCCCTCCTCGCAGACCACGTCGCAGTGGATCGCCGGATCGGCGAGGCACGTCGCGACCATGTTCGGGCCCGGCTCGACGCAGGGCACCGCGCAGTCCCCGCACGCCAGGCGCGCGACGTAGCGACCCATCGCGTCGCGGAACGTCTCGTCGACCGCTCCGTTGCAGTCGTCGTCCTGGTGGTTGCACGTCTCCTCGAGGGCGGGCTCGCACGCGCTCGGGCCCATCGGGCCGCAGTGCTGCACGCCGGCGCACGCGTGCGCATCGACCATGGAGTGCAAGAGGCACGCGAGCTCGACGTCGATCGTGTCGTCGGTGCAGCCGCAGAATCCGCTCGCGGGCGCGCACTGGCTCGTGCCGGGCTCGGTCCCCGGCGTGCACACGAAGCCGTTCGGGCAGCGCGTCGACGCATCGCACGGTGATCCACAGCGACGCGCTCCGCTCGCGGTGTCGAGGCATCGCGCGCCCGGCGTGCGAAGCGCGCAGTCCGCGTCGCTCTCGCAGGGAAGGCAGAGCGAGGGCACGTCCGGCTCGCACGCGCCGACGCCCGCGAGGTGCTCGCCGTCGGGGCAGGACAGCAGGCGGCAGATCGGGCCCTCGCCCGAGGGCTCGCAAGCGACGGTCTCGGCGGTGGGGAACACGCCGCGGCAGTCGATGCCGCAGGTGCCGCAGTTCTCGACCTGCTGGTAGCGGCCCTCGTCGTCGACGAAGCCCTCGTCGATCAGGCCGTCGCAGTCGTCGTCGGCGAGGTTGCACTCCTCGTCGGCGTCGCAGACGTGATCGAGGTGACAGCCCGCGCTCGTCGTGAGCGCCAGCGCGAGCGCGAAGATCGCCTTCGGCGCCAGGGGCGAGCGGAGAGGGTTCGTCTTCGTCATCGCACCACCACGTCCATCGCGCCGCCGGCGGCCCCGTCGGGCCCGGGCGCCGAGCCACCGCCGCCGCGTCCCGGCGTGCCGGCGCGTCCGAGCTGGAAGGTGTTCCCGGTCCGCCAGGCCCCGATGCCTCCCGGCTCGCTCAGGACGCCCGTCACCCAGATCCCGACGGACGCGCCGCCGCAGCCGCCACCGCCGCCGCCGCCCGAGCCGCCGTTGCCGCCCGCGCCGCCGCGACCGCCATCGGCGAGCGTGGGGTCGATCGCATCGCGAGCGGGATCACGATCCCGAACGCGCCGTTGGCGGCGCTGCCGCCGTCACCGCCCGCGCGCCCGTGCAGCGCACCTCGACCGCCCTCGCTCGGCGCGATGCGGCACGCAGCGATCGCGGCGCGCCGGTGACGCCCTGCGTGTAGCGCACGAGGATCGCGACCGAGGGCGCGCCGCTCGTGCCGCCGGGACCCGGCCGCGCCGCCGCAGCCACCCGCGCCGCCGCCGCCGCCACCGCCGCCGAGCCCGTCCGGGAACTCGCAGGGCCCGTCGAACCAGTCCATCGCGGTGCGGCCGCCGGCGCCGCCGCCACCACCGCCCGATCCGGGCGTGCCTGCCGTGCCGCCGGTCGCGTCGATGCCGACCCAGCGCTCGCCGTCGAAGGCCGAGCGCCTTCCGTGCACGCGGTGCCGGCGCGGCTGTTCGTTCCGTCGCGGCCCGGCCGGCCGGGATCAGGAGGAGGATCCGTCGCCCGGCACCGTGAAGTCCGCGAGGCCGCAGCAGACCGGCGCGCTCGGGCACGCGCCGGTGTCGCTCGTGATCGGCCCGGTCGAGTCCTGCCCGCCCATGCCGCCCGAGCCGCCGGGCAGCGTGCCGACGCCGCGCCCCTGCGTGCCGCCGCCCTGCTGCATCGCGAACACCGGGCACGCGGCCGCACCGCCCGCGCCGCCGCGCGTGTCCACCGCCGCAGCGCCAGTTGGTTTCCGCGCTGCCGCGCACGCGGTTGGCGTCGACGGGGGTGCACGCGTGCGAGAAGTCCTCGATCGCGCCGCGCGGTGGATCGTCGAAGCCCGGCAGCGTCGCGAACGCGCGCCCGCCATGCCCTCCATGACGCGCCGAGCCGACGACGCCGCCGATCACCGTCATGTCGCGCAAGAAGAGCGACTGGCCCGGATCGATCAGCACGGCGCCGAACGCCGCCGACGACGCGTCCACGGCATCGCGCCCGCGCAACGTCAGCCACTCCATGCCCGTCACGCTCGCGCTCGTGCCGGCGCCGCGCACGACGAGCGCCGCACCGCCGGGCGCGGTGGTCGACTGCGGTGCGCGGATCTCGACGCGGAAGCCATCGGGATCAGTACGAAGTCGCGGCGGTAGCCGCTGCACGACGTCTTGTCGGCATCGCCTTCCGCGTAGGTGCCCGACGCCACGAACACGTGCGGGCGCGTCTCGGGATCGTCGAGCGAGTCGGAGGCCCGCATCAAGGCGACCGCCAGGGTCCGCAGCGGCCGGGTCGGCGAGCCCGGCCAGGGTGTCGCCGTCGGGCGCGACGTAGAAGCTGTGGATCACGACGCCGTCGGCGCCGTCGCAGTTCACGTCGAGCATCTGCCCGCTGGTCCGCACCGGGCCCGGCACGTCGTCGGGGCTCGTGACGGTGCACTCGCAGCCGTCGGCGATGTCGCGGTTCGCATCGACGCGATCCCCCGGCTGGATGCCGTCGTCGGTGTCGGGGCAGTGCAGCACGCAGCTCGGCGCGAAGGGATCGCCGCCGCAGACGAGATCGCCCTCGGGGATGGTGCTCTCGGTGCAGTCGACGCCGCACTCGCCGCAGTTGTGGATGTCGAGGATGTACGCGCCACGGCCATCCCGATAGCCGTCGTCGATGGTGCCGTTGCAGTCGTTGTCGACGTGGTCGCAGACCTCGTCGAACGAGGCGCAGGGGCTGACCACGCCATCCATGCACATGGAGCTTCCGGGGCAGCGGTTGCCCATCGGGTCCATCAGCGCGCAGGCGATGGTGAAGCTCGCGCCCGGCTCGCACGAGCAGCTGCCGCCCGGTGGCGTACAGCTCGAGCCGCTGCAGACGCAGCCATCGGGACAGCTGAGCGAGCAGTCGACGACGCAGCGGCGCTCGCCTGCGAGATCGATGCAGTGCGCCTCGTCGAAGTCGCCGCAGTCTCCGTCGTCGGCGCAGGTGAGGCAGAGCCGGTCGTACGCGGGCACGCAGACGCCGCTGCGCGACGGCACCCAGCCCGGATCGCACGTGAGCGCGACGCACACCGGCGATTGCGCGACGAGGCCGCAGCCCACCGTGCGCTCGTGCGGGCGCGAGGGACGGCACGCGTGGCCGCACTCGCCGCAGTGGTCGACGTCGACGTAGCGGCCCATCGAGTCGCGGAAGTCCTCGTCCACGAAGAGGTCGAGATCGGACGGGGGCCCGGCGTCCCGCCCTCCGTCGGGTCGCGGGCCGGCGTCGGCCACCCAGGGCCGCGCGGCGGCTGCCGTCCATGCCTCCCGTCCGCGCCGGCATCGCGGCCGGTCGCGCGTCGACCGATGCGTCCTCGGCCACCACCGTCGGAGACGCCGCCCTCGGAGAGGCTTGCCGTCGAGGCCGCCCCCGTCGAGACGCCCGCCCGCACGAGCCCGTCGAGATCGTCGTCGAGCCCGTTGCAGACCTCGGGCCGCGGCATCGGCCCGGGCTCGGCGTCCCACTGCCGGATCTCGGCGCCGGTGCGCGAGCCGCAGCCCGCGACCGCGACGAGCAGTACGAAAAATGGAAGCCTCCCCGCGCGCCAAGCCATCGCCACCGAGTATAGGTGGCCGCGGCGCCGGCGCCCGTGCACGGAAAACGCACGGCGCGCGCGTGCCTCGGTGGCGCGGTGGGGCGTCCGGGCCGTTGGAGCCCGTGGTATGAAGACGAGGTGTGGGTTCCTGCGGCTCGGGCCGCGAAGATCGCGGCGGTCCTGCCCCTCGTGGCGCTCGCCGCCTGCGCGGGCGGCAGCGAGCGCGCGCTCCGCGTGACCGTGGACCTCCAGCTCGATGCCGTCTGCATCGTCGCCCGCGAGCAGGGCCCGCCGGCGCGCGTCGTGCTCGCCATGCCCTACGAGGCGAGCACCCTGCCCATGCCGGCGACGCTGACGTTCGTCGCCGGGCCGGGCTTCTCGGGCGCGGTCGAGGTGAGCGCACACGGCGTCCAGGCGGGCGCCATCGTGGGCGGCTCGAGCATCGTCACGACGCTCGCGGGGATGGGCACGAGCGGGGTCATTGCGCGTCGAGCTGCTTGCCGGCCCGCGACACGCCGGCTTCGAGCGCGCGCCCGGGCGGCACCTTCGCCGCGCTGCTCGATCCCCCGCGGCTGCTCGCAGCCGACTACGACGCCGACGGGCGCGACGAGCTCCTGGCGATCCGCCGCCGACGGAAGCCCGCCGTGCTCGACGCCGAGAACGCCGGCGACGGATCGCATCGCGAGCAGGCTCAACGCCACCGATGCGCTTGGTGAGCGCGGTCGACCACGACGCCGACTGCCGCTCCGACGTGATCGCCGGCGGCGGCCTCGGCGCGCTCGTCGTGGCGTCTGAGGACAGTCGCTCTGCGCCACCCTTGGCGAGCGGCGCGCGCGACGTGGCGATCGGCCGCGTCGGCGGCACGGCGCCGCTGCGGCTCGTGGTCGCCGGAGCGGGCGGCCTCGGGCTGGTGCCGCCGCCGGGAGCGACCGGCGCATTGCCCTCTCGAGCACGGCGCTCGATCACGTCGTCGCCTGGGACGCCGACGGCGACGGCGGCTGAGCCGTCGCCACCGGCGCGACGGGCTCGTCGCGTTCCAGACGGCCCTCGGCGCCGAGACCGAGGTCACCGCCACGTTCCTGCCCGCCGGCTTCTCGGCGTTCACCGGGCCGCTGGCGATCGGCGACGCCGACGACGACGGCGACGTCGACCTCGTCATCGCCGAGGGCGGCCCCGCGCTACGTCACGGTACCGCCGCGGCGCGGGCTTCGACGGCTCCCAGCGCGACCCCAGTGGCGCTCGACGCGAGCACGTCTCGCGCCTGGCCCTCGTCGACGTGAGCGGGGACTGCGCCGACGACGTCGTCGCGCTCTCGTCGAACGGCACCCTCGTCGTGCACCGGGTGGCCGCGACCGGCGGGCTCGTCCGGATCGACCAGCGCTCCGGCGCGCTCGACTTCGCCGTGGGCGACTTCGACGGCGACGGCATCCGCGAGATCGCGTTCCTCGGCACCGGGGGGCGGGTGACGTTGTGGCAGCCGTGAGGGCCAGCGCCGTCGTCGGTCTGACCGCCTGCCTCTGGCTGGGCGCGCTGGCGCCCGCGCGCGCACAGACCGAGGACGCGCAGTCGCTCCTCGACGAAGGCCGGCGGCTCTACGCCGACCTCGAGTACCAGGAAGCGGAGAGCGCGCTCACGCGGGCGCTCGCGACGCCGGGCCTGCCCGACTCGTTCCGCGTGCAGGTGCTCGAGTGGCTCGGCTTCGTGCAGGTGGTGGAAGACGAGGAAGCCGCGGCCCGCACCAGCTTCGAGCGCCTCTTCGCCATCGATCCGTACTACGTCGTGCGCGAGCCGAGCGGCTCCCCGCGCGTCGCCGAGCTCGTGGCCCAGGTGCGACGGCGGGTCGTGCCCGACGCCGCGATCGATCCCGAGGCGCAGATCCGCGTCGATCTACCGAGCGCGGCGCGCGCGAACGGCCCGACCGAGATGCGGCTGGCCGTTTCCTCACCGGACATCGTCCAGCTCGTGGTGCACGTGCGCGGCGATCACGACGTCGCGTTCCGCGGCGAGAGCGTCTCGGTCGAGGGCGGCTCGGCGACCTACGCGCTCGCGCCGGTCGCCGACGCGACCGAGCTGGAGATCTACGTCGAGGGCCGCGACGCGCGCGGCCGCCTCGTGACGCGCGAGGGAAGCGCGCTCCTGCCGCTGCGCCTCCCGGTGCGGGGCGAGAGCGGAGGCGGAGACGACGGCGACGACTCGATCCTCGAGGCGTGGTGGCTCTGGACGATCGTCGGCGTGGTCGTCGTCGGCGTCGGCGTCGGCATCGGCGTCGGCGTCGCGACGAGCCCCGGCACGACGCAGGCGCCGAGCGGCACGCTTCCGCCCGGCCGCGTCGTCCTGCCCTGATCTCGCCCCCACCTCCGCCAACCTAGGTCTCCGATCGCTACCAGCGGCGCCGCTCGACGCGCACCGCGACGAACAGGCATCTCGAGGATTGGCCCGAGGTGTTCCCGAGCCGGATCCCTGGGGCTGACCGGCATCCGTGATCGCACGCTCGACCTCGGTCCGGCGCGCAGAAGGGTGCGCAACCTCGATCTCGCTCACCAAAGATCTCCGATCGGCGGGTGCCCTGGACGCCATGCGCGCGAGAGCGCTCCGACGAGCTCTTCGACGACGAGCGGCTTGAGGTAGCAGCCCAGCACGCCAGCCTCGCGCAACACGCGCCACTCCGCCGCGCCGCCGTTGGCGGTGGTCGCGACGATCGCCACGCTCGAGCAGCCGGGGATCGCCCGCAGGCGCCGCACGAGGTCGAGATCGGCGCGACCGACGACGTCGACGATGATCGCGTCGGGGCGATGCAGCGATGCAGCGGCCACCGCGGCGCGCGAGTCCGAGACGGTCTCCACGACACATCGCGCGAAGCCAACCGCGAGCCCCTGCGCGATGACGGTCGCGCTCGCCGTGTCGGCATCGATCAACAGGATGCGTCGGCCGGTCGGCACACCCGAGCGCGGCGTCGAAAACGGTAGCGGACGGAGCGACGACGAGACATCGCGGATCGCGCCGACGAACGCGCCCGCGGAGTGCGGGCGCTCGAGCGGATCGGGCGCGAGACCGTGTGCGAGGACGCGATCGAGCCCGCGCGGCAGATCCGCACGGCGCGAGCTCGCGTCCGGCGGCAACGCCGCGCGCGACGCATCGGTCGCGTCGGGCGCGCCGCGACGAAGAAACGGAAGGGTGCCCGTGAAGAGCTCGAACGCGAGCACAGCGAGCGAGTAGATGTCGGAGGCGCGACCGGAGTGGGTCTTCGGCCCCAAACCGAGGCGTTCCGGGGCGGCGTAGGCCGGTGTTCCTTCGAAGAGGCCGCCACGCGCATGTTCGGCGCGTACGCCGCCGTCCACGAGACGCACGCCGCCGCGCGCGCCGAGCACGACGTTCGCCGGCTTCACGTCGCCGTGCTCGAGCCCGGCCGCGTGGAGCCAGTCGAGACCTTCCGCCACCGCAGCGACGATGTGCGTGACCTCGGCGAGCGGGAGCAGACCATGCCGGTCGCGCAGATGCGCGAGCGCGCTCTTGCCCTCGACGAGCTCCATCACGACGAACGGTGCGCCGCGATGCCATCCGGACGCATACGCGGTCACCAGGCGCGGGTGCTCGATCGACGCCATCGTGCGCGCCTCGTCGAGCAGGCGCTGCGCGAGGGCGGGCGCGGCGCGATCGGGGTGGAGGAACTTGATCGCTACGTCGCGCGCGAGGCCGACGTCCTCTGCGCGGAACACGATTCCCAGGCCGCCTTCGCCGAGGATCGGGCCGAGCCGATACGTCGTGTCGATCCAGTCGCCGGGTGCGGGCCGCCAGCGCTCCGTGGCGCGCGCCCCAGGCGAGCTCTGTCGGGTCGGCGGGTCGTCGATATCGTCGCGCATGGGCTTCGTCGGCGGCATCGCCCACTCGCACGCCGCGCTCAGGACGGTACCAACGCAGCGAGTGCTTCGAGGCGTGTCCAGCAGTTGCCGCAGATGGTCGTGCTGCGGATCCCGATCGACTGGCACTGTGGACACGCGCGCACATCTGACGCAGGGCGTAGCGCAAGCTGCTGCGTGAGCGCGGCGAGCGACGCGCGCAGGCGACGCGCGAGATCGCCCGGCAAGCCGCTAGCGCTCGCGCGATCGATGCGGCGCTCGAGCGTCGCAAGTGTCGTGCGAAGTCTGAACTGCGTCGGGTCGGGACCGTGGAACTGTGGCTTGCTCATGTCCAGCCCGATGCAAGCGCCCGTCCAATGCGAAGTGCTGCGCCGGAGCAACGAGGCGGGCTGTCCGCGACGACGTGCACCGTCCCACTCGTCCCCTGCGAGCGACCCGGATCGTCCCACTCTCGTGCGTGCTACACTGGGGATGGATCTCCACTCCGCGCGCGGCATCGCCGACGCACACGGCGGGAGGCCCGGCCCCAGCGTCTCCTCGGCGAGCCCGACACCTTCGGGCGCTCGTGGGGGCACACGTGGCCGATCCCGTCCGAGGGCACATCCTGGTCGTCGACTCCGAGCACGCGGCGCTCGAGCGAACTGCGCAGACACTTCGCGCGTGTGGCCACACGGTAAGCGCGGTAGAGACGAGCGACGAGGCGTTCGATGCGGCGGAGTCGACCCACTTCGACGTCGTGCTCACGGAGCTCCAGCTGGGCGGCGCAAGCGGTCTCGATCTCTGTGCACGCTTGCTCCGCGCGCATGCGTCGCTGCCGATCCTGGTCCTCACCGACAGCGCGACGCTCGCGACCGCGGTCGATGCGATGCGCGCCGGGGCGTTCGACTACCTGAACAAGCCTCTCGATCCGGAGCTGCTCGCGCTCGCGACGGCGCGAGCGCTGAAACATCGCCACCTCGCCGACGAGGTGGCGCGTCTACGGGAGGACGTCGCGACGGCGCGCGGCTACGAGGGGATTCTCGGAACGAGCGTCGCGACCCGGCGCCTCCTCGAGACGATCGCACGCGTCGCGCCGACCCAGGCGACCGTGCTGATCGAAGGCGAGAGCGGGACGGGAAAGGAGCTCGTCGCGCGCGCGATACACGCGCGAAGTCGGCGCCCCGATGGCCCGTTCGTCGCCGTGAACTGCGCCGCGCTTCCGCATCATCTGCTGGAGAGCGAGCTCTTCGGCCACGCACGCGGCGCCTTCACGGACGCGAAGGTGGCGCGCCGAGGCCTGTTCCTCGAGGCGGACGGCGGCAGTCTCTTCCTCGACGAGATCGGGGAGATGCCACTCCCCACGCAGGTGAAGCTGCTGCGCGCGCTCCAAGAGCGCCGTGTGCGTCCGGTCGGCAGCTCGACCGAGATTCCGTTCGATGCGCGCCTCATCGTGGCGACCAATCGCAGCCTACTCGACGAGGTCGCCGCGAAGCGGTTCCGGGAGGATCTCTACTACCGGATCCGAGTCGTCATGGTGCACGTGCCGGCGCTGCGCGAGAGGCGCGGGGACGTGCGGGTGCTCGCCGAGGCGTTCCTCGCCCGGTTTGCGCGCGATCAGGGTCGAGACATCCGGTCGATCGCGCCCGAGGCGCTCGGGCGACTGATGGCGCGAACGTGGCCAGGCAACGTACGCGAGCTCGAGAACGCGATCGAGCGCGCCGTGTCGATGACGAGCGCCGACCGATTGCGGCCGGAGGACTTCGAGCTCGACGCGACCACGCGCACCGGGCGAAGCGAGCTATCGAGCACGGTGATACGACCCGAGCGCGTCGAGGACCTGCTCAGCGCTGCCGACCAGCAGCACGCCTACCTGCTGCACGTACTCGCCATGGTGGGTGGCAACAAGTCGCGCGCGGCCGGGGTCCTCGGCTACGACCGGCGCACGCTCCATCGCAAGCTGCGCAGGGCCGAGGCGACGCCGAGCGAAGTGCCATCCGCGAACGACGCGGAACCACGCGGCCGACGCGTCCGCGTGCTCATCGTGGACGGAGAAGTTCAGACGCGCGAGGAGGTGGGCGCGTTGCTCGACTCCATCGGGCACCGCGTGATCCGATGCGCGACCCTCGCCGATGCGGCGCGCGCCCCCGACGTCGATGTCGTGCTGACCGAGCTTTCGCTCGACGACGGCGCGGGCGCGGCACTCGTCGGTCAGCGGCCGGGCACGCCGGTCATCGCGCTATCGCGCGGCGCACCCGTCGCGTGACCGCTCTTCAGCGGTTCGCAGCGTCTTCGACGGGCGCACGCGTCTTCTCGTCGTCGAGCCACGCGAGCAGCTCGGCGACGCTGCCGCGCGCCATGCCGATGCACGAGTCCGCGGCACCGTAGTAGAGGTAGAGGGTGTCACCGTCGGAGCACGTCACGCCGCACGGGAAGACGACGCGCGGCACGTCTCCCTCGATCTCGTAGAGCTCCTCCGGTCCGAAGATCCACGAGCTGCCGCGCGCAATGCAGACCTCGGGCGCCTCGAGCTCGAAGAGTGCGGCGCCCACGCGATACAGCGACCCTGACGCCGTGTTCCGCACACCGTGATAGAGCATCAGCCATCCCCGTGGAGTCTCGATCGGGGGCGAAGCCAGGCCGATCTTGCGCGCGTCCCACCAGCCGCCGCGCCGCGCGCGGAGCATCGGTCGGTGCCCGCCCCAGTTCCGCAGATCCGGCGAGTACGAGATCCAGATGTCGGCACCGTCGTCCTGGACGGGCCGGTGGATCAGCGCGAAGTTCCCGTTGATGCGGCGCGGAAGCAGCGCGGCGTCCTTGTCGTCGGGCTGCATCGCGAGACCGAATCGCTCGAAGCTGCGGAAGTCGCTCGTCAGCGCGAGCGCGACACCCGGACCACCCTTTCCGAACGCGGTGAACGCGACCGCGTAGCGCTCGAGCTCGGTCACGTATGTGATGCGCGGATCCTCGAGCCCCCAGAGCTCGTCCGGATGCCGCGCCAGGTCACGCGCGAGCGTCGGCGTGCGATCGATCGTCCAGTCGTCGATTCCGTTCGTCGATCGCGCTGCACACAGGTGCGAGAGGCCGGTGTGATCCTCGGCGCGACAGAGAAGCAGTGTCTTTCCATCCGCGAGCAGGGTCGCACCGGGATTGAAGACCGAGTGAACCGGGTACGGCCACTGCGCGGCCGTCAGGATCGGGTTCTCCGCGTGCCGAACGAAGAGCGGACGGGCGATACGATTCAAGCGACGCCTCGCGATCGGGTCGCCGCGCGCGCCTCGGCCAGCGCGAGCAGGAAGGAGAGCGTCGACTCGGCGCCGCGATTCTCGTTGGTGCGGTCCTCGTGGAGCCCATCGCGGCACCCGCCGCTTCGCTCGTCGTACAGCGATTGGTTTAGGACGTTCTGCCCCACGAACCACGCGAGCGCCGAACGGGCGGTCACGCCCCAACGAGGATCGGCCGTCGCGCGCTCGGCGTCGATGCACGCAGACACCATGCCGGAGGCCTCGAGCGGCTGCTGATCGAAGCGCGCACGAACGCCGGCGCGGTCGTGGAAGCCGGGGGCACCGATCGGAGAGAACGTTCCACCCTCGTCCTGTCGCGCTGCAAGCCAGCCTAGCGCCGCCAGCGCCGCCGAGGAGAACGCTTCGTTCTCGAGCGCGACGCCGGACACGAGGAGCGCCTGCGGGAGCCGCGCGTTGGCGTAGGTGAGACGGTCCTCGAACCAGGGCCACTCGGGCACGCGTGTTCGGACGAGCAGGTCGTAGAGACGTTGCGCGAGCGACTCGCGCGCGGCGCGCGCGGTGGTGTCACCATCGACGGCCTTCAGGTACGAATCCAGTCCGAGCAGCGCATACGACCACGCGCGCGGGCTCGTGAACGCATCGGTCGCGGGCAACGCCTCGAGGAAGAGATCACGCGCGAGCCGTCGCGAGCCCGGGCGCGTGCCCCGCGACACCACGGCCCCGAGGGCCCACAAGGCGCGTCCGTGACAGTCCTCGGATCCGACCTCCTCGCGGAAGCGCCGGGCGAACGACATGAAGTTTCGGAACCGTCCCGCGCTGCGATTGAGCGCGTGCGCAACGAACGCGAGATAGCGAACCTCGCGCGCGACACGTCCTCGCGAAGCGAGGCGCTCGTCATCGTGGTCCAGCCACGTCGTGAGCAAGAGAGCACGCGCGTTGTCGTCGAGGCAGTACCCATCGTCGTAGCAAGGCACGTCGTAGGTCGCGTGCTGCAGGACGCCGGTCGAGTCCGTCATGTCGTCGAGGTGCTCGAGCACGAGCGGCGGAAGATCGCTCCACGATGCCGCGATGCGGCGAGCGATGCGCTGCTCGCGCCCAGTGGACTCCACCGCGCGCGCGAACGACGCGAGGTAGCCGCGCGCGACGACGGGCCAGTGCATGTGCGCTCCGTACGCGGCCGCCCGCGCGCCGATCTGTGCGCGCCGCGGCGCATCTGCGAGCAGCCGCTGAATCGCGTCGGCGAGCAAGGGCGCCTCCGCGGCGCGCACGACCACACCGCGTCCCTCGGCGAGCACCTCGCGCGCGTAGCGGTACGGTGTGGAGACCACGGCGAGGCCGGTGCCGAGCGCGTGGGCAAGCGTGCCCGAGCTGATCTGATCGCGCTGCAGGTAAGGTGTGACGTACACGTCCGCGGCGGCCATGTAGCGCGCGAGCTCGTCCGGCGAGGCGTAGCGATCGCGAAAGAACACGTGGTTCTCGACACCGGCCGCGCGCGCGCGCGCCACGAGCAGCTCTCGATAGCGCTCACCATGCGCGACGCGCTCGTGTGGATGGGTCGTCCCGAGCACGACGTAGGTCGCGGCGCGATCGCGCGCGAGGATCGCCGGCATCGCGTCGATCACGAGCTCGATGCCCTTGTCCGGTGACAGCAGCCCGTACGTGAGGATCACCGAGCGGCCCGAGAGCCCGAGCTCGTGCTTGGTGCCTTCGGGCAGCGGCGACGCGGCGACACCGTGGGGGATGACGTCGATCTTCGAGGGGTCGACGCCGTGCACGCCGCGCAAGAGCGATGCCGCATCTTCGCTCATGACGACCAGGCGGGCCGACAGCTGCGCGATCTCGTCCATCACCGCGCGTTGCGCCGCCGTCGGTGCAGGCACGAGTGTGTGCAGCGTGGTGACGACCGGGGCCTGGAGCTCGCGCATCAACGCGAGCACGTGCGAGCCGGCCGGCCCGCCGAAGATCCCGTACTCGTGCTGGAGCGAGACGCAGTCGACGTGCGCCTCGTCGAGCGCGTGCGCGGTACGTCGATACGCGCTCGCGTCGACGTCCGGGATCACGTGCACGACTCGCGACGGGTACTCGTAGCGGCGTCCTTCGTCGTTCAGCGCGGCCACGAGAACGTCGCCGCGGGGCAGGGCCTGCGTGAGCGCGTCGGCGAGATCGGCGGTGAACGTCGCGATGCCGCAACGGCGCGGCGTGTGGCTCCCCACGAGTGCAATCCTGTGAATCCGCGCCACGTTGGTCGACATGGCACCCCGCCGAGCACGAAGCGCGCCGACGGCCGTTCACGGGGGCAGCCCCGCGTCGCCAACCGTCCGTGTCGCACTGGGAGCTGAGGTGCGACATCTCGTGTCGTCGTCCGCCCTCACGCATGTCCTCCGCCCTCACGCACCCAGGACCTCGAAGCGCTCCCTCGGGACGACGGCTTCGTCGATGCCGGCGAGCACCGCGCCGCAGTGCACGACCTCGATCGGCGCCTCGCCGAGCATGCGCGCGCAAGAGCGCGTACCTGCTCGATCGCGCGGAAGAGCCGGATCAACGGTGCGTTCGCGGAGGCACGAGGCGTGGGCCGCGATACGTGGGCACGCGGAGCTCGACGTCCATCAGCGCGAGTGAGCCGCCGCGGGGGTGCTGGACCGCGACGTCGTGCAAGGCCGCGTGCTCTGCGAGCGCGCGCTGGAGGCCGGCGAGCTCAGGCGCGGCGTCGCGCACGTAGACGGCTCCGCCCGGACGAACGCGGCTCGCCCACTCGGCGAGGTCGCTTCGCACCACGTGGTAGGCGTGGTCGCCATCGAGCAGCATGACGTCGAACGCCGCGAGGCTCGGCTCTTCCGAGGCGATCATTGCAACCGAGGTCGACGGCCGACGAAAGAGCGTGACGCACTCCGCACGCGCGCCGACGTTGCGCCAGAACGATGCCTCATGGCTATTGCCGCCGAGATTCCGGTCGAGGGCGCCGTGCCGCGGTCGCGCGCGCGCCGCGTGGCGACGCGCGAGACCTTCGTCCTCCCCGTCCCACCGCATGGGATCGATTGCGACTACCGTTCCGCCCCGGGAGGCGGCCGCCTCTGCCAGCACCCGGGTGGTGCGGCCGTCGAGGGCGCCAATCTGGAGCACGCGCGGCAACGCGATCGAGGCGATACGGCGCGCGATGAGGACCGTATCTGGGTCGTTCGCGCTCCACGCCCGAGACGCAATCGGTCCAGACGCGTCGTCTGCGAAATCCTGCTCGTCGGAGGTCACGGGTACGCACCAGCAAGGTTCGGTCCACCGTGACAATCGCGTGGACGGGTGTCGGCCGGCAGATCCCGAGCCTCGACACGCTCCGGCGCGCGCTTCGGATGCAGGTGCGTCGCGCACAGCAATGTAGCGACGGCCCCGCGCCCGTCGACGCGGTGCGCTTCGAGGTGCCGAGCGCGTACCGTACGCTCGGTCGACGCGCCGCGGTTCACTTCGATCGCGACGACCAGTTCACGCGGAGACGCTCGCCTCCAGGCCAGCGATCCTGCCGACCACACGAACGAGGAAGGGAGCGCCCGCGCACTCCCCTGCTCGCATGGGGCTCGACGCCCGCCGGGACGCGCTATCTCGAGAGTGCTTCCGATCGGTTCACGATGCGCGGCGTGAGGAAGATGAGCAGCTCGTTGCGCTCGTCTCGCACGCGCCGGCGCTGGAACAGCACGCCGAGGATGGGGATGTCGCCGAAGAACGGGATCTGGTCGACCGTGCGGCCGGTGTTGCGCGTGTAGATGCCGCCGATGACCGCCGTGTGCCCGTCCTCGATCAGGAGGTCGGTCTCGGCCTCGCGCTTGAGGATGGTCGGATCGCCACGGGCCGAGGTCCGCGTGAAGTCGGGCTCGTCGCGCGTGACCTTCACGTGCATCGACACGCTGCCGTCGCTCGTGACGTGCGGACGAACGCGGAGCTCGAGCTTCGCTTCCTGGAAGGCCGTCTGCACGCCTTGCGCGCTGATCTGCGAGTACGGGATCAACGTGCCCTGCGCGATGTGCGCTTCGTGGTTGTCGAGCGTCAGGATGCGCGGGCTCGAGATGATGCGGACGACGCCGGTCGACTCGGCCGCCGAGAGGCGGACGTTGAGGTTCACGCCGCCGCCGAGCGCGCCCATCGTGATGCCGAGCGCGCCGCCGGCGCCGGTGCCGGTCGAGGCCGGCAGGTTGACGGCGAAGTTCGGGGAGGCGATCTGGCGCTGGAACGGCGAGAGACCGCCGGTCGGTGTCTGCTGGTCGTAGTTGCCGCCGACGAATCCGAGGTTGGCCGGGAAGATGAGGCCCGTCGGGTTGCCGGTGGCAGTGCTCATCGTCACGTCGCCGCCCCACTGGATGCCGACGTCGCGCACGTACTGGCTCGTGGCCTCGACGATGCGCGCCTCGACGAGCACCTGCGGCGTCTGCGTGTCGAGCGTGCGGATGAGCTCCTCGACGTCGTCGAGGATGTCGGCGATGTCGCGGACGATGAGGGTGTTCGTGCGCTCGTCGACGCTGACCGACCCGCGATCGGAGAGCAGCTCCTCGACGCGCGGCTCGAGCTCCGCGGCGGTCGCGTAGCTCACCGGCACCAGGCGCGTCTCGAGGGGCTCGAGCGTCTCGAGCTGCTTGCGGCGCTCGATCGCGAGCTCGCGCTCCTTCTCCAGCGTCTCGAGCGGTGCGACGCGGATCAGGTTGCCGCGGCGGACCATGCCGAGGCCCTTGGCCTGCAGGATCACCTCGAGCGCCTGATCCCACGGAACGTTGCGCATCCGGATCGTGACGGTCCCGTCGACGTCGTCGCTCGTGACGATGTTGACGCCGCCGACCTCGGCGAGCAGGCGCAGGATGTTGTGGATGTCGGCGTTGTTGAAGTCGAGGTCGATGCGCCGGCCGCGGTAGCGGCGGTGGCCGCGCGCTTCGTCGACCTGGAGCGGCACGTCGGTGAGGAACGCGGCGGCCTCGTCGGAGTCGAGCTCGTACTCGCCCATCTCCTCGGTCACCGCCTCCATCACGTCTTCCTCGCGCGCGATCGTGCGGGCCGAGGGACGGGCGGAGGCCTCGGGGACCGCGGGAGGCGCCGAGAAGAGCCAGACGATGCGGTGTCCCTCGCGGATCGCGGTGCCGGGCGCCCCGTCGGGACGCTCGACCTCGATCGAGACGCGGCCGTCGGCCGTCCGCACGCGCACGCCGCGCACCACGTGGCCCTCGCCGTGCACCTCGACGTCGCGGTTGCAGTCGGCGCCGATGGAGGCCGCCGGCACCTCGAGCCGCGCCGGACCGACGCTGCCCGGGATCAGATCGAAGGGCGCCGCCTGATCGAGCGTGATGACGACGCGATCGCGCCCGTCGCGCCGCTCGATGCTCACCCCCTGGACGACCGGCGCGTCGCTCTCCGCGTCGTCGCCGCCGCGGTCGCGCGCCGTGCCGACCACCGGGACCTCGTCGTCGCCGAAGTCGTCGCTCTCGATGCGATCGAGCCGGAGCTGGATCCGGCCGGATGACGCGCGCGCGCGGTACGTCGCGGGCGCCGAGAGCTCGAGCTCGATGCGGACGCCGAGCGCGGTCTCGCTCGTCGTGCTGCGCGTCACCAGGCTCGCGTCGCCCTCGAGCGGCACGCCTTCGTCGCCGCGGACGTTCGCGTTCGAGACGTCGACGACGATGATGCGTCCCTCGTCGCGGCTCCGGACCTCGTAGGTCGGGATGTCGAAGTCGCCGCGGATCGTGAGGTCGGCGCGGCTCCCCGAGCCGTGCACGGTGAGCCCCTCCACGTGCGCCTCCGCGCTCTGTGCGAGCGCGGAAAGAGGCGCGCCGAGCACGAGTGCGAGCGTGACGGCGAGGGCCCGACCGAAGATGGCATGTCGCATGAGAGCTCCAGCGTGAGAGGCACACACGTCCTCTCGTGCGCCGATTCTCTTTCGTGCACGCGCAGCGCACAAAAAAACGGCGAGGGTGCGACCCCCCGAGCATTCCACGAGCGACGGCGCGAGCCGGCCGGGCCGCGCGCGTGGCGGAAGACGACGTGCTCGCATCTGCGACGCGGCGCGCTCCCGAGCGGGCCGTGGATCGCCCGTCGAGAAGGCCTCGTCGGCGCGCCGCTCGGCGAGGAGCGAAGCGCGGTCGATCGACGCGGCCGACGCGCCGGCCCGGCGTCGAAGGGGCGCGCGCTGCGACTCAGCCGCCCTGCTCTTCCGACGGATCGTGCAGCGGGATCTCGCGCGTCAGCGGCGGTCGATTGGGCGCCGTCGGATCCTCGCGCGAGAGCACGATCGCGTCCTCGCGGATGCGCTCGACGCGCCAGTTGAGCGAGACGGGCACGCTCTCCTCGCCGCCGGTCTGGACGATCTCGACCCGGCCCACGAAGTCGCCGCGATGCACCGTGTGCCCGACGCCGTCGCCGCCCATGAGCATGGCGGTGGGGTCGGCGACGCCGCTCACGATCGCGATGAGATGCATCTCGTCGACCGCGATCTCCTCCATCACCACGTGGCGCTGGACGACGACCGGGCCGGTCGCATGCGGGACGAAGAGGCTCGTGTACGAGCGGAAGGGGTCGCGGTTGGTGTCGGCCTCGACGAACTGCGAGTCCGGGTAGCTGAGCGGCGTCGGTGCGGCCGGCCCGGTGGCCTCGTCGGCTTCCGCGACCTCGGCCGACGGGCCCGGAGCGGTGGGGGGCGGCACCGGCGCGGGCGGAGGCCCGACGGTGATCGTCTCGCCGCCGCAGCCGGTGGCGAGCGCGAGCACGAGCGCGAGGCGGAGGTCTCGTCCGGTCATGGTCAGACTCCTCCGGGGCTGGCGGACGGATCCGCCGCGGCCGCGGCTTCCTCGGCCGAGGGCCTTCGGAAGGTCGTGGCCAGCATGGCGACGTCGATGACGACGTCTTCGCCCTCGACGTGCGGGTTCTCGAGGCCGATGTCCTCGAGGCTGATGGCCCGCTCGAGACGGCTCACGTTGTACATGAAGCGCGCGAGCTGGTGGTACCGACCGGCGACGTGGAGCGACACCGGCAGTCGGATGTACTGCGCCTCCGGCTCTTCGGGGCGCGGCTCGACCAGGCGCATCTCGAGGCCGCTCGTCTCGGCGAGCCGGTTGAGGTCCTGGAGGAACGACGCGATCTCCGCCTGCTCCGGGAGCACCCGCAGGTTCGCGCGATCGAGCCCCTCACGCGAAGCGAGCTGCTCGCGCAGGTCGATGTACTCCTGCTGGCGCGCCTGGGCCTGCGTCATCTGCGTGAGCAGCTGGCTGTGGTGCGTGCGCGCGTTGTCGATGTCCTCGCTGAGCGGCGCGTGGAGCGCGAAGTAGTAGACGAGGCCGATGATCGCGACGACGAAGCCGCCGACGGCGACCTTTGCGACCGGCGGGAGCGCCGCGAAGGACTGCGGCGACTGCGATGCGGGCTTGGCTGCGGCGGGCGGTGCCATGGTGCTCCGTGCTCCTCAGTACACGACCGTGCAGGTCAGCTCGAACGAGATGAGCGCGAGGTGAGTCTCCGAGTCGGTGACCGCCTCCGTCTTGGTGAGGGTCACCTCGCCGAACGACTCGCTGAGCGAGAGGCGGCGGAGGAACTCGGCGACGTCCTCGTTCGTCTTGCCGAGGCCGTGGATCTCGACGTGGCGGTCTTCCTCGACGAACGACGTGACCCAGAGGCGCCGCGTGTCCCACGACGGGTTGAACCCCGCGAGCGGGTTGTCGCGACGGATCTGCTCCAGGCGCTCGGGATCGACGGTCGGGCCGCCGCTCGCCGAGAGGATGTGCGAGAGCTCGAGGAGCACGCGCGTCGGGCCGAAGCGCGCGCGCTGGAGCTCGCCCACGACCGCCTCGAGCTCCTGGCTCTGTGCGAGCTGTCCGCGCACCTCGTCGATGTTGGCCGACTGGGCTTCGAGCTGCGTGATCTGCGTCTGTAGCGAGGTGTTCTGCGCGTTCTGCTCCTCGAGGGAGTTGCTCCCGTTGAAGTACAGCAGCGCGCAGACGAGCGCCGTCACGAACCCGGCCGCGAGATAGGCGATGACCCACGGGGTGGCGCTGCCGTCGCCCGAGCTCGTGGACCCGCGCGCTTGCTTGCGCGCCGACGGCAGCAGGTTGATGCGAACCATCATGGCCGCGGTCCCTTTCGGTTCGTTCGAGAGCGGCTCGTCATTCGACCTTCTCCCGATCCTTGCGCAGCGCGAGCCCGGCGGCGACGACGGCCTGCGCCGAACGCTGCGCCAAGAGGCCCTGATCGACCGTCTTCGGATCGAGCTGGGCGATCTTCAGCGGATCGATCACCTCGACCGGTACGCGCGCGCGCCGCTGGATGGACTCGAGGAGCGCCCGGATGTTCGCGGTGCCGCCCGAGACGAAGATCTTGTGCACCTCGCCGTCGCCGCTCGTCGCGAGGTAGAAGTCGAGCGAGCGCTGGATCTCGCCCGCGAGCTGCTCGACGACGCGGCCGACGATGTCCGGCACCTGGCTCGGCACGAGGCCGCGCCCGTCGCCGCCGCACTTGTAGGCCTCGGCCTCGTCCGACGAGATGCCGAGCTCGCGCTGGATCTCCTCGGTGATGTTGTTACCGCCGTTGGCGATGTCGCGCGTGAACGAGGTCGTGCCGCCGCTCAGGATGTTCAGCGTCGTCAGCGAGGCGCCGACGTGCAGGAGCGCGATGGTCTGGTCGGTGGGAATCGTCCCGTAGCCGGCCTCGAACGCGTTCTGCACGGTGAAGGCGTCGAGGTCGATGACCTTCGGCTTGAGCTTCGCCTCGAGCGCGAGGTTCGTCAGCTCGTTGACCTCTTCCTTCTTGGCCGCGACCAGGAGCACGTCCATCTGGCGCTGCTCGTCGCGCTTGGCGACGACCTGCCAGTCCATCTCCACCTCGGCGAGGTCGAAGGGGATGTGCTGCTCGGCCTCCCACTGGATCTGCTCCCGGAGCTCCCCGGGGGTCATGAGCGGCATCGTGATCTTCTTGATGATCACCGAGTGCCCGCTGACGCGGAGGGCCACGTCCTTGAGCTTCTGGCGGTGGAAGAGCTTCTCGAGCCCCTCGACCACGGCGCCCGAGTTCATGATGTGGCCGTCGACGATGGTCTGCGGCGGCAACGGGTGATAGCCGAAGCGAACCAGCGTGCGCTGGCCCTTTCGCCCTTCTTTCAGCTCACAGACCTTGATCGAGCTCGACCCGATGTCGACCCCGACGAGGTTCTTGCCTTCCGACATCGTGTGCGGCTCCTCGGCTCCCAGGAATGTTCGCACCCCGCCGGAGCGAGATCAAAAAACGCGGTCGGTCGATGGCCGCCGCCGCGGGTTTCCGGCCGGCGCACGCGGGCGGGATTGCGGGGGTGCCCGCCCTCTGTTAGGGCAACGCGCCCCATGCGGTGGTTGCTCCGAGTCCTCTTTCTCTGCTGCTGTCTGGCGCCCTCGGTCGCCCTGGCGCAGGCGACGCACGTGGTGCGTCCGGGGCAGTCCCTCGCCCGCATCGCGCGCCGCTACCACGTCACGGTCTCCGACCTCGCCGCGGCGAACGGCCTCGCGTCCACCGCCGCGGTGCGGCCCGGCCAGGAGCTGCGCATCCCCGAGTCCGGCGTGGCCTACGTCCGCGCGGGAGACTCCCTGGTCGAGATCGCGCACGACCACGCCTGCACGGTCGCCGAGCTGATGCGCCTGAACCACCTGCACGAGGGGCAGGCGCTCCAGATCGGCCAGCGCCTCGTGCTGCCGGGCTACGAGGACACGCACGCGAGCGGCTCGCGCTCGCGCCCCCGCTACGGGACGGCGCGGACGCCGGGGACCGCGACGTTCTACCGGATCGCGACCCACACGCGGCAGCGCGTGCGCCTGGTCGACACGACCCGACGCGCGACGCGCGCGGCCCAGCGCCGCCGCGGCCGGCTGATGCGCCCGCGCGGCGCGCGCCCGCGCGAGACGTTCCCCAACCCGCCGGCACGTCTGCTCGAGCTGCTCGCCCGCGTCAGCGACCACTTCGGCGGGCACGTCATCCACATCGTGAGCGGCTACCGCCACGCCGGCGGCTACACGCGCGAGTCGAGCCAGCACACGCACGGCCACGCGATCGACATCCACGTCGACGGCGTGCCCAACACCGAGCTGCGCGACTACCTCCGCACCTTCGATCGGGTCGGCGTGGGCTACTACCCGCGCAGCTCGTTCGTGCACTTCGACGTCCGCACGCGGAGCGCCTACTGGGTGGACTGGTCGCGCGCCGGCGAGGCGCCGCAGTACCAGCGCCGCGGCGATGCCCCGCCGACCGACGCCACCGCCGAAGAGCGCGCCGCCGTCGGCGAAGGCGGCGTCGGCGAGGACGAGGTGGAGGTCGAGGCGACGGCCGAGGCCGAGGTCGAGACCGAGGCGGACACCGCGGTCGAGGTGATGCCCGCCGATCCCCCGACGACGCCCTGATCGACGCGGCGGTCGTTCAGGGTGTGGGCCGCTCACCCATGCCCGGGCAGGCGACGATCAGCGAGCGACCGGTCTCGCAGAGCCCCGTCACGCAGAGCGCCATCTCGCCGCACGTGCGGTCGGGATTGCAGTCGGCGTTCGTCGTGCAAGGCATGCCGCCCATGCGATCGGGTGGCGGATCGGTGCGGGGACAGCCGCTCGACAGCGCGACGACGCCGAGCACGAGCGCGAGGAGGACGGCGCGTGACACGTGGCGAGCGTAGCGCGACGCTCCCGAGGGCGCGACCCCATCGGCCGCGTCAGCGCGACGCGAGCGCGACCGTCTCGCAGCCGCCGTCGCCCGCCGGCGCGTCACGGCAGACGAGCAGCTGCGGGGAGGCGCCGCGCCCGCGGCCACCGCTGCGCCCGATGGCGACGGCGGTGTACGAGGTGCCGCTCGCGGCGGCGAAGTGCGCCACGCCGATCACGCGGCCGCTGCACACCGTGGAGCTGTGCTGGCGGACCTGCACGGTGGCGCTCTCGCCCGCCGGGAGATCGGTGTACCGCAGGCCGTTCGCCGTCCCGAGCGCGTTGCGCGCCACGTCGGCGAAGAGCGCCGTGCCCGCGCCGCGCCCCGATCCCGGCGTGCAGAGGTCGACGTCGTCCACGCCCTCGAGCGCGTGGAAGAAGCGGATCGCGGCGCTCTCGTCCCCGGGCGAGTCGTCGTCGTCGCCGGTGTAGAGCGCGAACGGCGCGTCGGCCGAGCCCTGCGTGACGAAGAAGACGGTGTAGGCGTGCTCGTCCTCGAGCACGTCGGAGGCGAGGCCCAGCGTGGGCGCCATCCCGCTGTCGTCCTCGGCGCCGCGGACGTAGACGTTGTGCCGGCCGGAAGCGACGGCCACGTAGGGGCTCGCCGTGCCGTAGCCGACACCGGTCGCGAAGGGCTCGGCCGAGTCGATCGACGCCGAGATCGCACCGACGTTCGCGTCGGCGCTCGCGTGGACGAGCCGGACCCGCGGCGGCGCAGCGACCGGCTCGGCCGGCTCTTCGGCCGGATGCTCGTCGCCGCTCGAGGACGCCGGCGGCTCGCTCGCGGCGGTCGTGTCCTCGTGGGCCGCCTCGCTCGTCCCGCCGCCGCCACCGCCACACGCCCCGAGCGTGAGCACCAGCCCCAGCCACATCGCCCTGCTCTTGCCGTCGCTTCGCATCGGGTTCGACTCCTCGGGCCACCTTCTACCAAGCGCCGGGGGCCGCGTCATCGCTGGGGCGCTTCGGGCTCGTCCGGATCGTCGGGCCGGATGACCAGCATCCCCTCGGGCGGCACGAACGGCTCGGCCTCGCCGAGCGGCGCCCGCGCGTGGTGCTCGGGCGGGGGCTCTTCGGCCAGCTCCTCGGCGATCGCCCGCTCCTCGTCGATGCGGTCGAGCTCCACGAAGATCTCCTGCACGAGCCCGCGCGTGCGCGAGAAGTCGAGCACGGGCTCGTAGTCGTGGTCGCCGAACACGAAGTTCCGCTCGAGGAACTCCTGCCGCTCGCGCATCCGGCGCTCGAAGATCGAGCGGAGGTCGTCCGGGCTGCGGATGATGTACGGCGTGAGGAACATCAGGAGGTTGGTCTTCTCGGTCGTCCGCGTCTCGCGGCGGAACAAGGCGCCGAGGATCGGGATGTCGCCGAGGATCGGGATCTTCTCTTCGCTCGTCGCCACTCGGTCGCGCATCAGGCCGCCGATGACGACCGTCTCCTGATCGCGCACGAGCACCTGGGTCTTGGCCATGCGCTGCGCGATGGGCACCACGCCGAGCGAGCCCTGGGCCGGCTGCGGCTCGCTGATCTCTTCCTCGATCTCGAGACGGATCTCGCCCTCGTCGTTCACGTGAGGCGTGACGCGCAGCGTGGTCCCGACGTTCTGGCGCCCGCCCGAGCCACCGAGCCCGCTCGCGCCGCCGGCGATGCCGGCGAGGGAGCTCAATGCCGACGCGGACTGGGTCGTCGAGGTCTGCCCGCTCAGGCTCGAGGCGAGCCCCGCGAGCGAGCCGAGGGAGCCGAGACCGTTCTGTTGGAGAGGGATGTTGAGGCCGACCGTGATCTCGGCCTCGACGTTGTCCATCGCGAGCAGGTACGGAGTCGAGAGCACGTCCACGTCGGAGGTGGTCGCGAGCGCGGTGAGCATCACGCCGAAGCTCGGGATCGAGAGGCCGTTCGTGGTGATCGAGGGCCCGCGGACACCGATCGCGGCGCCGGTGAGCGTGTCGCCCGTGACCATCGCGCTCGTTCCGATGCCGAGCGAGCTCGCGGCGCCGAAGCCGAGCACCGAGAAGCCGTCGCCTCCCGACGTGTCGGGGCCCTCGATGCCGCCGTGATAGCTGAGCCCCATGCGGCCCTGGTGCTGCACCGTCAGCTCCATGATCACGGCCTCGATGAAGACCTGCCGCGGGGCCACGTCGAGCTCCTCCAGCACGCGACGCAGGCTCGCGTAGTCGCTCTGCGAGGCCGTCACGAGCAGCGAGTTCGTGTCGGCGAAGGCCTGGATGCCGACCTCGCCGTGGGTGATGCCGGCGCCTCCCTCGGGGCTCGCGTGGGCGCCGCCGTGCTCGCCTCCTCCACCGTCGACGAGGCTCGAGAGCACCTCCGCCACGTTGTCGGCATCGGCGTACTGCAGCTCGTAGACGTGGACCGAGCCGTCGCCGTCCACGGGCACGTCGAGCGCGCGGATCGCTTCGATGACGCGGAGGTAGGCGCGCTCGTTCGCCTGGATGATGACGACGTTCGTGCGCTCGTCGGCGAGGAGGTTGCCGACGTGCACCGTGGCGCCTGCGCCGCTCCGGCCCGCGGCGTCGCCCTCGCGCGTCACCGGCGCCTTCCCACCGTGGGGCGCGCCCGACGCGCTGGCGCTCGGTGCTTCGTCCTCCGTCGGGAACATCTCGCCGAGGATCTCGACGAGGTCGCTCGCGACGGCGTAGTGGATCGGCTCGATCCAGAGCTGGTCGCCCGTGCGCGGCACGTCGACCTCCTCGAGGATCGCGAGCATGCGGCGGACGTTGTTGGCGGTGTCGGTGAGGAACAGCGTGTTCGTCGGCGCGTACGCCGTCACCGCCCCCTCGGGGCTGCGGAAGTGCTCGAGCAGCGCCGCCGCGTCCGCGGCATCGACGTTCTCGAGCGGATGGATGCGCATCACGAACCGGTCGCCGGCGGGGAGCGGATCGCCCTCGCGCCCCGTGGGAAAGCCGCGTCCTTCGGCGCCCTCGGTGACGACGATCTCGTAGTAGGCGCCCGAGGGGCGCACGGAGAGACCGTTGAGGCTGAGGATCGAGAGGAACGCGTCGTAGGCCTCCGCCGCGGAGACGTCGGTCGGCGAGACGACGCTCGCGCGGAGGGTCTGTGCCTTCGTCGGCAAGATGAATCGCTTGCCCGTCATGCGCGCCACGACGCGCACGAGGTCGGGCAAGTCGGCGTCCTCGAGGTTGAACGAGACGCGCGCGCGCGGCGGGGTCGGGCGCGTGTCGGTGCCTTCGAGCCCGTCGCGGAACGGCGGCGGCGCCGCGGGCTCGGACGGGGCCGGCTCGGCTGCGGGCACGCCGGAGGGCGGTGGCGGCGTGATGGGCGGCTGCGCGGTCGCGTTCGACCAGAGGCCGACGATCATCAAGCACGCCGAGAACGAGAGCAGCGGGAGAGCATGGACGAGCCGCATCGGGAACCTCGGCACCCGGCGCGAGACGGACGAGCGCCGTCGCGGCGCGCATGCGGCGGCGCGCGCGGACGGAGCTCGGGCGCACGCACGCCGGGTCGGTGGGACGCGCGCCGGCGCGATCGATCGCGATCACGCCGAGCGAGCGCGACTGCAGCGCGCGTGCCGAGCGCCGATGCGCGCGATTTCCGGGGAAAGCGCGAGCCTGCGACCGCGCGTGGTGCCGAACTGGCAGCGAGCGCCGCGAAGCTCGCGACGTTTCGTCGGCATCCCGCGGCGCGCTCACAGCGGCGGTCGCGACGCTACGCTGTCAGTGCAGGTCGTCGCGGCGGATGCGATCGAGCTCGCGCTGGATGCGCTGGCGCTGATAGAGGAGCCAGACGCGCCGCATCGAGAAGTCCCAGCGCACCATCGCCACCGCGAGCGCGACCGACGTGAGCGCCGGGATCGCGAGCAGCACGCCCATCGGGCCGCCGAAGAGCGCGCTCAGGACCACCAGCCCTCCGGTGATCCACGCCAGCATCTGGCCGGTGATCGGGAGCACCAGCCAGATCCGCACCGTGCGCGTCGGGAACGCGAGCCCCCAGGCGACGACGAGCCCCTCGAGGAGCGCCGTCGGTCCGAAGAGCGTCTGCTCGCGCAGGACGGGGAACGCGAGCGCGAAGAGCGCGTCGACGAGCGCGACCCCGATCACGAGCGTGAGCCAGCGCTCCACGAAGAGCGCCCTTCCCCACTGCCGCTCGAGATCGCCCGCCCACCATCCGTACACGATCACGCCGAGCACGAGCGCGACGGGATCGAGCACGAAGAACGGGTAGGAGACGAGCTGCCAGAGCGCAGGGACGTAGGGCAGCATCGCGCCGCCGCCGACGAGCGCGATCGGCGTCATGCCGAAGAGCGACACGACGACGTCCCCGAGCTCCATCCAGAACGTGGCGATCCCCGCCGCGATCGAGCACGCCAGCGTGAGGTAGGAGAGCTGCCGCGTGAACGATGCGCCGGCGCCGCCGAAGAGCGCGCCCGGCCCGCCGCCTCCTCCACCCCCGCCCGTCCGCAGCGCCATCGCGACCTCAGACCAGGCTGCGGACCTTGAGCTCGGCGAGCTGCTCGGGAAGAACGGTGCCCGGCGCGCCCGTCATCAGGTCCGACCCCTTGCCCGTCTTCGGGAACGCGATCACGTCGCGCAGGCTCTCGCTCTCGGTGAGCAGCATGGCGAGGCGATCGAGCCCGAGCGCGATGCCGCCGTGGGGCGGCGCGCCGTGGCGCAGGCCCGTGAGCAGGAAGCCGAACTTCTCCTGCGCCGTCGCGTCGTCGATGCCGAGCGTC
Source organism: Sandaracinaceae bacterium (assembly GCA_044223665.1). Classification (GTDB taxonomy): domain Bacteria; phylum Myxococcota_A; class Polyangia; order Polyangiales; family Sandaracinaceae; genus JBBSAT01. Next base: position 13,133 of record JBGALT010000046.1, on the reverse strand, counting down.
GCGAAGACGCGCTTCTGCACCTCGGGATCGTGCAGGCGGATCGAGCCGCCGCCGAGCTCGACGCCGTTGAGCACGAGGTCGTAGCGGTAGCAGAGCACCTTGCCCGGATCCTTCTCGAGGTGCTCGAGCGATCCGTCGTGGGGGCGCGTGAACGGGTGATGGGCCGCGACCCACTCGCCGGGCTTCTCGCCGCGCTCGAAGAGCGGCGGCTCGACCACCCAGAGGAAGTTCCAGTCGCCCGTCGGGTGCGTTTCGCCCCTCTCGTCGAGGAATCGTGCGCCGACCTGCGGGATGAAGCCGAGCTTCTTGCCCAGGTGGAGGCGCAGGTTCGCCATCACCGTGTGGACCAGCGTCTCGGCGCCGAACTGGAAGAGGACGAGGTCGCCCTCCTGCGCACCGACGGCCGCGTTCACGGCGGCGACGAACTCCTTCGTCGCGGTCTTCGCCATCGGCGACTGCTGCCACTCGCCGCCGGTCCCGTCGGCAGACATCGGGCCGATCTTGGCGCGCGCGAGGCCCTTGGCGCCCATCTGCTTCACGAAGCCCTCGAGCTTGTCGAGCTCGCCGCGCGAGAGGTCCTTGGCCTGCGCGGCCGGGACCACCATCGCCTTCACGATCTCTTCCGGCAGATCGCGGCGGTACTGCCCGCTCCGGAACTTCTCGGCGATCGGCGTGAGCATCGCGATGCCGCCGCCGCCGTGCTCGATCACGAGCTCGGTGAGGTCGACGTGCGGCATGGCGAAGCGCAGGTCCGGCTTGTCGTTGCCGTACGCGCGCATCGAGTCCTCGAACTTCATGCGCGGGAAGTGCTTTCCGTCCTTCTCCGGGTAGCGCTGCGCGAGATCCACGCCGAGCACTTCCTTCCAGAGCCGGATCACCAGCTTCTCGATGATGCCGAAGATGTCGTCCTGGTTGACGAAGCTCATCTCGACGTCGATCTGCGTGAACTCGGGCTGGCGGTCACCGCGCAGGTCCTCGTCGCGGAAGCACTTCACGATCTGGATGTAGCGATCGAAGCCGCTCACCATCAGCAGCTGCTTGAAGAGCTGCGGCGACTCGGCGAGCGCGTAGAACGAGCCCGGGTTGAGGCGCGCCGGCACGAGGAAGTTGCGCGCGCCGCCGGGCGTGTACTTCACGAAGATCGGGGTCTCGACCTCGACGAAGCCGTGGTCGGCGAAGTGGCTGCGCGTCTGGTGGTAGATCTTGCTGCGCGTCAGGATGTTCCGCTGCAGGCGCGGGCGGCGCAGGTCGAGGTAGCGGTGCTCGAGCCGCTTCTCCTCGCTGGTGTCGATCTCGTCCTCGATCGGGAAGACGGGCGTCTCGGCCTTGTTGAAGACGTAGGCCTCGGTCGCGACGACCTCGATGGCGCCGGTCGGCATCTTCGGGTTCCGCATCGCGCCGCGGTCGTTCACCACGCCGCGGATCGCCAGCACCCACTCGCTGCGCGCCTGATCGGCGACCTCGAACGCGGCGGCCGCCGTGCGCTCGAAGAGCACCTGCGCGATGCCTTCGCGGTCGCGCAGATCGATGAAGATGCCCTTGCCGTGATCGCGGCGGGAGTGCACCCAGCCGAAGAGCACGACCTCTTGGCCGATGTGGCTCTCGCGCAGCGCGCCGCAGTAGTGAGTCCGCTTGAGCTCGTCGATGAAACGCATGGGGACGCGCTGTTTAGCACGCCCGCCGCAGGCCCACGAAATCCGCGGGAGCGAGCCTATTGCACGGGGGAGGCGCCGACGTGGAAGACGTCCGGACTGCCGGCGATGGCGGCGAGCACCTTCTCGTCGGGCTCGCCCACGATCTCGATGCGCACCAGCGCCGACTGTCCGCCGGAGAACACGATGTTCTCCATGCCCTGCACGTTGTGGCGCGCCTCGCTCAGGATCCCGAGCACGCGCGCGAGAACGCCGACGCGGTCGGCGTGGCGCACGGCGATGACGTGCGTCGCGGCCGACTTCTTCGCGAGGTTCACGCAGTTCGGGATCGGCTCGGCGTTCTTGTACGCGCTCACGATGCGCACGACCTCTTCGCCGACGGCCTCCTCGGCCTCGTCCGTGCTCGCGCCGATGTGGCACGTCCCGTAGACGCCCGGCAGATCGACGATCGCGTCCTCGAAGGCCGCCTTGGCCGCGCTCGGCTCGCTGGCGAACACGTCGAGACCGGCGCGCAGGCCACGGCTCTTCACGGCCTCGGCGAGCGCTTCCTGATCGACGACCTCGCCGCGCGACGTGTTGATGAAGTAGGCGCCCGGCTTCATCGCCGAGAACACCGACGCGCCGATGCGCTTGTGCGTCTCGGGCGTGAACGGCAGGTGCACGCTCACCGCGTCCGCGTTCGCGACGGCCGCTTCGGCGGTGGCGGCCTTCTCCACGCCGTAGCGCTCGGCCTCGTCGCCGTGGAAGATCGACCAGGCGACGAGCTTCATGCCGAACGCGCGGGCGCGGACGGCGACCTCCTTGCCGATCGCGCCGAAGCCGAGGATGGCCAGCGTGCGCCCCCGCAAGCCACGCGCTTCGCCGTACGTCTTCTTGTCCCACTGGCGGGCGCGCAGCGAGGCGACGTTGTCGGCGATGCGCCGGTCGAGGTTCACGAGGTGACCGATCGCGAGCTCGGCGACGGCGATGGCGTTCTTGCCGGGGCAGTTCGCGACGTAGATGCCGCGCTCGGAGCAGGCGGCGAGATCGATCGTGTTCACGCCGGCGCCGGCGCGGATCACGAGCGAGAGCCCCTTGCCCGCCGCCACGTGCGCCGCCGTGACCTTCGTGCTCCGCACGATCAGCACCGCGGGGTCCACCTCCGCGATCTTCACGGCGAGCGCGTCGGCCTCGAGCTTGGCGTCGACCTCGACGCGCGCGCCGAGATCCTGGAGGCGACCGGGGACGAACGACGAGAGCTTGTCGGCGACGAGGACGCGCATGGCGGCCGAGCGTATCAACTCGCCCGCGTCGATCGCCACCCCGAGCAGCGCTCGACGCGGGCGGCGCGTCTCCCCGCGCTGCCCGAAGGGCCAGGCGTCGTCGTTGCGCGGGCGTGCGTGGTGCTTATCCGTTCGAGACGAGGTGCTCGCACCATGTTCTATTTCGACCCGCTGTACCTCGTGATGATCCTGCCGGCGCTCCTGCTCTCGATGTGGGCGTCGTGGGCGACCCGGTCGCGCTTCGAGAAGTGGTCGCGTGTCCCCGCCCGGAGCGGCGCCTCCGGCGCGTCGGTCGCCCGCTACCTACTGGACCAGAACGGCCTCTCCGACGTGCGCATCGTCCCGGTGCCCGGCCTGCTCAGCGATCACTACGACCCTCGCCAGCGCGTGGTACGGCTGTCCGAGCCCGTGTACCACGGCCACTCCATCAGCGCGGTGGCCGTCGCGGCCCACGAGACGGGGCACGCGATCCAGCACGCGCGCCGCTACGCTCCCTTCGCGCTGCGCAGCTTCTCGGTGCCGCTCGCGAGCATCGGCTCGAATCTGGGCATGATCATCATCTTCGCGGGCTTTCTGCTCTCGTTCACGAAGATCGTATGGCTCGGGATCTTGCTCTTCGGCGGGACCGTGCTCTTCCAGGTCATCACGCTGCCCGTGGAGCTCGATGCATCGAGCCGTGCGAAGAAGGAGCTCGACCGGCTGGGTCTCGTGACCGCCGACGAGCGGCCCGGCGTCGCGTCGGTGCTCAACGCGGCCGCGATGACCTACGTCGGCGCCGCGCTCTCGGCCCTGTCGACGCTCGCGTACTACGTGCTTCGCGCCTCGAGCATGGGCGAGCGCCGTCGCGGCTGACCGCGGCAGCTCAGCGCTGCGGGCACGCGCACGGGCCGTAGGTCCCGTCCTCGCCGCAGGTGCTCGCGCCGACGACGTCGCCGGGGCACCAGCACGTGGTCGTCGGCCCGCGCGCGCAGCGATCGCCGCACGCGAGGAGGCCGAGGGCCACGCCGACGACGAGAACGAGGCGGGCCACGCCCGATCAGCTACCCGCGGCGCCCGACGGCGGCGGCGCGGAAGGAGCCGGCGCGGAGGGCGGCACGGGCGGCGGCGCGCTGCCCGCGACGAGGTCGCGGATGCCGTTCGTCACGACGTCCGACTCGGCAGGCGAGAAGCCCTCGCGCTCCCAGGTGATGCGCCCCTCGCGGTTGACCCAGATGCTGAACGGCGCGCTGCGGCGCGGGTTGAGCTGGCTCGTGATGCGCGTGTCGAGATCGGTGACGACGTCGTAGGTGATGCCGAGCCGGCGCGCCGCCGGGCCCACGCGCGTGACGGTGGAGGACGCGTCCATGCTGATCGCGACGACGTGGAAGTCCTGGGCGCGATAGCGCTCGTAGAGCGTCTGGTAGAAGGGCAGCTCCTGGGTGCAGGGCACGCACCACGTCGCCCAGAACAGGATCGCGACCGGGTGGTGCGCCGAGAGGTGCTCGCCCATCCGGAACTGGCCAGTCGTCGGCCCGCCCGTCGCCGCGGGCAGTGTGAACGGCGGCGGCTGCCCGCCGACGCGCGCGAAGCTCACGGACGGGCGGAAGAGCGCCGCCAGATCGAGCTCGTCCCGGGACGGAGCGACCGGCCGCGCCCCGACGGGGAGGTAGCCCGCCGCCACGACGAGCGCGGCGAGGACGGTGGCGGTACGGAGCGTACGAGCGTTCATGGTCGTCTCGAGAGGACGCACCCGACGCGGGCGCATTCACTGGGCGGCAGTCTGTCCCGTTCGGAGGCGTAGGACCAGCGCGCCGCGCCTCGGTCTCGCGATCCCCGGAGGTGGCTTTCTCCCCACCTCCGAGATCGCCAGGATCAGCGCCGGGCGCGGCGACGGCGGACGAACAGCGCCACGCCGCCGAGCGCGAGCAGCGCCTGCCACGCCGTGCCGCGGTGTTGCGCGTGCATCGCGCAAAGGCACGCGCCGCCCGAGGCGCCGCCGACGCGCGGCCCCGCATCCATCGTCGAGGCGTCCGGCGTCGGCGAGGCATCCGGGGTGCTCGCCGCGTCGCGGCCCGCGTCCGCCGGCGGCGGGCCCACATCGAAGGGCGGCGGGCCCACGTCGGGGGGCATGCCCGCGTCAGGCCTGCCGGCATCGACGGGCGGGCCGACGTTGCATGCGTGCGAGAGCAGGTCGCACGTCGAGCCGGCCGGACAGTCCGGGTCGGCGAGACACCCGACGCAGAGCGGGGCGCTGCCGCTCGTGTCGCAGGCCGGAACGGCGGTCATGCAGCCGAAGTCGACGCCCCCGGCGGGGGCGCTGTCGTAGCAGCCCGTGCAGTGATTGCCGAGCGCGCCGCACACGCCGAGCTGGCACTGCGAGCCGAAGAAGCACGGCTCGTCGGGCCCGAGCAGACACCGGTTCGAGCACGCATCGAGGTCGTTCGTGTTGTGGTCGTCGCACTGCTCGCCGGGATCGAGCGTGCCGTTGCCGCACGTCATCATGCAGACGCTGCGCACCATGTGGCCGTCGTACACGCACGCGTAGCCGGGATCGATGGCGCAGGACGTACAGCCGTCGCCGTCGGTCGCGTTGGCGTCGTCGCACCGCTCCGTCCCGCCGATGATTCCGTCACCGCACGTCGCCGTGCACGCGGAGCCGGCGGTCGGGCAGGTGTAGCCGGGCTCGATGGTGCACGTCGCGCTGCAGCCGTCGCCGGAGACGTGGTTGTGGTCGTCGCATGCTTCGCCCGCGCCGAGGGAGCCGTTGCCGCACGAGTCCAGCGTGCAGATGCTCATGGGAATCGCGACGCGGTCGATCATCGGTCCGTTGAAGCTCGGGGCGCTCCCTTCGAAGACGAGCGTCGTGGTGTCGGAGACCGCGTCGAACGCGTAGCTGTACTGGTGCCAGTCGGAGAGGCCCGCTGCCCGCACGAGCGTCAGCACGCGTGCCTGCGTCCCCGCCCGGTAGTCGCTGCCGTCGGCCACGCGGACGGTGAGATCCTTCGACGTCGCGTCCGTGCAGAGCCCGCCCATTCCATCGGCGGGGTTGGCGGAGCCGAGGAACGTCACGACGTAGTGCTGACCCGGCATCGTGGTCAGCGTCTGGTACATCGTTCCCTGACGATCCGAGCCGTTCATGTCGATCGAGAAGGAGCCGTCGCCCGCGGGCCAGCACGCGCCCCCGACCCAATCGACGTCCGCGGGCGTGAGGCGTGTCCAGCCCCCGCCGCTCGTGCCGCTCGGAAAGGGATCGCTCTCGAACGATGGATTCACGATGTCGACGTGGAACTGGCGCGCGCACGTGTAGCCCGCCTCCACCGTGCACGTGGACGAGCAGCCGTCCGTGTCGACGAGGTTGCCGTCGTCACACTCCTCGGGAGCTCCGAGCACCCCGTCGCCGCAGGCAGCGAGCGCGGGGAGCGGCACCGAGACCAGCGCGAGCGCCAGCGCGAACGTTCCGAGCTTGTTCATGGCGTTTCTCCCGTGGGTCATCGGTCGATGGTCTCGGCGCTCGGGCCGGAGCTCGTCGTCTGGATCGAGTCCGAGACGATGCCGAAGACGACGCGGCGGTTCTGCGCGTGCTCGGCGGGCGTGTGGGCGTTGGGGACCACGGGCTGGTCGGGGCCGAAGCCGATGGCCTCGAGCCGCGACGCATCGACGTGACCGTGCTCGACCAGATAGCGCACGACCGACTGGGCGCGGCGCTGCGAGAGGTCGATGTTGTGCTCGCGCCGGCCGCGGCTGTCGGTGTGGCCTTCGACGCGGATGTGCGCGATCTCGGGGTGCGCCGTGAGGACGGCGGCGACGTTGTCGAGCAGCGCGAAGCTGCGGCGCTGGATCACGTCGCTGTCGGTCTGGAAGTAGACGGTGTCGAGGATCGCGATCTGCGAGTCCTCGATGCGGACCGCCTGGTGCTGCTCTTCGGGGCAGCCGTAGTTGGCCGGCAGGCCCGGCACGTCGGGGCAGTTGTCGTGGCGGTCGATGACCGTGTCGATGTCGCGGTCGTGATCGGGGCAGCCGCGGTTCTCGACCGGGCCGGCCTCGAGCGGGCACTGGTCGGCGGTGTCCATCACGCCGTCCGCGTCGTTGTCCGGATCGGGGCAGCCGTTGGTGTCCTCGAACGAGTCGACGTCCTCGGGCTGCGTCGGGCACTCGTCGACGTTGTCGAGCAGGCCGTCGCCGTCGGTGTCGGGGATCGTGTCCGGGCAGCCGTCCGCGTCCTCGTAGTCGTTGAGGTTCTCGGGGTCGTTCGGGCACGCATCGGCGCCGTCGAGGATGCCGTCGCCGTCGTTGTCGGGATCGAGGCAGCCGTCGTCGTCCTGGAAGCCGTCGAGATCCTCGGGCGTGTCGGCGCACGGATCGGGCGGCGGCGGCTCGGGCAGCGTCTCGGGCGTCGCCCAGCCGACGTTCAGGACGGCGCGCAGATCGGGGCTGCCGAAGCCGCGCGTGATGCCGGGGCCGGCGACTGCGCCGATCACGAGGCCGCTCGCGTGGGCGAAGCGGACGCCGGCCGTCGCCTCCGACGTGGTGCTCGCGCGGCCGAAGAAGTCGCGGAACGCGGTGCCCGACTGGAACTGCGCGAGCAGATCGAAGTGCGTGCGCCGATCGGTGTCGGTCCACACCGGCACCGAGAGGCCGGCCGCGAGGCGGAGCTCGTGGCTGAAGAAGACGTTGTCGGTCGCGTGGAAGTCCTCTTCGCGGATCACCGCGCCGGCGTTGAGCACGATGCGGACGTCCCCGCCGGGACGAATCTCTCCGGTCAGCGTCGGTCGGAACGAGACGGTGCGCTCGCCTCGGTACGAGCCATCGATGCTCGTCGGGACCGTGAGCGTGGCCTGCAGGCCGAGCGCGAACGCGTCCGTCGCCTCACCGAAGAGCCGGATCCGCGCCCCGAGGTACGCGTCACCGAGCCCGGTGCCGTCGGAAGGGAGGGCCCCGACCGAGCGAACGAGCCCGCCGTCGGCGCCCGTCATCAGGAGCGCGACCGGAAGCCCCGCGTAGATGATCAGGCGATCGACGAGGCCGAGCGAGAGGCCGAGCGTGCCGACGAGCTCGTGCTCGACGATCGGGAAGCGCTCGGTGCGCCCGTCGCCGAGCCGGTCCTCCCAGACGAGCGGGTTCAGGCCGTAGTCGAGCTGGAGCTGCACACCGAAGCGCAGGTGCCCCATGTCCGCAGGACGGGAGAGCGCGAAGTCGTCGATCGGCGTCGGCGACGGCTGGTACTGGTCGAGCGTGGCGCGCTGCGCCGCCGCGAGCTGCGACACCGAGAGGCAGGCGAGCGCGGCGCAGAAGCCGACGACACGTTGACGCATTTCGAAACGCTAGTACGGCGCTTTGCGCAGCGTCAACGATCGGTTCGCGCGGCGACGGACGACGGCGGCCCCAAGCGAGGCTCAGAGACGCAACACCAGCTCCAGCAGGCCGCCCTCGAAGGGCGGGACCTGGCGACACACTCCCCCCGAGCAGATGAGGCCGCCGGGGGTCTGCCCGACGAAGAGGCGGATCGAGTTCGACGGGTCCGGGTTGTAGCGGAGCTCGAGCGAGGGATACATCGCGCCCGCCGCGCCCAGATCACTCGCGGCGCGGCTGCCGATGAAGTTGTAGTCGCGCGCGTTGCGGGCGGCGACGATGCCGCCGATCTGATCGGTCCAGCGCAGGCCGAGCGTCACGGCGAACACGACCCCGAACGTGTACGTGAGCGAGACGCCGCCGATCTGGAACCGCGAGAAACCGCCGAACACGCGCTCGCCCTCGTAGCGATGATCGGCCGTCAGATCGAGGCCGTGATCGCCCGACGCGAGCGTGAGCTCGACCTGGCCGTGGATCATCTCGCGATCCACGTCGCCGTTGCGCTCGCCGAGCAGCTCGCAGTCGTCCTGCAGGCACATCTCGCGGCGGTAGCCGCCGTTGGCCGTGATCGACCACGTCAGATCGCCCTCGTACTCCTGGCGGCGCGTGAGACCCGCCCACGTATGCGTCACGAGCACGCCGTTCCACGGGTCGTGGTACGCGGGCCGCGAGTCGAGGCCGTAGAGAGAGCTGCCGAGGAGGATGGCCCAGGGCCCCGGCAAGAAGCCGTAGTCGAGGCGCACCGAGCCGCCGCGCTGGTTGCCGATCCCGCGCAGGCGCTGAGGCCCGTCGAACTCGAGGCTGGGCGCCGCGTTGTAGATGCGCCAGGGATCGGGCTCGTCGGCGCTCGGGGCGAGAAGGAAGTTCGTGTAGTCCTTCCACTCGACCAGGATGGTGAGGTTCTCGGCGATCAGCTGGGCGGACGCGTAGACGGCGCGGCCGAACTCGCTGCGCGTCTCGCCGTCGAAGACGTACTGGCGCCGCATCCCGTTCGCCTCGGCGTAGAGGGCGAGGTTTCCGTCGGCCAGCGCCGGTGCCTCCAGGGTCCAGCCGGCGATGTCCGCGGTCTGGCTCGTGCGGCCGTGGCAGTCGGCGCGGTAGCAGTCCTCGAACCACGCGCGCACCGCGTGCACGCTCGCCGAGATCGCATCACCGGGGCCGAAGGTCGCGCCGACCGAGCCCGCCGCGAACACGTCGGTCGGGTCGCCGACGATCGTGAGCGTGATCGGATCCTGGTTCTGTGGGTTCGCGACGCCGGCGTGGATGCGCGCGCGGAAGTGGCCGTCGTCGTAGCGCACGTGGCCGCCGCGGAGCGCGTTGTCGACGCCGAGCAGATCGACCTTGCGGAACGAGAGCGCGACGCCACGCCCGAAGACGAGCTGCGCGTCGCCCCCCTCGACGACCCAGCTCTCGTGCTCCCAGCGCAGGGTGAGGCGCTCGGGCCGCACGTCCCACGCGAGCGTGCAGAGCTGCTCGGCGCCCATCGGGCACGCGCTCGACGAGGAGTGGCCGATCGCGCCCGCGACCTCCGAGCCGATCCAACCGGGGCGGTCGTACGGATAGGGCGAGGTCCCGCTCTCGGCGAAGCCGAACGGCAGGAAGCCGTCGAGGCGCAGCTCGAAGCGCAGCTCGTCGCCCTGGAGCGCGATGTCGAAGCGCTGCCGGATCGACGCGAAGTCGTCGTCGTAGGGGTTCGCGTCGTAGTTGCCGCCGCGGTAGCGCGCGGTGGTCGTGCTCGTCATCGAGAACGTCGTGTGGCCGAACACCGGGAGGTCGAACGAGAGATCGAGCGGCTGGTCGCCGGCGTCGTCGGTCTCACCCGTCTCGGCGGACGCACCGTCGACGGGCTCGGCGGCCGCGTCCGCGACGGCGGCGTCCCCCTCCGCCGCGTCGGGCGCCGTCTGCGCGTCGTCCGGCGCCTCGCCGCCCTCGACCTCGGTCGCGACGGTCGCGCCGTCCCCCGTCGTCTCGGGATCGCCCGTCACCTCCGAGTCCTGGGCGCGCAGGGGCGACGCCACGACGACGGTAGCGATCGCGAGCGCGGCGGTGAGGACACGTCGGTGCATGCGGCGCAGACGACGACGACCGCCCGAGGGCTCTCGGACGGTCGCGCGCGGCGAGGAGCGCTCGCTCAGAGACCGAGGAGCCGGTTGAGCTCCAGGCGGAGCGAGTCGAGGCCCTCGTTCGTGCCGTCCTCGTGGTAGACGATGACGCCGTCCGAGTCGACGATGATGGTCGAGGGCAGCGCGTTGCTGGGGAACAGCGCCGAGATCCGCCCGTCGAGATCCATGAGCTCGTAGTTGCCGACGCCGGACGCGTCGGGGCGGACGCTGAGACCGTAGGTGTCGACCCACTGGTGACAGAAGCCGGCGTTCGGCGGGCCACCCGAGGGGTCCTGCACCAGGACCTGGATCAGGCGCACGCCATGCGGGCCGTAGACGTCCACGATCTGCGTGCGGAACTGCGAGCTCTCGTACTGGCAGGGCTGGCACCAGCCGGCGGCGACGGAGAGGATCGTGTAGGTGTGCTCGGCGGTGCAGTACTCGCCGCCGTAGAAGTTGTGCTGCTGCCCGTCGCAGTCGGGGAGCGAGAAGTCCGCGGCGCCGTCGTGCAGCACGTTTCCGAACGAGCGGCCGACCAGGGTCCCGTACTGCGGGTCGGCCGGGTTGTTCGTCGGATCGGGGATGTGGTTCATGCACGTGCTCGCCGAGCCCGTGTCCGACGGAACGCTGACACCCCCGTCGTTCGCCGTCGCGGGAGGCGTGCTGCCGCACGCGGCGAGAATCCCGACGGCACCGATCACACTCCAGCTGCTCGCGCGCATGCTCTGCTCCTCGAAAAGAAGATCACTCTGCCGTTTCGTAGCGGCGCTGGCAACCGATGCCCGCCGCCCACCGCGCGAACGACCGATCAGCCGCAGCGGCCGATCGGGTTGCCGTTCGAGTCCGTCCCCTGATGGCACGTGGTGCCCGACGGGCACGTCCCGCCCGCGAGGCAGTCGACCGGGTCACACCAGCCGTTCGTGAAGGAAGCGCTCCCGACCGACTGGACGCACTCGTAGCCGGGGCGGCAGTCGCCGTCCGAGTGGCACTCGCGCAGGCAGATGCCGAGATCGTCCACCGACGTCGCCGCGCCGTTCGGGATGCAGACCGAGTGGTCTCCGCCGCAGGTCCCGGAAGGCAGCTCGGTGCCGCTGAAGAACGTCCCCGTGTTGTTGTAGCCGGCCGGAAGCCGACAGAAGGAGACGCAGTAACCGCCGACGAATCCGTTGATGCCACCGGACTCGTCGATGCAGTTCTGTCCGCGGCAGGCCGCGTCGCTGGCGCAGGCATCGCCGGTATCGCCGCCGCTGGTCGGTACCATGCCCTGCGGGACGCACCGCCCGGTGTACGGATCGCACTGCGAGGTGCCGCCGCACTCGCCGTCGGTCCCGCACTGCGGGATGCAGGCGCCGACGGTCTCCCCGTTCGAGAGAGAGATGTTCGGATTGCAGGAGAACCCGGACGGGCAGTCGAGCGCGTTGCGGCAGAGCGGAGCGCAGCTCGAGGCCGCCTCGCCGCGGACGGTGACGCAGAGGTTGTAGACCGCTCCGTCGTCACAATCGGTGCGATCGGTGCAGGGAAGCGTGCACAGACCGCCCGGGTATCCGTCGTCGGCCGTGCGGCAGAAGGCCCCGTTGCCCGGGCACTGGTAGTCCTCGAAGCAGCGCCCGAGGAAGCGACTCGTCGGGAGCGACGGCGCGTCCGGGAAGGAGGCGTCGACCGCGACCACCGGCGTGTCGCAGGCGCCGAGCGAGGTCGCGATGCCGAGCGCGAGCAGCGCCGGAGAGATGCGTGTCGGGCGGGCGGACATGAAGCGCGCACTTTGAAGCGCGGCGCGCGGCTGTCAATCGACTCCGCCGAGCCGAGAGCACGAGCAGTGATCGGCTCGCTCGCTCCGGCCCCTTCCGTCCGCGGGCCGGGCCCGCTCCCGTGCGGGTCCTCCGGGGCGAGCACTCCTTGCCGAGCACGCGCCGGGGTGAACTCCTCGGATGCGTCTGCTATGCGTGCGGCTTCCGCCGATCCGCGAGGCCTCATGTCGACTCGTTCGTCCGCCGTCCGCTTCTCGCTCTGCACGCTCGTGCTCGCCGCCTGCGGCTCGCCCGCGACGCCGCCGCCGGTCGACGGCGGCACGGACGCATATGCCCGTCCCGACGCGGCGCGCGGTCCCGACTCGTGCGACCCCGATGCGCTGCACGTCCTCGAAGGCACCGCCAACGGCACGGTGAGCATCGATCTCGACACGACGATGAGCGACACGCGGCCCCGCGATCTCGGCTTCGGATGCGGCAACCCGGCCGGCGACATCCGGTGGGCGCCCCAGGAGGTCGTGGAGTTCCACGTGCCCGGCACCGGCATGCAGGCCGTGACGTTCACGACCAACCACGCGATGACCGCGCAGAACTTCAACACCGTGCTGCAGGTGCGCACCGGTGGATGCCGCGACATCCCGACGACGACGTACCCCTTCACGTGCTTCGACGACATCTCCACGACGAACTTCGCGACGCGCGGCGGCATCACGGTGATGGGCGGCTCGACGCTCTACGTGCTGGTCACGGGATGGAGCGATCCGCCGGCGGCCCAGATGACCGTCGACCACGGGATGGTGCACGTCGACTTCACGGTCGCGCCGAACACGCCTCCGACGATCGATAGCGCGTCCGTCGTCCTGTCGGACGTGAACGTGGTCAACACGATCCACGCGACCGACGCCGAGTCGAGGATCATCGGCTACACGTTCCGCCTCTACACGGTGGACGGTGGCGTCGACCTCGACGGCAACGGCACGTTCGACTCCGAAGACCAGTTCTTCCTCCCGTTCGAGTCGGTGGACGCGGTCGCGGGGGCGG
>JBGALT010000045.1:0-48972 GCA_044223665.1 Sandaracinaceae bacterium | reverse complement strand
AGCCGAAGGATCCGCTCTCGTTCTCCGCCATCAAGATCTCGCTCGCCTCGCCGGAGAAGATCCGCGAGTGGTCTCATGGAGAAGTGAAGAAGCCGGAGACGATCAACTACCGAACCTTCAAGCCGGAGAGGGATGGCCTCTTCTGCGCGAAGATCTTCGGGCCGGTGAAGGACTACGAGTGCATCTGCGGCAAGTACAAGCGCATGAAGCACCGTGGAATCGTGTGCGAGAAGTGCGGCGTCGAAGTGATCCAGTCGAAGGTGCGTCGTGAGCGCCTCGGCCACATCACGCTCGCGACGCCCGTCGCGCACATCTGGTTCCTGAAGTCGCTCCCGAGCCGCATCGGCGCGATCCTCGACATCACGCTCAAGGATCTCGAGCGGATCCTCTACTGCGAGAGCTACGTCGTCATCGATCCGGGCGACACGTCGCTCAGCAAGACCGAGATCCTCAGCGAGGAGCGCTACCAGGAGCTGCTCGACGAGTACGGCTCGGACCGCTTCAAGGCGGGCATGGGCGGCGAGGCGATCCTCGAGCTCCTCAAGGAGGTCGACGTCCACGCGCTCGGTGAGGTGCTCCGCACCGACATGAAGGAGACGTCGTCCGAGGCGAAGCGCAAGAAGCACGCGAAGCGCCTCAAGGTCGTCGAGGCCTTCAAGGAGAGCGGCAATCGCCCCGAGTGGATGATGCTCACGGTGATCCCGGTGCTCCCGCCGGATCTCCGTCCGCTCGTCCCCCTCGACGGCGGCCGCTTCGCGACGTCGGATCTCAACGACCTCTACCGTCGCGTCATCAACCGCAACAACCGCCTCAAGCGCCTCATCGAGCTCAACGCGCCGGAGATCATCATCCGGAACGAGCGGCGCATGCTGCAGGAGGCCGTCGACGCGCTGTTCGACAACGGCCGCCGCGGCAAGACCATCACGGGCCCGAACAAGCGCCCGCTGAAGTCGCTCTCCGACATGCTCAAGGGCAAGCAGGGCCGGTTCCGCCAGAACCTGCTCGGCAAGCGCGTCGACTACTCGGGCCGCTCGGTCATCGTGGTCGGCCCGAGCCTGCGCCTGCACCAGTGCGGTCTTCCCAAGAAGATGGCGCTCGAGCTCTTCAAGCCGTTCATCTACAACAAGCTCGAAGAGCGTGGGTACGTCACCACGATCAAGAGCGCGAAGAAGCTCGTCGAGAAGGAGAAGCCCGAGGTCTGGGACATCCTCGAGGAAGTGATCACGGAGCACCCGGTTCTCCTGAACCGCGCGCCCACGCTTCACCGCCTCGGCATCCAGGCCTTCGAGCCGGTCCTCATCGAGGGCAAGGCGATCCAGCTGCACCCGCTCGTCTGCACGGCATTCAACGCCGACTTCGACGGCGACCAGATGGCCGTCCACGTGCCGCTCTCGATCGAGGCGCAGATGGAAGCGCGCGTGCTCATGATGAGCACGAACAACATCCTCTCGCCGGCGAACGGCCGCCCGATCATCAACCCGACGCAGGACATCGTCCTCGGCCTCTACTACATGACGCGCGAGCGCCCGTTCGCGCGTGGTGAGTACACGGGCACCGAGAAGAAGGGTGACTTCCACGGCATCTTCTCTTCGCCCGAAGAAGTGCGCATGGCGCTCGACGGCGGCGAGGTGGAGCTGCACAGCAAGATCGTCTGCCGCATCGACGGAAAGCGCGTCGAGACGACGGTCGGTCGCGTGCTGGTCGGCGACGTGCTCCCCGAGGGCGTCGACTTCCACCTCGTGAACCGCGTGCTCACCAAGAAGGCGCTCAGCGAGCTGATCGACAGCTGCTACCGCGCGCGCCGCAACAAGGCGACCGTCCTGCTCGCCGATCGTCTCCGGACGCTCGGCTACGAGACCGCCGCCCAGTCGGGCATCTCGATCTGCATGGACGACATGCTGATCCCCGACAGCAAGAAGACCATCCTGGCGCAGTCGCAGGCGGACGTGGAGACCGTCATCGAGCAGTACCAGGAAGGTCTGATCACCGACGGCGAGCGCTACAACAAGATCGTCGACATCTGGGCCGATGCGTCGGACCGCGTCGCGAAGGACCTCATCGAGGGCATCTCGAAGGAGACCGTCAAGGGCTCGGGCGACAAGTCGAAGCTCACCGCTTCGTTCAACCCGATCTTCATGATGGCCGACTCGGGCGCCCGCGGCTCGAACCAGCAGATCCGTCAGCTCGCCGGCATGCGCGGCCTGATGGCGAAGCCCTCGGGCGAGATCATCGAGACGCCCATCACGGCGAACTTCCGCGAGGGCCTCACGGTTCTCCAGTACTTCACGTCGACCCACGGCGCCCGCAAGGGTCTGGCCGACACCGCGCTCAAGACCGCGAACTCCGGCTACCTCACGCGTCGTCTCGTCGACGTCGCGCAGGACGCCGTGGTCACGGAGCACGACTGCGGTACGATCGACGGCATCGAGATCGCGAAGCTCGAGGAGGGCGGCGAGATCGTCCAGGGCCTCGGCGAGCGCATCCTCGGCCGCGTCGCGCTCGACGACGTCTTCGACCCGCGCGAGGACGACAAGGTCCTCCTCAGCGCTGGCGAGGAGATCGACGAGGCGCGCGTCCAGGTCATCGAAGAGGCCGGCATCGAGAAGATCACGATCCGCTCGGTGCTCACCTGCGCGACCAAGCGCGGCATCTGCGCGCTCTGCTACGGCCGCGACCTCGCGCGCGGCTACAAGGTCAACATCGGTGAGGCGGTCGGCGTCATCGCCGCCCAGTCCATCGGTGAGCCGGGCACGCAGCTCACGATGCGCACGTTCCACGTCGGTGGCGCGGCCGCGCGCGGCAAGATCGAGCAGTCGGCGATCGAGAACCGCTTCGAAGGCCGCGTGAAGCTCGAGAAGGTCAAGACCGTCACCAAGCGCGACGGCCAGGTCGTGGTCATGAACCGCCACGGCGTGCTCAAGATCGTCGACGACTCCGGCCGCGAGAAGGAGACGTACAACCTCGTGTACGGCGCCTTCCTGATGTGCAAGGAGGGCCAGGCGGTCGAGAAGGGCCGGAAGCTCGCCGAGTGGGATCCGTACGCGATCCCGATCCTCACCGAGGTGCCGGGTGTCGTGAAGTACGGCGACATCATCGACGGCGTCACGATGGAGGAGAAGCTCAACGAGGTGACGGGCCTCTCGCAGCGCGTGATCATCGAGTCGCGCGACGCGTCGGCGCGTCCGCGCCTCTCCATCAAGGACGCGGCGGGCGAGACGAAGAAGACGGGCGTGGGCGAGAACCTCGCGCGCTACTTCCTCCCGGTCGGCGCGAACATCCTCCCGGCCGACGGGCAGGAAGTCGACGCGGGCGAGATCCTCGCCAAGATCCCGCGCGAGACCACGAAGACGAAGGACATCACGGGCGGCCTGCCGCGCGTGGCCGAGCTCTTCGAGGCCCGCAAGCCCAAGGACCACGCCATCGTCGCGGAGATCGACGGCACGGTCACCTTCGGCAAGGACACCAAGGGCAAGCGCAAGGTCCTCGTCCAGCCGGAAGCCGGCGAGACGAAGGAGTACCTCATCGCCAAGGGCAAGGCGCTCACCGTCAAGGAGGGCGACTTCGTCCGCGCTGGCGAGGCGCTCATGGACGGCCCGGCCAACCCGCACGACATCCTCAAGATTCGTGGCGAGAAGGAGCTCGCGGCCTGGCTCGTCAACGAGATCCAGCAGGTCTATCGCCTGCAGGGTGTCGGCATCAACGACAAGCACATCGAGACCATCGTGCGCATGATGCTCCGGCGCGTGCGTGTGAAGGACACGGGCGACACCGGCTTCCTCGCGGACGAGCAGGTCGAGAAGACCATCTTCGAGCGCGAGAACGAGAAGGTCATCGCGCGCGGTGGCGCCCCGGCGATCGCCGAGCCGCTGCTGCTCGGCATCACGAAGGCGTCGCTGTCGACGGAGAGCTTCATCTCGGCGTCCTCCTTCCAGGAGACGACGAAGGTGCTCACCGAGGCGGCCATCAACGGCAAGCTCGACGAGCTGCGCGGCCTCAAGGAGAACGTCATCATGGGACGCCTCCTGCCGGCCGGCACGGGCCTCGGCGCGTACAAGAAGCTCGACATGGTGGTCGAAGACGGCCACGCGGCGAGCGAGATGTACGAAGACGACGCCATGGCGGCGGCGAGCGAGTAATCGCGGGACGTCGTGACCGGGCGTCCACAGCCCGGGTCGGTCGAGGACGGGACGGTGCAGCGATGCGCCGTCCCGTTTTCGCGTTTTTCGGGTATTTTCGGGCCCGCTACGCGTCCGGAGGGACATCCTTCCTTCGTGGAACGTCGATTGCTGATCGGGGCACCGCCATGACGAAATCGCGAACTCGGGTTCACTTCCTCGTGCTCTTCGGTCTCGCTCTCTTCGGGTGCCACCGGCATCGCGCCGACACCGTCGGCGTCGCCGGGGGGCCCGCCGCGAGCGAGCGTCAGATCCGAAACGCGGTCGCCCTCGCTGCGCGCGACATGCAGTGCCCGGAGCAGACGATGAGCGCCGCGCAGATCGGCGAGTCGCTCTACACGGTGCACGGCTGCGGCCGCTCCCGCGAGTACCTGCTCATGTGCTCACGCCATGCGTGCCGCTGGCAGCCGGTCACGCCGGTCGAGCAAGTCGCCGCGGCCGAGACCGGCTGCACGATGTTCACGATCCTCGAGACCAGCGCGATCGAGCGGACGCTCACCGGCTGCAATCAGTCCATCTCGTACATGATCGGCTGCAACGTGGCCGCCTGCGCCTGGGGCCACGCGGCCGGAGGCCAGGTCGTGCAGAGCGCGCCTCCGCCGCAGACCACGACGACCACGACGACCGTCGCCAGCGGCACGGCGACGCTCGCCACCTCCGATGCGCAGAGCGCGCTCATGACGCTGGCGAGCGATCGCTGGACGCAGGCGCAGGCCTGCCTCGGGGGGCAGCACGTGGATGCGACGCTCACCCTGGGCGTCGACGGGCACATCACCGCCGTGCTCGACGCGCCCCTCCACGGCACGCCCGCCGAAGCGTGTGTCCAAGGTGTCGTCTCGGACGTCAGCGTCGCCATGCAGGGGCAGGCCTCGCCCGTCACGGTGATGCTCACGCTCTGATCACCGGAGGTTGCGCGTGCGTCTACGAAGGCCGGCCGGTACCCCCTGCGCCGGCCTTCGACGCTCTCTGGTAGGCCTCGACGTAGCGCATCGCGGGCGGGAGGAGGCTGGCGCGCAAGAGCGACCCGGCGGACTCGATCGCGTACGCGCGCCGGTCGGACAGCTTCGGTGCGAGCGCACGCCGCAGCGCCGGCGGTAGCGTCGCCGCCGCCCACCCACGGGCGAGCCACCTCGTGATCGAACGAGGCGGCCGGTCGGGTGGCCGCGTCGGTCCGTGCTCGGCGGTGGTGAGGAACGCCCACATCGCCCGCGCCTCCGCGCCGATCACGAGCTGGTGCGCGATCGCGTCCTCGATGCGCCCATCGAGCGCCGCCCGCGTGGCCGGGAGGTCGCGCGCACCGAGCCCGAAGAGCGCGCCCATCCGGGGCAGCTCCGCGAAGAGCGCGCGCTCGTCGATCCGATCGACGTGCCGCTCGTAGCCGCGGATGCCCGCGTCCAAGAGCGTCACCAGCACCCAAGAGAGATGCGCGCGCTCGTTCGCGTGGAAGCGATCGCCGCGCTCGGTGGTGCCGCGCAGCCGGTCGTGGAGGAGGAACAAGCGCCGCGCCTCGCGTACGACACGCGTGCGGTCTCCGAAGATCATCGCGAGCAGCGTCGACACCGCGCGACCGAAGCGCGCGCCGTCGTTCTCACCGTAGCTCGCGCTCGCCGACGCGAAGGGCGGATGGGCGTACTGCAGCATCACCGCACGCGGGGCGTACGTCACGAGCACACGCTCGCGGAACACTCGCCATGCGAACGAGCGCGGCCCGAACAGGCCCGTCTCGGGAATCGCCAGCGCGTCCAGCCGCTGCTCGAGCTCGGTGCGCTCGACGCGCTCGCCGTCGGTCACCGAGCGATCCTACCCACCTCGCGACGGGGCGCCGTCATCCGTCGGTCATCGTCGCCGACGGCTCGGGACGCGCGCTCCGCGGCCCGCGCCGACGGGCCCGTGCTCGCGCAGCGGGCTCCTCACCTGCGCCCTCAGCTCGTGCCGTGGTCGATCGACCGGAGGGCCTTCTTCGGGTCTCCGAGCAGCTTGCCGAGGTGCCGTTTGCCCCGCAGCGCAGCAGCGAAGTCGTCCGCGCTCTTCGCGCGTGCGAGGTCGAGGACCTGGGGCCGGAACAGCACGCTCGGTCGCAGGCTCGTGAGCACCGCGTCGGACGCCCCGTCGAGCACCTCGTCCACCACACCGAGCCAGCCGTCCAGGTACGCGAGCGCTCGGTCGACCGGAGTCGCGAGGTGGGCGGGGAGGAACAAGAGACAGAGGCCCGTGCTCGCGCCGGGACGGGCGGTGCGCGTGAGCGCGAGGCACGCCCACAGGCCAGTCTCGTCGAGGCCGGTGGTCGCGGCGGGCTTTCCCGCGGCCCCGCTCCACGGAACGAGCGAGAGCGTCGCCGTCGCGCGCACGCGCGGAAGGCGCTCCCGGAGAACGGTGTCGAGCCACGCAGCGTCGAGCGGCATGCGCCCACGGTAAACGACGGCCCGCCCGTCGGCGAGAGGCCATCGCCGGATCTCCGGCCCGGGGGCCGCTGGCCGGGGTAGGCTCGCCCTCGATGACGTACCTCTTCGAGACCGCCGAGCACGCGCAGCTCCGTCAGAACGTCCGTCGCTGGGCGACCGATCACATCGCGCCCCACGGCGCCGAGTGGGAGGAAGCCGAGGAATTCCCGGTCGAGCTGTACCGCAGGGCGGGGGAGTCCGGGATGCTCGGCACGGGCTATCCGGAGGCCGTCGGCGGTGCGGGCGGCGACATCACGCACATCTGCGTCGCCGCGGAGGAGATGCTCCTCGCGGGCAAGAGCGTCGGCACCACGGTCGGCCTGGGGAGCCACGGCATCGCGCTTCCGCCGATCGTGAAGTACGGCACGCCCGAGCAGCACGAGCGCTTCGTTCGCCCGGTGCTCGAAGGCCGGAAGATCTCCGCGCTCGGCATCACCGAGCCGGGCGGCGGGAGCGACGTCGCGGGCCTACGCACGAAGGCCGTGCGGGACGGCGACCACTACGTCGTGAACGGCAGCAAGACGTTCATCACGTCCGGCACGCGCGCCGACTTCGTCACGACCGCCGTCCGCACGGGCGGTCCCGGGCACGGCGGCATCTCGCTGCTCGTGATCGAGAAGAGCACGCCGGGCTTCTCGGTCAGCAAGAAGCTCAAGAAGACGGGCTGGTGGGCGAGCGACACCGCGGAGCTCACGTTCGAGGACTGTCGCGTCCCGGTCTCGAACCTCGTCGGCATGGAGAACGCGGGCTTCCTCGCCATCATGACGAACTTCACCTCGGAGCGGCTGCTCCTCGCGGTGCAGTGTGTGGCCATCGCCGAGCTCGCCTATCGCGAGTCGATCCGCTACGCGCGCGAGCGCATGGCCTTCGGCAAGCCGATCAGCGGCTTCCAGGTCGTGCGCCACAAGCTCGCCGACATGGGCGCGCGCATCGCCGCCGCCCGCGCCATCACGCACGAGCTCGCGGTGCGGTACGCCCGCGAAGAGCAGACGCCGGCTCTCGCCGCGATGGCGAAGAACGTCTGCACCGATACCTGCTCCTTCGTCTGCGATCAGGCGGTGCAGATCCACGGCGGCTACGGCTACATGCGCGAGACGCTGGTCGAGCGCCTCTACCGCGATGCGCGGCTCTACCCGATCGGCGGCGGCACGCGCGAGATCATGAACGAGATCATCTGCAAGGCCGAGGGCTACTGAAGGCGCGGCTGGGATCGGCGCTCGTGCGCGTCGCGCCGCTGCCCCCGCTCCTCGCGCGCGGGCTCAGGGCGCGTGGTCGCGCTCGGCGATCAGTGTCGTCAGCACGCCGAGCGCCGTCCGCGCCTGGTAGTCTTCGGAGAAGGGCTCTTCTTCGCCGCTCGCGGCGGTCCGCGGCTCGTCGCGTGGCGTCGTGCGCGTCTCGCGGTCGGACTCCGCCGCCAGGTGCCCCTCGAGGCTCGCCTCGCTGATCACCGGCGAGCGATCCTGAAGCGCCCGCAGCGCCTCGGCGTCGAGGTCCTCCACCACGATGTCGGGATCGATCCCGCGCGCCTGGATGCTCACGCCGCTCGGCGTGTAGTAGCGGGCGATCGTCAGCTTCAGGGCGCTCCCGTCCGGGAGCTCGATGATGTTCTGCACGCTGCCCTTGCCCCACGTCGTCTGCCCGACGAGCACGGCGCGGTGATGATCGTGGAGCGCGCCGGCCACGATCTCGGCGGCGCTGGCGGTGTAGTGGTCGACCAGCAGGACCATGGGCCAGTCGGGGCGGGTTCCGGCCGAGTGCGCCGAGGCCTCTTCGAGCACCTGCCCGTCACGGCCCCGCGTGGAGACGATGGTGCCGCTCGAGAGGAACTCGTCGCTCATGCGGACGGCCTCGTCGAGCAGACCGCCCGGGTTGCCGCGTAGATCCAGGAGCACGCCGGTGATCCCGCCCGCGCTCGACGTCTCGCTCACCGCTCGATCGAGCGCCGCGCGGAGCTCGTCGGTCGTCGTCTCGGTGAACGAGCGCACGCGCGCGTAGAACACGCGGCTCGGCAGGACGCGCGCTTCGACGGCCTCGACGTGGATCACGCGCCGCGTGAGCGTGAGCTCGATGCCCTGTTCTTCGCCCTCGCGGCGCAGGCGAATCGTGACCGGTGTCCCCGGCGCCCCGCGCATGTGCTCCACCGCGTCGCTCAGCCGCATGTCGCGCGCGGCCAGGCCGTCGATCGCGAGGAATCGATCGCCCGCCTGGATCCCGGCCTCTTCCGCCGGCCCGCCGGCGATGACCCCATGCACGACCAGCCACCCGTCGCGCACGTCGACCTCGATGCCGATGCCTCCGAACTGGCCCTGGGTGTCGTTCATCAGCATCCGGTACTGGTCCGGGGTGAGGAAGCTCGAGTGCGGATCGAGGGTCTCCACCATGCCGCGAATTGCCCCGTAGATGAGCGCATCCTGGTCGGGTGGCTCGACGTGGCTGACCTCGATGTGGCTCAGGGCGCGGGCGAAGATGCCCAGGTTCGCGTAGGGGCTCGCGTCCGCCGGGGTCGCCGCGGCGTGGCCCTGCAGGAGGCTGCCGGCCACGCCTCCCGCGAAGGCACACGCGCCGAGCCCTAGATTACGGAGGATTCTCGCGCGGCGCGCGGGCCTTCGACCATCCATTGACGCTCTCATCGGACTCCTGTACTACCACTCTTGCGCACACGCCGAAACGGCGAGGGAATCAGTCGAGGGTGACGATGGGCGGCACGGACAAGCGGAAGCAGAGCCTGTATTTCCCGGAGTCGATGCTCGACGAGATCCAGAAGGAGGCTGCGCGGCTCGACCGCTCGCTGTCCTGGATCGTCCAGCGATGCGTCAAGGTCGCGCTCCCCGAGATTCGAAAGCTCCCGTCGGTGAACGACGTGGAGGACGGCGAAGAGTCCGAGAGCTGAAGCGTGTCCCTCCGTCGGGACACGTTCGCTCCGCCGCCAGCGAGATCGCGCGGGCGCCGGGCCTCCGGCGCGCGTGGGGCGACGAGCGGCGGCCCTCGATGACGAGCGTTGCGCCTTCGGTCCTCTACGACGAGACGCGGTTCGCCCAGGGGCCGGACGGCACCCGGTTGTTCTACGGGACGCTCGGGCCGCGCGAAGCGCCGATCCCCGACGCGCCGTGGATGGTGCTCTCCGACGGGATCGGCTGCGACGGCTTCGCCTGGAAGTACCTCGCCCCCTACCTCGCCAAGCGCTACCGCGTCCTGCACTGGCACTACCGCGCGCATGGTCGGAGCGGCGCGCCCGTGGATGCGGCCCGCATCGACATCACCGCGCACGCGCGGGACCTGGTCGCCGTCCTCGAGCACGCGGGCGTCGAGCGCGCGGTGCTCTTCGGGCACTCGATGGGCACGCAGGTCGCGCTCGAGACCTACCGGCATGCGCACGATCGCGTGGCCGGACTCGCGCTGCTCTGCGGAAGCTACGGTCGCATCACCACCACCTTTCACGGCAGCGACGCGCTCGCGCAGGTCCTGCCGACGATCATCGAGCTGGTCGAGCGCAACGAGGGTCTGGTCCGCGCCGTGTGGGGGCGCATCCCTGCCGGCCTCGCGTACCGGCTGGCGCGCCTCACGCGCGAGGTCGACGGGATCGCGCTGAGGGAAGAGGACTTCCGCTGGTACGTGGACCACGTCTCGGCGATGGAGCCCAAGACCTTCCTCGCGATGCTCCACCTCGCGGGCGAGCACTCCGCCGACGACCTGCTCGGGACGATCGACGTGCCGACCCTGGTGATCGCGGCCGAGCGCGACACGTTCACGCCGGCGGCCCTCGCGCGCCACATGGCCGAGGCCATTCCGGGCGGCGAGCTCTTCGAGCTCCGCGGCGCCAGCCACGCGGCGCCCGTCGAGCAGCCGGTCGCGGTCGAGCTGCGTGTCGACAAGTTCCTCGAGGAGCGCGTGCTGCCGGCCGAGCACGGACGCGGGCAGGCCGTCGACTTGCGCCGCGGCGCTTGAGCGCGTCCGCCGCCCGGGACGGAATCCGCGCCCCACGGTTGTGCCGCGGCCCCGTTGAGCGCTAACGTCGCGGCGGGCTCGGACTTCGTCGACCCTTCGTTCCCGTGCAACGGCAACTCGCGACCGCGACCCCCGAACAGCCCGTACGTCTCGGACGCTACGACGTCGTCGGCCTCATCCGCGCGGGCGGGATGGGGACCGTCTACGACGCGATCGATCGCGAGCACGGGACGAAGGTCGCGCTCAAGACGCTCACCGATCTGGACGCCGAGAGCCTGCGGCGCTTCAAGACCGAGTTCCGGGCCGTCGCCGATCTGGCCCATCCGAACCTCGTGCCGCTCTACGAGCTCAGCTCCGATCGCGGCATCTGGTTTCTGACCATGGAGCGGATCGACGGCGTCGATTTCCTCGAGTGGCTCCGCGGACCTTCCGCGCGCGAGGCACCGACGCTCGACGAAGAGCGCGACGCGCAGGCGACGACCAAGCCGCGGCTGGACGCTCAGCCTCACGTCCCGTTGATCGAGGCGACGCCCGCCGCGCCCGAGTCTCTCTCTCGTGTTCGCGACGCGCTCGCTCAGCTCGTCCGTGGCGTACGCGCGCTGCACACGGCTGGCCTCGTGCATCTCGATCTCAAGCCGAGCAACGTGCTCGTCGATCGTGGTGGGCGGGTGGTCGTGCTCGATTTCGGCCTGGTGCGCCCGGTGGCGGAGAGCACGCAGGTCATGCTCGATGCGGAGATCACCGGCGCCGTCTCCGGCACACCCGCGTGGATGGCGCCCGAGCAGTTCGCCGGCGAAGGGATCGGGCCGGCCGCCGACTGGTACGCCGTCGGGCTCATGCTCTATCGCGCGCTCACGGGCCTGCACGCGTTCGCGCCCGCCAGCGTGGCCGTGACGTGGTTCGCCAAGATGCACTTGCCGCCCGTGCCGCCCGACGAGCTCGTCGCCGGCGTGCCGCGCGACCTCTCGCTCCTCGCGATGGATCTCCTGCGGCCCGAGGCGGCCGAGCGGCCCGACGGAGAGGTCCTGGCGGCGGTCGTGCTGGGCGAAGGATCGGCGGCACGAACACAGACGCGGGCGCCGCGAACCGAGCTCATCGGTCGCGCCGAGGAGCGCGCCGCGCTCACCCGAATGCTCGAGCGGGCGCAGCGGGGCGGTGCGGCGATGCTGCACGTCCGCGGGCCCTCCGGGGTGGGAAAGTCGGCGCTGCTCGGCGAGCTGCGTCAGATGGCCCGCCGCGAGGGGGATGCGCTCGTGCTGCGCGGGCGCTGCTACGAGCGCGAGTCGGTTCCCTACAAAGCGTTCGACGAGATGTTCGACGAGCTGGCGCGACGGCTCGCCACCCTCCCGGGCGCCGATCTGGAGCGCTTGCTTCCTCGATGGACCGTGGAGCTGGCGCGCGTGTTCCCCGTGCTGGGGAGCGTGGACGGGATCCGGGATCGGGTCCGCAGCTCGATGATCAGCTCGGACGTGACCTCGGCGATCGAGGTCCGCCGGCGCGCCCTCGTCGCCGCCCGCGAGCTGATCGAGAAGCTCGCGCGCGAGCGCGTGGTGGTGCTCGAGATCGACGACCTCCAGTGGGCCGACACCGACAGCATCGTGCTCCTCGACGCGATCCTCGCCGCGCCGGCCCCGAGGCGCTTGCTCGTCGCCGCCTCGTATCGCCCGGAAGAGGCCAGCACGTCCACGGCGAGCGCCGCCTTCCTCGCGGCGACCGCCGACCTCGCGGCCCGCGGCGACCTGGAGGTCGCGGCGATCGACATCGGCCCGCTCTCCCACGCCGATGCGCGCTCGCTCGCCGTGTCGACGCTCGCGCTGCGCGACGCGCGCAGCGAGCGGCTCGCCAATCGCATCGCCGACGAGGCGGGAGGCGTGCCCTTCTTCGTCGAAGAGCTCGCCCACTTCGCCAACCACGAGCGGGCCGCCGGTCGCGAGATCTCGACCGAGGGAATCACGCTCGACGGCTTGCTCGCGCAGCGCATCGAGGTCCTTCCTCCCGGAGAGCGCTCCCTCGTCGAGGTGCTCGCGGTCGCGAGCAGCCCGATCCCGCTCTCGGTCGCCCTGGCGGTCGCCGGGATCGAGCGGGGCGTGCTGCGGGCGCTGTGGACGCTGCGCGGTGGGCACTTCGTGCGCGCGTCGGGTGTCGCCGCGACGGACGAGGTCGAGCTCCACCACGATCGCATGCGGGAGGCGCTCGTCAGCGCCATGCCGCGAGCGCGCATCGACGACCGCCGGCTCGCGCTCGGCCGCGCGCTCGCGGGGCTGGGGACCAAGAGCCCGTGGCTCTTCGACGCCGTTCGCCATCTCCACGGCGTGCGCGACCGGCTCGACGCGCCCGAGCGCCTCGCCACCGCACGGCTGTGCGTCGCGGCGGGCCGAGAAGCGCGCCGCTCGGCCGCGTTCTCGCTCGCTTTCGAGTGCTACCGAGCGGCGATCGAGTGCCTGCCGGCGGACCTCTGGGCCAGCGACTACGAGCTCGCGCTCGCCGTCTACACGGGAGCCGCCGAGTCGGCCTACCTCGGCGCGGCGTGGGACGAGCTCGACGGGCTCATCCGCGTCGTGAAGGACAACGGTCGCACGATCCTCGATCAGCTCGGCGCGTGGGAGGTCGAGATCGACGCGTGCATCGCGCGCAATCGCTACGCGGATGCCGTGCGCGTCGCCCTCGAGGCACTGCGCCTGCTCCACGTCGAGCTCCCGGCCGACCCGGGACCGCCCGAGATCGGTGCCGAGCTCGGGGCGGCGAGCGCCGCGCTGGCGACGGTCGGACCCGCAGGGCTCGTGAAGCTCGCGGCGGCCACCGATCCCCAGGTGATCGCCGCGATGCGGATCGAGGCCCGCGTCTCGTCGGCCGCCTACTTCGCCAAGCCGGCGCTCTTGCCCATCCTCGCCTGCCGACTCGTGCGCACCTCGGTCGAGCACGGGCTCTGCGCAGCGACGGCCTACGCGGTCGCGATCTACGGCATCGTCCTGAACGCGATCGGCTCGATGCGCGACGCGCACACGTGGGGTGGGGTGGCGCTCGAGCTGCTCGATCGGTTCGAGGATCGAAGCCAGGAAGCGCGCACGCGGCACGTCGTCCACGACCTCGTGTGCACCTGGATGGTGCCTCTGCGCAGCACGCTGGCCTCGCTCCGCGAGGTCGTCGAGATCGGCAAGAGCACGGGCGACCTCGAGTACGCCGGCTATGCGGCGCACGCGTACGTGCACAACGCGTTCTACGCGTCGATGGATCTCGAGGAGCTGCTCGAGGACGCGACGCGCTTCGGCGACTTCATGCGGGCCCAGGGGCAGGTGAACGCCCTGCACGTCCACGAGCCCTTCGAGCGCTTGTTGCACTGCTTCGTCGGCCGGTCCCCGACGCCCGCCACCCTCGACGGGAACGGGTTCCGCGAGTCGGAGGCCACCGAGAAGGCGATCGCGAGCGGCTCGCGGAGCGCACAGTGCATCGTGCCCTTCCTGACCGGGCTCGTGCGCTATCACTTCGGGACACCGCTCGATGCCAGCCGCTGCTTCGAGCAAGCGCGCCCCTTTCTCGATGGGGTCGCGTCGACCTGGCACCACCCGATGCTGCACCAGTACGCCGCGATGGCGATCTGGGCGCTCCCCGCGGCCGAGCGCGCACCGCTCGAGGCCGCGGCCGATGCCAGCCTCGAGGCGCTGAAGGGGCTCGCGGCCGAGGCGCCGCACAACTTCGCGCACCGCGCTCGCCTCGTGGAGGGCGAGCGAGCCCGCGCGAGAGGAGACGCCGCGCTCGCGCGCGAGCACTTCGCGGCGGCGGCACGGGGCGCCACCGAAGGCGCGTTCTGGATCGACCTCGGGCTCGCCCACGAGCGCTGGGCCCTCGTCGAGGACGCCGCAGCGCACCGCGCTCGGGCGCGCGATGCCTACGGGCAGGTGTCGGCGCGCGCCAAGGTCCACGCGCTGGCGTGACCGCCGTCAGAACGCGCCCTCGAGCGCGACACCCTGGGTGCCGAGACCGAGCCAGGGGCGCACCTCTAGATCACCCGCGGCGATGGGCCGATAGTCTTCGGCGTCCTCACCGACGAGCCCGGCGATCAGCATGATGAGCCCCGCGTCCTGGAGCAGCCCTTCGAAGGCGAGGTATGCGTAGTAGGACGACTGCACCCCGCTCGGCAGGTCCGTCATCTGGACCCAGGGGCCGACGAGGGGGACGAAGCCCCATCCGACGTAGGTGTCGCGCCGCTCGAACTCGTCGAGCAAGGACGAGATGGCCGTCGTCAGGATCGACCACACGTAGCCGCCGGCGAGCAGGCCGATGCCGGCGCCCGCGAGGCCCCAGATCACGCGGTGGCCTTCCTCGAGCCGCATGCACCGCATCACGCCGTGGCGATCGGGCTGGAGCGAGGCCTCGGCCGGGCACGTGGTGGCGCCGTAGCCTTCCACGTAGGCGGGCTGCGCGGGCGCGACGTAGACCGGTGGGGCGGCGCTCGGGCCACCGACGGGCTGGATGACGACACCGCTCTGCGCGGCTGCGCCCGCCGGCACGGCGAGGCTCACCACGAGACCGAGCGAGAGCGAGAGCGCGAGAGAGAGCGAGCGTTCGTTGGCGTGTTCCACGAGTCCTCCGTACGCCGACGTCTCGCAATGGACGCGCCACGGGCGCGGACACGAATCGGTCGTGAATTCAGGCGCGAAATGCGCAACGCACCGTGAGCGTGCGGCTCTCCGTGGTGAGATGCGAACACGTGCGCCGGCGCTCGCTCTCGCGAAGACGGAACGCGGCGTGGCGTCCTCCCACGCGTCGACGGAAAAGCGAAGGCCGCCCGCGATGGGGCGGCCCTCGGAGAGCGCGTGACGTCGCGCGCTACTGGACCGTCACCATGCTCGAGCCGCTGACGTTGCCGGCCGCGTCGGTGGCCGTGATCGAGAGCACGTCACCGGGGCACGCGTTGAGGTTGCCGCTGAACGTCCCCGTGTCGCTCGCGGTGGCGGCCACGTTGGCGCTCGCCGTGGTGTTCGTGATGCGCACGGTGCTCCGCGCTTCGACACTCCCCGCGGTGCCCGACACCGTCGTCGTACGACGCGCGAGGCAGGTGGTGAGCATCGGCGCGCGGGCGGTGATCGAGGCCGCGACGGGCGCGCCGGGCGCGACGGCGTCGTGCAGGACCACGACACGTGCGGGCGCGCTCGTGATCGAGCCCTGCGTCGACGTGACGTCGAGCGTGTTCGACGCGTTCGGGGCGAGCATCACGTCAATCGCGAACACGCCGGTGCTCGGGTCGGCCGTGCCGGAGGCCGGCGCCATCCCTCCGGTCACGTTCACCGTCGTTCCGTCCCCCGGGCTCGTGACCCGGCCCGTGAGGTGATAGGTCGCGACCCGCGTCGGAGCGGGTGCCGGCTGGTCGAGGATGGGAGCGGCCGGCGTGGACGTCGACTGGACGACCATCATCGTCGTCGCCGGCGAGGAGTTGCCCGCGCGATCGGTCGCGACGACGGCGAGCGTGGACGTGGTGTCGGCCGCCAGGCCGACGCTCAGCGCGAAGCTCCCCGTGTCGTCGGCGTTGCCGGTCACCGACGCGACGCCGCCCGTGACGCTCACGTGGACGCGCGGCTCGGTCGTTCCGGCGACCACGATCGAGGTCGCCGCGGTCGGGCTGGCGATCGAGCTCACGGTCGGCGCCGCGGGCGCCACGTCGTCGTGCACGATCACCACGATGGTGTCGGCTCCGCTGCCGGCACGGTGCGCGTGGAGCTCGTTCGACTCGTTGGGGTGGAGCATCACGTCGGCGCCGAAGACGCCGCTCGCGTCGGCGGTGACGTCGACCTGCGAGACGCCGCCGACGATCTGCACCATGGCGCTCGGCTCGCTGCGGCCGGTGATGTGGACCGGGTTGGTGGCCGTCGGTGAGGCGACCGGGTCGATGGTCACCGGCGCATCGAGCGTGGAGTCCTGCGCGATCGACAGCGTCGTCGGCTCCGAGGCGTTGGTCGCGGCGTCGGTCGCCACGATCGCGAGATCGTTGGTCGCATCGACCGTGAGGTCCACGTCGACCGAGAACGCGCCCGAGGCGTCGGCGATGGCCATCGCCGCGCCGGCGCCGCCCGTGACGGTGAGCGTCGCCCCCGGCTCGGCGGTGCCGGTGAGCGAGATCGTCTCGAGGCTCGTGGGGGAGGCCTGGGGATCGAGCGAGGGCGAGCTCGGCGCCACGTCGTCGTGGATCACCGTGAGCGGTGCCGCCGCGCTGGTCATGCCGCCCGAGACCGCGAACACGAAGAGAGCGTTCGACGCGTTCGGGTGGAGCTCCACGGGGATCGAGAACGCCCCCGACGCATCCGTCGTCCCGGACGCGGAGGCCACTGCACCGGCGATCGTGATCGTCACCGATGCCTCGGCAGTGCCCGTCACACTCACCATGACGTCGTTCGTCGGTGGGATCGCGTCGACGAGCGGCGCCTCGACCGCGAGCGTCGGGTCGTAGGTGATGGTGAGCGCGAGCGGGGCCGTCGCGTTGCCCACGTCGTCGGTCGCCGTCAGCGAGAGCATGTTCGCGACCGGCACCGTGGCCGACGTGTTGAGCGGGATCATCAGCGTGAAGCGGCCGCTGGAGTCGGCCGCGCCCATGACGGCCGTCATGCCGCCCGTCACCGCGAGGCGCGCGCCGGCCTCGGTGCGTCCACGCACCGTCGCAGTGGTGCGCCGCGTGGGCGAGACGAGCGGGTCGAGCACGGGCGTCATCGGGGGCATCCCGTCGTGCACGATCGTCCGCATGATCGACGTGCTCTCGGCGCCGCCCACGGTCTGAGAGAAGACGAGCGTGTTGGGCGTGTTCGCCCGCAGGGCGACCATCACCGAGAACGCGCCGTCGGTTCCGACCGTCGCGCTGGCGAAACGGCGTCTGGCTCGTCCGCATCGGGATCGTGTCGAGGGTCGGCGCGTCGACGGTCGACGTGGTGGGAGTCGGGCTGCTGCATGCAGCGGCCGCCAGCGCGAGCGTCGCAGCGAGAGCGAGTGTGGCTCTTTGCAACACTCGTCGTGAAGCCAAGGCATCGTGTCGAAACATGGGCGGCACCTCCACGGACGCCGAGGAAGCGAAAGGGCGTCCGACCGGCCCATTTAGCAACGCCCGTACCTGCGTGAATCGCCCTGGAAATGCGGCCGATCGGGCGCGCCACACGCCCATGCGTGGGGGGCTACACGACAGCGCTATGGGACGCAGCCCCACGTCTCCGCTCGTCTTCGACTCGTGTTAGCGTCCAGTGCTTGCATCGCACGACCGAGAAATGGGGCGAGCAACCGAAGTTCGCCGTTCGCACGCTGAAGGCGGACGTCGTCGAGGGGCCCGATGCCGGGCGCTCCACGTGGACGTCGGACGAGCGCCTCACGCTCGGCACCGCGAAGGGCAACGATCTCGTGCTCGGCGACGAGACGGTGAGCCGGTTCCATCTGCTCGTGAAGCGGACCGACGAGGGCATCCTCGTGGTCGACCAGCGCTCGACCAACGGCACCTTCGTCGGCGGCGCACGGCTCGGTGAGGCCACCGTCACGCCCGGAACGGTGATCGCGCTCGGCCGCACGCGGGTGCGTCTCGCGAACGGCCAGGACACCGACATCGAGCTCCACGCCGACGCGCGCCTGGGGCCCCTCTACGGCACCTCGGTGCCGATGCGGCGTGTGATGGCCTGGGTGAGGCGTGCGGCCGCGAGCGATGCATCCGTCCTGCTCTCGGGCGAGTCGGGCACCGGCAAGGACGTCGTCGCGCGCGCCATCCATCAGCTGAGCAGCCGCGCGAGCGCCCCCTTCGTCACCGTCGATTGCGGCGCGCTGGCGCCGAGCCTCGTCGCGAGCGAGCTCTTCGGCCACGAGCGCGGCGCCTTCACCGGCGCCGATCGCCAGCACCTCGGTGCCCTCGAGCAGGCGGACGGTGGGACTCTCTTCCTCGACGAGATCGGCGAGCTGCCGCGCGAGCTGCAGTCGGTGCTGCTCGGCGCGCTCGAGCGGCGCACGTTCCGGCGCGTGGGCGGAAAGCAGGACGTGAGCGTCGACGTCCGCGTCGTCGCCGCCACCAACAAGAACCTGCGTGTCGAGGTCAACGGCGGCACCTTCCGGCTCGATCTCTTCTACCGGCTCGCGGTGCTGGCGCTGGAGCTTCCTCCGCTGCGCGAGCGTCGCGAGGACGTACCGCTGCTCCTCGACCACTTCTTCGCCGAGCTGGGCCACAAGGGAGGCCCGGCGGCCATCCTCCCCGACGACGTTCGCGACGCCATCGCGAAGCACGACTGGCCCGGCAACGTACGCGAGCTCCGGAACTTCGCCGAGGCGACGCTGGCCCTCGGTCACCTCGCTCGCCCCGGCTCGGGCGCGCACGTGGTGCTCGATGCGCCACGCGCGACGGGCGGCGCGGCCGCGAACGACGCTCCGGGCGCCGCGCTCGGTGACGAGCTGCTTCCGATCGGCGCGCTCTTCGACGTCCCGTTCAAGGACGCACGGCAGCGCGCGCTGCTCGCGTTCGAGGAACGCTACCTCGCGCGCCTACTGACGCGCTCGGGGGGCAACGTCTCGCAGGCCGCCCGCGAGGCGGGTCTCGATCGCTCCTATCTGTTCTCGCTCCTGCGGCGCTCGGGCCTGCGCTGAGGCGCGCGTCGGGGCCGCACGCATCACGCGGCCCTCGGAGCGCCGTGGGCCGCGCGGTCGCGCGCGGAGACGTCAGGGCCCGAGGTGCTCGAGGCGCTCGCGCACCGTCGCGGCGTCGCGCGCGTCGGGGGCGAGCTCGAGGTAGCGCGCGTAGGCGCGACGGGCCTCGGGCGCGAGCCCCAGTCGCTCGGAAGCGAGCCCGAGGCCACGCCAGGCCGCGGCGGTGCGCGGCGCGGCCTGCGTCGCTTCTTCGTAGAGCTCCCGGGCATCGGCGATCTGTCCGTGCAGCATCGCGGCCTGCGCGCGTCGCAGCAGATCCGCCGAGCGATCGGTGGAGGAAGGCTCGCTCTCCGGCCCGGTCGGCGACGCTGCGATCGTGGTCGCGCTGGGCGGCGGCGCCTGGGTCGTCGGCGGCGGTGTCGTCGCCGTCGTCTCGTGCGGCGTTTCGTGCGTCGCCGCTCGATCGTCGCGTGCGACACGCGTCGGCCGCGGCGTCGTGGCCACGGAGGGCGGCGGGGTCGCCCCCACGGTGCTGGACGCGGGCGCGGGCGCGGTGACGACGCTCGCCTCCGGAACCGCGTCGGGGCCGGGATCGATCACCCACGAGGGCTCGGGCCGAGCAGGCACGGGCAGCGGCGCCACGACGGTGGTCGGCGCAGGCCCGCTCAGCGCGAGCCAGCCGGCGAGGCCGAGCAGGCACGCGAGCAGCACGCCGGCCACGAGCCAGGGCGCGCGCGAGCCGGTTCCCGGGAGCGGCCGTTCTTCCGAGGGAGCGAGCTTCGGCGGCGGCACCGTGGCGGCGTCGGCAGGGGGTGGCCGGCTGCGCAGGCCGGTCGCCGGCATGAGCGCGTGGTCGCGGAGGGCGTGGCGGAGGGCGTCGACGAACGCGACCGCGGACTTCGGCCGGCGCTCGGGCGCCCGCGAGAGGACGGTGGCGAAGACGGCCTCGACCGAGTCGGGAAAGCGATGGCCGCACACCTTGGTCAGGCTGGGCGCGACCTCGGAGACCTTGTCCATCAAGACCGCCATCGGCTGCCCATCGAAGGGCGCGGCCGCGGTGAGCATCTCGAACGCGACCACGCCGAGGGCGTACACGTCGCCCGCCGGTCCCGAGAGCTCGCCGCGCGCCGCTTCGGGCGCCATGTAGACGGCCGTGCCCACGACGTGGCCGACGCGCGTCAGGCGCTCGGTGCCCTCGTTCGTGTGGAGCGCGGCGAGGCCGAAGTCGACGAGCTTCACGATCTCGCCCATCGCCTTGGTCTTCGTGAAGAAGATGTTCGAGGGCTTGATGTCTCGGTGCACGACGCCCTCGAGGTGGAGGGCGTCGATCGCCGCCGCGATCGGGGCGAGGATGTCGACGACGTCGCCGAGCGGGAGCGTCCCGCGCTGGGCCATGAGCTGGGCGAGGTCGTGCCCGTCGAGCAGCTCCATCACGAGGTAGGGCTCGCCGCTCGGCAGGCGCCCCAGGTCGAACACCGTGACGACGTTCGGGTGCCGCACGCGGCTGGCGGTCTTCGCCTCTCGCTCGAAGCGCTTCAGCGTCTCGGCGTCGCGGGCGAAGCTCGCGGGCAGCACCTTGATCGCGACCTCCTGATCGAGCTCGAGGTGCGTCGCTTGGTAGACGACGCCCATCCCCCCGCGGCCGATCACGCGCGTGATCCGATAGCGGGCGCCGATCACGCGATCGAGCAGCTCCTCGGCCGGATCGGGAGCGTCCTCTCCGGCGCTCGTCTCGAGATCGCCCGACTGCCGCGCCGGGTCGTGCGGGTCGTGCGGGCGCGGGCTCTGTAGACGTTCGGTCGCCATCGACATCAGAGGATGTTGCAGCGGCCCGAACCGTTGCAGCCGAGGACGCAACCGTGGCCGCACGAGCCGCAGTTGCTGCCGTTGGTGTTCAGGTTCACGCAGCCGGTGGCCATCCCGCACCACGTCTGACCGTTCGGACAGCAGTTCCCGTTCGAGCAGTGCGGGCGCGCCCCCGTGCACTGCGTGCCGCACGCGCCGCAGTCGTTGTCGTCGCTCGCGAGGTTGCGGCAGCCGTCGGCGCAGCACGCGTTGCCCGACGCGCAGGCCATGCCGCACGTCACGCAGTGACGGGTGTCGCTGTCGGTACACGTGCCGTTGCAGCAGAGATCGCCGGCGTCGCACACCGAGCACGCGCTGCCGCAATGGTCGGTCGTGCTTCCGACGCACATGCCGCCGCAGCAGACTTGGCCGCTCGTGCACGCGTGGCCGCACGACCCGCAGTTGTTCTCGTCGGTCTCCGTGTCGGCGCACGAGTGACCGCAGCACTCCTGGGCGGGCGTCAGCATCGAGCAGTTGACCGTGCCGCACCCGGTGCACGCGCCGTCCGACGGCAGGTGGCAGACGCCGCCGCAGCAGGCGTTGGCCGCCCCGACGCATGCCATGCCACAGCCGTTGCAGTTGGCGGGGTCCCCGAGGGGGTCGATGCAGCTGCCGAGGCAGCAGAGCTGGCTGCCGCCGCACACGATCCCGCAGCCGCCGCAGTTGAGCGGGTCGTTCTGCGTGTCGAGGCACATGCCGGCGCCCGAGGTCGCGTCGGCGCAGCACTGCGAGCTGCCGGGAGTGCAGCTCTCCGTGCAGCTGCCGCAGTGGCCGTCACTGCTCGACAGATCCACGCAGATCCCGTTGCAGCACGTCTGCGCGTCGCTGCACGCGGTGTCGCAGTCGCCGCAGTGATCGTGGTCGCTCGCGAACTGGAAGCTCTCGTCCACGGCTCCGTCGCAGTCGTCGTCGCGGAGGTCGCATTCCTCCGCGGCGGCGGGCTCGGGACCGTCGCACGCGAGCGCGCCGCCGACGCACTGCATCGTCCCCGAGGCGCACTCCCCCAGCGCGCCGGCGATGGGGCAGGGCACCCCCCGGCCAGGCACGTTGTCGATGAAGGTGTCGCAGTCGTCGTCCTGGCTGCCGTTCGTGCACGTCTCGGGCATGGGCGCGCCGTCGCCGCTGCACGCGCTCCAGTGGCCACTCGTGCACGTCTGCATGCCGTTGCTGCACTCGCCGACCCCTGACTGCGCGGGGTTGCCGTGGAAGCACGGCTGGGTGGCGCTCCCCGTGCACGTGCACCCTTCGTCGATGTTGCCGTCGCAGTTCTCGTCGAACGCGGTGTCGCCGGGTGTGGTGCACACCTCGGTGCGCGGGACGACTTGGCTCGTGCATGCGCCGAGCGCGCCCGCGCTGCAGGCCTGGGTGCCGGGGCGGCAGAGCCCCTGGCATACGAAGCCGCCCCCGGCCTGCGGCGTGCAGCCGGGCATGCCGCCCGGGTAGCACTGGCGGTTCGACTCCTCGTCGATCACGCCGTCGCAGTCCTCGTCGTCGGTGCCGGAGGGGCGCCCGCAGACCTCGCTCGAGGGCTGCACGACGGCGATGCACGTCTGCATCCCGGTCGCGCTGCAGCCGAGGCGGCCGTCGGCGCAGACCCCCGGCAAGCCGGTGCTGCACGGATCGGGCGCGACCCCGCAGTCGCTCCCGGCGTCGCCCGTGGTGCCCGCATCCCCCGTGTCGAGGCCCGCGTCGACGGGCCGGCCGGTGTCGCCGCTCGCGTCGGCGCCGCCGTCGGAGGTGCCTCCGCCGTCCATCCCCGCGTCGCCCTCACCGCCACCCACGCAGAAGCCGCGATGGCAGCGCCCGGAGCCGCACTCGGAGTCGGTGCTGCAGCGGCCGTTCGTGTTGCTGCTGGCGTCGATGGCGCAGCCCGCGAGCGAGAGCAGCAGCGCCGTCGCGCACGCGAAGAGGAGACGAACGAGCTTCACAGCGCACCTCCGAACGAGCC
The DNA here is from genome assembly GCA_044223665.1 of Sandaracinaceae bacterium. GTDB lineage: Bacteria > Myxococcota_A > Polyangia > Polyangiales > Sandaracinaceae > JBBSAT01. Next base: position 26,023 of record JBGALT010000045.1, on the reverse strand, counting down.
ACCGAGCGCGAGGCCGACCTCGGACGGACCGACGATCGGCGTCAGCGCGAGCGGCGAGCTCCCGTCGTCGTTTCCGGCGACGAGCATCCACACGATTCCGGCGGCCGCGACCACCCCGCCTCCGATCAAGAGCGCGTCGGCCGCGAACGCCTCGGCGCGCTGGCGCGAGAGCAGGCCGTCGAGGGCGGCATCGACCTCGGCCGCGGTCGAGAAGTGCATGCCTTGGAACGAGCTGGCGTCCGCGAGAGAGAGCCCCAGCGCGATGGCTCCGGCGACGAGCGCGGCCGCGCCGATGCCGATGACGATGGGGGGACCGATCGCGAGCGAGCGTGCCGGGGCAGGCGTCGTCGGGCCGGTGGTGTCGTCCTGGCCTTCCGCGATGGGGGGCAAGCCGAAGACTTCGCGCAGCAGGCCTTCGACGCCGCCGAGCAGTGCTGCCGTGTCGCCCTGGCGCACCTCGCGGGTGCCGCGCCGCATGCTCTGGTCGCGATGGTCGTAGACGAGGACGGTGGCGACGACCGTCCCGCCCGCTTCGGCGAGCGAGGGCACCACGATGATCGGCGTGCCCGTCTCTTCCGAGACGCCGGCCAGACACTCGGTCGTCTCTCCCATGCAGCCGAGCGCCAGCTGGATCTGCTCGAGATCGAGCGCGACGGCGCCCTCGGTTCGGACGACGTCGAGCGCGTCGATGCGCGCCCGCAGCGTGCGATCGAAGGCCGCTCCCTCGCCCGCCTCGACGCCCGTCCGCTGCGCCGTGAGGATGGTGGCCGTCGGCAGCTCCTGGGCCGAGACGCCGAGGGGCGCGAGCGCCCACGCGATCACCGAGGCGAACCAGAGAGCCCAGCCGTTGCGCATCCGCATCGGCCGGCGTGTCAAGCACGTGGCGCACCAAGCGATATCTTCCGATCGCACCGTTGCTCCTCCGGAGAATCCCGGGCCCGGACACCACATGCGTGGTGCAGTGCCCTACAGCCCCCGAGAAGAGACCGACGCTACCACGACTCCGTCGTCAGCCTTCGCGCGTCGCGCGCGCAATGCAACGATAGTGGTCGAGACGATGCACATTGCCACGCCGCTGCGAGGCGAAATGCAACGAGTGGGATCAATTGCCGTAGCTGGAGCTCGAGAACCACCACTCGACGCCGATGCCGAGGAAGTGCTCGATGGGCTGCCGCGAGCGTGGGTCCAGATCGTTGTAGAGCGAGCGGGCGCCGTCGTCGCGCGCCGTCAGCACGTACATCAGTCGGATCTGCGGGCGCGTGTACGTGCCGCGCCCGAACGGCGAGAGATAAGGCATGAGGCCGAGCTTGAAGACGCCGCCGCCCTCGGGCGCGCCGGTGCGCTCGTCGATCGCGGTCGTCTGCATGGCCTGGTAGGAGAGATCCACGGCGACGCCGGCGACGTCGCCGAGGAAGACCATCGGCCGCACGCTCAGCGCGCCCTCGCTGATCGCCGATCGGTTGAACAGCGCGGGGTCGGCGTCGCGGAACAGGCGCCACCAGCCGCCGAGCTGCACGCCGATCCCGACGTCCGCGTTCTCGCGCCACTCCCAGTTGCCGCTCGCCGCGATGCGGATCTCCTCGGCGCGCCCGGTGGTGATCACGGTGCCCGTGCGGAACGGGACGCCGAGCGGATCGTAGGCGCCGAGGCCGCGCGCATAGCGGAAGAAGACGTTGAGGAACGCGTGCTGATCGGAGAGGTAGCCGCCGACCTGCGCGCCGAGGACGTAGCCGGAGTCCTCGGGCAGGCGCTCGGTGGTTCCGTCGTCGCGCCGCCGGTCACCCGCCCCGAGGTAGTGCTGCTCACCGTACAGGCGCGCGAGCATGCCGGTCGGCGCGAAGCGACCGAAGGGCCACCACGTGACGCGGCCGCTCGTGACGATGCGGGGTCGGTCGAGGATGTAGACGCTGTCGGGCAGGAACCCGACGCGCGCCGGAGCGAGCGAGACCTGCTGCTGGTAGGGATTGTTGGGCTGCGCGAGGCCGACCTGCAGGCGGAATTCGAGATCGTCCTCGAAGTCGTAGCCGAGGCCGCCGCCGACCATGTTGAGGTTGTCGAGCGGCCAGAAGTTCATGAGGTAGACGTCGTCGCCGCGCACCATGCGCGAGCCACCCCAGAACGAGAGCCCGCGCGCGAGGATGTTGCGCGCCTCCACGTAGAGGTTGCGGATCGCGATGCGCGAGCTGAAGTCGCCCGTGTAGTGGAAGAGCGGGCCGCCGTACGCGACGGTGAAGACGATGCGCGTGTCGACGCCGTAGAAGTGATCCTCGCGGCGCAGCTCGAGCTCGGCGTAGGTGTCGTCCTGATCGATGCGCGGCGCGAAGGCGACGATCCCCGACTGGCGGCCGGTGCGGCCCCCGAGGTCGGAGGCGGCCGTCACGCGGCCGTACGAGCCGAAGTGGAAGCCGTTCATGAACTGCGTGAGGGCGTCGATGTGCTCGTCTTGCTCGCGCTCGTGCGCTCGGTCTCGGCCTCGCTCGAGGCCGTGTCCGTGGACGCGGTCTCCGCGTCCGTCTGCGTCGCGCTCGCGCGCGCACGCTCCCACTCCTCGCGCGCCTCGCGCTGGGCGAGGTCCGCGGGCACGTCGGTGTTTCCCGCGGCGTCCTGCGCGCGCGCGGGAGCGACACCGGCGACGGTGAGCAGGAAGGCCAACCCCAGAGCGGCGCGCACGGCGGGACAGTACCTCAACCGATACGGTCTCGACCTGCCTGTTTCGCTGCGAGGAGGCGGGCGTCCGCGGCGCGCACCAGCGCCGGCTCGTCCTGGCCGTCGGCCGGCAGCGTCGCGATGCCGGCCGAGACCGTCACGCGCAGCGACGTGGTCCCGAACGGGATCTCGAGCGCGCGCACTTCGCGCATGAACTGCTCGACCAGCACCCGCGCGATGGCCTCGTTCGCGCGCGGCAAGGCGAGCGCGAGCTCGTCTCCGCCGAGCCGTGCCGTCAGGCCGCGCACCCCGACCACCTGCCCGAGCAGGCGCCCGACGGCGGAGATCGTCTGCGCGCCGGCGAGGTGCCCGTGCGCGTCGTTGATGCGCTTGATGCCGTCGATGTCGAGCATCGCGACGGCGAGCGGCTCGCTCGCCAGCGTCGCCGCCTCGACGAGCGCGGCCAGATCGGTCTCGAAGCGCCGTCGCGAGAGCAGGCCGGTGAGATCGTCGCGTGCGATGCGCTCGATCACGGCGTGGTCGAAGGCCTGCTCCACGGGATCGTGCAGCTCGAGGCGCAAGAGCGTGTCGCCGACGCCGAGCTGGTCACCCCGCTCGAGCAGCGCGTCCTTGCCGATCCGCGCGCCGTTGACCTCGGTGCCGTGCTTGCTCCCCAGATCGCGCACGCGCACCCGCGGCAAGCCATCCGGCCCGCGGACGGCGTCGACCACGGCGTGCTTCCACGAGACGGCCGGATCCCGGAGCACGAGATGGTTCTCCGGGCTGCGGCCGATGCTGACGGGGCGGTCGATCAGCGTGCGCTCGCCCAGCTGCGGGCCCGCGAGGACGACCAGCACGGCCTTCATCGCGTCGGCGGGTGGACGGGTCGAGCCGGCCCGCTGGGCCCGGAGCTCGGTGAGCGTGCGCGCCCCGTCCTGCAGCGTCGTGTGCGGGTCGAGAGGCTTCTTGCCGTCGCGCGTCACGAACGAAGCTTACAAGAGCGGCGGAGACCACGAGAAATCGGCGACACGCGTCGACGTTCGGGAACTTTCTTGCGCGCCCGTGGTCCGACCCTCTGGAGGTGTCCTCATGCGAGTGATCGCCCTCGGCGTCGTCCTGACTGCGCTCTCGGGAATCTCGGGGCTTTCCGCGGCGCTGGCCCAAGATTCGGCGGTCCACCCGAACGCGCACGTGCTCGATCCGATCGTCGTCACGGCCCGCGCGCCCCGGCCTCACGCGATGATCTTCCTGCGTCGGGCGCCCGTTCGGTTCGACACGCCCGATCGCACGGCGCACTCGTCGGTGGACCGCATCGCGGAGAGCGTGCGCCACGATCCGTTCTGATCCCGACCCATTCCGTACTAGCCTCGCGCCGATGCGCTGGCTCTGCGTCGTGGGGATCGTCGGCTGTCTCGGGGTGCCCGCCGTCGCGGCCGCCGACGCCGTCGATCCATGTCCGCCGGGCTTCGATCCGAGCCACACCGGCTGCCGATTGCGTCCGCGAGGACGCAACCTGGCGACATAGGCCGCGCACGGCGCGGCGCAGATCGCGACGGGAGAGACGCTTGGAACCACCTGCTTGCTCGGTGTGATCTGCGCGGCGCTATGCGCCGCCTGTGTGTCCAGGTGCGACCTAGCGGTCGCAATTCGACCCCGAGCCCGAGGACCTCGGCGTGTGCGGGGCGTGCGGCTGCGCGCTGGTCGGGCTCGGCATCGGGGGCGCCGTGCTCTTCGTGCGTCGCGATCGCGCGAAGGGGCGCCGCGAGGGCTGACCCCGCGCAGGACGGAAAGAACAGCGGCCGGAGAGCGATGCCCTCCGGCCGCCGCGCCGAGGCGCGTGGGATCACTGGCAAGGCGTCGGCACGGCCGTGCCCATGGCCTGCAGACCGGCGCGCCAGCCGTCGATCGAGGCCTGGCAGCCGGGCTCCGCCGCCGCGCCGGCCTGGGCCGTCTGCGCGAGGGCATCGCACGCGGACTGCGCTGCGGCGCCCGCGGGGCCCATCGCCGCGACATACGCCGTGCAGCACTCCTGCGCGCGCGCACAGACACCGCCGCCGCCGGCCGCCGGGGCCGCCGGGGCCTCGGCCGTGGGCGCCGCCGAGGGCGCGGGCGCCGGGGTAGGAGCAGGTGCGGGCGCTTCGGAGGCCGCCGGCGCGGGGGCCGGTGCGGGCTCTTCCGCGGCCGAGCCGCAGGCGACGAGACCGAGCGAGGCGATGACGGAGACGAGCAGGATGGAGCTCTTCATGCTGGAGGTACCCCTTCTGTTGGAAGCCACGCGATGCGGCGCCCGTGGGCGCCCGCATGGATGCGCGGACGGTACCTAGTACGAATGCCCGTGGCCATCCTTCCTCGCTCGCGGTGCGACGGCACGCGGGGGCCGGCGCCCCGCCTTCGTCGGCTCGCGGCACCGGCGCGATCGAGCGAACGGCCGAGGTGCGGACTACTTCACGAGCTCGTAGACGCGGGCGACCGCCTCGGCGAGCTTGCCCGCATCGTTGCCGCCCGCCTGGGCGAAGTCGGGGCGGCCACCACCGCCGCCGCCCACGATCGCGGCGGCGTCCTTCACGATGTCGCCGGCCTTGAAGCGATCGGTGAGCTCTTTGCTGACGGTGCACGCGAGCAGCGCACGGCCGTCTTTGGTCGGCGTCCCAACGAGGACCACCGCAGGTGCGTTCTTGTCGCGGATCTGATCGGCGACCTCGCGAAGGAGCTTCGGCTCTCCGCAATCTGGATGGACACCGCTTAGGACGGTGATGCTTCCCACCTGTCTGGCGTCCAGCCAATCGGCGGAGCCCGCCGGCGCCACCGACACGGAGGCTGTGCCTCCGAGTCGGCCTGACATGAGCTTTCGCTTCAGCTCTTCGATCTCCTTGTTCTTCTCCTTCACGGAGCCGAGCAGGCTCTCGACCTTCTCGCTCGTCTGCGCGGGCGCGCTCTTCAGCAGCGCGGCCGCCTTGCCGAGCTCGCGCTCCACGTTGCGCACGTGCTGGACCGCGCCGGTGCCGGTCACCGCCTCGACGCGCCGCACGCCCGCGGCGACGCCGCTCTCGCTCAGGATCTTGAACAGGCCGAGGTCGCCCGTGCGCGCCGCGTGCGTGCCGCCGCAGAGCTCGATCGAGTCGTCGGTCATGCGGAGCATGCGCACGACCTCGCCGTACTTCTCTTCGAAGATGCCGATCGCGCCCTTGGCCTTCGCCTCGGCCATGGGCAGCACCTCGGTCTCGATCGGCGCGTTCACGAGGATCTTCCCGTTGACGAGGTCCTCGATCTTCGCGACCTCGCTCGCGTCGAGCGGGCGCGAGCCCGAGTAGTCGAAGCGAAGTCGCTCGGGCGAGACCAGCGAGCCCTTCTGCATCGCCGTCGGGCCGACCACGGTGCGGAGCGCCCAGTGGAGAAGGTGCGTCGCCGAGTGGTTGCGCCGCGTCGCGCTGCGGCGCGCGTGGTCGACCTCGAGATCGACGCCGGCGCCCACCTCGAGCGTGCCCTTCGTCATCTTGCCGCGGTGCACGAAGAGGCCCTCGACCGGCTTCTGCGTGTCCTCGACCGTGAAGAGCGCATCGCCCGCGCGGATCACGCCGTGATCGCCGACCTGACCGCCCGACTCGCCGTAGAACGGCGTGACGCGCGTGACGACCTCGCCTACCTCGCCCTCGCGCAGCGCCGTCACGCGCTCGCCGCCCTTCACGAGCGCCGCGATCGTGGAGCCCGCGCGCTCCTTGTCGTAGCCGACGAACGACGTCGCGCCGACCTCGCCCGCGATCGCGTGGTGCACGTCGCTGACCGCCTCGTGGCCGACCTTGCTGTCCTTGCTGCGCTCGCGCGCGCGCTCGAGCTCGGCATTGAAGCCGGCGTGGTCGATCGCGAAGCCCTGCTCGAGCGCGATCACGTCCTGCAGGTCGAGCGGGAAGCCGAACGTGTCGTAGAGCTTGAACGCGATGGCGCCCGGGAGCGTCTTGACCCCGTTCGCCTCGGTCCACTCCTCGTTCTTCGCGAGCAGCTCGAGGCCCTTGTCCATCGTGCGACGGAAGCGCTCCTCTTCCTGCTTGGCCACGTCGGCGATCAGCGCCGCGCGCTCGCGCAGCTCGGGGTACTGCTCGCCCATGATCTCGACGACCGCCAGCGCGCACTCGTGCAGGAACAGCCGCTCGATGCCGAGGCGGTGGCCGTGGCGGATCGCGCGGCGCATCACGCGGCGCAGCACGTAGCTCTCGCCGTCCTTGTCGGGCATCACGCCCTCGGCGACGAGGAACGCGGTCGTGCGCGCGTGATCGGCGATGACGCGCATCGACACGTCGTCCTTCGCGAGCGTGCCGCCGTAGGCCTTGCCGCTGATCTTCGCCGCGAGGTCCACGATCGGGCGCAGCAGATCGGTGTCGTAGTTGCTCGTGACGCCCTGCGCGGCGGCGCAGAGGCGCTCGAGGCCGGCGCCGGTGTCGACGCACTGCGCGGGCAGCGGCTCGAGGCGGCCGTCGGCGTGCCGCTCGAACTGCATGAACACGAGGTTCCACAGCTCGACCCAGCCGGCGCCGTCGGGGCCCGGCTCCTGATCGAACTTCGAGAGGTCGGGCTCGCCGGCGCCCATCCAGTAGTGGATCTCGGTGCACGGGCCGCAGGGGCCGGTGTCGCCCATCGACCAGAAGTTGTCCTTCTTCCCCATGCGGATGATGCGCTCGGGGCCGAAGCCGGTCGCCGCCGCCCAGAGCTCGCCCGCCTCGTCGTCGGCAGGCACGCCGTCCTCGCCGCGGAAGATGGTGACGACGAGCTTGTCCTTCGAGAGGCCGAGGCCCTCTTCGCCCGTGATGAAGGTCCACGCGAAGTCGATCGCGTCCTTCTTGAAGTATCCCCCGGGGGCTCCTGCGCCCCCGGACCCCGGGCCGCCGAACGAGAAGTTCCCCATCATCTCGAAGAACGTGTGGTGGCGCGCCGTGACGCCGACGTTCTCGAGGTCGTTGTGCTTGCCGCTGATGCGCAGGCACTTCTGCGCGGTCGTCGCGCGCTTGTAGGGGCGCTGCTCCTTGCCGGTGAACACGTCCTTGAACTGCACCATGCCCGCGTTGGCGAAGATGAGCGTGGGGTCGTTCTTCAGGACGAGCGGGCCGGAGGCGACGCGCGTGTGCGCCTGCTTCTCGAAGTGGCGGAGAAAGGCCTCGCGAATGTCCTTGGACGTCTTCATGGCGGACGCCGAACGTGCCTCCCCGCGCCCGGCGTTGCAAGCGCGCGCGGGCCACTTTCGAGGCCTCCGAGGCGTCGGGTGATATCGTGACGGGATGAAGACCTCGGCTTTCTTCGTGCGCGTCTCGTTCCTCACGTTCGCGGCCCTCGCGGCGGTGCTCCTCGGGCCCGCCAGCGTCGCTCGGGCAGGGGGCTGCCCGACCTGCACGAGCAGCGCGGAGTGCGTCGACACGTTCGACGGCGGCATCGCGTTCTGCGTCGTGCACGACGCGCCCGTCGGCTGCGGCGCGCAGACGACACTCTGCTGCCCCGGTCAGGGCTGCGGCATCGACGGCAGCGGTCGCCCGACGTGCGAGGGCACGAGCTGCCACGTGATCGATGCCGTGGATGCCGGGACCGATGCGGGCGCCGATGCCAGCGCGAGCGGCACCGACGCGGGGACGAGCGGCACCGACGCGGGCGCGAGCGGCACCGACGCCGGATCGAGCGGCACCGACGCCGGCGCGAGCGGCGCCGACGCCGGCGCGGGCCGCATGGACGGTGGCACCAGCGCGCCGTCGAGCAGCGGCTGCGGCTGCAGTGCGGTCGGCCGGAGCGGGGCGAACGGCGCGGCGTGGCTCGCGCTCGGGCTCGCCCTCCTCGTCGTGCGCCGTCGCACGCGTCGCGCGCGCTGAGCCGGGTCAGGCCTCGAGCTCGATCACGAGCGCCGTCAGCCCGATCGCGGCGCGCATCGTGAGCGGGAGCCAGGGCGGTAGCGCGAGGCGCTGACCGAGCATGCGCTTCTTCGCGTCGGTCGAGAGGCGCGAGAGGGCCGCGAGGTCCTCGGGGCGCGCGCGGCGGTCTTCGCGCGCGAGCGGCGCGAGCGCGAGCGCGAACATCTCCAGCGTCGGATCGGTCGCCGCGCCGCGCGCGATGCCGAGCAGCGCGCTCGACGCATCGAGGACGAGCGCGTCGCGTAGATCGTCACGCGTCGCGAGCACGTCGAGCAGATGGGCGACCTTCGCGCGGGTCGCGGCGTCGAACGAGACGACGCTTCCGAAGTCGAGCACGGTCACGCGCCCGTCATCGTGGAAGATCCAGTTGCCCGCGTGCGGGTCGGCGAAGAGCAGCCCGTGGTGGACCCACGCCGTCCGCACGAAGCGGCGGATGGCCCGGGCTTGGGCCGGCGCCGTCGGGCGTCCTGCCGCCTCGTCCACGCGCAGGCCGTGCACGAGCTCGGTCGAGAGCACGCGCCGGCTCGAGCGCTCGGCGAAGACGCGCGGGATGCGGATCGTCTCGTCGTCCGCGAAGAGCGCCGCGAACCGCGTCTGCCACGCGGCCTCCTTGCCGTAGTCGAGCTCCTCCTCGAGGCGCGCGCGCACCTCGTCGACCATCGCGCCGGCCGTGGGCACGGCGAGCAAGGCCGCGATGCCGCCCGCGCGCGCCGCGTTGTCGAGATCGGCCTTCAGCGCCACCTCGATGCCCGGGTGCTGCACCTTCACGGCGACCTCGTGGCCGCCGAGCGCGGGCTGCAGCACGGCGCGATGCACCTGACCGAGCGACGCGCTCGCGAAGGGGTGCTCGTCGAACGAGGCGAACGCCTGCGCGATCGGCATGCCGAGCTCGGTCTCCACGAGCGCGCGGATCGCGGCTGGATCGGAGGTCGCCGCCCTCGCCCGCAGGCGCGCGAGGATCGGCTCGGCCCTGGCGCGCTCCTCCGGCGGCAGCATCGCCGACCAGATCCCCGCCATCTGCCCGGCCTTGGTCGCGAGGCCGCGGAGCTCGGCCAGCGTGTCGGCGGCGCGGGCGAGCGGCGCCACCGGGTCCTTGGTGAGCGTGCCGAGCGCGAGGCCGGCCCCGGCGCGGGCCATCCCGGCGAGGCGGCCGAGGCGGCCCGTGCGGAGCGACTTCGGCGTGAGGGCAGGAGGGGCTCGCATGGCCGCAAGTGTAAGTAACTAACGAATTTGTGCAACTCACGAAATGGAGACACGTTCGTCGGCGTGAAGAAGGCGCCCAGCGCGGCGGAGACGGGGCTCCGCGAGCGGAAGAAGAACGAGACGCGCGCACGCCTGGTGGAGACCGCGGGGCGCCTCTTCCGCGAGCACGGCTACGTCGAGACGAGCGTGGAGCGCATCGCGCGCGAGGCGGGGGTCTCGTTGCCGACGCTCTTCCGCTACTTCCCGACGAAGGCCGACCTCTTGTTCCACGGCGCCGACGACGTCGTCCTGGAGTGGGAGCGCGAGATGCGCGCTGGCCCGCCACGCGAGCCGCTCGGCGACGCGCTCCGGCGCGCGACGCACGCGATCGCCTTCCGCACGCCCGCGCGCGGGTCGGTCGCGCGCCTCCGCGCCGAGCTCTCGCCGCACGATCCGGAGCTGCGCCGCAAGGCGCTCGAGATCGACGCGCGCCTCGTGGGCCGCATCGCCGCGACCATGGGCGAGCTGCTCGGTCTCGCGCCCGAGGAAGACGTGCGTCCGTTCCTCGTCGCGTCCTGCGCGATGGCCGCCGTGCGCAGCGCGCAGTTCACGCTCGGCCACCAGCGAGCGACCAAGCGCGACTTCGCGGCGCGCATCGACGAGGCGTTCGACGCGCTCGAAGGCCTCGGCGGCATGCTGCGCGCGCCGATGAAGCGCTGAGCTCGGCGACGCTCGTCCCTCGCCCCTTGCTCGAGCCACCGCATGGCGTCAGGGTCGATGCGTGCGTCGCAAGGCCCGCAGTGCGTGGCGTCCCTGGATCCTCGTGCTGCCCCTCGCTCTGGGCGGCTGCGCGCTGGCCCACGAACGCGAGACGCGTGACGCGTCGCCCGACGGGACCACGGTCGACGGGACCACGTCCGACGGCTCTCGGCCCGATGCAGGCCGCGCCGAGCTCGAGTGGGCGCGCCAGCTCGGCACTGCGCAGGACGATCGCGCTAGCGGCTGTGCGGTGGGTGAAGACGGCGCGGTCTACGTCGTGGGCTACGGGGGTGCGACTCTCGCGGACCCGCTCGGCGCGGTCGACGACGTCGCGAGCTTCCTGCGCGTGTACGACGTCACCGGACGTGAGCGCTGGAGCCGGCGGATCTCCACGTCGCGCACGGCCGCCGCCGCGGTCGCCGTCGACCCGTCGGGCGACGTGTACGTGGCCGGGGAGACGGGAGAGGTGAGGCTGGGGGAGATCCTCGACGACTCGGGCCGTCGCGATGCCTTCCTCCGGAGGTACGACGCGCGTGGGAACGTCGTTTGGACCCAGCAGTTCGGAGCCGAGGAATCCACCCCGGGCAACTCCGGAGCCGGCATCGCTGCCATCGCGCTCGACGGCGACGGCCACGTCTACGTCGCAGGCGCGACCGTCGGGACGTTTCCGGGGGAGACGCGCATCGGTCAGGGACAGAACGCGTTCGTGCGTCGGTTCGAGGGTGATGGGACGGTGCGTTGGACGCGCCAGCTCGCCGCTCCCCTCTCCTTGACGACGTCCGTGACGGTCGACGAGCGCGGCGCCGTGAGAGTCGGAGGAGTCGTGACCGGTGACCTCGAGGGAACCGCGACCTTCGGCGGTCAGGACGCGATGGTGTGGACGCTCGACCCGGAGACGGGCGCGCTTCGTGGGATGGTCCGTTTCGGCTCCGACGCCGAGGACGGCCTGCAAGCCATCGCGGCGGACGCGCGCGGGGCCGTGGTCGTGGCGGGCTATACGGTCGGGACTCTGCCCGGCCAGACGCGTGCGGCCCGCGCCGATGCGTTCGTCGCAGCGATCTCCGAGGGGCCCGAGCCTGCCTGGATTCTCCAATTCGGCACGCCCCTTCGTGACCGCGCCAATGGCGTCGCCATCCGACCTTCGGACGGGACGATCTACGTGGCGGGTCTCACCCAGCACGCGCTGCTCGGGGAGACTCCCCTCGGAGGAGACGGCGACGCGTTCCTCGTCGCGGTCGACCCCTCGGGGGAGCTCCTCTCCACGAGGTTGTTCGGAACGACGGACGGCGATTCGGTCGTCGGGATGGGTGTGGGCGCGGGGGGCGCCTATCTCGCCGGCGATACCATCGGTGCTTTCCCCGGGGAGACGGCGCTCGGGGGCTTCGATGCCTATGTCATGCGTGTGAGCCTCCCGGGCTCGTGAGCCGCTTCGGCATCGCGCTCCGCGTTCTCTTCGCGATCGTCCTCGCGCCGTGGACGTTCGGGGCCGTGTCGGCGGGGTGCCGCTTCGGGCACGACACGCATGCGATGACGGCCCGGGGCGCGTCGCTCTTCGCGTGGGCGCGCGAGCACCTCGACGAGGACTGGCACGGCTACGCACTCGGCGACGATCTGGGGGTCGGCGCCTTCGACGCGATCCTCCTCTCCGAGCTCGCGGTGGGCCTCCACCAGAGCGCGCGGCTCGAGCCTGCGCGCGAGGCCGAGAGCGCGCGGCTGCTGCGCGTCGTCGCCGATCGGATCGTCTCGGCGGAGGTCGCGCCCGGGGGCCGGGCGCTCGAGCGCATGCGGCTCGACGATCACAACCTGTACTTCACGCATGCGTTGCTCGTGCTCTCGCTCTCGCGGATGCACGGCGACGATCGGCGTGACGCGCTCGCGGCCTCGCTTGCCCGGCACCTCGATGGGCGCTCGCGCGCGAGCGAGACCTTCCACGCGCGCAGCTATCCCGGCTCGCCGCGCTGGCCGGCCGATCAGTCGGCGACGCTCGCCGCGCTCCACGCGTACCGCGCCGCCTACGGGGGCGACGTGGGTGAGCGGGCGACGCGCGGATGGCTCGCGTGGATGGATCACCACCGCGCCGAGGGCGGTCTCCCGTGGAGCGCGACGGGCGACACCTCGTACACCCGCATCCCGCGCGGCTGCGCGCTCTCGTACATCACCTTCTACTCGGCGCAGTTCGCGCCCGACGAGAGCGAGCGCCTGTATCGCGCGTACGTCGCGCGCCACGGCCTCGACGTCCTCGGCGTGAGCGGCTTCCGCGAGTGGCCGCCGGGCGTCGACCGCGGCAGCGACGCCGACGCGGGCGTCGTCCTCTTCGGCTGGGGGATGGCCGCCACCGGCATCGGCCTCGGCGCCGCGCGGATCCACGGCGACGAGGCGTGCGTGGTCGGCATCGAGCGGATCGCGGATCTCGTCGGCGTGCCGGTCGGCCGCAGCTACGCGCTCGCGCCCACGCTCGGGATGGCGATGCTCTTCGCAGGCGAGACCGCGACGCCCTGGGTCGATCGTGACGCGAGCGGCGGCGATGCGCGCGCGAGAGAGACGGCTCCGAGCTTTCCCACGCTGCCGCTCGCGATCGCCGCGGTTTGGGTCGTTCTGGAGCTCCTCGTGCTGCGTCCTGTCGTGCTCCGGCTGGTCGCGCGCTCCCGCGCGAGGCGCGCGCCCAGCGAGACGACGAGGCCGGGGAGGCGTACGCTGTCGCGACGCGCCACGAGGCCGTGGGTGGCGAGCGATCCACGATCGCGGGCACACGCTCGCCACTCTCCTCGGAGGCGCCCATGAGACCGACCACGTTGCTCGTCGTTGCCGCGCTCGCCCACGGTGCCGCCCTCGGCGGATGCACGGGAACGGTCGGCGCCGCCGACGATGCGGGCGGCGGGATCGACGCCGCGCGTGCGGACGCGGGCTCGGCCCCCGATGCCTTCTCGCCCGGCACGGACGGCGGGCCGGGCGTCGATGCGTTCGTCGATCCCGGGCTCGACGCGGGCGTGGGCGTGGACGCGTTCGTGGACCCCGGTGTGGACGCGTTCGTGCCGGCGGTCGACGCGTTCGTGCCGGCGGTCGACGCGTTCGTGCCGCCGGTGGATGGAGGGCCGGTCGTCCCGCCGACGCTCGCCGGCTGCCGTGTCTTCCCGTCGGACAACCCGTGGAACACCGACATCTCCGGCTATCCGAGGCACGCGCGCCACGCGCAGATCCTCGCGATGATGAGCCCCACGCGCGCGCTCCACCCCGACTGGGGCAACTGGTCGACCGACCACTACGGGATCCCGTGGGTGACCGGCACCGGTGCGCCGCCGCTCCCGATCACGTGGACGGCTTCGTGGGGCCCGACCGAGAGCGACCCTCTGATGTGCCCGACGGGGACCGGCCGCTTCTGCTACCCGATCCCGGGCACCGCACCGATCGAAGGCGGGCCGAGCGCACCGTCGGGCGCCGATCGCCACGTGCTCTACGTCGACGTCGCCGGCGCGCCCGACCACTGCACGCTCTACGAGCTCTACAACGCGCAGAACTTCTCGGGCGGCGGGTGGACCGCGCAGAACGGCGCCATCTTCCCCCTCGGCACGAACGCGCTGCGGCCCGATGGCTGGACGAGCGCGGACGCGGCCGGGCTCCCGGTCCTGCCGGGTCTCGTGCGTGTCGAAGAAGTGCTCGCCGGCGAGATCCGCCACGCGATCCGCTTCACGATGAGCCGCACCGCGCGCGCCTACGTGCACCCCGCGACGCACCAGGCCGGTCGCGCGGGGACCGATCTGCCGCCGATGGGCCTCAGGCTTCGGCTCCGCGGCGACTACGACGTCTCCGGCGCCGCGCCCTCGTCGCAGGTCATCCTGCGCGCGATGCAGCGCTACGGCCTCATCCTCGCCGACAACGGCAGCGACTGGTACCTCACCGGCGACAGCGACGATCGCTGGGACGCGATCATCGACGACGTCCTCGCGGACCTCGGTGCGGTGCACGGCAGCGACTTCGAGATCGTCGAGACCGGCGCGTTCCAGATGTAGCGCCGGCCGCGGCGCGGTCTCGGGAACACGTGGCGGCGTCGCAGATCAGCGCAGCCAGTACTCGCCGAACAGGCGCGCGCCGGCCCAGCCGATCTCCGGGCAGCTCACGTTGCCGTTGTGGTCGAGGTCCTCGGTGTCGCCCACGCGGCGCGCGCTGAACTCCGAGCCGGGCAGCACCCGGATCGTCAGGCTCGAGGCGACCGAGAGACACGGGTCGCTCACGCCGAGGATCTGCTGGTCGACGGTGGGGTCGGCGGTGCCGTCGAAGGCGTCGAGGTCGGTCACGGTCCCGCTGAGCGCGACGGTCGCGCGGAACGCGGCGTACGCCTGCTGCGGCTCGCGACACACGACGGCCGATGCGTCGATCGTGACGCCCGGCTGTCCGTCGGCGTCCTCGTCCACGGCCAGCGTGGTGTCGGTCGCGGTCGGGAGCGGATCGGTCTCCGGGCTCGCGAGCGAGGCGCCGATCACCACGATCGCGCGCGGCGGCGTGAACACCGCGCCCATCGGATCGGCGGCCGAGAGGTACTCGCCCTCGGTATCGATGATGTGGCTCCGGATCGCGCGATCGGCCTCCGGCGTGAACGCGAGCGTGGCGACGCCCTGCACGCGCGCGAGGTCGATCACGCAGGCCTGGATGCGCGCGCGGACGGTGGTGCCGCGCTGCAGGAGGCGCACGCGATAGAGCTGGCGCGTGTCGATGTCGAGCACGACGTTCGCGTTCACGCGCACCTCGAGGGCGAACAGGCCGCTCAGCGGGCCCGCGCCGGTGACGTCCCAGTCCTCGAGGGGCTCGGGGGGCACGTCGGGCGGGCCCACGTCGTCCCGCACGCCGGTGTCGCGCGGGCGGGACGCGTCGCGGGCCGGCGTGCTCGCGTCGCCGCGCACGAGGGCGTAGCCGTCACGGCTCGGCCCGCAGGCGGCGAGCCACATCGCGATCCCCAGCGGCCCGAGCGCTCTCGCGTTCACCATCGCGCCTCCGCCGACACCTGGACCGACGGCACGAAGCCGCCGAAGTGGTAGCCGCCCCCGCCGAGCGTCCCGGGGTTTCGCGTGTACGCGTCGTCGTCCGCGAAGCGCCGCGGGTCCTTCACCTCGCTCGCCTCCTCGAGGATCGAGAGGCGGAAGCTCGCGCGCAGGGTGAAGGTGGCGCTCGCGTCGTTCGTGAGCTCGTCGAGGCGCGCCACGGCGCCGAGCGAGGCGTGGTGCGTGTCGTTGATCAGCAGGTTGCTCGGGCCGCCGAAGTTGGCGTAGGGCGCGCGCACGTAGGCGTAGCCCAAGAGTAGGTCGAGACCGCGCGTCGGGGTCAGGCGCACGCCGGCCGCGGGGAGGAACGTGTCACCGAACCGTCCCGGCGCCGGGTCGTGGTTGCCGGTGCTCGCCTCCGACCAGTGCAGCCACGTCAGGTCCGCGCTCAGCTCGAGCCAGGGCACGGGCCGCACGGCGCCACCGAGCGCGATCTCGTGCGGCCGCACCCAGTGCGCGAAGCGGTGGACGTAGCCGATGTCGGCGAAGCCGGGCACCTGCTGCACGCGGCTCCAGCCCCAGTCGTCGACGTAGCTCGCCATCCGGTAGGTGAGGCCGAAGCGCAGCTCGTCGAGCGGCATGATCGCGACGCTCGCGATGGGCGAGACGCGCGCCGAGACGTGACCTTCGGTGCCGATGCGCGTGCCGACGTCGATCACGCTCGGATCGGTGGAGTCGATGCTCGTCGTGATCGCGGTCGTGTAGAGCGAGATGGCGAGGCCCAGGCGCGCCGTGATGCCGAACGAGAGCCAGTCGACCGGCCGATACGCGAGCCCTGCCTCGAGCGAGAGGTGACGGGCTCCATCGGTGAGCGTCATCCACTGCACGTCGTCGTCCGGGCGCACCGAGTAGGAGAAGAGGCTCGTCGCCGGCGTGGTGATGCAGAGACCGAGCACGAGGCCCTCGAGCCCGAGCCCGTGGCCGAGATCGAAGCGGCCTCCGACCACCAGCGAGCTCGTCTCGGCCGGCGCGGGCGTCGAGACGGGCATTCCGTCGGCGGCCGTCACGTGCACGAGCGGCTGCCCGTACACGTACCCGATGGAGAGCTCCGCGAGGCCGGGCCGCATGCCGCGGGGGGCGAGCAGCGCGGGCGCGTAGTGCGTGCTCGCGAAGCCGACCGGGACGGCGGTGACCGCGTTGCCGAGCCCCGCGACCTCGGGGCCGACGCCCATCTCGTCCTCGAGGTCCGCGCGCGCCCGGGCTGGCGCGAGCGCCCCGGGCGCCGAGCGCGAGCGTCATCGAGAGACCGCCCTGGAAGTACGCGATGCTGCCGCTCACGCCGGGATAACCGAGCGCATCGATCTGCTGGCCGGGCACGGTGGGCTGTGCGTCCGGCAGCAGCGCGGGATCCTTGGTGATGGCGATGTTCCCGAGGATGTGACCGCGCACGTAGAGATCGACGTGCAAGGGAACGTGCACGAGCGGCTCGAGATCGAGGCCGAAGCCCGCGCTCAGCACGTGGCGATCGGCGTCAAGGTAGCTCGAGAGCGCCACCTGCGCCGGCACGGGGGTGGGCTCGAGCGCGTAGCCCAGGCGGATCGCGGCCCAGTGATCCACGACGTACTCGGCGCCCGCGCGGAGCGTGACGGTGTCGTGGAAACCGGGCGTCGGGGTCGCATCGTGGAGCGAGAGGAACGAGGACCACTCCACCCACGTCGCATCGGTCGAGATCGAGAGCCCGGGCGCCAGCTGGAACGCGAGGCCGAGCGCGACCTCGTTCACCGAGAAGACGTCCACGAAGTCGAGCGGATCGTCGGCGAGGATGCTGCCGGCACGGAGCTCGATCGGCCCCTGCGCGCGGAGCGCCACGCCCTGACGATAGGCGAGGCCCACCGAGAACTGCGGCACGGGCGCCCAGCGCGCCCCGAGCAAGAGCGCGCCCCCGAAGCGCACGTCGCGGTCCAGGCGCACGACGACGCCCTCGTCGACGGTCGCGCCGCGTCGCGCGTCGTAGCTCACGTAGGTCCCGCCGAGGAGCGAGGGCACGACGGTCACGCCGACGCCGATGTCGACGTGCCCCGGCAGTGCGATGCCGAGCCCGAAGGTCGCCGCCGTCCGCTCGAGGCGGGCGTCGTAGAGCGGCGCGGAGGGAACGTCGTCCCGCGGCGGCGCATCGACGGTGATGATGCCCGACGAGGGCACGTGCACGGCGGCGCCGATCCGCACGCGCCGCAACCACTCGGGCCCGGGCAGCGGCACGATCAGGGAGACTCCGTACCCCCCGACGGCACGCTCGGAGGCGCTACCGCTCTCCCCGCTGCGGGCCCACGCGAGCCGGTAGTAGGCCGCGTGGCCGAGCAGCGTGATCGTCGTCCGATCGACGTCGGCGATCCCGGCGGGGTTGAACGAGATGGCGCTCGTGTCGCCGGCCCGCCCGACGACGGCACCGCCGAGCGCCGCGGCGCGCGCCGACTCCCCGTCCACGGCGCCCGAGTCGGCCTGGGCACGACCGGCGAGCGCGACGACGAGCGCGAGCGCGAGGATCGCGCCTCTCACGGGGACCTCGGGACGCAGCCCCTGCGCGCCGTGTCGCACACGAAGCAGGGGTTGCAGTCGGTGTCGCGCGCGCAGCGCATGGTCGGCACGCAGGTCATCGTCGTGAGGTCGCAGCTGCCGCCGGCGCAGGCGCCGTTGCCGCGGCAGGTCGCGGGCCAGGCCGCGGGCGCGACCGTGATCGGCAGCGTGCGGAGCGAGGTCGCCGAGCCCCCGGCGAGGTTCGTCGTCGTGAGCGTCACGTGCAGCGGGCGTGCGCCGTCGGCCCGCACCGTGAGTCGCGGGGAGGTGAGCGAGCCACTCGCCACCTCGTAACCGTCGCCCTCGAGCGACCACGAGAACGCGAGCGGCAGGGCCATCGCACCGTCCGGAGACGACGTATCGTCGGGCGGCAGCGGGACGAGCGACAGGTGCCGTGACGACATGGTGCCGTCGAGCGTGATCTCGGTGCGCCGGGCGTCCCCCGCGCAGATGGTGCCGGGAGACAACAGGATCACGGCCGAGGGCGTGTCGGCGGGCGGGCCACCGCAGCCGAGCAGGGCGAGCGTCCCCAGCACGAGCGCGAGCGCGAGCGTCCCTCCGAGGCGCATGAGCGCTCGATGCTACACGAGTGCAGGGCCCCGGGCGCGCCGTGGTACACCCGCCTGCGATGGCTCGGGAAGGGCGGCCCGTACTGGCCTCTGCGCTGCTCGCGGGCTGCCTCGCGGGCTGCCCGCCCACGCTCTCCGCGGAGCGTGGCGATCGCTACCTCGACGCGATGGCGGCCGCCGACCGGGACCACTCGGCCGGTCGCGACGAGGCCGCGATCGCCGACTGGCGCGAGGCCGCCGACGCCGCCGAGCGGCGGGTCGATCGTGACGAGGCCGAGCACCGGGCCGCGCTCTCGCTGCGGCGCGAGGGACGGCTCGACGAGGCGCTGGCGCTCTTCTCGGAGATCGCGGCGCGGCGCCCGATCTCGCGCCGCACGGTGCGCGCCATGTTCGAGGTCGCGCGCATCCAGCGCGAGCAGGGCCATCGCGACGAGGCCAACGCAGGGCTGCGCGCGATCCTGCTCGAGCATCCGGGCGACGGCCAGGCCTCGCGCGCGCTCCGAACGCTGATCGCCGACCTGCGCGAGCACGAAGGAGACGACGCCGCGGTGATGCTCCTCGTCGAGCTCGATGCGGCCGTGCGCGAGACCGATCTCGGTGACGACGTCCTCACGGACCTGGCCCAGATCCACCGAGAGCACGGCCGTCGCGACGAGGCCCGGTCGCTCTACGAGCGCATCGTGGCCGAGCACGCCTATCCGCGCGGGCAGCGCTGGGACGACACCTTCATGCGCCTGGCCGACATGGCCGAGGAGGACGGTGATCACGAGGGGGCGGTCCGCTACCTCGAGCGGATGATCGACCCGCATGCGCTCGGTCTGCCGCCCGGCAGCTACACGCTCCCGCACATGCCGGACGGGGCGCTGCGCATCGCGCACATCCTGCGCGACGAGATCCACGACGTGGACCGGGCCGCGGCGGCCTTCCGCCGGATGCACGACGCCTTCCCCACCTCGCTCCTGCGCGACGACGCGCTCGTCGAGCTGGGGGAGATGCTGCTCGATGCGGACCGGCGCGACGAGGGCTGCGCGGCCTTGGAGCAGGCGATCCGCGAGACCGAGGTGAGCGCCGCCGTGACGCGCGCGCGAGAGCGCCACGCCAGCGCCTGCGCACCGCGATAGGCGGGCGCCCCATCGGTCGCATTCGGACTGTGAAGTCGCCCTCGCGCGCTTACGTCGGGCTCGAGGACCACGAATGTTCGAATCGGCCGAGCTCGGGCACACGCTCTCACGGGAGAAATTCCGCGCCGAAGTCCCCGGGCTGCGCGAGGCGCTCCTCGAGGCGCAGGCCGAGCTGCTGGAGAAGAAAGACTTCTCGGCGCTCGTGCTCATCGGCGGCGTCGACGGCGCCGGCAAGGGCGAGACCGTCAACGTTCTGAACGAGTGGCTGGATCCTCGCCACATCCACACGCACGCCCTCGGGGCCCCGAGCGACGAGGAGGCCGCGCGACCGGCGTCCTGGCGCTTCTGGCGGGCGCTCCCTCCGAAGGGGAAGATCGGGATCTTCTTCGGCTCCTGGTACACGCAGCCGATCATCGCCCGCACCTACGGCCAGACCAGCGCAGCCGAGCTGGATCAGTCGCTGGAAGAGATCGTGCGCTTCGAGAAGATGCTGCACGACGAGGGCGTGGTCCTGCTCAAGCTCTGGTTCCACCTGAGCAAGGCCCAGCAGAAGAAGCGGCTCCGCTCTCTCTCGAAGGACCCGCGCACCGAGTGGCGCGTGACCGAGACCGACTGGAAGCACTTCAAGCTCTACGACGACTTCCGCGGCGTCTCGGAGCACGCGCTGCGCACCACCTCCACCGGGCACTCGCCGTGGCACGTCATCGAAGGGCTCGACGCGCGCTACCGCGAGCTGACGGCGGGTCGCCTCGTGCTCGACACGCTGCGCGCGCGTCTCGACACGCCTCCGGTACAGGCCCCGCCCCGCAAGCGGCCCAAGATCGTGGCCGAGGTGACGAAGAAGGGCGAAGGGCCGCCCAACCTCCTGCGTGCGCTCGACCTCCGGAGCCGGGTCGCCAAGACGAAGTACGACGAGCGCCTCGAGGAGCTGCAGGGCAAGCTCGCGCTGCTCACGCGTCACCCGCGCTTCCGCAAGACCGGCCTCGTGGTGGTCTTCGAGGGCGTCGATGCGGCGGGCAAGGGAGGCGCGATCCGGCGCATCACGCAGGCGCTCGACGCGCGCCACTATCGCGTCCACCCGGTCGCCGCGCCGAGCTCCGAGGAGCGTGCGCAGCCCTATCTGTGGCGCTTCTGGCGCAACGTCCCGCCGCTCGGCGAGGTCGCGATCTTCGACCGCAGCTGGTACGGGCGCGTGCTCGTCGAGCGGGTCGAGGGCTTCTGCAGCGACGGTGACTGGCAGCGCGCCTACTCGGAGATCAACGACTTCGAGGCGCGCCTCTCCGACCGCGGCCTCTTGGTCGTGAAGTTCTGGCTGCACGTCGATCCGAAAGAGCAGCTGCGCCGCTTCCAGGAGCGGAAGGCGACGGGGTTCAAGCGCTTCAAGATCACGGCCGAGGACTGGCGCAACCGCGAGAAGTGGCCGGCCTACGAGGTCGCGGCGTGCGACATGTTCGACCAGACGAGCACCGAGACCGCCCCGTGGACGCTCGTGCCCGCCAACGACAAGCGCGTCGCACGCCTGCTCGTCCTCGAGACGCTGGCGGCTCGCCTCGCGCGGGTGATCGAGCGCGACAAGAAGCAGAAGGACCAGGCGAAGAAGGGCTGAGCGCGCGAGGAAGGACGAGAACCGATGAGCCGTCACTCCATCTTTCCGGTCGATCCGACCACCCACGGGGTCGAGGATCGCGATCTGCGCGGCCTCGTCGAGCGCCATCAGGTCGTGTTCGAGATCGCTCCCAACCAGGTCGTGAAGAACCGCGAGCTGATCCGCCATGGCTGGGTGGTCGATCTCTACGGGCGGCCGTCGGCCGCCGACGCCGGGCTCTCGTACGGAGAAAAGACGCACCACGTGCACGACGTGCTCCATGCGGTGGCCGCGACGCTCGTGCCCGAGGAGCATCGGGGCATGGTGAACGCGACGCTCGAGCACTTCACGGGCGCCGTGCGCATCGACACCCGCGGCGACTTCGCCGAGGAGGTGCGGCTGCGCATCCTGCTCGAGCCCCCGACGACCGCACGCATGACGCTCGTCGGCGACGCCGACACGGCCTGGCGCGACGAGATCATCGAGCGCTTGCACGACGTCGGCGCTCGCCAGCGCGCGGCCTGAGGCCCGCACGGCGCGCTCGATTCCTTCGTGCCGATTCGGGGCTATCCTCGGCCGGTGATCCGCATCGAGGCCCGACCGCTCGCGCTCGCGTCCTACGCGCCCTACGGCGCGATCGTCGAGGCGCGCGACGCCCTGCCGCGCTCGGCCAACCACGGGACGGCGAAGGCCTGGGACGCGCTCGCGTCGCTCGAGAGCACGAGATCCGGAGCGCGCTGTACGGCCTCGCTGTTCCGCTGCCTGGCTCACCGCGACGCGACGCTGCCGATCCGCTGGCTCGAGCGGCACCCGTGCTCGACCCAGATGTTCGTTCCGATGCGCGTGGGCCGCTACCTCGTCGCCGTGGCGCAGGGAGGCGATGCGCCCGACCTCGCAACCCTCTCCGCGTTCGTCGTCGAGGGCGCGCGCGCCATCACCTACCACCCCGGGATCTGGCACCACCCGATGGTCTCGCTCGACGACGACGGCGACTTCGTCAACGTGATCTTCGCGGACGGCACCGAGGCCGACTGCGACGAGGTCCGCTTCGACGTTCCGCCCGCGACGGTCGAGCTCCCGCCTCGGCCGTGACCCTGCGGCGGGGTCGGCATCGCATGGTCCAAGGAACCGGGCCGAGGCATCATCTCACCGGTATGCCTCAGGCTCGCTGGATCGCGGTCCTTTCTCTCCTGCTCGTCGCCGTGGCTCCGAGCGTCGCCCTCGCGCGGCGCGCCCAGACGGCGGCCGACGTGGAGGCTCCTCCCTCGGGGTACGGCGCCAGCGCGATGACGCGCCAGCCGCCGCCCCACTGGGACGCGGGGCTGACGCGCTCCGAGCTGCGCGCCGCGCTCGCCGAGGTCCGCGCGCCGATCCAGCAGTGCATGACCGAGGCGCAGCGCACGGGCGTGACGCGGGTGACGGCGCGCGTCCAGCTCTCGCACGTCCTCGACGTCGACGTGCGCGCGCCCGACGGCGACGCCGCGGTCACCGCGTGCGTCGAGCTCGTCGTTCGACGCCGGCTCACCCCGCTCGCGGCGCGGATCCTCGATCGCGCGGTCTCGGCGACGCTCAGCGTCCGGCGACGCGCCCCGCGGCCGCCCCGTCCCGCTCACCCGCCGCATGCGCCGCCCACCCCCGCGCCGGTCGGTGTGGAGGCGCAGGTCCACGCGGCGCTCGATCGCGATCGGACCGCGATGTGGTCCTGCCTGACCGCGGGGGGCGCCGATCCTTCGGGCACGGCGACGCTCGATCTCACGCTCGGTGCCGATGGCGCGCTGGCGCTCACCGCCGCCGGCCTCCCGACCGGCGTCGTGGCCGGGTCGGCGCTGGGCTGTCTCTCGGATCGGATCACGCAGCTGCGCTTCGCGCCGGCGCCCGCGAGCGCCGTCGCGATCCATCACGTGCTCGCCGCTCCGCCCGCGCCCTGATCGACGGGCGGCTCGTCCTCGGTCTACAGGCGCAGGCATGAAGACGAAGCGGGCGCGAAGGCGCCGTCGAGCACGCCGCCTTCGAGCGCGCATGGGCGTGGTACGGAGGCCCGCCGCCGTCGGAGCGGAGTGGGCGGAGGCCTGGACGCTCGCGCGGACGTACGCGAACGAGCCACGTCGGAGACGCCGCCGCGCATGAGCGCTCACGGGCTCACGTTCGACACTGGACTGCTCGTGGCCCTGGAGCGCCGGCGCGCGCGCGCGGGCGAGGCGCTCGCGGCTCTGCCCCGATCGGGCGGGATCGATGCGTTCGTGATGGCGAGCGCCGCGCTTCGCGGCGACGCGGTCTACACGAGCGACCGCGACGACCTCGAGCGATTGCGGGGGTTCTTTCCGGGCGTGCGCGTTCTCGGGATTGGAGAGCGGACCGACGCGCGGGTGGCCGGCGGCGGAGCGTGGCGGCTTCCGTCGTTCTCACGTGCTCGCCGCTCCGTCTGCGCCCTGATCGACCGGCGGCTCGTCCTCGGTCGGCCCGGTCGGGATTCGGAAGTCGACGACGTGCCGGCGCTGCCCGCGCTCGATCTGGAGCGCGTAGGTCCCGACGATCCGGCCGCTCACCGACACGGTGACCAACGCCTGCGTCGAGTCGGCGACACCGCAGTCGCCCCAGTAGTGGACGATCACGTGGTAGTCGCCACCGCGCGGCGAGCCCGTCCAGTGCATGTTCTCGATGTTCTGTCCGCCGGGGATGCACGCGCCGCGCGCGTCGTGGTCGAGGTGGCCGCCGCTCGGGGAGTCGCGGTCCAGGTAGCTGATCGTGAAGCCGGACGGGTCGGTGACGTAGAGGTCGAGGTCGGCGCCCGAGCTCCACGCCAGGGTCACCTGGATGGGCCCGCTCTCCCAGCCGCAGCCCTCGTCGATGCGTCCGTCGCAGTCGTCGTCGAGCGCGTTGCACGCATCGGAGCTCGCCGGCGTGCACGGCTCCGCGTTGGCCCGCGTGACCCCGGGCGGCAGAGCCGCCACCTCCGGCTCCACGTGCGCCACCGCGCGCGGCATGGCGATGTGGGCGGTCGTCTCGTGCGTGCTCGTGGGCGCGCCGCTCCCGCACGCGGTCGCGAGCGCAATCCAAGGAACGATCCGCGCCGCGAGGTGTCGGATACCGCAGGGCGATCGAAGCTCGCTCGGCGCTCCCTCGGCTTCCGCGGATGATCTCGTCATG
Source organism: Sandaracinaceae bacterium (assembly GCA_044223665.1). Classification (GTDB taxonomy): domain Bacteria; phylum Myxococcota_A; class Polyangia; order Polyangiales; family Sandaracinaceae; genus JBBSAT01. The sequence goes on along the minus strand of JBGALT010000045.1, from coordinate 1,582 downwards.
TCCATGCGCTCGACCCCATCCTGTCGCGAGTGCCGCGCCCGCGCGAGAAACCCGGCGGGCGCGAGGGGCCGCCGAGGATTACGCTGAAGTCATGTCCAGCTCCGACGAGCACGCGCCGCCGCTGGATCGGGCCGCATTCCGGCTCCTGCCGAGCGAGATCGTCCTCTGGTCGGGGTCGCCGGTGCGCGGCGCGCCGCGCGACGGATTCTGGGTCGTGACGCCGGTGATCGCGATCGCGGTGGGCGTCGTCGCCGCGCTCTTCACGGTGCTGCTCGCCGTGGCGGACCTGCCCGGATGGCAGCAGAGCGCGCTCGTCCTCTGCTATTCGGTCGTGCTGGCCGTGGGCTCGCTGCTCGCGCCGCGCTACGTGCGCGACCCTTGCGAGTTCGCCGTCACGGACCGTCGCGTGCTCTGGCGCCGCGGCAAGAGCGTTCGCTGGGTCGACCGCGACGGCATCTCGTTCGCGCGCATCCACTGGCACCGGAGCGTTCCCGGGATCGGCCACCTGGAGCTGGTGCGCGCCGTTCCCTTCGGCCCGCTCTCGCGCAGCCAGCGCGTGGTGTTCCACGACGTGCGCGGGCCGGACGCCGTCCTGGCGGTGATCCGCGACGCCGAGCTCGGCGATCGGCCGAGCGACTCGGAGATCCCGCTCGCCGAGCGTCTCGATCGCGAGGAGCGCGTGCTCTGGGGTGCCGGTCCGGAGGGCTCGCTGCTCGGGCTCCGCGACCTCGGCACCGCCCTGCTCGGCGCCGTCATCGTCGGCATCGCGATCGTGTACGCCGGGTCGGCCGGGCGCGTGCTTCTGGGGCTCGAGGCGATCGGCCTCGCGCCCGGATCGCTGATCTGGACCCTCCTGTTCCTGGCGCTCGCCGCGACGTTCCTCTTGCTGTGCATGGTGGGCGGCGTGCTCGTGTGGTGGGGCACCGCGCGCGCGCGGGCCGAGGGCCGCGACACCGAGTACCTGGTGACGGACAAGCGCGTGCTGATCCGGCGCGGCCGCACCGAGCTCTCGCTCGATCGCGCGCGCGTCTTCGACGTCGCGTCTCGTCCGGGCTTCCGCGGCGTCTCGCACGCGTTCTTCATCCTCGACGGCAAGGAGGCCCGCGCGCTCGGGGACTCGGGCGCGCTCTCGGGCCTGCTCCCGGCCCGCGACGCGGTGCCCCCGATCTTCTACGAGCTGCGCGACGTGGATGGGCTCCGCGCCCTGCTGGTGGGCCGCACCTCGCGCCCGTCGTTCGAAGACGCGGCCTGAGAGCGTGCTGCAGGGCGCGCGGAGGGGCGCTCCTTCGTGGCCGCCGCGAGGCCGTTCCGTCGACGAAATCGCCGGCTCGTGCTCGTGCATTGCACGGTGCCAACGCGGTTGAAGTCTCGCTCGGCGCGCGCCCACGAGAAGCGAGCGGCCCGCTCGATGCACCACGCCTGCCTCATCCGAGGAGGCCGCCATGCAACGTCTCGTGCTCGTTCGTTCCGTCTCTCTCCGCGCCGCGCTCGTCGTCGCGCTCGCCGCGCTCGCCGCGAGCGGCTGCTTCGAGCGCCGTCTCGGTGCGGTCGCGCCGTGCACGCGCGCGACCGTCGGGCAGAC
>JBGALT010000277.1:0-6174 GCA_044223665.1 Sandaracinaceae bacterium | reverse complement strand
AGGCCGCCCGCGCTTGACCGTGGGCGCCGCGGGGGCCAACTCACGGCCCGTGAAGCGCGCACTCATCACCGGTGTCACCGGCCAGGACGGCTCGTATCTCGCCGAGCTGCTCATCGAGAAAGGCTACGAGGTGCACGGCGTCGTGCGCCGCTCGAGCTCGCTCAACCGCGGCCGCATCGACCACACGTTCCACACGCGGCACCCGATGCCGCACAAGCTCCACTACGGCGATCTCACCGACGCCTCGAGCATCAACCGGCTCATCCGCGAGATTCGCCCCGACGAGATCTACAACCTCGGCGCGCAGAGCCACGTGAAGGTGAGCTTCGAGATCCCCGAGTACACGGCCGAGACGGCGGGCGTCGGGACGCTGCGCCTGCTCGAGGCGATCCGCGAGTCGGGCCTCACGCCGCGCTTCTACCAGGCCGGCAGCTCCGAGATGTTCGGCCGCGTGCACGAGACGCCGCAGCGCGAGGAGACACCTTTCTATCCGCGCTCGCCCTACGCGGCGGCGAAGGTCTACGCGCACTGGATCGCGGTGAACTACCGCGAGGCCTACGGGATGTTCGTGTGCAACGGCATCCTCTTCAACCACGAGTCGCCGCGCCGCGGCGAGGCCTTCGTCACGCGCAAGATCACGCGCGGCGTCGCGGCCATCAAGCTCGGCCTCGCGACCGAGCTCGCGCTCGGCAACCTCGACGCGAAGCGCGACTGGGGCTTCGCGAAGGACTACGTGGAGGCGATGTGGCGCATGCTCCAGAAGGACGCGCCCGCCGACTACGTGATCGCGACGGGCGAGACGCACACGGTGCGCGAGTTCTGCGAGCTCGCGTTCGCGCACGTCGGGCTCGACTGGCAGAAGTACGTGAAGATCGATCCGAAGTACTTCCGGCCGACCGAGGTCGACCTGCTCCTCGGCGACGCGTCGAAGGCCAAGCGCGAGCTCGGCTGGGAGCCGACGACGCGCTTCCACGATCTGGTGAAGCTCATGGTCGACGCCGATCTCGAGGCCGTGAAGCGGGAGCCCCGGTCGTGAAACACCCGCAAAGAGTGCCCCACACGAAGATGCCGGACGGGAGCGCGCGGCGCGCGCGGACGGTAGGCAGCGTAGAGGCGGGCCGATCATGAAACACCCGCAAAGAGTGCCCGACACGAAGATGCCGGACGGGAGCGCGCGACGCGCGCGGACGGTAGGCAGCGTAGGGGCGGGCCGATCATGAGGCCGCCCGTCCGCATCGAGGCCTGCCGCATCTGCGGCAACCGCACCCTCCCCGTCGTGCTCGATCTCGGGCAGCAGGCGCTCACCGGCATCTTCCCGAAGGACCGCGCGACCGACGTGCCCGTGGGGCCGCTCGAGCTCGTGAAGTGCCAATCCGCTCCGGATGCCTGCGGGCTCGTGCAGCTCGCGCACGACTACGACCTCGGCGAGATGTACGGCGATCAGTACGGCTACCGCAGCGGGCTGAACCGCGCGATGGTCGCGCACCTCTCGGCGAAGGTCGCGTGGCTGCGCGAGCGCCGCCCCGTCGGCAAGGGCGACGTCGTCCTCGACATCGGCGCCAACGACGGCACCACGCTCTCGCAGTACCCGGCCGAGGTCTCGCTCGTCGGCATCGATCCGACGATCAAGAAGTTCGGGCACCACTACCCGCCGCACATCCGCAAGGTCCCCGACTTCTTCACGGCGGCGAGCTTCCGCGCGGCGATGGGCGAGAGCGCCAAGGCCCGCATCGTCACCAGCATCTCGATGTTCTACGACCTCCCGGCGCCGATGCGCTTCGTGGAGGACGTGGCGTCGGTGCTCGCCGACGACGGCGTCTGGCACCTCGAGCAGAGCTACCTGCCGCTCATGCTCGACACGAACAGCTACGACACCGTCTGCCACGAGCACGTCGAGTACTACGCGCTCGCGCAGATCCAGTGGATGACGAAGCGCGCGGGTCTGCGCATCACGGACGTGCAGCAGAACGACGTGAACGGCGGCAGCTTCGCCGTGACGGTCGAGAAGGCCCACGGCCGCGCCGACGCGCCCATCGTGGACGCGCTGCTCGCGAAGGAGGCGCCGCTCCGCTCGCTCGAGACGTGGAAGGCGTTCGCCGATCGCGTGGCGCGCCATCGTCGAGAGCTGCCCGCGAAGCTCGCGGAGCTGCGCCGCACAGGGAAGAAGGTCTACGGGCTCGGCGCCTCGACGAAGGGCAACGTGGTGCTCCAGCACTGCGGGATCGACGAGACGATGCTCACCGCGATCGCGGAGGTGAACCCCGACAAGTTCGGCGCGTTCACGCCCGGCACGAAGCTCCCGATCGTCTCGGAGGACGACATGCGCGCGGCGAGGCCCGACGTGCTGATGGTGCTCCCGTGGCACTTCCGGAAGACCTTCCTCGAGCGTGAGAAGGCGTTCCTCGCGGCCGGTGGGCAGCTGCTCTTCCCGCTGCCGAACATCGAGCTCGTCTCGGGCTGAGCGGTGGCGCGCGCGCTCATCGTCGGCAGTGCGGGCCAGGACGGTCGGATCCTGAGCGAGCAGCTGCGCGAGGGCGGGCGCGACGTGATCGGGCTCGATCGCGGCGTGCTGACGAGCACCGACGCGTCGCTCGCGCTGCCGGCGTCGGTCGACCTCGGTGTGCGCGCCGACGTCGAGGCGCTGATCGCCGCCGCGATGCCCGACGAGATCTACTATCTCGCCGCGTTCCACCACAGCTCCGAGGACGCGTTCGAGACGGACCTCGCGGATCTGTTCCGGCAGAGCGTCGCCGTGCACGTCGACGGCTGGGTGAACGTGCTCGAGGCCGCGCGCACGCGGAGCCCGAGGACGCGCCTGTTCTATGCGGCGAGCTCGCACGTCTTCGGTAGCCCCGCGGAGCCCGTGCAGAACGAGGCCACGCCCTTCGCGCCCGAGGGGGCCTACGGGATCACGAAGGCCGCCGGCGTCGGCATCGCGCGCTTCTTCCGCGCGCGCGGGCTGCACGTCTCGTGCGGGATCCTCTACAACCACGAGTCGCCGCTCCGCCCCGCGCGCTTCGTGTCGCAGCGCATCGCGATCGGCGCCGTCACCGCGGCCGCCGCCGCGCGCGCCGGCAAGCCCTACACGCTCGAGCTCGGGAGCCTCTCGGCCACGGTCGACTGGAGCTGGGCGGCCGACACGACGGACGCGATGAGCCGGATCGTCCGGGCCCCGGCTCCCGACGACTATGTCGTCGCGAGCGGAATCCCGCACACGGTCGGGGACTTCTGCGACGCCGCCTTCCGCGCGGTGGGCCTGGACTACCGTTCCTACGTGACCGAGCGCCCCGGCCGTGTCACGAAGCGCCTCGCTCCGCTGGTGGGCGATGCCCAGAAGCTCCGTAGCGCCACCGGATGGGCGCCGACGGTTTCGTTCGAAGAGATGGTCCGGCGCCTCGTCGAGGCGGCACGACCGGAGATCGAGCCATGAAGACCGACACGCTGATCTTCATCCCCACCTACGACGAGCGCGAGAACGTCGGCCCGATGGTCGAGGAGCTCTTCAAGCTCGGTCTCGACGCCGACGTCGTGTTCATGGACGACAGCTCGCCCGATGGCACCGGGGACGTGCTCGACGCGCTCGCGAAAGAGCAGCCTCGCCTCACCGTGATGCACCGCAAGGGCAAGCTCGGGATCGGCTCGGCGCATCTCGAGGGCATCGCCTACGCGTACGCGAAGGGCTACCGGCGCCTCGTCACGATGGACTGCGATTTCACCCACTCGCCGTCGGACATCCCGCGCCTGCTCGCGGCCGCCGAGGACGCCGACTTCGTCGCCGGCTCTCGCTTCCAGTCGGAAGACTCGCTTCCGGGCTGGCATCCGGTGCGGCGGGGCCTCACGCACCTCGGGCACTTCGCGACGCGCAAGATGCTCGGCGTGACGAGCGACGCGACGGGCGCCTTCCGCGTCTATCGGCTCGATCGCATCCCGCGGCGCTTCTTCGATCTGGTGACCGAGAAGGGCTACGCGTTCTTCTTCCAGAGCATGTTCATCATGCAGGAGAACGGGCTGCGCATCGTCGAGGTCCCCATCGTGCTGCCGGCGCGCACGTACGGGCACTCGAAGATGGAGATCACCGAGGTGCGTCGCAGCATCGAGCAGCTCGGCAAGCTGATGCTCGCGCGGATGGCCAACCCCGCGCAGTTCCGACTCGGCAAGGAGCTCGAGGGCGTCGTCGATCCCAAGCTCGTCGATCCGCAGAACTGGGACGAGTACTGGGAGAAGAAGAGCAAGCCCGGCGCGCTCGCCTACGATCTCGTCGCGGCGGCGTACCGGAACACCTTCATCCGCAGCAACCTCACCAAGACGATCCACGAGGAGTTCCCGGCCGGCGCGCAGCTGCTCCACGCGGGCTGCGGCTCGGGCCAGGTGGACGCGCAGCTGCACGACTACGTGGACGTGACCGCGGTGGACATCTCGCCCGAGGCGCTCGCGCGCTACACGCGGGAGAACCCGAACGCGAAGGCGGTCAAGCACGCCGACATCCTCGCCCTGCCCTTCCCCGACGCGAGCTTCGATGGCGCCTACAACCTCGGCGTCGTGGAGCACTTCGAGGGCAAGGAGCTCACGCAGCTCTTCAAGGAGCTCGGCCGCGTGACCAAGCCCGGCGGCAAGGTCGTCGTGTTCTGGCCGCATCGCTTCGCGACGAGCGCGATGGTGCTCGACTCGCTGCACTACGTGCTGAACGACGTGATGCACAAGGGCGTGCGCCTGCACCCGCCGGAGCCGAGCCGCATCGGCTCGAAGGAAGAGGCGAAGGCCGCGTTCTCGCAGGCGGGCCTCGAGCTCACCCGGTTCGACTTCGGCCCGCGCGATCTCTTCGTGCAAGCCGTGGCCGTCGGCCAGCGTCACTGATCGGCGAGCTCCGGTCGGCACGAGCTCCGCGCGCGGCTCCCTCTCCCGCTTCGCGGGACCCGCTCACGGGGGCGAGGGAGTCTCTCGTCGCGAGACGGAGGCCGCCGAGCAACCGGGTGCGCGAGGGCAGAGCCCTCGCCTGCTCGCCGAAGCGGCTCCGCCGCTTCGGCTGTGGAGGTGCCGAAGGCGCCGTGCAAACCAAACCAGCCACGGACCGCCGCGATCGCGAAGGCGAACGATGGGCGGAGCTCGATTCGTGGCCACCGCTTCGAAGCACGGCGCTGCGCCGAGAAGCGCAGCGATGCGGCCAAGCGCTGCTCCGCTCCTAGCTTCCTGCCTTCCTCAGCGGAAACTCTCGGCGAGCGCGCCGCGGCGAAGCCGTGCCCTCGCCGTGCTCGCGCTCGCGGCTCGATCTTCCGACGGCCCTTCAGCCGCGATAGGTCACGTCGAAACGGCAGGCGTCGTCGCCGCGCAGGCGGCACGTCACCTCGCCGGCATCGGTGATCGCGCCGCCCGAGAGCTCGACCGAGCGCTCGGCCCAGCCGAGCACGCTGAGGCAGTGGACCCGGTGCGGACGCGCGAAGTCGCGCACGGTGATGGTGGCCGTCTCCACCACGTTGCGCTGCTCGAAGCTCGCGGCGATGCGCCCCGAGTCGTAGTGCACGTCCCAGACCCGCGGGGCGCGCGCGAGGATGAAGCGGGGCGAGCCGAGCGCGTAGAAGATCCGGTAGAGCGTCGGCAGGTTCACCTTCGCCGCGTAGCGTCCGAGCTCGCGGCAGAGCGCGAGATCGCCGTGCCCGTAGAGCCGGTCGATCTCGGTGCAGATCTCGTAGAACGTCTCGAGCGGCACCCAGTCGTGCGGCATCACCTTGTCGTCGAGGCGCCGGCGCGTCTCCGCACCGAGCGCGTCCTTCAGACGGCGCACCCCGGGCTCGCCGTAGTGCTCGCGCACGTAGCGGACGCGCGCCGTGATGGCGCTCCCCTTGATGTTCGCTCCCATGCGCCGCCTCGATCCTATCGCGGCCGCCGCGCTCGGCGAAGCGGGTCGCATGATAGAACTCCCTCATGGGCCAGCTGGGACGCGGGGTGCTCGCGGGTCTCGTCCTCTTCCTCGGGGGCTGCGCGTGCAGCACGCCCCCGTCGCCCGGCGACGCGGGCCTGCCACCGGACGCGCAGGGCGACGACGCGTCGATGCGCGAGGACGCCGGCGCCGATGCGTGGCGAGCGCCCACGCCCGTGGCGTCGTTGTCCTTCCCGCAAGCCGTCGACGGGAGCTTCTGGGCCGATCCCGAGATCTACGGGCACCTTCCGGTCCACGTC
>JBGALT010000044.1:46538-50567 GCA_044223665.1 Sandaracinaceae bacterium | reverse complement strand
GAGCAGCTTGCCCTCGCCCTTCGCCACGTGGCCCTCCATCGCCTGGACGGCGTTGAGGGCGAGGTTGATCAGCACCTGGCGCAGGCGCTCGGGATCGATGCGCACCTTCGGCAGATCCTTGCCCAGCTCGAGCGCCAGCGCGACGTCGCCCCCGATCTGCGGGCGGAGCAGCTGCATCGTCTTCTCGACGGTCGCGTTGGCGTCGACGGGCTCGCTGCTGAGCGTCGCGGTCGACGGGCGCGCGTAGTCGAGGAAGGAGCTGACCACGCGATTGAGGCGATCGACCTCGTCGACGATGATGTCGAGGAACTCGCGGCCCGAGGGCGGCATCGCGCCGCCGCTGCGCTCCGCTTCGCCGACCTGGGTCTCGGCGAGGAACTGCGCGCTCGCCTTGATCGCGCCGAGCGGATTGCGGATCTCGTGGGCGAGACCGGCCGACATCTCACCGAGCGCGGCGAGGCGATCGCGCTCCTTGAGGCGCTGGTAGAGGCGCGCGTTCTGGATGGCGACCGAGGCCTGGGCGCCGAGCGCGGCCACGAGCTGCACTTCCTCGGGCGCGTAGGCGTCGCGCAGCCGATCGTCCTTCAGGGCGAGCAGGCCCACGATCTCGCCCTCGTCGCGGACCGGCACGCACACGCTCGCGCCCAGCGTCGCGAGGTTCTGCGCGACGTCGGCGAGATCGGCCGCGCCCGCGGTCCCCAGCTCGCGTCGCTCCTCGAGCTGGCGCTCGATCGTCTCGACGACGACCGCGTCCTCGCGCGCGAGGTGCTCGAGCAGCGGCCGGAGCGTCGCGAGCTCGACGCGCTTGAGGCCGCCCGGCCCGATGGCGAGCACGCGCTCGAAGGCCATGTGCTCCTCGTCGAGCAGGAACAGCCCCCCGTGCGTGATGCGCCGCGAGCCTTCGAGCGCCTCGCGGAACGCGCCGACGAGCTCCTCTTTGGTCAGGACGTTCGCCAGGCGCCGGCGGAGCTCGGTCGACCTCGTGACGCACCGGATCGAAGATCAGGAAGAGCACGATCGCCGCCACGACCGAGTGCAGATAGAAGTTGCCCGGGTCGGCGAGCACGAGCAGCCAGAGGATCCCGGCGAGCGAGAACGAGAGCGCCGTCAGGACGAGCAGGCGGCCGGCGAGATCGTAGAGGTCGAGCAGGCGCTCCTTGAGGATCGACTGCGAGAGCACGAAGAGGAACACGAGCATCAGGACGGTGCCGACCGGCGGCACGTCGAAGCCGAGGTAGGGCAGGTACTCGGCGAGCGTGAAGACGGTCGCGACCGTGCCCATCACGCCGAGGAAGGTCAGGCGCGCGCCCTCGAAGCGGGAGCGCGCGCGCCCGCCGCCTCGGAACAGCAGCGCGAAGATCGCGCCGAGCAGCACCACGACGTAGGTCGCGAGCACGATGCCGAGGCCGAGCGACGGATACAGCGGCGTGAAGACCGCGACGATCATCGCCGCCGCGAGCCCGATCGCCACGCGGTTGAGCTGTCCCGAGCGGCGCGAGCCCTGGGCGAGGAACGCGCGGAAGAACTGCACGGCCGCCAGCGGCAGCAGCACGGCGAGAACGAGGTTGACCCGCTCGAGCACCGGCGCGATGGGGCTGCCGGCGAGGATCCCGTGCTCGGGGAAGCCGTGGGCGAGGAACCAGGTCAGGTACCAGGCGCCGACCGTCGAGTCGAAGAGCACGAAGAGCCACTGCACGCGGCGCTTGCGCGGGCGGAATGCCACGCTCGCCGCGAGCGCGAAGCAGAGGACGCTGGCGAGGAGCGAGGTCTGGGAGCGCAGCTCCATGGAGAAGATCGAGCGTAGCCCAGATCCAGCGGCGCGAGCCGCGGCTGCGGCTCTTTCAGTGGATCGCGAGGGCGAACGACGTCACGGCCGACGTGCCGATCGGGTTGAGGCTGCCGCCCGGGACGGTGCCGGCGATCGATCCGATGACGATGCGCCCGACCGCGCCGCCTCCACCGGGCGCGTTGTTGCCGCCTCCGTTCGCGGGAGACTCGCCGTCGGCGCTCATCCCGCCACCGCCCATGCCGCCGCCCGCCATGCCTCCGCACGAGGCGGCACCCGCCGCGCGACCCGCGCCGCCCTCCACGCCATCGTGGCCGTTGGCGCCGGCCGAGCCGGTCCCGCATCCGCCGCCGCCGGCGCCGCCACCCGCCACCGTCAGCACGGCGCCCACCGTCGCCGTCGCGATGGTCACCGTCGGTGCCTCGAGGAGGATCCCGCCGCCCGACCCGCCGCCGCCGCCGCCGCCGAAGGTCCCGCCGCCGCCGCCGGCGGCGCCGGCCGCGTAGATGCCTCCGTCGATGGAGATCGAGACGAACGACGTGATCTGGATGGCGCCGCCGCCGCGGCCTCCGTTGTCGCCGTTGATGCCCGAGCCCGCGCCACCGCGCGCGCCGCCCACGAGCGGGCGCAGCGTGCTGGCGAATGCATCGCCGCGCGCGCCACCCACGGAGCTCGTCCCGCCGTTGGCTCCGGCGCCGCCGGCGCCCCCGAAGCCGCCGCCCCCGCCGCCGCCGTCGGTGTTGGACCCGCCACCCGATCCGTTGCCACCCGGGTTGCCGCCTGTCCCCGAGCCCGCGCCCACGCGCGGGCCGTTCGTGTACGACGAGACGTCGATGATGCCGCTGACGACGACCTCACCGTGCGCGAGGATCACGAGCGGGTAGGTGCCGACGACCGTCACGGTCGCCCCCGAGCGCACGTCCACCCCGCCGACCTCGTAGACGCAGACCATCCCGCCGCCGGCCTGCGCGACGATGCGGCTCACGGCGCCGCCGCCGCCCACACACGTGGTCGTGTCGACCGTCACGTCGGTCGTGACGACGAAGTCGGCGACCGCGGCCGTCGTGGTCGTGACGTTCGAGGGATCGAACGCACCACAGTGCGCGGAGGGCGCCGCGATGCAGCCGAGCGGACACGTGGCGCCCGCGGCCCAGGTCCCGCCCGCCGTGCACTGCTCGACGGCGCCGCCGGCGCAGCGCGTCTGGCCGGAGGTGCAGCTCGGCGGCGTCCAGGCGTCGACGCCGGTGTCGGCGGGGCCGGGCCCCGTGTCGGGCGTGTAGGCATCGGGGAGCGGGCCCGTGTCGGGAAGCGGGCCCGTGTCGGGCAGCGGCCCCGTGTCGGGCAGCGGCCCGGTGTCGGGCAGCGGCCCGGTGTCCATCGCGGGCCCCGCATCGAGACCGCCACCGTCCGCCGGCGTGCCACCGCCATCGGGCTGACCGATCGTCGCCCGGGGCAGCACACAGCCCGCGAGACCGAGCCCGTAGAGCGCCATCCCGAAAAGCCAGACGCGCGAGGTCATCCACCCAGACTCTCGGCCCGAGGCGCGCACGTCAAGCACCGCCTCGCGTACGGCGGCTGGGAGCCGCCCGAAAGCGTCGGTTGGTTGGAATCCTCCAGCTGCGTCCGCCAGGATGGGCGCCGCCGCGCGAGCCGACGCGGTACAGGAGCGAGCATGCGGGTTCTCGTGACGGGAGGTTCGGGGTTCGTGGGCGGCCACACCATCGAGGGTCTCGCGCCGCGGCACGAGGTGGTCGCGCTCGCCCGCTCGGAGACGAGCGCCCGCGCCGTCGAGCGCCTCGGCGCCCGCGCCCTCCGCGGCGAGCTCGGCCGAGTCGCGCCCCGAGACCTCGAGGGCGTCGAGACGATCGTGCACGCGGCCGCGTTCGTCGAAGAGTGGGGCACGCGCGAGCAGTTCTGGTCCGCCAACGTGGACGGTACGACGCAGCTGCTCGAGGCGGCCCGCGCCGCCGGCGTGAGGCGCTTCGTGCACGTCGGCACCGAGGCCGCGATCTTCGACGGTCACGATCTCGTCGACGTGGACGAGCGGGCTCCCTACCCCGCGCGGCAGCGCTACCTCTATTCGGAGACCAAGGCCGAGGCCGAGCGGCGCGTGCTCGCGGCGAGCGACGGCGCGCTCACGACGATCTCGGTCCGCCCGCGCATGGTGTGGGGCCCGCGCGACACCAGCGTGCTGCCTGCGGTCGTGAAGATGGCGAAGGCCGGCTCGTTCGCGTGGCTCGATC
>JBGALT010000044.1:0-46513 GCA_044223665.1 Sandaracinaceae bacterium | reverse complement strand
GGCGCGCACCGCACCTCGACGACGTACGTCGCGAACCTCGTCGACGCGCTCGTCCTCGCGCTCACGACAGGCCGGGGCGGCGAGGCGTACTTCGTCGCCGACGAGGGCACGACGACGATCCGCGAGTTCCTCACCGCGCTCGCCGCGACGCAGGGCGTGGACCTGTCCCGGGCCTCGAGCGTCCCCGGCTGGCTCGCGCGCCCGCTCGCCGCGATCGTCGAGGGCTCCTACCGCCTCGTGGGCGCGAAGAAGGCGCCGCCGATGACGCGCTTCGCGGTCGACATGATGAGCGCATCCGTGACGGTCGACACGAAGAAGGCCCGCGCGGACCTCGGCTGGGCCCCGCGCGTCGGCCGCGAGGAAGGCCTCGCACGCCTGCGCGGCTGACCGAGATGGGCGGACCCGGGATCGAACCGAGGACCAGCGCCGTGTAAAGACGCAGCTCTACCGCTGAGCTATCCGCCCTGGCTCACACGTAGCACACGCTCGGAGCGCGCGGGCTCCTGTATCATCGCGCGATGACTCGCTCGCTTGCGCGCTCGCTCGTCGTTTCCCTCGCGCTCGTCTCCGCCTGCAGCACGCCCGCCCCCGTCACCGACTCGGACGCCGGGAGCGACGCATCGACCACGGACACGGGGCCGACGATGCCCGACACCGGCGTCGACGCCGCGGCGCCCTACCCGAGCTTCTGCGAGAACCTGAGCGGCGTTCACTGCCTGCTGCCGTTCCCGTCGAGCCGCTTCCTCGAGACCGACGCGACCACGCGCACGGGGCGACGCGTCGCGTTCCCGATCGAAGCGATGCCGTACAACGCGCGCAACACGCCGCTCGACCCCGCCGGCTACAACCGCTTCGACGGCTTCAGCCCCGCGACCTCGCTCGTCGCGGCCTTCCAGGGCGGCGACATCGATCCGGCGAACCTCGTCGACGAGCGTCACATCGGCGACTCGGTGCAGGACTCCTCGCCGACGCTGATCTTCGAGGTGCAGGGAACGACGCTGACGCGCGTGCACCACTTCGCCGAGATCGACCTCTTCGAGCACGCCGATCCCGATCGTCGGCCCCTCTTCCTGCGCCCCGCCGCACGGCTGCGCCCCGAGACCCGCTACATCGTCGCGGTCCGGCACCTGCAGCATCCGGGCGGCGCCGCGATCGCTCCGTCGGCGTACTTCCAGGCGCTGCGCGACGACATGCCCCTCGCCGAGGCGAGCGACATCGAGTCGCGGCGCGCGGGCTTCGAGGACATCTTCGACCTGCTCACCGCCGCCGGCGTGCAGCGCTCGGAGCTCCAGCTCGCGTGGGACTTCTGGACGGCCAGCGACGAGAGCATCACGAGCGACATGCTCACGGTGCGCGATCGCGGCCTCGAGGCGCTCACCGCCGACGGCACCTCGTGCACCGTCACCAGCAGCACCGACGACGTCGACACGCACGTCTTCCGGCGCATCCAGGGCACCGTCCGGGTGCCGCTCTTCATCGGCGGGACCGACGCGACCTCGGACGAGGACTGCCTGCTCGTGCGCGACGCCAACGGCCTGCCGACGCGCAACACGACGACGCCCTCCGTCGACGTCCCCTTCATCATCTCGATCCCGCGCAGCGTGCAGACCTCGCTCATGGCCGACGGCGACGCGGGCCGCTTGCTCGAGTACGGCCACGGCCTGCTCGGCTCGCGCGACGAGAGCCAGAGCGGATGGCTCGGCGAGTTCGCCGACCAGAGCCAGCTCGTGGTCGTGGCGGTCGACTGGTGGGGCCTCTCGGAGGAGGACATCCCGCGCGCGACGGGCAGCATCGGCAACCTCTCGCGCCTGCCTGCGACCAGTGAGCGGCTCGCGCAGGGCCTGTTCAACTTCCTCGCGATCGTGCGCAGCTTGATCGTGGACGGCCAGTGCCAGCAGCTGCCCGAGCTGCACATCAACGGCCACCTCGTGTTCGATCCGGCCGAGCGCTACTACCACGGCAACAGCCAGGGCGGGATCATGGGCACGACGCTCGCCGGCATCTCCACCGACATCACGCGCTTCGGCATCGGCGTGGGAGGCATGGCCTACTCGCTGATGATCCCGCGCTCGATCGATGGCGAGCTCTACGTCGGCCTCATGTACAACAACTACCGGCACGACGGCCTCGTCGCGTCGTTGAACTGGGTCATGTCGCAGGCCCAGTGGGACGTGACGGACCCCTCGAGCTTCGCCTCGCACGTCCGCTCGAGCCCGCTCCCGTGCTCGCTGCCCGAGTGCACGGGCGGGCTCACGCCCCTGCACCACGTCGCCTACCAGATCGGGCGCGACGACGCGCAGGTGCCCAACGCCTCGGCCGCGTTCGCCGCGCGCTCCATGCTCGACACCGCGGGCGAGATGCTCCCGCTGATGAGCGACGCGACCCACACCTCGCCCTTCGTTCCGTTCGGGCTGCCGACCACCTCGGGCCCCGTCGAGAGCGCGCTCACGGTGTTCTTGATCCCGGGGACGGTGGCGCTGCCCATCGGCGCCGTGATCCCCGCCGACGACACGCCGGCCCACGAGGGGGTGCGCCGCTCGCCGGCCGCCCAGGCGCAGCTCGACCGCTTCTTCCACCCGGACGGCATGGTGGAGCAGACCTGCGACGGTCCCTGCGACCCCGAGTGATCGCGGCGAGAGTCAAGCGCACGGTCGGCGCAGAGCAAGCGGTCGTCCCGTCGCGTGCCTCGTTGGCGCCCGCTACGATGGAGAGAGATGGTGCAGAAGCGGCAGCAGGGCGGGGTGGAAGAAACGAACCGGCGGCTCGCGCGGGTCGAGGACACGCTGACGACGGCGTCCAAGGTCTTCGAGCTCATGCACGCGAGGCTCGAGCACCTCGACAGTGGCCAGCAAGCGCTGGTCGACGGCCAGCAGCGCGTGATCGAGCGCCTCGACATGCTGGCGGACGCGACGGTTCGTGATCGGACGCGGTGGGTCGACCGCTTCGGTCGGATGGAGCGCCGCATCGAGCGCCTCGAGAAGCGGCTCGACGCTCCACGCAGCCGGCGCTGAGGCGCCGGGACCTCGGTCCGACCGCGGCGCACCCGCAGGCCGCGTGCTTCGCGTCGCCTCGCTCGTCGGCGGGGATCTCCCATTCGACCTTTCGTCGCGGCGTGGATCAACGCGTGGGCGTTACACGTCCCCCGTGCTGCGCGTGTCGTCGGGCGCGCCCGCGTGGCCGGTGCTGCCGGTGATCCTCGCGGCGCTCTCGGTCGCCGTCGAGGCGTGGATGGTACGCGGCCTCTGGCGCCGCGCGCGCTAGGGGGCCGAGCCCGCGATCCGATCGAGCAGCATGAGGACGGCGAGGCGCCAGTCGTCGAGCGAGGCCGGCACCGCGAACGCCTCCCACACCTCCATCGCGTGGGCGCCGTCGACGGAATAGGACGCAGAGCTGTCGGGGCCCCAGTCGAGGACCTGCACGCCGTCCTCGTCGCAGGCGATCGCGATCCCCGCCGTCACCGGCTCGCCCGAGGGCAGCGGGCCCAGCTCTGGGATCGGGACGGACTGCTCGCGCCGCCGTCCTGCGCACGCGAGCGTGTTGCGGGCCGGAGACACGACGGGAGGTGGGGTGTGGGCGCAGCCCGCGAGGGCCAGGGCGAGGGCGAGCCGAGACGGGACATATCCTACCGACAGCGTCGCGTGGCGGACGTTCCACGAGGTCCGCTACCCCTGTCCCGTGGCCGTTTTCCTCGGTCGGACGTCTCGTACGCTCCAGTCCGCGCCAGACTCGTCGTTCAACCGCGCTGCCCTCTCGCGGAGCGTCGCGCGGGGCGAGCGCCGTGTCGAGCCCGGCTCGACGCCCCTATCAGCGAATGGGCGCGCAATAGCGGCGATTCTGGATGTCGTTGGCGACCGGATCGCAGCGCTCGTGGGGCCCGCACTCCGAGGAGTCGTTCGTGCACTCGGTGAAGCACGCGAACTCGTGCGTCGTCCGGTTGCCGAGGCAGAGGCCGCACTGCGAGTCGTACTCACACGACTGTCGGCACGTCAGGCTGCCGTCGATGGCGGGGAGGTCGCAGCGCACGCAGTCGACGCCGGCGGCGCACGCGGTCCCCGCGGGCACCTCGCAATGACGCGAGGTGCTGTCCGACGTGCCCGAGCAGTTCCGCGACTCACAGTCGGCGTGGCTGGTGCACGGGGAGCCGACGGGCTGCGGCGTCACGCACATGCACGCACCGGCGAAGTCGTCGCACCGGGAGGCCGACACGGCGCCCCGACACACCTGGCCACCCATGCACGGGCAGACGTCGCAGAACGCCGAAGGGTCCGCGGCGCTCGCACAGGTCACGATGTGCCCGTTCTCGCAGACCAGGCCGGGCGCATCGCCGTGGATGGACGACAGCCCCTCGCACGTGGTGCCGCAAGCGATGCGCACGTCCTCGCTCGAAGAGCTCGTGTAGACGCACGCCTCGCCTGCGGCGCAGTCGGCGCTGGAGCTGCAACCGGGACCGCACACGCCGCCGGTGCACTCGAGGCTCGTGCAGTCCACATCGCGCGAGCAGGACTGGCCGACGGCGCACGTGCCGCGACCCGACGAGGTCGCGCCGCAAGACTGGCTTCCGCTGCATCCGGCGCTCGACAGAAGGATCGCGAGCGCCCAGGCCCCCAGAAATCTCATCGCCGGCTACACTATCACGTCAGCGAACGACGGCACTCCCCCCGCGGGAGGATCCGAGTGGAAGCGACGGCGCCGTCGTGCGCTCACCGCAGTCACCGCAGCGACACGTGGGACGCGCGACGCGACGACGGCGCTGGTGCTCCTTCACGACGTGCAGCGGCCGCGAACCTTCACGTGGTAGATGGCCGCGCTCACGACCCCGGCGCCGTCGACCATCGCCCGGATGAACGTGCGCATGTCGGGATGCGTGCGCGTCGCGGAGAGCAGCTCGAGGTCGGCGACCTTCGTGAAGCCCTCGTGGGCGAAGGCCGCCTCCGTGGCGTCGTAGAACGCATGATCGAGATCGGGATGGTCCGCAGGTGACGTGGGTACGAGCCCCCCTTCGTAGATCGTCGTGTGGATGCGGCGGATCCGCCTGGCGCCGCGCCACACCAAGAAGCGTTGCAGCAGGAACGGCGCCACGAAGACCGCGATCGTCCAACCCCAGCCCACGAGGGCGAGCATACCCCCGCTCGACGAGTCACGCGCGGCGAGGACGAGCGGCAGTGTTTCGTCTCACCGGCGCCGCGATGGCCATTCGCTCGATCCGGAGGTGGTCATCGCACCCTTGAGCATCGGTGATGAGGGTCGACGCGGTGATGATGGAGCCGCCGCGCTTCATCGCCGATCGCCGTCCTCTTCTTCCTGCGCGACGACACGACGGGCGCGTTCCTCTTCGCTGGCCGCGTGGCGAGCCCGAGCTGAGCGCCGTAGCGTCGGGCGCATGGACGCGTCGGTCCGCCCCGCCACTTCTGTCATCCTCGCTTCGGGCGCGCTCGCCGGCGTGGCGCTCGGCGCGACCTACGTCGTCGCGGATCACGTCGTACGCGACGATCTTGCGGCCGCGTTCGCGCTCCCGGCCGTCGTCGCGATCATCGCTTCGATCAGCTCGCTCGCGGCGCTCGGAACCCGGGGCGATCGCTGGACACCTCTCCGCATGCTCCTCGCGTGGTGGCTCCTCGTCCCGACGTTCAGCGCGCTGACGACGGCGCTGATCTCGCTCCCGCTCGAGCGAGCCGAGTACGTGCCGCACGCGTGCGTACAGTCCGCAGCGCGTGCGGCGGTCGCCGTCACGTCGGCCGCGCTCGTGCTCGCGTATGGGTGGTTTCGCCGGCGCCTGAAGTCGCGCGTTTGAGCCGCGGCGCGTCGCCTCTGACCTGCTTCCGCGATCACTCCCCGCGCCACCGTTGACAGTGGGTAGCGAACCCCCGAGGCTCGATGGGGACGCGATGCAGCGGGCGCAGCGAGCTCCTCTTCCAAGCAGCGTCCTCGCGCGGGGCGCGCCGCTGTGGGCCGCGTGGCTCGCGGCCTGCGTGCAGTCGCCGGCCGCGCCGGAGTCGGCTGCGTTCACGGGCGGCACACGCCTGCGCCCCGTGTACTGGGACGGAGGTGACGGCGCGACGGCCTTCATCGCCTTCCACGACGTGGCGCTCGACGTCGACTGCGGGTTCGCTGTCGCGGACGACGGCACGACGCGCTGCATTCCCATGATGAGCGCGGGCCTCGACTGGTCCGACCCCGACTGCACGGGAACGCGCGTCTACACCCTGTTCGAGCCCTGCGACGCCCCGCCCGCCTACGTCACCGAGATACGGTCGGAGCCGTGCGACGTGGCCACGACGTATCGAGTCGGGGCCCGTCTCGGCGACGGAACGGCCTACAGCGGATCGCCAGCTTCGTGCTTTCCCTACACCGCCCCCACGTGCACCTTCGCCATCGAGCCCGTGGCGGCGAACGAGCTCGTGGCGGCGCACGCGCGTCGCGAGCCCTCGAGCGCAGGCCTCGAGCGAGTGCGGCTCGTCGCCGAAGACGGCGCGTCCATCGTGACGCAGCTCTGGGACGTGGCACGCGACGCGCCCTGCGAGGCGAGCCGCCCCGACACGTACGTCCGCACGTCCGAGACCGTCGCGGAGCGCTGCGTCCCCGCCAACGTCGTGCACTCGTTCGACGTGTCGTGGGTGGAGCCCACGTGCGTGGGCGCGAGAGCCGTGCCGACGGGAGGGCACTGTCTCCCCGCATCGGCCATCGTCGTGTGGAGCGCCGCGAGCTGCGGATACGACCTCTCGTTCGTGGAGCCCGGCACACCACTCCCCACCGCCTACCGTCTCGAAGGCGAGCCTGCCGCGTGCACGGCGACGAGCGACCCCGTCGGGACGTACGTCGGGATCGGCGCCGCGATCGATCCCACGTCGTTGCCCGTCTTGCCGGAGACCGTCGGGTCCGGCCGTCTCCGCAACGTCGCTGGCCGCGCGGGGTTCTTCGATACCGCCCTCGGCGTCTTCTGCGATCCGGTGGAGCTCACCGACGGGAGCTTCGCCTGCACGCCAGCCACGAGAGCGGACGATTCCTACCCGTGGTTCGCAGACGACGCGTGCGTCCAGCCCGTCGCGTCGTACCACTATCTGTGCGGCGCCGCGCCGACTCTCGGACCCTCCCGCGATCGCGCCGGCGTCCGCTCGTTCCACCGCGTGACCACCGAGCTCGTCGCGCCCTCGATGGTCTTCACGACGGCCGCCGACGGGAGCTGCGTCGCGCAGCCCGTCGACACGACGGCGTCCTACTGGCGCCTCGACCCGGCACCCTTGGCGCTCGCTCCCGTCGTGCGCATCGGGTCCTGATCCACTACGTCCCAGAATCGTCGCGTCGCGCGACGATTGGGACGATGCTGGTTGGCGATCGCCCGTCGTCCGCCAGCCGAGCTGCGGCAGCGCTCGATCGCCACGGCGTGCTTCCGAGACAGCGCGCCGCGCTGCGGCGCCGATGTCGTTGGGCGGCGGGCTGCGCCCGCGCCGGGCGATCCCGGTGTCGATCGGGATCGCGCTCGGGGTCGGGATCGCGCTCGAGGTCGGGATCGCGCTCGGGGCGCTGGTGCGCGGTCGAGCCCTGCCAGCGAGCGGAGCGCGCTGGCGCGGCGCAGAGCGAGCGCTCGTCGTCGTCGAGCGAGCGTCGCTGGCTCAGGCCCTTGCCCCGAAGGCCGCGCGCAGGCGGGGCACGAGCCAGTGGTCGACGGAGAATCGACCGCCGCCGCCGATCAAGACCACGAGCCCGCCGACGAGGTAGAGGAACGCGAGCTCCTTCTGGTCGAACGCGTCGTTCGCGTGGACGAGGAAGAACGCCACGAGCATCGTGGTGCAGAACGGGATCGCGGCGACGCGCACGAGCACGCCCGGGATCAGGAGCGCCGAGCAGAAGACCTCGCCGAAGATCGCCAGGGCGAGGCTCGTCGTCGAGCCCACGCCGAGCGGGTCGGGAAAGCCGGCCGCTCGCTCGTCGAAGTGGAGCAGCTTCGGTAGGCCGTGCCGCAGCATCAGCGCGGCCAGCGCGACGCGGAGGACGGCGAGCGCGGCGTCCGGGAGGAGCGCGCCGCGCGCAGGGGGGGCAGAATGGGTGCTCGATTCGCTCACGGTTGTCCTCGGGGGCCGGGTTCGGACTATCCTGGGGCCACCGGACGGAAGCAAAGGCCCCCGCCGGACACGCGAGCGAATGGAGAGCCCCGCCCTCGGAATCGATCTCGGCACGACCAACTCGGTCGTGGCCGTCGCGAATGGCCGCGAGGCGCGCGTCCTGGCCGATGCCGAGGGCCGTCGCCTCATTCCGTCGGTGGTGTCTTTCCACCCCGACGGATCGATCCTCGTGGGCCACGACGCCCGCGAGCGACGCCTGGTCGACGCGTCGAACACCATCTACTCGATCAAGCGGCTGATCGGTCGGCCCTACGACTCGTCCGAGGTGAAACGCGCCAAGGAGCGCCTCGCGTTCGGGCTCGAGGCCAACGCGGCCGGCGGCGTTCAGGTGCGGGTGCGTCGCGGGACCTTCGCGCTGCCCGAGATCAGCGCGATGGTGCTCCGCCACCTGCGCAGCGTCGCGGAAGGCGCCCTCGGCGAGACGTGCAAGCAGGCGGTCATCACCGTCCCGGCGAACTTCAACGAGCTGCAGCGCTCGGCGACGCAGGCGGCCGGCAAGGTCGCGGGGCTCGAGGTCCTGCGCGTGCTCAACGAGCCCACGGCGGCGACCCTCGCCTACGGCTACAGCCGCAACAAGCCGGAGAAGATCGCCGTCTACGATCTCGGCGGCGGCACCTTCGACCTCACGGTGCTCGATCTCGAGAGCGACGTCTTCGAGGTCGTCTCGACCGCGGGCGACACGTTCCTCGGCGGCGACGACTTCGACGTCCTGATCGCCGATCGCATGGCGGCGCAGTGCCTGGCCCAGCATCGCTACGATCCGAAGTCGGACCCGCAGACCTACGAGCGCCTGCGCGCCGCGGCCGAGTGGGCCAAGTGCCAGCTGAGCGCGGTCGCGGACGTCGACGTCACGCTGGAGGAGCTCTTCCAGGACGGCCGCGGGCGCACCGTCGACTTCCAGTTCCACATGACGCAGCTCGAGCTGGAGCAGCTGATCCAGCCGCTGGTGACGCGATCGTTCGAGGTCGTCAGCGACGCGCTCCGCGCCGCAGGGCGGCGCCCCAAGGAGATCGAGAGCGTCGTGCTCGTCGGCGGCTCGACGCGGATCCCGCTCGTGCGCCGGATGGTGGCGGAGTACTTCCAGCGCGAGCCGCGCTCGGACATCGACCCCGATCTCGTCGTCGCCCAGGGCGCCGCCATCCACGCCTTCACGCTCCGCGGCGCGCAGGCGCCCAAGGGCGAGGCCGGGGGCGCCGCGCGCGCGCTCGCCAAGGCCGCCGCGCCCCGCAAGCCGACGATGCCGATCCCGGCGACCGCGCTCGGGCGTGTTCCCCTGCGCAAGCAGCCGGCATTCGCGCCCGAGGATCCGCGCGATCAGCGCGTCGCCGACGAGCCGACGCGCGTGGCGCAGGCGCCGGTGCGCCCGGCTCGGCCGGTGGTGTCGGAAGAGCACGTCGTGCTCCCGAAGAGCGCCACCGAGCCCCGCAGCTCGGCCGCGCGGCCGCCGGCCAAGCCGCTCGCGCCCGAGGCGACGCGCGTCGCCGACGTCCGCGAGGAGGCCGCGCGCATCGCCGCTTCCCGTCCCCAGCCCGAGACGCGCGCCGCGCGCGGTGGGACCTCGCCGCTCGGCCTGACGCCCGCGACCCGCACAACCGCGTTCGAGGCCGGAGCGGGGTTCGAAGACGAGGCGACCCAGGTCGGCAAGCGCCCCTCGCTCGAGGCGGAGCTGTCGACGCCGTTCGCCGAGGGACCTTCCGCGGTCGCCGTCGTGCCCTCGTTCGTGGTCGCGGGCTCGCCGGCAGCGCAGCCGGCCCCGGCCAAGCGGCCGACCTCGCCCGGGCTGATGGACCTCGATCCCTTCGAGGCCCCGCCACAGCGCACCACGCGGGACATCGTGCCGGCGAAGGCGCCGCGCGAGCCGACGATGCCCATCGCGACGGGGACGCAGGCCGCGCCGCGACCGGTGCGCGAGCCGACGATGCAGATGGGCGTGGGGCCGAACGCTGCCGCGCGACCCATCGCGCCGCCGGCCGCCGTCGGAGTGCCGCCGGCCATTCCGGCCTCTCGCCCCGCCGCACCGGCCACCGGGCCCCTGCGTCCGCCGACCGGCGCGCCCACGGGAACGTGGGGCGATGGTGCCGTCGCGCGCGGCGGTGGCGCGCCGCCGCCACCTCCGGCGTCCCGGCCCGATCGCACCCAGATGGAGGACGCGCTCTTCGGCGCCGCGGCAGGGCTCCCCGTACCGCCGCCCGCGCCGACGCCGCCCAGCGCCGCGTCGTACACGTCCGCGCCGTATGCGCCTGCGCCGTATGCGCCTGCGCCGCCCGCGCCGCCGCCGCCTGCGCCGCCCGCGCCCGCGGAGGCCTCTCCCCCGCTGTCGTGGAGCGACTTCCAGGTCGGCTCGCTTCCGCCGGCCTCGCTCCCCGCCCCGAGCGCGCCGTCTCCGCAGATGGTCGCGCCCCGCCAAGCCGTGGTCGCGATGCCGGAGCGCTCGGCGCCGCTGCTCATGGACGTGACGCCGCTCGCGCTCGGGCTCGAGACGGCCGGCGGCTACGTGCAGCACATCGTGGCGCGCAACGCGCCCATCCCCACCGAGAAGACGCGCCTGTTCTCCACCGCGAAGGACGACCAGACCGACGTCGAGGTGCGCGTCTGCCAAGGCGACTCGAACCTCTTCCAGGACAACCAGGCGCTCGGCACGCTCTCGCTCAGCGCGCTCCGCAAGGCGCCGCGTGGCACGGTGCGGATCGAGGTGACGTTCATGATCGACGCGAGCGGCATCCTCGACGTGAAAGCCACCGACCTCGACACCAAGCGCCAGCAGACGATCCGCATCGCTCTCAAGGGCGGCGTGAACGACGCCGAGATCCGCGCGATGCGCGAGCGCCAGGCGCAGCTCTTCCCCTCGAGTTGATCCGTGGCCGAGACGCAGCTCGACGAGTACGACTACTACACGCTCCTCGGCGTCGAGCCGACCGTGGGCGACGAGGAGCTGCGGCGCGCGTTCAAGAAGTTCGCGCTGAAGTACCACCCCGATCGCTTCGCGGGCGCGGGCGAAGAGAAGATCGAGCGCGCGACGGCCATCTATCGACGCGGGAGCGAGGCCATCGAAGTGCTCTCCGATCCCAAGCAGCGCAAGGCCTACGACGCGGGTCTGGCGCGTGGGGAGCTGCGCCTGACGAGCGATCCCGGTGCGCGCCGGGCGAACGTGCGCGCGAGCCGCCCCAAGACCGAGCCCGGCGCGGCCCGGCGCTCGGCCCGCGGGGCCAAGGCACCGAAGGCGCCCGACACCCTCCAGTCGCCCTCGGCGCGAGCGTTCTACGCGAAGGCGATCGAGCTCGCGCGCGCCGGCGACACCCGCGGCGCCTGGCGCGCCGTGCAGAGCGCGATCGAGCAGGAGCCCGGCAGCCCCATCCTCGAAGAGGCGCTGCGCCGCATCGAGCGGCAGATGCGATGACGCGACCGCGCTGCGCGCGCCGTCAGCGCAGGAGCACGTCGCAGTAGTAGCGGAGCTTCTTCACGGCCGTCTTGGCCGGCGCGCCGTGCGGGCTCTCGAGGTTCTTCTTGAGGGCGAGCATCACGCGGCGCTGCAGCGTGTAGGCGTTGAGCACCGTCTTCGGCGGCGCCGCGCCGCCCGCCTGCTCGAGGGCCTCGAACACCTTGCTCCGCGGCCAGCCCCACTGCTCGAGATCGGCGTCGTCGAGCTTGGCGATCATCTTCTCGGCGAGCGCGCGCTTGCCGGCATCGTTCTTCAGCTCGACCGCCCACTTGTGGAGCGAGTCGGTGACGGGGCGCGAGTGCTGCGAGACCGTGATCGGATCGCCCGGGCCCTTCTTTCCCTGGAACTTCTCGCCGTAGTTCACGGCCTCGGGCTCGTTCTCGACGCCCATGTACGAGAACACGCGCTCGAGGTGGCGCTCCGGCGCGGCGACGACCTCTTCGTACTTCACGTGGCAGAGCGGCACCGGTCGCTCGCGGAGCATCTTCGCGATCGCCGGCACGTAGCGCTCGACGAGCGGGTTGAACTCGTGCGCGCGCGCCCAGTCGCCGTCGAAGAAGCTGTTGGCGAAGCTCGAGAAGATCGCGAGCGGATGTCGCGTGAGCACGACGTACTTCGCCGACGGATAGACCTTCGTGAGGAACGGGAGGACGAGCGCGTACGCGGGCGTCTTGTCCATGAAGAAGCGCTTGCCGGTCGGCACCAGCGAGCGCCCGTAGAGCGTGTCGCAGTAGGCGCGGAGCGCGTCGAGGTAGTCCTCTTCCTTGTTGGGGAGCGACTCCACGAAGAGGCGGATCGCCTCGGCGCTGTTGATGTGATCGAAGGGCGCCTTGTCGACGGTGTCGTAGTAGCCGAGGTAGGCGAGCGGCGTGATCAGGTGCGGCTCGGGGTGCGTGTGTACTTCGGAGTGCGAGCCGATCATGCGCTGGACGAGCGTCGAGCCACTGCGCGGCGGCGAGACGACGAACACCATGCGCTCGCCCTTGGGTCCGAGCTCCGTGCCTGCCTGAACGGTCATGGAGAGGTACGTGCTCGACCTCACGGATCAAGTCAAATTCCAGGGGATTCCTGGAGGTGCGATGGCCCGCGCGCCGTGCTACGCGATGCGCTTCCCCGAGGATCCTCGCCATGACCCAGCTCCCCGTCGTGCAGCCGTCTGCCAAGCCCGAAGCCCGCGTGCGCCCGCCGGTCGATCCCGCGACGCTGCGCCACCGCGACCTGCTCGACGGCGAGTTCTGGAAGCGCATCCCGGCCTACGCCGGCGTGAGCGAGGCGGAGTTCCTCGATCACAAGTGGCAGATGAAGCAGACCATCACGCGCGTCGACAAGCTGCTCGCTGCGCTGCAGGGCCTGGTGCCGCACTCGTTCATCGAGGACGCGCTCAAGGGCTTCGCGTCGGCGCCGATGGCCGTGCGCGTCTCGCCCTACCTGCTCTCGCTCATCGACTGGAACGCGCCCTACGAGGACCCGCTGCGGCGTCAGTTCATCCCGCTCGGCTCGTCGATCCTCGCCGACCACCCGAAGCTGCGCTTCGACTCGCTGAACGAGCAGGGCGATGCGCCGGTCCCGGGCCTGACGCACCGCTACCCCGACAAGGCCCTCTTCCTCGCGCTCGACACCTGCCCCGTCTACTGCCGCTTCTGTACGCGCAGCTACGCCGTCGGCCCCGACGTGGACCAGGCCGAGCTCGAGAAGGTGTCGCTCAAGGCGAACAAGGACCGCTGGGAGAACATCTTCGCCTACATCGCCTCGCGCCCCGAGCTCGAGGACGTCGTCATCTCGGGCGGCGACTCCTACAACCTGCGCGACGATCAGATCGCCGAGATCGGCAACCGGCTGCTCGACATCGAGCACGTGCGCCGGATGCGCTTCGCGACGAAGGGCCCGGCGGTCATGCCGCAGAAGATCCTCACCGACGACGCGTGGTTCGCCGCGCTCGTCGGCGTCGTCCACCGCGGCCGCAAGATCGGCAAGGAGGTCGTCCTCCACACGCACTTCAACCACGCGAGCGAGATCACGCAGATCACGCAGCGCGCGATGAATCGCCTCCACGCCGAGGGCGTGATCGTGCGCAACCAGTCGGTGCTGCAGCGCGGGGTGAACGACAGCGTCGAGGCGATGCAGCTGCTCGTCAAGCGCCTCGGCTACGTGAACGTGCAGCCCTACTACGTCTATGTGCACGACCTGGTGAAGGGCGTCGAAGAGCTGCGCACCACCGTCGAGACCGCGGTGTCGCTCGAGAAGGCCACGCGCGGCACGCTCGCCGGCTTCAACACGCCCACCTTCGTGGTCGATGCGCCCGGCGGCGGCGGCAAGCGCGTCGTGCACAGCTTCGAGCACTACGACCGCACGACGGGCATCAGCGTGTACACTGCGCCGAGCGTGAAGCCGGGCCAGTACTTCCTCTACTTCGATCCGCTGCACCTCTTGCCGGAGGCCGGGCAGATCCGCTGGAAGGACGAGGCCGAGCACTCGAAGATGGTCCAAGAGGCCCTCGATCGCGCGCACGCGCGCCGCTGAGCGGCCGTGGAGGTCGAGCCGGAGCGGCGCGCCGCCGCGGCGACCGTGATCGTCGGGATGCTCTTCGCGCAGGGCACGCACCTGCTCGGCGCGCTCGCGTCGGCGCTGGGCATGATGACGAGCACGAGCGCGAGCGGCGCCATCTACGCCACCGCGAGCGGGGCCGTGGCGAGCTGGTTGGCGTCGGCCGGCGTGATCGCGCTCGCCGTGCGGCGCGCGAGCCAGCCCCGATCACGGCCGAGCCTGTCCGTGGCGGTGCTCGCCGTGGGCACGGCCATCGTCGGCACGCTCGGCTCGAGCCTACTCTCGACCTTCACCGCGTCGCGGGTGCCGGGGCGAGTCGAGCTCTGGACGGGTGATCAGGGCTCGGTCGGCGACGCCGTCTCGCGACTCGCGATCGCCAACGCGGGCATCGCCACCCTCGGCTACCTCGTCCAGCTCTTCGTGACCGTCTTCGCGCTGGCGTGGCTCCTCGGCCGCGCGTCGCCACGCGATCCGCGCTCATAGCGAGCAGTACGAGTAGAAGCCGTCCGGCAGGCCGTCCTCGTACGCGTGCGGGGTCATGCCGTAGGGATGATCCTGCAGGAAGCGCCACGCGCTCAGGCGCGCCGCTGCGGGGACCGTGTGGCCCATGCCGTGGTCGCAGAGGAAGCCGAAGTCGCCCGCGCGCTGCATCGCGGCGAGGTACTGCCGGCTCGTCTGCTGGAACGCGACGAGCACGACGTCGTCCGGGCCCCCGAAGAGGATCATCGCGGCGAAGCGAGCATCCAGCGCATCACGGGCGGGCGCGCTCCGAGAGACGAGGCCGCCGCTGTAGGTGACGACACTGGCGAGGTAGCTCGCGCGCCGAAAGCTCATCTGCGAGGTGTGGAGCGCGCCCGCGCTGAACCCGACGCTGTGCACGTGCGCCTCGTCGATCCCGATCGACGCGCGCGCGCACGCGAGCGCCTCG
The DNA here is from genome assembly GCA_044223665.1 of Sandaracinaceae bacterium. Taxonomy (GTDB): domain Bacteria; phylum Myxococcota_A; class Polyangia; order Polyangiales; family Sandaracinaceae; genus JBBSAT01. The sequence continues at coordinate 31,482 of JBGALT010000044.1, read as the reverse complement.
TCGGCGACCTCGAGATCGTCTTCCCGCGTGCCGAGATCGAGGAACCACGGAAGATCCGTGTTCGCCGGATCGTGGGAAGGGGCGACGACGATGCCGCCGAGCTCCACGATGTCGCTGATCGCGTCGCCGAGGATGTAGCTCGCGTCGCTCGGGGAGCCGCCGGCCCCGTGCCAGACGAAGACGACGGGCCCGTCGAGCGTGGCGGCCGCCGGCCCGACCCAGATGCGCGCCGCGCGCGGCGTCAGGCCCGCGGGCGAGAAGGTCACGGTGCCCGGCGAGGTGAGGTCGGGACAGGTGCCCGAGACCTCGGGGAACGTCGGGGTGGTCCGGATGGCGCCGGCATCGGTCGGGGCCCACGCGTCGGGCCCCACGTCGGGACGGAAGGCGTCGTTCGGCGCGGCCGCATCGAGCGGCATCGCGGCGTCGGCCGCACCGGCGTCGTCGGCGACGCTCGTGGGCGCGGGCTCGGCGCACGCGAAGAGGAGGAGGCCAGCGGCGATCGACGACGCAACGCGCATCCGCGGACGTTGCCCGAGAACGCTTGCGATCGCAATCGTCAGGGGCCGAGCACGTCCGAGCGACGGATTCCCCGTCCCGGCCGATCGAACCACGACTCGTCGAGGTCGTCCTCCGGCGTCCGGGGTCGCGCCCGATCCACGGGCGCCGGCTCACGCGCGACATCGACCGTCGCGACGTCGACGGGCCGGACGACGACCGGCAGATCGAACCACGAGTCGTCGAGCTCGTCGTTCTCGTGCTCCCGCGGAGCGCCCTTCGCCACGTTCCCCATGCTCGTCCGTTGCCGGACCGATCGGGCACGTTCAGCGCCGCAGCTTCGCCACCACGACCTGCGACTCGCTCCAGGCTTCCAGCGGCCCGCCGACGAAGTCGCCGTAGCGCGCCTCGATCGCGAAGCCGTTGTAGTGGAGCAGCGCCTCGAGCTCGGCCGGGAAGAACTGGCGATGCGCGAGCGGGCGCACGAACGTGTCGCGCGGGTCGTCGAGGCTCCGGAACGCGCTCGTGACGAGCTGCGTCTGCGCGAGCGCGTCGTACTCGAACGCCTCGGCGTAGGCGTAGCGCTGGCCGCTCGTGGGATCCTTGATCGGGCGGCCCTTGTAGTAGCGGGCCGGATCGCGGCCGAGCGAGCGCAGGTCGGGGAGCAGCACGTCGAACGCCAGACGCCCCTTCGGCGCGAGGTGCGCGCGGCACGTCGCGAGCGCGCGCTCGACGTCGCGCCGCGCGTAGAGGTGCATGAAGACGTTGAACGGCGAGACGACGAGCGGAAAGCGGCGACGCAGTCGCACCGAGCGCACGTCGCCGAGGCGGAGCGTGACGCGCGTGCGCACCGCCTTCGGCTCGCGGGCGAGCCGTGCGCGCAGGCGATCGACCATGTCGGGCATGCGGTCGACCCCGACGACCTCGCGCCCGTCCTTCGCGAGCGCGAGCGCCACCCTCCCCGTGCCCACGCCGAGCTCGAGCACGGCCCGCGCCTGGAGCGTGCAGGCCAGCTCGACGTAGAAGCGCTGATCGTCGCGCCGCGGGCAATAGGTGTGGTCGTAGAGCGCGCGCGTCGACGTAGTGCCCCTCGGTCCCCGCTTCGAGCACGGCGGGCGAGAGGCGCGTGCTCTGCATCGCGGCGCCCGCGCTCACAGGTCGGTCCCGTCGAGGATGTCCGGGATGGGCGTCAGCACCTCGCCGTTCTCCATCCGCTCGACCCGGAACAGCTCTCCTTCCGGGCGCACGACCCAGCTCATGACCCGCCGGTAGGGGTGGCTCATGAACTGGTAGGACGCGATCGCGTGCAGGTAGAGGCCGCCGCGATCGTCGAGCGCCTCGGCTCGCTGCCACTCGAACGTGAGCGGCGAGCTCGCCAGGCGCTCCCAGACCTCGCGCGCCATCACGCGGTCGTCGTGCTCCACGTCCTGGTCCATCGCCTGCTTGGTGAGCGCGCGCTCGTGGGCCTCGCCGATCGAGATGGCCGCGGCCTGATCCCATGCGCGGCGGCGCCACGCATCGAGGTACGACTCGGCGACGCGCTCGGGCGTACGATCGTCGATGACGAGAGCCGCGTACTCGTCGCGCTGGGCTTCGTCCTCGGCGACCTCCTCGGGCACGTCGATCGCGATCATCGCCGCGATGCCGACGGCGATCATGCCGCTCGAGATGGCGAGCACCAGCGGGCCGGAGATGCGCTTGTCCTTGGTCTTCTGGGCCATCAGCGTCGAGCCTCGAGCAGGTGCGCCGCGAGCTCGGCGAAGCCGCGCCCGCGGTCGGAAGGAGTGACCCAGCGAGGTGGGTCGGGCAGCTTCGGCACGTGCGGCGCCACGTTGGCCACCCCGACCGTCCGCGCGAAGAACGAGAAGGCGGCGGCGTCGTTGCCCGAGTCGCCGACGAACACCAGCGCCGCGCGGGCGCGTGCCGGTGGGATGCCGAGCGCCTCGGCGGCACGGACCGCGCCCTGCGCCTTGTCCCACGCGCCCACGATGGCGTGAGCGTGGACCGTCGAGATCAGCATGCGCGCCCCGTGGGCCGCGAGGATCGCGCGCCAGCGCGTCGAGCTGCGCGGGGCCGAGGTGCGCGGTCTCGGCGACGTCGAACGCGAGATCGGCGCGCCGCGCCGGCTGATCGCGCGCCAGGCGCACCTCGGGCATCCGCGCGGCCACCTCGGCGCGGATCGCCTCGAGCTGCGCGCGTCGCGCCGCATCGCGGCCCGGCTCGTCGAACGTTCCGAGCTCGAGCACGTGGCCGCGACGCAGCGCCCAGCCCGCGCCGTTCTCGCCCACCGCCGCCGACACCGGCCAGGTGCCGGCGATGGCGTCGGTCCATCCGAGCGGGCGCCCCGTGCAGGCGATGGTCGTCAGCCCTGCATCCCGCAGCGCCCAGAGCGCGTCGAAGGCCTCGCGCTCCACGATCCCCTCGCGCGTGACCGTGTCGTCGACGTCGAACACGACGCCCTCGACCCCGCGCGCGTCCATCTCGCCGAGGGGCCTCACGGCACCACCCGGAACAGGCATGCCTTCAGGTACCGGCCCTCGGGGAACGCGGCCGGCGACGGGTGATCGACGCCTTGCTCACCGGTCTTCACGAGGACGAGGTCGCGATGCGCGTCGCGCGCGCCCGTCACCGCCGTGCGCTTGAAGTCCTCGAGCTCCATCGCGCCCGAGCACGAGCAGCTGAGCAGGAGCCCTCCCGGCGCGACGAGGCGCGCCGCGTCCGCGTTGAGCTTGCGATAGAGCATGCGCGCCTTGTCGAGGTGCTTGGCCGTCGGCGCGAGCTTGGGCGGATCGAGGATCACGAGGTCGAAGCTCTCGTGCCGCCGATGCAGGCGCTCCATCTCGTCCTTGGCGTCGGCGCGCTCGAAGGTCACGCGCGAAGCGAGCCCGTGGCGGTGCGCCATGCGGGCGCCGGCGGTGATGGCCGCGATGGCGCTGTCGACCGCGACGACCGTCTGCGCGCCGCCTCGCGCCGCGAAGAGCGCGAAGGTCCCGACGAACGTGTAGAGGTCGAGCACGCGCATCCCGGGCGCCAGCGCCTCCACGAGCGCGCGGTTGTCGCGTTGGTCGAAGTAGAAGCCCGTCTTCTGGGTGATCACGCTGGGCACCTCGAACGCCATGCCGCGCTCGAGCAGCTCGATCGCCTTGGGCTCGGGGCCGCGCGCCACGCGCGTCTCGGCGACGAACCCCTCGATGCCCGCCGCCTTCTCGCTCGCCACCTCGATGACCGTCTCCACCTCGGCGACGCGCGCCACGTGAGCGAAGACGTCGTCTTCCCTGCGCTTCATTCCGATCGTCAGCATCTGGACGACCGCGACGTTGCCCAGCACGTCGACGACGAGGCCGGGCAGCCCGTCGCCCTCGGCGTGCACGAGCCGGTAGCCGGTGGTCTCGAGCGAGGGGAGGCCGAAGCGCCGGCGGAGCGCGCGGGCAGCCTCGATCTTCCGGCCGATGGAGGGGCCGTCGAGCGGATCGCGAGGGTCGCGGGTCGCGATCCGTACCGGGATGGCCGAGCGCGGCGACCAGTAGCCTCGGCCGTGGTGACGGCCCTCCGGATCGACGACGTCGACGACGTCGCCCGGGGCCGGCGCCCCCTCCACGTGGTCGATCGCCTGGGCATAGACCCAGGGATGGCCCGCCCAGATCGGCTGGACCCGCCCGCGCGCGAGGTGCACCGTCGACATCGCCCGCTGTTTACGACATCCGGCGCGTTTTCGCTGGCACGACCGCCCCAGGGTCCTCGTGCGGCGTGCTTGCCGGCGCGAATACCCCCCGCTACTGTTCCGTCAGAGTCCCACCAAGGACGAAGGAGCGCGTATGGGTAGCCTCGGAATGGGTGAGCTGGTCGTCATTCTGCTCATCATGCTGCTCGTGTTCGGCGCGAGCCGGCTCCCGCAGCTGGGCGAGAGCCTCGGCAAGGCCGTCAAGGGCCTCAAGCGTGGCCTCTCGAGCGACGACGACATCGACGTGACCAAGCGCGTGCCCGACAAGACCACCTCCGAGACGGCGTCGCGCGACGTCGCCGAGGCGGAGGTCGTCCGCAAGAGCTGACGCGAGCCGCGTGGGTCGAGGGCGAGCCCGTGCCGCGATGGCGGCGCGGGCTCTTTTTTCGCCCCCGCTCACCGCGGCCGGACCGCCGCGGGGATGGCCCCGCCTCGCTCGATCAGATGTAGTCGCCGCGGACGCGGACCAGCACCGAGCGGGCCCCGTTGCGGGCCAGCCAGAGCTCGACGGTCTCGACCTGGGCGCCGGCGTGCCAGACGAGCAGGTTCGCGGCGATCCGCGTCAGCTCGAGCTCGTCGAGCTGGGGCACCTGGTCGAAGAGCCGCACGCCCCACTGGTCCGGCTTCTCGAAGACCTCGGCGTGCGCCACCACCGTGCCGCGTGTCGGATCGACGACGTCCCAGAACTGCTTGGCCTTCGTGCTCGTCGCGTCCCGCGGCCGCGCGGGCGGCGCGACCCGGCGGTAGGTGAGGCGATCGATCTCGATGGGGTCGGCCATGGCGCGGGCGAATCGATCAGTGGTAGCGGCGCCGGAGCAGCTCGCTCAGCGAGTCCCCGAGCGAGCGCTCCTCGTAGCCGTGTCGCTCCATCATGCGCTTCTTCGTCTCTTCGGCGCGGCGCACGCGCTCGGCCGGGATGTTCCGGATGTTCTTCGCGAGCGAGGAGAGCGTGTCCTCCACGATCTCGGCGATCTGCTTCTTGCGCTTCTGGAAGGTCGCCTCGCGCACCTGGGCCAAGAGGCGCGGGAACACGCGCGGGAAGCTGGGCTTCTCGCCGGGGTGATCGATCGCGTGCGCCGCGACGCCGCTCATGATGTCGCGCCGGAAGCTCTCCTGGTTCTTCGTCACGCCGAGCATCTGCTCGACGTTCTCCATCAGCTTCTGGTCCGGCTCCTCGTCCTTGCCGGTGACGGGGTTGTAGATGCGCTCCTTCTTCAGCGAGTAGGAGACGTGGGTGACGTAGCGGTCGAAGAGGTCGACGTACTGCGCCTCGTCCACCAGGCCCGTCGCGGCGCGCAGCTCTTCGTCGACGCGATCGAGCCAGCGGCCGCGGACGATCTCGATGAATCCGCGGTGATCGTGGTAGCCGCTCTCGGGCGGCTCCTTGAGGAAGTCGAAGTCGTCCGACTCGCAGAGCTCGCGGACCTTCTCCAGCACCGAGAGCGGGGTCAGCCCACCGTGCTCGGCGTCCTGCGCGGCGTCGAGCAGCAGCGTGCGGATCTCGCGTGGCGAGGCCCCGGTCGACCCCTCGTAGAGCGCCCAGCCGTCCGACTCGTGGCGCACCTCTTCGAAGCCCGCACGGAGCTCGGCGATCTCGTCGTTCGAGAAGCGGTTCGGGATGGTGAGGGCGTCGTAGTAGTCGGCCTTCTCGAGCGGCGAGAGCTGCACCGCGAGGTGGCCCAGCTTCTTGTTCGCGTAGCTCTCGAGCACCGGGCGCCTCAGGCGCGTGAGCACGGCCCACAGCGCCGCCACGTACGTCGCGTGCGGCGCGACGAGGCCGCGCACCTGGGGGACGATCTGCGCCTCGTAGATCGACTGCTCCTCCGAGGTCTCGAGCAGGTAAGGCACCTTCACGAGCGAGAGGCGCCCGCGGAACGAGCGGTACTCGTGATGCTCGCGGAAGGCCTTGAGGTGCACGTCGTTGCTCGTCGCGACGAGCACGGTGTTCAGCGGCATCACGCTCTGGCCGAGCGAGATCTCGCCCTCCTCGATGGCCAGGAGCAGGTAGCGCCAGGCGTCGAGGGGGCGCTTCAAGAGGTCGCTGAACTCGAGGATGCCCGAGCTCGCGTCGGCGAGGTCGCCGTGCGTCTCGAAGAGCGAGAGCGACTGGAGCGAGGCCGGCAGCGACGCGAGCGAGCGGTCCACGGTGATCTGCCGCTCGGTCGCGTCGACCGCCATCTGCGGGCCGACGGTGACGGCGCCCTGGCGATAGCGCTGCGACACGTAGAAGCGCTCGACCCGCACGTGGGCGAGCACCCGCGAGAGATCGCCGCGGTACGCCGTGAGGAGCGCCTCGAAGATCTGTCGGTTCTTGGCCCCGAGCGACCCGTCGAGCAGCGACGACGGTGGCCCATCCGTGCGGCCGGCGCGCTCGAAGGCGTCTCCCAGGATGCGCTTGCGATCCTCGGTCGGGAGAAGGAGCAGCGGGCTCTCGCGCAGCTCGCTCCCGATGCGGAGCTCGATGTTGCCGTCCGGCAGGTGCGCGAACGAGGGCCCGCTCGGCGCGTCGTCGATCGAGCCGAAGCCGACGGCGCGGCCATCGCGACCGCGCGGGAAGATCCACGAGAAGACGTAGATCGCTCCGTCGTCGGTCGTCGCGTAGTGCTCGAGCGCCTTCATCAGGCAGGCGACGAAGGTCGACTTCGCGCTGCCGTTCGGCCCGTGCAGCATCACCAGGCGGTTGATGCGCCCCTCGCGCACGAAGTTCGAGAGCGCGCGGTGGAACTCGCCCTGGATCTCCTCTTGTCCGACGAGGCGCTCGTTCTTGCGACGCTCCTCCCAGGGCAGATCGAAGAGCCGGAAGCGCTGCACCTTGCGGCCGGCGCGCTCCACCTCGGTCGTACCGAAGTACGCGAAACAGTCGGCCAGGTAGCGAGCGGCGTCGCGCGTGAAGCGGTAGGGGCTGTCCTCGAAGAGCGCGAGGTACTCGTCGAACGAGAGCACCCGGCGCTCGCTCGAGAAGCGCTCGCGCACGCTGGCGCCGATGCGCGCGAGATCCGCTTGCGCCCGCGTCGTCATGGTGGCCCCTCCCGACCCGTCACTGGACGGCCAGATCGATGGCCACCGTCCGCGTGTCGGGCATGCACGACTCGGGCGTGCAGACCGCGAAGTCCACGAGCGCCGTCACGTGCTGCGTCCCGGCGCCGCTGGCGGTGAACGGCACGTCGAACGACGCGAGCTGCTCGCTCATCGTCTGCGCCTCGGCCGCCGTCAGCGTGGCGTGCGGGAAGGTGACGCCTCCGGGCCCGGTCAGCGTGATCGAGAGGGGGTAGTCCTGGTTCACGTGGAAGTTGCCGCGCGGGGTCAGCCGGATCGTGAAATGCCCCTCCGCACCGGCCGTGTACGGGCCCGGCGCGTCTCCCCGCAGCTCGTAGCCCGTCTCGTCCCACACCGCGCGCGCTTCGGCCGCCGCGGTGGACGGCGGAGCCGCCTCGGTCGCCGGGGGCCCGCTCGGCGGCGGGGTGGACGAGGCGCTCGGCTCCGAGCCTCCCGCGCACGCGACCACGCCCGCGAGCACCAAACCGATTCCGATCAGAATCCCGATCCACGCACGGCGCATCCGGTCACCTCTCGGAAGCAACCTTAGGGCGCGGCGCAGAACAAGTCGATCGTCTTCCGCCCCCGCAACGGAGAGGCTGCCCAACGCGCGAAACGCGCAAACGGGAGGGGTCGCAGTGGACGGGCCGTCACCAGCGAATGGTGCTCGCCCCGGCGGACCCGATCCGTGCTCGGAAAGGAGTGCTCGCCCCGGAGGCCCCGGACGGAGCGGGCGGAACCCGCGCACGGAGGGGCCGAAGCGAAGCGAGCCGATCAGTGACCGGCGGCCGGCGCCCACCAGGGCGCGGCCTCGGGGCCGTGGTGGGCGGAGGCGTGGTCGTCGGCGGCGGTGCAGCCGGCGGCGGCGGTGCGGCCGGCGGCGGCGGCGCGGCCGAGGTCGGCGGCGGCGTGGGCGCGCTCGTCGGCGGCGGAGCCACGCTCGCACCGACGACCGCGACGCGTGGTGGTGGACGAGGCGGAGGGGGCGGTGCTGTCGCCGGTGCCCTCCCACCACGCGGGCCCGGCCGGAGCGGGCGCAGCGTCGGCGCGGCCGGGCAGGCGGAGGAGCAGGCGGAGGCGCAGGCGCTGGCGCGCGTCGGCGCGGCCGGCGTGGGCGCGGGCGTCGGCGCGGCCGGAGCCGGCGCAGGCGTCGGCGCGGCGGGCGTCGGCGGCGCGCTCGACAGACCGCGGCGTCCCGTGGTCGGAGCAGGCGCGGGAGGCGCAGGCGTCGGCGCAGGAGGCGGCGGCGGCTCCGTCGTATCGTCCGGCGTCGTATCGTCCGGCGGGGGCGGCTCGCCCGAGTCGCCGGAGCCCTCCCACCACGCCGGCCCGGTCCCGCTCGTCGTCGGGCCCGTGTGGGTCGGGCCCGTGTGGGCCCCGCTCGTCGTGCCGCTCGAGGTCGCGTGCTCGGGCAGAGGCGGCGCCGTGGTCGCGGTCGCGGTCGACGTCGCGGTGGCGACGACCGGCGCGGGCCGATGATCCCACCACGCGTGGATCGACGTCGGCGTCTCGGAGCCCTGCGCCCGGCGCTCGGGCCACGCCCACCACGGATCGTCGGCGGTCAGCGGTTGCTCGAGCGGGCTCTGCGTCGAGCTCCCCGTGGTCTGCGGGGCTCCGCCGCGCAACGACACCGTGAAGGCGCCGCGCTGGCGCCGCTGGCGGAAGCGCGGGAACTGGAACGCGCTCACGCGCTGCTCGACGCACGTGACGAGCTCCGGCGTGTTCGGGGCGACGCTGATCTCGCTCGCGCGGCCGTCGTTGGTCAGGATGAAGAGCACGCGCACCTGACCGAGGAGCGGATTGCGCGAGACCTCGCCCGCGACGCACTCGCGCAGATCGTCGGCGTGCTCGGCGAAGGTGCCGTTGATGGCCTCCTGCGAGAGCCGCGCCGGCAGCTCGGCCTCCGCCTGTCGCGCCGCCTCGGCGAGCGCCGCCTCGGCATCGGCCGCTTCGCGCGCTGCGAGGCGCTCCTGCTCCTGCCGCTCCTCGTCGTACATCGCGACGATCGCGTTCTGCAGCGGCGCCACCGTGCGCGACTCGCCGCGCAGCGAGGTGAGCAGCGCCCGCCCCTCTTCGCCGCCGAGCCGGAAGATGCCGCGCGCGGCCCAGCCGAGCGCGTCGGCGTTCTCCGCGAAGCTGCTGTCGGCGTGATAGAAGACGAGGAACGAGCGCAGCGCCGGCACCACGGACGCGTCGCCGAGCTCGGCCACGGCCTGCACCACGACGGGCAGCACGTTGGCCGGCGTCTCGTGGTCGTTCATCTGCTGCACGAGCTGCGGCACGGCCTCGCTCGCGTGCATCTCGAGCAGCGAGGGCACGATGACCTCGAGCGGCGGCGCCTGCGTGTCCTCGATGAAGTCGTAGCGCCGCCCGAGCGCCTCGATCAGGTACTGAGGGCCCGTGCGCCGCGAGCGCAGGGCGGTGGCGATCGTCTCGCGGAGCGAGCCCGGCATCGAGCGCTGCGCGTAGAGATCGAGCAGGTCGCGCGTGATCTCCGGCTCCTCGATCGCCGCCAGCGACTCGACCGCGTACTGGCGCGCCGGCACGAGCCGGTTGTCGGGGTCGAGCACGATCTCGGTCAGCGTCTCGCGCAGCGGCCGCAGGCTGCCGCTCGGCGCCGCGCCGACCCCGAACCCGGCGACGTCGAGATCCACCGACGCCAGCTCCATGCTCGCGCCGCCCGTCCATCGATCGAGGCCGCTGGCCTGATCGAGCACGTGGAGCTGTCCCTGCTCGCCGACCGTGAACAGGCCGCCCTCGAGCGCCTGCGCGCCGATGATGTCCTGCTCGACGATGCGCGACCAACGCATCGCGCCGTCGAGCCCGTAGGCGAACACGTAGCGGTAGTAGACGAAGTAGTACGTGTCGCCCGCGATGCGCACCTCGCCCGGATCGCTCGCCGGCGCCGGCGCGAAATAGACGCGGATGCGGCCGCGCGCCGAGCGCGTGCCGGGCTTGGGCAGGAAGCCGTCGTCGTAGATGTCGGGATCGCGCGGCAGATCGCCGAGCGGCACGTCCACGTGCGTCGAGCCGTCGCGCGTACCGCTCACGGAGCGCTGCGTCAGGCGGTAGATGCCGCGATGGCCGTAGTAGACGCCCGTCGGGTCGTCGAAGATCCACGCGACGACGTCGTCGGTCGAGCGAAGGCGCGCCAGCTCGACGCCGGTGAGCTCGTCGAGCACCGCGATGTTCTGGCGCTCCCAGGGCACGAGCACCATGCCACCCGCCGCCGCCGGGCGACCGAAGACGCCCTGCACCTCGTGGCGCCAGCGCTCGCGACCGCTCGTGGCGTCGATCGCCGTCACGTGCCCGACGCGCCGCGCGCCCCCGAGCGCGCCGACCGTCGCGGCCCAGTAGACCGTGTCGCCGTCGCGCGAGGCGCCGACGTACGCGAGATCGGCGAGGCGATCGGTCCAGCGCACCTCGCCCGTGCGCAGATCGAGCGCGACGAGCTCGGTGCGATCGCTGGTGAGCACCAGATCGCCGAGGATCTCCGGTCGCGTCTGGGCGTCGAGCTCGTGGGCCCAGAGCGTCTCGCCGCTCGTGGGATCGAGCGCGACGACGCGGCGCGGCTCGTCGTGGGTCGTCGCGACCGCGATCGGTCGACCGAGCGCGTTCTGTGGGCTCTCGTGCTGCGCCGCCTGCGGCAGCCGCTCGAGCACCGCCGCGAAGTCCTCTTCGTGGTTGTCGCGGAACTGATGGCTGAAGGCGGAGCGCTGCGCGCCGCCGCATCCGGCGATCGCCGTCAGCAGCGCGAGCGCGGCCCCGATCGAGCGAGCGCGGCTCACTGGGCACCTCCCGTCGCGCCGGGCGCGGAAGGCGTGGGCGCGCCGCGCGGGGCGGCCGGAGCGTCGGTCGGGATGCGCGCGAGCGTGTCGCGCACGACGGTGCGCAGGCGACTGCGATCGCGCTCCGGGAACGTCAGCAGGTACTGGCCGAGGAACTCGCGCACCGTGCGTCCGGACACCTCGCCGAGGCGCCCGACGATCTCCACCTTCGTGTCCTCGTCGATGTCGGTCCGCGCGAGGTACTGCTCGTAGCCCGAGAGCATCACGGAGAGCGGAGCGTGGCCGAGGTGCTCGTCGAAGCGCTCGACGCTGTCCTCGTCGCCGAGCCGGCCGATCGCCGAGGCGGCTTCCACGACGCCGCGATCGAAGGCGCGGAAGAGCAGGTCGAGCGAGGCGTGGGCGCCCGTGCGCCCCAGCAGATCGGCGGCCGCGCCGCGCACGCCGCGATCGCTGTCGCGCAGGCCCTGCTCGAGGAGCGGCCGCGCCCGCGGATCGTGGACGGCGGCGATCGCCGCGTAGGCGCGCCGGCGAACCGGAGCCCGGCGGTGATGCGAGAGCTCGGCGAGCAGATCGAGCGACGAGGGCTCGGCCAGCGTGCGCAGCGCCTCGATCGCGCGCTCGGTGACGGTGTCCGGCTGGCCGGCGCGCACCATCTGGACGATCGGCGGCACCACCTGCGGATCGTCGACGAGCGTCAGCTGATCGATCGCGGCGAGCACCTCGTCCGTGTTCCCGCTCGACAGATGCGGCAGGATCGTCGGCAGATCGGCGACCGTCGGCACGGGGCCCGTCGGCTCGGCCGAGCCCGACTCGGACGACGACGTCGTCGACGGCCGGCCACCGCGCGGCGTGCGGGGCGTGCGTTGCGCGAGCGCGGGCACGGGGGCGAGCGCGAGTGCGACGGCGAGCCCGACGGAAAGAGGTGTAGCGAGACGCATGGGAAAGGCTCCTTGCGGCGAGAGCACGGCTCCGCCCTGCCAGGGGGCGGCATGTTGTCCAACTGGGACGGACGGGGCAAGCGCCGGCTTGGTCTCTTCGCGCGGGCGCCGGGCGACCGACCAGGGCCAGCGACGCCTCGGCCCGCCCGACCGTGCCGCTCGCTCACACCGAGCGGCACAGTGCGACCACTTCGCCGCGCGACCGGATCGCGGCGCTGGCGCGCGCCGGGGGATGGCCGCGCGGGATTTCGTTGCGATTCGAGCCAATCGGTGCTCTAGGGGGGCGGCCGCGGCGAGGCCCGTTGCAGTGGCATCCGAAGTGCTCGGGCAGGCGCGGCCGCGCGTGCGGCCGGAGAGGGAATCCGATGACGAAGACCAAGGCTGGGATCGGTGTGGTGATGGCGCTGGGGCTCGCGGCGGCGGGCTGCAACCAGACGACGACCGCGGGCCCGGTGCCGATGGAGCAGTTCTCCTCGCGCACCGCGCAGGCCTTCTGCGGGCTCGCGTCCCGCTGTGCCTCGTACGCCAACCTGCCCGGCCTCCTCTTGGCGTCGGCGGGCGGCGACTGCCAGGCGCAGATGACGGCCTACTACGAGAACAGCGTGTTCGCGCCCTATCGCGACGCGATCGCGGCCGGCCACATCGTCTACCGCGCCGACCTCGCGGGCGCGTGCCTGGATGCGCTCGGCGGCGCCACCTGCGACGGCCTCTCGACGACGCCGGCCTCGTGCGGCCAGGTCTTCGAGGGCACCCTCGCCGACGGTGCCTCGTGCACGCTCGCCGAGGAGTGCGGCCCGACCTCGACGTGCAGCAACGTGTCCTCCGGCTGCGGAACGTGCACTCACGTCCCGCAGATCGGAGAGGCGTGCACCAACAGCTGCGACACCGGCGCGTACTGCGACGCGACGACGGCGCGCTGCGTCGCGCAGATCGCCTCGGGCGGCGCCTGCAATCCCGAGGACAACAACACCTGCGCCGACGGACTCTCCTGCATGCCGACCGCCGGCGACCCGCAGCAGGGCACGTGCTCCGCTCGCCCGATCGTGGGCGTCGGGGAATCCTGCACGGACGCGCGCTGCCAGGACGGCCTGATCTGCGCGGTCGGGACGAACGCGGTCTGCCGCGCCCCGCGCACCGACGGCACCTGCCAGCTCACCTTCACGGGCCCGGGCGACTGCCGCGTGACGCAGACGTGCAACGCCACTTTCGGCCCCGACGGTACCTGCGTCGCGATCCCCGCGGTGGGCGAGGCGTGCTCGGGCGTCTGCCAGGCCCCGGCGCGGTGCGGCGACGACGGCACGGGTAACAACGTCTGCCTCGTGCCGCACGCCAACGGCGAGAGCTGCACCGCGCCCGGCGAGTGCTGGAGCAGCCGCTGCACGAGCGGCCAGTGCGTGGCCCGGCCGCTCTGCAGCGCGAGCTGACCCTCGAGGGCCGCCTCGCCGGAGCGCGGCAAGTCGGAGGACGGCCTCGGTGCACCCGCGCCGGGGCCGTCGTCGTGATCCGCACCAGTCGGTGAAGTCTTGCGACGAGGCTGCTGCGCAGAACGGACGAGGCCTCACGCATGTCGCGTCGCGAGACCGGCCTTCAGGCGTCGCCTGGCGGCGGGGCCTATAGCCAATTGGCTATAGGCCTCGCCTTCCCGAGGCCGGAGCGGAGCGGCCTCGTGGCCGTGAGCACCGACCGCAGGGTGAGGTGGCGAGCGTCCGAGCTTGCTCGGACGCGGCATCAAGGCCGGGATCGCGGCGCGTGCTCGATGACCAACCATACGCGATCACAACCTGGGGCCGTTCGTCTTTCGCCGCGCGGATCGCTCCGTGCTACCTCCGGCCCGAGCGCCCTTGAGCCACCCTTCGCAGACTGCTTCGTCGCGCGCGCGCGGCCCCTCGCTCTCGGCGCATGGGCGCGCGTGGATCGGCCGGCGCAAGGCGTGGCTTCGCGCGCTGATCGTGGCCCTCGGGGCGGTGGTGGCGTACCGAGGGCTCACCGGCGGCGCGAGCGAAGGGACGCTCGAGGCCTCGCTCGCGGCGGTGCTGGCGCGCGACGGCCTGCGTGTCCGCGCCGAGACGGTGACGTGGCTCGCGGACGACGTCTCGACCCTCGGCACCCGGCCCGCGCTCTTCCTCGCGCACGAGGGCGAGGGCGGCGACGACGTCTACTACTCCGACGTGCGCCCCGGCCTCGACGGTGCGGCGATCTACGTCTCGTTCACGACCAACGTCACCCGGAGCGGCGGCGCGACCGAAGAGCAGATCGTCCGCGCGGGAGACTTCGTGGCGTTCGCGACGCGCGCCGGGGCCGACGTCGAGGCCATCACGGTTCTCGACCTGCGCGGCGAGCCGGCCTCGTACACCGAGGGCTGGACCTGGGCCCAGCGCCAGCAGAACGCCATCACCAACCTCGAAGAGACGGGCCGCCGCGTCGGCTTCGGACGCGTTCGCTACCAGCTGCGTGCCCCGGCCCCCGACGTGAGGCTCGCGGCCGACGGGGAGCGAATCGTCGCCTCGCTGCCGGGCGGCGCTTCCTTGGTCGTCGACCCACACACGGAGACCCCGCTCGAGGGAGCCGACCTCGTGGAGACGCAGCCGACCGTGAAGGGCGTCCCGCAGGGCATCGCCTGGGTCGTCGACACGGTGCGCAACCTCCCCTTCGTCGGCCCCGCGCCCATCGAGTGGCTCGAGAGCCGCGTGTTCGCGGTGCAGGACTGGTGGGATCGCACGCGCTACGCGTGGCTCGGCCCGGACGAAGAGACGAGCAGCGGCGTCGCCGAGCTCGGGGTCGAGACGGCGCCCGTCACTGAGGAGGCCCGCGCCGAGCGTCACGCGCTGCTCACCGCGGCGGCCGCCGAGATCGGCTTCCCGCCCGCGGCGCTCACGCCCATCCTGCACGACGTCGCGGACGCCGAAGGCGAGGGCGAGTGGATCGCGATCGTCGACGATCCCTTCGTGAACCAGTATCCGGGCGCGCCGCCCGCGTTCGCGCAGACGTTCATCCGCCCCGACCAGGAGCGCCCCTACGCGCGCGTGTTCATCACGCTCTGGGACCCGCGTCAGGTGCAGCTGCGGATCATGCCGGGCACGCGCGAGCCGGAGAGCGCGACCGGACAGCGCGGCGACGGCTACATCCCGCGCGACGATCGCACCTCGCGCCTCGTGGTCGGCGGCTTCGACGGCGGCTTCCAGGCCATGCACGGCGAGTTCGGCATGATGAGCGAGGGCCAGGTCTACCTGCCACCCAAGCCGTGGGCGGCGACCGTCGCCGTGCTCGACGACGGCCGGGTGGGAATGGGCAGCTGGCCCTCTCCCGACTGGCGCGGCGAGTACGACGAGACGCGGGCCATCGCGCAGATCCCCGCGGGCATGGTGGAGATGCGCCAGAACCTCACGAGCGTCGTGGAGGACGGTCGCTACAACCCTTGGGAGCGATGGTGGTGGGGCGCCGCGCCGGAGGACGCCTCCGAGCAGACGTTCACCTACCGCAGCGGCCTCTGCGTCACCGACGAGGGCTTCCTCGCATTCTTCTGGGGCAGCTCGCTGGGGCCCGAGGCGCTCGGTGCGGCGATGATCGCGGCGCGCTGTGCGCGCTCGATGCACCTCGACATGAACAACACGCACACCGGGCTCGAGCTCTATCGGCCGATCCCCGATGCGCCCACGCCCTTCGACGCGGCGCCGCCGGCGGTCACGCACGTGGACGCCGAGTACCAGTACGACGG
Source organism: Sandaracinaceae bacterium (assembly GCA_044223665.1). Classification (GTDB taxonomy): domain Bacteria; phylum Myxococcota_A; class Polyangia; order Polyangiales; family Sandaracinaceae; genus JBBSAT01. The sequence goes on along the minus strand of JBGALT010000044.1, from coordinate 15,789 downwards.
CGCGTTCCCCGGGGCGCGCGGCTATCACCTGCGCGCCCGTCGCGCCGTGCGCTCGATGCAGATGCACTTCCCGCGCTACGTGGAGCGAGACCCGCGCGACTTCTTCTACCTCGTGCTGCGCCCCACCCTGCCCGGGCCGCCACTCGAGGGCGCGACCGAGACGGAGGGGCGCTTCTCGGTCGCGGGCCTCCCGCACGCGGGCTGGCCCTACGCATTCGCGCGTACCGGCGTCGGCGCGAGCTGGCTCGTGCGCGTCGACCCGCGTCGCGCGGTGCCCGACGCCGTGCGCGCCGAGCGGCACCACGAGGTCCTGGGCGGCCTGACGGCGGCGATGCCGGCGCGGCCGGGGCTCACATCCGTGTACGCACACCACGCGGCCGTGAGCTGGGACTTCGCGGTCGGGACGCCGCGAAGCGGAGACGTGGTTCTCGCCAGCGGGCGCCCGCTGGCGCAGCTCCCCACCAGCGGTGCCGCGCTGGGCGTCGATCGCGACGGCTTTCTCGTCTACGCGGAGGGCACCGACCTCGTGCCGCTGCTCGCGCGCGCGGGCGTCACCGACGCCATCGCGCTCGACGAGACCCGCCTCGTGCTCGTCGGCGACGGCGGCCTCGGCGTCGCACCGGACGGCGAGACGCCGCGCGCGATCGGCGAAGGGGCACCGACGTTCCTCGCCGAAGAAGCCCCGAGCGCCGAGGTGATCTTCCCCGACACGCAGCCGATGCCTTACGGCCGATGGCGGGCGCTGCAGGGTGCGCGCGTGCGCTACTTCCCCACGAGCCCGCCGCGGTTCACGCGCCCGACCGGGGACGCCGGCACGCCGTAGACGCGCTAGGCGCGCAGGTACTTCGCCGTCCAGCTGTCGTGTCGCCAGAGGGCGAAGTCCATGAAGAAGTGGTGCACGTTCACCACCACGTACGCGACGGCGAAGAACGGCGTGGGCCCGAGGTCCCCCATCGCGCCCTCGCCGCCCGAGCGCGCCACCAAGAGCGCGTCGAGCGCGGCCGGCGCCCCGTGGAAGACCAGCCACCCCAGCACCACCGCCGACACGGCGAGCCAGGCCACGCGGCTCGCCACGGAGGGCCCGAACGAGTCCGGCTCCGTGGCCGCCCGCACCTCGTTCCGGCGGACGAGCCCGACGAAGTACAGGTACTGGAGCGAGTGCAGCGCCGGGATCGCGTAGCGCAGCAGGGGATCGAGGCTCGTGAAGACGGTCCAGATCCAGATCGTCACGAAGAACACCGCGAGCTCGGCCCAGGGAAGACCGCGCTCGCGCCATGCCCTGCGCGCGAGCAACGCGAGGAGCACCAACGTCGAGATCGCGAGCACGATGCCCGCCGCGACCTCGAGCCACGCGGGCCGTGCGGGGGCCCAGTACACGACTCCACGCTCTTCGAACTCGCCCGATGCGCTCGCCGGGCTCGCCCACGCGAAGGCCCACGCCGCATACGCATGCATGAGGGCCGCACGCCGCTCGAGGGGCGAGAGGCGCACGCCGCGGCGGCCGAGGACGACGACGAGCGCTCCGAAGCCCTGCTTGCCGTAGTGCCAGCCCACCGTGAGGTACATCAGCTGCACCATCCAGCCGATCGCGCCCGCGTCGCGCATCGCGAGAGCGACGCCCGACCCGCCGAGGAGCGCGATCGGCACGAGCACGCCCGCCACGAGCCAGCGCAGGTGCTGCGCGCGCGAGACACCGCGCCCGCGGATCGCGTTCGGGACGTCGCGATAGAACAGCAGGTAGCTCACCACGAAGTGCGGATCGTTCAGGAAGTGCGCGGCGTGGAAGAACACGAAGCCGACCGCGAGCTCGGCGTCGTCGAGGCCCACGACCCGGCGCAGCAGCCAGAGCAGCGGCCAGAGCACGAAGGTCCCGCCACCCACGGCGAGCAGCTCGGCGATGCGCGCCCGCGACGAGACGACGCGTTTCGCCTCACTCTCCTGCATCGGCCAGCACGCTCGTCACGACGACGATTCTACGTCCAGAACGGCGGCCGATTCGCGATCACGAGTCGTGATCGGCGGATGGGCTGCGCGCCGCCCACGACCCTCGCGCGCGGCCCCTCGATCATGGTACTTGGGGTGTGGGCCAAGACCGGCGAGGCGACTCGCCGGAGAGGAGTCGCGCGTGGAATTCGATCCCAAGCTGGTGAACGAGCGCCTCGAGCGCTTCTGGAGCCTCGATGCCGAGTTCGGCGTCGAGCACAACGCGTATCGCGTCTACCTGAACGAGATCGTCAGCGATCGCTACGTCCTCGTGAACGGGGTGCAGCTCATCCGCGACGAGCTGCAGCTCGCGGCCAAGGGCGGCGACGTCGTCGCGTGCGGCGCCGACTTCTCGCTCCCCAGCGTCATGACGACGCTCGCCCACACCAACTGCGGCGACCGCATCCACCAGGGTGAGGCGACCACCTCGTACGAGCAGACGGTCGCCGCGCGCTTCGCGACGATGAGCGAGATCGGCGAGCACAAGCTCGAGGCCTTCTCGCCCACCGGCGGCGGCACCGACGACGGCGGCACGCTCGCGCACGTCACCGTCGCCCACATGCTCGACGAGCCGCTTCGCGAGCGCCTCTACCTCGGTAACCCGCAGTCGTACCTGCTCGTGAACATCGACCTCAAGACGCACGTCGGCCGGCTCGAGCAGGACAGCTCGCTCGTCATCGGCCTCACGCAGGAGTCGAAGTGGCGCGAGCCGCGGACGGCGTGTGGCGCGGCCGTCGGCACGATCACCGCCTTCAACGAGAAGAACGGCGTGCACCGCCGGATTCGCCAGGATCTCGGCGAGGCGAACTTCGAGGTCCTCAGCAAGAGCGACATCAAGTCGCGCGAAGGCTTCAAGGTCAACGCGGCCGTGACGTCCTCGATCATCGCGATCCAGGGGATGCTGAACACCGCCAAGGCGCTCGAGACCGAGATGGACGAGCGCGGCGTGGCGCACCTGACCGCGTCGATGACCGTCAACCGCCCGCACCACGACGACACGATCCTCTACCTCGCGCGCGCCACGGTCTTCAACGGGACGACGACCGTCCAGGGCTTCGGCACCGACGCGCGCAAGTTCACGGCCGCCCTCGTGAACCACGACGGCGACATGCGCCTGCAGCTCATCTACGACGGCATCGAGACCGGCTCGCACGCCATCCGCCGCTCGCAGTACAAGCCTCGGGTCTGGCGCAAGGGCGGCGGCAAGCACTGATCGATCGGCTCGCCCGCTCCGGCCCCTTCCGTCCGCGGGCTGCGCCGCTCGAGGCCGGGTCCTCCGAGGTGAGCACCCTTGCCCAGCACGGATCGGCTCGCCGCCCAGGACCGGCGCGAGGCCGAGGGCTTGCGGGCGCGCCCCGAGCGCGTATCGAGAGAGCCGTGAGAATCGTCGACAGCGCCGCGGAAGCGGTGCGGGTGATCGAGAGCGGCCACCGCGTGTACCTGCACGAGGCGGCCATGACCCCGGTCTCGCTGGTGCTCGCGATGACCGAGCGCGCCAAGGAGCTCGCGGGCGTGGAGGTGGTCCACCTCCACACCAACGCGCCCGCCCCTTACGTCGCCCCCGAGCTCGAGGGGCACGTGCGGCACAACGCGCTCTTCGTGGGGCCCAACGTGCGCGAAGCCGTGCAGTCGGGCCGCGCCGACTTCACGCCCGTGTTCCTCTCCGAGATCCCGTCGCTCTTCCGCGACGGGACCTTGCCCATCGACGTGGCGCTGATCCAGGTCTCGCCCCCCAACCGCCACGGCTACTGCCGCCTCGGCGTGTCGGTGGCCACCGCCCGCGCCGCCGTCGATCACGCGCGCATCGTCGTCGCCGAGATCAACCCGCGCGTGCCGCGCACGGACGGCCACTCGGCGATCCACGTCGATCGCATCGCCGTCGGCGTGCACGTGGATCGGCCGCTGCCCGAGCACCGCGAGGGCGACCCGGGCGAGGTCGAGCGGGCCATCGGCGCTGCCGTCGCCGCGCACGTCCCCGACGGCGCGACCATCCAGATCGGGATCGGGATGGTCCCCGATGCCGTGCTCGCGGCGCTGCACCACCGCAGCGACCTCGGGATCCACACCGAGATGTTCAGCGACGGCCTGCTCGGGCTCGTGAAGAGCGGCGCCGTCACGGGCGCGAAGAAGACGCGCTTCACCAACCGCATCGTGACCTCGTTCGCGATGGGCACGCAGGCGCTCTACGACTTCTGCGATCACAACCCGTCGGTGGAGCTGCACCCGAGCGACATCGTCAACGACACGAGCGAGATCGCCGCGCAGCACCAGATGATGGCCATCAACTCCGCGCTCGCCGTGGACCTGACCGGCCAGGTCTGCGCGGACAGCATCGGCTCCCGCATCTTCAGCGGCATCGGCGGCCAGATGGACTTCGTCCGCGGCGCCGTGAAGAGCCCGGGCGGCAAGGCCTTCATCGCGCTCCCGTCGACCGCGAAGAACGGCACGATCTCGCGCATCGTCCCCTCGCTCGAGGACGGCTCCGGCGTCGTCACGACGCGGGGCCACGTGCAGTGGATCGTGACCGAGCAGGGAGCGGTCGACCTCCGCGGGCGAACGCTCCGCGAGCGGGCCGAGCGGCTCATCTCGATCGCGCACCCCGACTTCCGGACCGAGCTGCGCGCGGCCGCCGCGAAGCGGAAGCTCGTTCCGGCCCACTGACGCGCTCGAGCCCAGGCTCCGCGCGGGCGATGGGGGCGATGGGTGGGAAGGTTTCCGCGCCGCATCCGCGCGGAGCCGGCGGGCCCGCGTGGAATCGGGGGAAAGGGGCGACCTCGGTGGCGGAGGCCCCCCCGGGCCGAGCAGGGATTGCCCTCTGGCGGGGCCCCGGGTTGCGCGTAGGTCGTCCTCGCGGAGGCAACGAATGTTCTCGAAGATCCTGTGCGCGACGGATTTCTCGGCGTCTGCCACCCAAGCGACCAGCGTGGCGGCATCGGTCGCGCGCGCGTTCGCCGGGTCGCTCGAGCTCGTGAGCTCGTGGACCGTCTACGACGAGCTCAACGAGTACGCGATCGTCCGCCCCGAGGCGCTGGACGAGTGGCGCCACAAGCGCGAAGCGAAGCTCAAGAAGGCGGTCGAGACGCTCGCGCAGTCGGACGTCCGTGTGAAGGGTACCCTTCTCCAGGGCGAGGCCGCGACGGCCATCCCCACCTACGCCGCGAGCGAGAAGGCCGACCTCCTCGTTCTCGGCACCGAGGCCCGCCGCGGGATCGCGCACGCGCTCCTCGGCAGCGTCGCCGAGCAGATCCTGCGCACCGCCACGGTGCCCGTGCTCACCGTGCCCCGCGAGTGCAGCGCTCGTCCCGACCTCGACGGCCGCTTCGCGCCCAAGAGCATCGTCGTGCCCATCGACGCCGGCCCGCTGAGCGCGTTCGTGCTGGGCGAGGCCGTGAGCCTCGCGAACCGGACCCACGCGCACGTCACGACGGTGTACGCGTGGGACGCCATGATGATGCCCGACGGAACGCCGATGGCGGCCGAGACGGCGCAGCAGATGGAGTCCCGCTTCGCGCACTGGATGAAGACCCACGCGACCCACCTGCCGGTCCGCGTCACGCCCATCGTGCGCCGCGGCCGCGCGTTCGAGGTCATCACGGACATCGCCGACGAGCAGAACGCCGACCTGGTGGTGATGGCGACCGCCGGCCGCAGCGGCCTCGATCACTTCATGCTGGGATCGGTCACCGAGCGCGTGCTGCGCCAGCTCGGTCGTCCGGTGCTCACCTACCGTCGCGAGCGGGACGCGGGCTGACCAGCGAGAGGCGCTCGCTCCGGAGGTCCCGGACGGAAGCGGGCGAAGCCCGCGGATGGAAGGGGCCGCCGCCGGCGAGCCGATCGGCGGATCACGCGCCCGCGATGAGCGGGCGCACGTCCACCCAGCGCATCCCGGCGGCGCGCGCGGCCTCGATGCCCAGATCGCCGTCCTCGTAAACGAGACACGCGTGCGGCGGCACGCCGATGCGCTCGGCCGCGCGCAGGAACACGTCCGGGGCCGGCTTGCCGCGCGCGACCTGATCGGCGCCGACCACGACCTCGAAGAGATCCTCGATGTGCGCGCCACGGAGCGTGCGCATCACGATCTCGGTGACGTTGCCGCTCGCGACGGCGAGCCGACGGCGTCCCCGCTCGGCCCTCGCGATCGCCACGACGGGCGCGATCGCGGCCCCCTTGTCCTCGCGCGCGAGGTAGCGAGCGTCCTTCATCGCGCCGACCGCGCGCGCATCGACGCTCACGCCCTGATCGCGAGCGGCGGCCTCGACCACGCCGACGCTCGGCACGCCCGCGAGCTCGTAGAAGCGCTTCTCGGAGAAGTCGATGCCGTGCTCGGCCAGCACCTCGCGCCACACCACGAAGTGCGCCGGCATCGTGTCGACGAGCGTCCCGTCACAGTCGAAGATCAGCCCTTCCACGTCCTCGGGAATCACGATGCGCACCTCGCGAGAACGAGCGATGTAGCACGCGCGCTGCGCGACGCCGGAAAGGCGATCGACGCCCTGGACCGGCGGCCCTAATACCGACGCCGTGCGAACCCGCGCGCTCCCTCGGTGCCCGACCTGCGGCATCTTCGTCGGTCTGTGCGACTGCGCGTCGCTGCCGCGCCTCCGGACGCGCACCGAGATCGTCGTCGTCGTGCACCGCTTCGAGGCCTTCAAGAGCTCGAGCACGAGCAAGCTCGCCGTGCGGATGCTCGCGAACGCGAGGCTCGTGGTGCGCGAGGGCCGCGTCGAGCCCGCGCCCGCTCCGCGCGGCTCCTACGTGCTGTTCCCGAACGCCGCGGCGATCCCGCTCGAAGAGGCGCGCGCGGCCGGCCTCTCGCGGCTCGTGGTCCCCGACGGCAACTGGCCCCAGGCCGGGCGCATGGCGCGACGCGATCCGCTCTGCGCGGGCCTTCCGACCGTCGCGCTCACCTCGACGCGGCGCAGTGTCTACGGCCTGCGCCGGAGCCATCGGCCGCACGCGCTCTGCACGTTCGAGGCGATCGCGGAGTCGATCCGTGCGCTCGAGGGCGACGAGGTGCCCGACCGCATGCACGAGGCATTCGCCCACTGGGTGCACCTCAGCCAGCAGATCCGCTCGGGCGCCCACGCGCAGCGCGCCCTGCCGCAGGCGCTCGCGAAGCTGGCGCTCGAGCACGAGCGCGCGAAGAAGATCGACGATCCGACCTGAGAGGGTGAGTCAGGAAACGGTACGCCCTCCGCGGGAGCGATACGAGGGAGGCTCATCGGGATTCACTCCCCGATGGAGGGGGCCGCGTATCGCGCGTATCGCCCCCGAGGACTGAGCGCGCGCGACGGCGGCGTGCTGAGGCATGCTCGCCCGCATGGGCTTCTACGACCTGCGATGCGCGCTGACCGGCCTCTCGCTCAAAGGCCAGTCGTGCGACGTGCTCTTGCTCCGCCGGCACGGTGGCGCGCTCGTCCCGGTGTGGGGCGCGATCACCGGTCGCTACAACCGCGTCGGCTCGATCGACGATCCCCCGCCGCGGGCGGCCGAGCTGGCCCACCTCCGCGCAGCGCTCGCGACCCACGCCGCCGGAGGCCGCCTGGTCGAGACCGGGGATGCCCCGGCGCCCGGCGAGCCCTTCTTCGAGCGCTTCGAGCCGAACCGCCACCTCGTGCAGCTCGACGGCGAGCCGCTCGTGATGACGCTCGTCCACCATCGGATCGCCGCGTACCTCGTGCGCGAGCTGGGCGACGGTTCTGCGCCTCCGGACCGCGAGCTCTTCGCGCGGGCGTTCCCGACCATGGAGCCGATCGCGCCCTACGCGGAGCTCGGGCTGGGGCGCGGGCTCACACGGCTGCTCGCGGTGAGGCGCTGGCTCGGTGCCGAGCCGTTCCCTCTGCCGAGCGGCGGCGAGCAGCACACGAGCGACGACGTGGCGCGCTCCGTCCGCGATGCGAAGAAGCGCGCGCCCACGCTGCGCGAAGCGATCGAGTGGGCGGAGACCGAGGACTACGCGCGCTGATCGCGAGCCGCCCACGTCGGTCCGTCGCGCGAGCAGCGCACGATCGCCTCACCTCTCGGGGCCCTCACGCCTGCGCACGCTGCTGCACAGCGCGCCAGCTCGTCGCTACGAGCAGCTCGCGCTGCCCGTGAACGTGCGGGATGCGGTGTCGCCGGGGCACCGGATCGTGCAGTTCGCGCCGTTGCCACAGCTCACGCTGCAGCTGCCCGTGCACGTGATGAAGCAGTCGCTGTCGTTGCCGCACGAGACGCTGCCGCTCGCGCCGAGGGTCGCCTCGCAGGTCGTGCCGGTTCCACAGGAAATGCTGCACGATTCGCCGCAGCTGCCGCGGCAGGTGCTGCCATCGGCGCAGCCCAGCGAGCAGCTTCCGGAGCAGCTCTGCGGTGAGAAGCTGCACATCTGCCCCCCGGCGCAGCTGCAGCTGCCGCCGCCGCCGTTGCAGGTCACCGTGGTGACGCTGGCAGCGCACCCCGAGACGCACGCGAGCACCAGCGCCGCGAGCACCAGACATGACAGCGATGTCGTACGACTCATGAAAATCCTCCGCGACCGGGATGGCCCGAGCCGGTCGTGGACGAACGACGCAACGACCGGGCCACGCCTACCGCGGCTGCTGGCCGTCGGCGATCAGGCGCCCGCCTCGAGGGTCGCGACACGAGCGCGGCGGCGTGCGAACGTGGGGCGATGGAGGCTCAGCGCTTCGTTCGCCCGCCGGAGGGCGGTTTCGCGGTCGGCTGTGCGAGCTTGTTTCTCGGGCTCCCGGCCATCGGCCTCGCGGGCGCGGCCGTCGTCGACGGGATCCTGTGGGCGGCCCCCGTCCCGTTGGTGCTCTTCGGGATCGTGCTCGCGGGCGTCTACGTCTGGATGAACGAAGAGGTCGCCGTCACCCTGGACGACCGTGGGCTGCGCCTGTCGCGGGCCCGGGTCCTCTTCGGGATGCGCCTGGCCGAGAGCGTCGACTGGGAGATCCCGCTCGCGGCGCTCACGCGCGCACGCGAAGTCACGACCAAGACACCCGCACGGAACGGCGGCTGGAACGTGCGCACGATGTTGCAGCTCCCGGAAGGGCGCACGATCGACGCCACCGAGCTCGGAGGCGACGAGAGCTCGACGACGGCCTACGGCGAGCTGCGTCGGGCGCTCCGCGCTCGGCTCGGTGCCGGGCTCGAGAAGGTCGAGGCCGGCTGAAGGCGTCGCTGCCGCCGCGTCGATCGATGGACTTCTCTGCGAGCGGGCCCTATGCCACGCGCCATGCGAGCTTCGTGGTGGCTGGGAGCGCTCTGGTTCGTGGTGGCGGGCTGCGGCGGGGGCGCCACTTCCGACGTCGACGCCAGCACGCCGCGCGACACCGGCGCCGAGCGCGACGGCGCAGCACAGGACGCCGGCCAGGACGGCGGCGCGAGCGAGGACGCGAGCACGCCGGACGACGCGAGCACCGTGATCGACGCGAGCACGATCGACGCGAGCACCGGCGACGCGAGCACGATCGACGCGAGCACCGGCGACGCCGCCACGGCCACCGACGCGGGCACGGACGCCTTCGTGGCCGACGACGCCGCAACGACGACGCGCCGCAACATCCTCCCCGGCTTCTGTCCCAGCACGCCGACGGCGGGGGGCCTCTACCGGGGCACGCTCGCCGGCAACACCAACGACGTCGTCGGCGCCTGCCTGGTGACCGCTCCGGGTCGCGACGGCTCGCTCCGCATCCGGCTCGATCCCGGCCAGACCTTGCGCGCGCGATACCGCCACGACGGCGACGGCGTGCTCTACTTGCTCGACAGCTGTCCCGTCACGAGCAGCTGCCTCGTCGGCGCCAACGCTTCGTTCGGCGGCGAGGAGTCGATCGAGTGGACCAACGGCAGCAGCGCGTCGAACGACGTGTTCCTCTTCCTCGACAGCGCCTCGCTCGCCGCCCCACAGACGTTCGAGCTCGACGTCGAGGTCACGCCCTGATCGATCGCGTCCCGCGCCCCGGCCGCGAGCGCCGGCGCGCCGTCACAACGGCATCGGAATGGTGACCGGGACCGCGGAAGACACGCTCCCGCCATTGCCGAGCTGTCCCTCCGTGCCGGCTCCCCAGCACGTCACGACGCCGCTCGCGAGCACGGCGCAGGCGTGACGATCGCCGAGCCCGATCGCGACGGCATCGCTGATCCCCGTGACGGGGCGCGGCGGTGCTCGCGAGGTGGTCGTTCCGTCGCCGAGCTGCCCCTGGTCGTTCGCGCCCCAGCACCACACGCTTCCGTCCCAGCGAAGCGCGCAGCTGAATCGCCCGCCCGCGCCGACGTCGCGCGCGGGGGCCAGGCCGATGTCGACGGAGTTGCCCGGCAACAGGTCGAAGTTGATCCCCAGCTGGTAGGACTCGTTCGCGCCCCAGCAGCTCACGGTTCCCTCGGGCGTGACGGCGCAACCGTGTCCTTCTTGCGTCGGGTCGGGGGGCCCACCCAGCGCGAGCGCGACGGCACCCGTCAGCGCGAGCGAGGTCACGGGCGAGGCGACCTCCATGGTCGCGCCATCCCCGATCTGTCCGCTCCCGTTGGCCCCCCAGCAGCCGACGGTCGTGCCGTCCCCCGCGCAGACGTGGTGTGCGCCCGCCGCGAGGACCCGTGCGCGGGCGCCGAGAGTGACGGTCCCCGGCGTGCTCCGCGAGACCAGCGGTGTCCCATCGCCGAGCTCGCCCTGCAGATCGCTTCCCCAGCACGAGACGATCCCGAGCGCATCGAGCGCGCACGAGGTCGCAGCGCCCAGCCCGAGATCCACCACCTGAGTCAGGCCCGGGATCATGCGGGGTGGAAGGACGGGCGCCGACATCGGGCTGCCCGACTGGAACTGGAGGTTCGCGCCCCAGCACCAGACGGCCCCGAGGCGGACGGCGCACGAGTGGTAGGCGCCGAGCTCGATCGCGCTGACCGAGTCGATCGCGGCGTCGACGGGAGAGAGCGCGACGTCGCCCGGCACCGTGACGCCCAGCTCGCCGTTGCGGCCCGTGCCCCAGCACCTCACGCGCCCATCGCGCAGCAGCGCGCAGGTGTGCCGTTCTCCGGCTGCCACGTCGATCGGGCAGCCCGGATCGGGGCACGCGCTCGGCCCGATCGGCCCCCCGTCGGTGGCCGTTCCCGAGTCGCTCGAGACCGCGGCGTCCTCCGCGGCGGCCGCGTCGAGCGGTGCGGCCGCATCGACGCCCGCATCCACCGAGCCGGCGTCGGCGGGCATCGCCGCGTCGGTGCCGCCCGCGTCGACACCCGATGCCACGCATCCCAGATCGAGGTCGCACGTCTGGTCGGAGCCGCAGGCGGTGTCGTCGGGAACGGCGTAGCAAGCGCCCGAGGCCGAGCACGTGCCGAGCGCGCATGACACGGGCCCCGCGGCGCAGTCACCGTCCCGCACGCACTCGGGAGCCGGGCAGAGCTCGGGGTGCTCCTCGTCGCAGCTGGGCGGCACGCACCGGCCACCCAGGCACTCCACGGCCGCAGGATCGTCGGCCGGGCACATCACACCGTTGCAGTCTCGGGTCATCAGCAGCGTGACGATCGTCGTGCCGGACACGCGGCGTCGGACGTGTCGTGTCTGGACGCCTCGCCCTCGGAAGCGCAGCTCGACGGTGATCACGTAGTCGCCCTCGGGCAGATCATCGAACGCCGCGATGCGCGTGGGCCGGGACACGCGGCGCGTGAGCGGCGCATCGATCGCGTGGAGGACGGCGCCTCCCTCGACACCGACCTCGACGTGCGCGACGTCGATCTCTCGCTCGACCGACATGTTGGAGGTGAGCTGGACGAGCAGCGCCGGGCGCGCGGCGCATCCGGAGCCGAGCAGCGCCACGGCCAGCGCCGCGTGAAGCCACGCGCCGCACGTTCCAGCGGAAACGCGGACGGCCGAGCGGGAGCAGACCATGGCGCATGGTACGGCGCACGGCGGGGCCGCTGCGAGCCGCTTCACCGCACGCCCCGCGCCGAGGCGCGCCCACCCGCGCCCGAATCCGGCGCGCCCGCGGCCCCGGGCGCGGCTCCTTCGCGCGCCGAGGCGCGCCGCGCAGCGCGGCGCTCGCTCCACCACGCGTACAGCTCGCGCGCGATCCCCAGCGCCCAGAGCGCCAGCGCGAGACGCGCAGGCCAGAGGCCCACGAGCTCGTAGAGCGTCGCGTCGTCCCGCAGGCCGATCTCGCCCGAGAGAACGCCCACCTCGCCGAAGCCGAGCTCGCTCACGACGCGCCCCGTCGGATCGAGGATCTGCGAGTAGCCCGAGCTCGTCGCCCGCGCGACCCAGCGGCGATGCTCCACCGCGCGCAGGCGCGTGACCAGCGCGTGCTCCCGGTGCTGCAGCTCCGTCCACGAAGCGAGATCGCCACTCGCCACGACGAAGGCGCGCGCGCCGACCAGCGCGTCGACCACGTGCGGGTGCGTGAAGTCGTAGCAGATGGCGAAGCCGAGCCGGCCGAGCGAGGTGTCGTACGCGTGCACCTCGTCGGACGCGACGCCGTCGGCGAAGAGCGGCACCGGCTCGGCCTTGGTGTAGTAGGAGATGCGCCCGTCCGGCTCGATCAAGGCGAGGCTGTTGTAGAAGTCCGTGAGCGGGCTCCGTGCGCCTGGGACCTCGCGCTCGCCTCCGACCACGAGCAGCGCGCCTCGATCACGCGCGCGCGCCGCGAGGTCGGCCTCTCGCCCCTCGAGCCACGTGAGGTGGCCTTCGCGGTACACGGCGCCCAGCTCGGGGAACACGACGAGCTGGGTCCCCGCGGGCACGCGCGAGAGCAGCGTCTCGGCGTCCTCGAATCGGTTCGTCTCGTACTGGACCAGCGCGACCGTGATCCGCGGGTCGCTCTCGTGCGCGAGCGCATCGATGCGCCGCGCGCCGTACGCGAAGAGCACCCCGTAGGCGAGTGGGACCGATGCGAGCGCGAGGATCCGCGCCGAGCGCGACGCCCCGCGCCGGGTGATGCCCCACGCGGCCAGCGCGCTCGTCAGCACCACGACGAAGCTGAGCCCGTACACGCCCACGACCTCGGCCGCCTGGAGCACGTGCGCGTCGCTCGCCTGCGCGTAGCCGGGCGTCACCCAGCCGAACTTCATGAGCCAGCACTCGCTGCGGAAGTGCTCGAGCCCGACCCAGAAGGTCGGCAGCGCGAGCACGAGCCCGCGATCGCCCCAGCGCTGGCCGAGGCGCCACGCCATCCAGAGCGTGCGCCCCAGCATCCAGGCGAGGAACGCCCAGAGCGCGAGCGCCGCCACGCCGAAGATCTCGTAGAGCCAGCGAAGACAGACGGCGTACGTGACGAGCCCGAACACGCCGCCGGCCCAGAGCACCTCGCGCCCCGTGCTCTCGGCCCCGAGCACGACCACGAAGAGGGGCACGAGCGCGATCCACGAGATGGGCGCGAGCTCGAAGGGCGGGAACGCGAGGACGCCGAGGAGCGCGGCCGAGAGCCCGAGCGAGACCGCGCGCCACGGAACGTCCGGCACGGAGGGAGGATACGGCGCCACGGCCCTCGCCGGCGATGGCCACGGATAGCGCGGCGCCCCCGCGGGCGCGTCGACGAGCGAGCGCGGAGCCGAGGTAGCATCGGGGCGTGACGCACGCGGTCCTCCTCACGCAGTGTCTCCAGCACGACTTCGTCGGCCCGCTCGGCCCGCACGAGCCGCCGCCTTGCCGTCTGCACGTCGGGGCCGCGGAGTCGGAGCGCCTGCTCGGGCGCGATCCGGCCCACGGGCCGCTGGCGCAGCTCTTCGGATGGGCGCGCGCGCAGTCCCCCGAGGACCTGACCATCCTCCACGTGCGGGACCAGCACCGCGCCAGCGATCCGGCGCAGGCCGACCACCTCGCCGCGTTCGGGCCGCACTGCCTCGTCGATAGCCGCGGCGCGCGCTTGGTGCTCGATCTCGACGAGCATCGCGGGCCGAACGAGAGCTACGTCGACGCGCTCCACCTCAACGACTTCGTCGACACCGATCTCGAGGGGCGCCTGCGCGCCCTCGTGAAGGAGAAGGGCCAGGGCCTGCGCGCGGCGATCATCGGCGTGTGGACCGACGCCAAGGTCACCTTCCTCGCCTACGAGCTGGTGACCCGCCTCGGTCTGCGGTCGGTCGCGACGTGCTCGGCGCTGACGGCCAGCGCGTCGCGCGAGAAGCACTTCGTCGCCCTCGATCAGCTGGCGTCGCTCCTCGGCGTCGAGGTCACGCACTCCCCCGCGGAGCTGGCCGCGTTCCTCGTCCCCGGCACGCGCTTCGGCGCGAGCACGGTGAAGCCCGAGACCTCGCGCAGCGGCGCGCGCCCCGCCTTCACCCGGCCCGAGCCGCCCTTCGAGCCCTCGGACGAGGACGCGCTCGCCTGGCTCTACCGCGACAGCAAGAGCCTGGAGCTGGCGCCTCTCTCCGGCGGGTTCTCGGGGGCCCGCGTGTTCTCGGTCCACTCGCTCGACGCGCACGGCCACGCGCAGGCCCCGACCGTCCTCAAGCTCGGCCCGCGTGCGCTCGTGAGCCAGGAGCGCGTCGCCGTCGAGCGCGTCGAGTCGGTGCTCGGAAACGACGCGCCGCGACTGCTCGCCAGCGCCGAGTTCGGGGATCGCGGCGCGCTGAAGTACGCGTTCGCGACCATGCGCCGCGGCGGCGTCTCGACGCTGAAGAAGCTCTACGAGAAGGGCGAGCCGCTCTCGCGCCTCGAGCACGTCGTCGACGCGGTCTTCTCCGACGTGCTGGCGCGCTTCGCGGACGCCGCGCAGTACGAAGCCTGCTCCCTGCTGCCGCACTACGGGTTCTCCGCCGCCCACGCGGCCTCGGTGGCCAAGAACGTAGCGAAGATCCGCGGCGAGGCGCGCGACGGCGAGCCGCTCGTTCGCTTCTACCGCGACGAGATCACGGCCCTCGGGGCCCCGCGCGAGCGCCACCTCGTCGGCTACGTGCACGGCGATCTCAACGGCGCGAACGTCCTGGTCGATGCGCAGGAGAACGTGTGGCTCATCGACTTCGCCCACGCCTCGCGCCGCCAGATCCTCGGCGACCTCGTCAAGCTCGAGAACGACCTGCTCTTCCTGTTCCAGTCGCTCCCCGACGATGCAGCGCTCGACGACGCACGCCTGCTCGTCGATCGGCTCGCGGCCGTCGAGGACCTGCGCGACGTGCCCGACGTGCCCGCCGCGCTGCGGCACCCGTCCGTGCTGCGGGCCGCCTCGATGGTGCGCGTCCTGCGTCGCCACGTCGCGCGCTACGCCCGAGAAGACCGCTCTCCTCACGTCTTCGCGGTCGGCGCGCTGCGGTATGCCGCGCACACCCTCTCCTTCGAGGAGGCGG
Organism: Sandaracinaceae bacterium; assembly: GCA_044223665.1. Lineage (GTDB taxonomy): Bacteria > Myxococcota_A > Polyangia > Polyangiales > Sandaracinaceae > JBBSAT01. Next base: position 555 of record JBGALT010000044.1, on the reverse strand, counting down.
ACGCGCGACAGAAGCGCCTGGCGCTCCACGCCGCCGAGGCCCATGCGCGCGCGATCCTCGCCCACTACCGCATGGCCGAGCGGCTGCGCATCGACTGGGTTCCGGCCGGCGCGCGCAGGCTCGGCCTCACGATCTGCCCGGGCCGGCGCGACTGGGATCGCGATCTCGGCGCCGACCTCGACACGATCCGCGCCGAGGCGGCGGTCCTCGTCTCGCTCCTGTCGGACGAAGATCTACGCCAGGCGGGCGTCCCCGAGCTCCCCGGCGCCGCGCGCGCCCGCGGCCTCGACGTCGTGCGCCTGCCGATCGTCGATCAAGGCGTGCCTTCGCGCGCCGACCTCGCGTCGCTCTTCGATCGGATCGACGCGGGGCTCCGCACGAGCGACGTGATCGTCCACTGCATCGGTGGCCTCGGCCGCACCGGGACGATCGTCGCGAGCTGGCTCGTCTCGCGAGGGCACGCCACCGCCGAGCAGGCCATCGCCGCCGTGCGCGCCGCGCGCGGTCCGCGCTGCATCGAGACCGCGGCGCAAGAGCGCTTCGTCCGCGAGACCC
>JBGALT010000276.1:0-6282 GCA_044223665.1 Sandaracinaceae bacterium | reverse complement strand
GGGACGTGAGCCTCGGCCCTCGAGGCCGCTCGCGCGTCCATCGTCCGCCCTGCAGTGGCCGCGCGGACGTGGCGCGTGCTCGAGCGCCTTCCCGAGGCCATCCTCGGGCGCGTCGATGACTTCGTCCACCGCCTACCCGCACCTTCTCTCTCCCATCGATCTCGGGCCCGTCACGCTGAAGAACCGCGTGCTGATGGGCTCGATGCACACCGGGCTCGAGGATCGCTTCTTCCACTACGGCAAGCTCGCGGCGTACTTCGCCGAGCGCGCGCGCGGCGGCGTCGGGCTCATCGTGACGGGCGGCATCTCGCCGAACCGTCGCGGCTGGCTCCTTCCGGGTGGCGGCACGATGAACCGCAAGGTGGACGTGCTCTCCCATCGCCGTGTCACGAGCGCGGTGCACGACGAGGGCGGCAAGATCGCGATGCAGATCCTGCACGCGGGTCGCTACGGCTACCACCCGTTCACCGTCTCGGCCTCGAAGGTGAAGTCGCCGATCAGTCCCTTCGCGCCGGCGGCGATGAGCGCGCGCCAGATCCGCGGCACGATCGCCGACTACGGCCGCGCCGCCTCGCTCGCGCGCGAGGCCGGCTACGACGGCGTCGAGATCATGGGGAGCGAGGGCTACCTCTTGAGCCAGTTCCTCTGCCGGCGCGTGAACCGCCGCGAGGACGAGTGGGGCGGCGACATCGAGGGGCGCGCGCGCCTCGCCGTCGAGGTGGTGAAGAGCGTGCGGGCCGCGGCGGGTGCCGACTTCGTGATCGTGTTCCGGCACTCGCTGCTCGATCTCGTCGAGGGCGGCAACACGTGGGACGACATCGTCGCGTCGGCGAAGGCGCTCGAGGCGGCGGGCGTGAGCCTGCTGAACACCGGCATCGGCTGGCACGAGGCGCGCGTCCCCACGATCGTGACGAGCGTGCCCCGCGCGGCGTTCCGCGGCGTGACGGCGCGCATGAAGCAGGAGCTGCGCATCCCGGTCTGCGCGTCGAACCGCATCAACACGCCGGAGGTGGCCGAGGACATCCTCGCGCGCGGCGAGGCCGACATGGTCTCGATGGCGCGCCCGCTCCTCGCCGATCCCGACTTCGTGAACAAGGCCGCTGCCGGCAAGGCCGACGAGATCAACACGTGCATCGCGTGCAACCAGGCATGCCTCGATCACACGTTTTCCATGAAGCGCGCCAGCTGCCTCGTGAACCCGCGCGCGTGCCACGAGACCGAGCTCGTGATCCTGCGCGCGCGCGCACCGAAGAAGATCGCCGTCGTAGGCGCCGGCATGGCCGGCCTCGCCGCGGCGACGACCGCCGCCGAGCGTGGTCACGCGGTGACGCTCTTCGAGGCGCAGGAGGCGATCGGCGGGCAGTTCCGCATGGCCGCGACGATCCCCGGCAAGGAAGAGTTCGCGGAGACGATCCGCTACTTCCGCGTGCGCCTCGAGCGCACGGGGGTGGCGCTGGAGCTCGGTGTGCGCGCGACCGCCGCGGAGCTCGCCGGCTTCGACCACGTCATCGTGGCGACCGGTGTCGTGCCGCGCGTTCCGCGCATCGAGGGCATCGAGCACCCGAAGGTCCTCACCTACGTCGAGGTGCTGCGCGAGCACCGGCCCGTGGGCGCGAAGGTCGCGATCATCGGCGCAGGCGGCATCGGCGTGGACGTCGCCGAGTACCTGCTGCACGAGCAGGGCCGCTCGATCGCCGACTACGAGCGCGCGTGGGGCATCGATCCGAGCGTCCGGAGCGAAGGCGGCCTCGTGCCGGCGCAGAAGGTGCCGCCCAAGCGCGAGATCTGGCTCCTCCAGCGCAAGCCGAAGACCAAGCGCATGGGCGCCGGCCCAGGCCGCACGACGGGCTGGGTGCACCGCATCGTGCTCGAGCGCGAGGGCGCGCACATGATGGGCGGCGTCGACTACGTGCGGATCGACGACGAGGGCTTGCACCTGCGCACCGACGAGGGCCGCCGCGTGCTCGCCGTCGATCACGTCGTGATCTGCGCGGGACAAGAGTCGGTGCGCGATCTCGTTCCGGTGGACGCCCAGGGCCGCAGCACGGATCCACGGGTGCACGTGATCGGCGGCGCCGACGTCGCGGCCGAGCTCGACGCCAAGCGCGCGATCGCCCAAGGCACGGAGCTCGCGGCGCGGCTCTGAGTTTGGTTGCGAAGGGCGTCTCTGCCGAGCGCTGTCGGTGTCCTCGAGCCGTCACGGCGAGCGAGTCGGCTCGTGCCAGACGCCGTCGACTCGCATCTCCGTGCGCGTGCCCTCGGGGGCGCTTCCGGCCCACCACGCGTTCCACAGCTGCAGGTGCAGCGTCGCCGGTCGCTGCGGCACGAAGCGGCGGTGCTCGCAGATCACGACGCTGCCTCGGTCGCGCGCGCACGTGCCGGCGCGCTCGTCGCAGTCCGACGGATCGGCGTCGCACGTGAAGCGCACGGCCTCGGGGGACCAGTCCCATCCCCACGTGTGGGGCTGGGCCGCGCGGTCGGGCGTGCGGAAGCGGAACGCGCTCGTCGCGCGGCGCTCCACGCCGTTGGTCACGCCCTGGCCCGAGCTCACCCAGTTCACCAGCTGTACGCACATGTCGCGCTCGTCGCAGAACGGGCCGCCCTGCCAGATGCTCCCGGTGCCCGACGTGATCTCGACGTCGATCTCGCCGGTGTTGCTGGCCGGGTTCTCCTGGCCGTCGAGGCAGTACGCGTTCGACTGCGCGAAGAACGCGTAGTCGAAGCCCGCCGAGGGCGGCGCGCTCTCGGTGCCCGCCGCGTGGATGCTGCGGTAGCGCCCGAAGCCGTAGGTGAGCGCGCCGCGATCGAGCTGCGCACCTTCGCCCGTGCCGCCGGGCTCGGGCGGCTCGCCGTACTGGCACGCATCGACCGGTGCGGCATCGCAGCGCGGGTAGGGCCCGCCGATGCACTCGGTCTCGTCGCAGAACGCGGAGTCGGTCGCGCGCGTCGCGCTCAGCACGAGACGACCGTCGGGCGCCGTGACGTTTCGCGCGAGGAACTGAGTCGGGCCCGGCTCGCAGAAGCCCGAGGGATCACCGGGCGCGACGGCGTAGGGCTCGTAGGGCTGCCAGCTGCCCGTGCGCGCGGCGGCCGCCTGCCATGCCTGCGCACGATCGTCGAATGCGCCTCCGGTGGGCGTCGTGATCGGCGTCGGGTCGGCGGTCTCGGTCCCGAGCTCCGAGCTCCACAGGTAGACGAGGTCGCTCGGCAGACCGAACACCACGCTCGTGCCCGCGTCGTCGCTGCAGAGCAGGCACGCCTCGTTCGCGTCGCACGGGCGGGCGCGCGCGTCGGCCGGCACGCAATCGCTCTCGCACCACGCGGCCCAGTCGTCGCCGCAGCGCGCACGCATCGCGACGCAGAGGCTCTCCGACGAAGGCGTCGCCGCGCAGCCCCCCGCGAGCACGACGAGGACGCTACGCGACCAAGCCGGGAAGCGGGCCATTGCAGTACTCGGGCAGTCCGAACGTGCTCGCCGGATCCCCCATCGCGTTCCTCACCGACACCCAGAAGTCGCCGTGCGCAGCGCCCTCGGTCCCGAGGTGCTGGCCGGTGGTGAAGTGCGGTGTGCCGTCGTCGTTGGGGACGTTGCCGAGCACGACGAACGGGACGTCGGTGAGCGAGTGGACGTTGCCCTTGCCGAGCTCGTTGACCCAGACGAGGAGGGTGGAGTCGAGCAGCGCCGGCGTCTCGCCGCTCGGCAGGGCTTCCGTGAGCGTCGCGAGGCGATCTCCGAGCCCCGCGACGCGCTCCGCGTACCAGGTGTTGATCGCGACCAAGCTCTCCTGCGCCGCGAGGTCCTCGTCCGGGCGGTGCGAGAGCGTGTGGTGCGGCTCGGTGATGCCGAGCGAGGGGAACGTCTGCTCACCGACCGAGTGGTTCCAGAGGATCGAGCCGACGTTCGTGAGCCCGCAGGCCAGCGCCATCGTCAGGATGTCGCTCTGCAGATCGACCAGTCGCGGGTAGTCGTCGGGGCTCTCTAGGTTCTCGACCTCGGCCCCCAGCGTCGGCGGCGCGCAGCTCGGCCCCTCGGGCCCCGGCGCGGCGAGGCGCAGCTCCAGCTCGCGGATCGTCGACAGGTGCGCATCGAGCAGAGGGCGATCCGCCGGCGCCAGGCGCGCCGACGTGCGCGAGAAGTCGGTGACCGCGTGATCGAGCACGCTCCGCCGCGCTTCGAGCTGCGCCCTCTGAGCCGCGGGATCGCCGGCCGTCGCGAAGAGCCGGGCCCAGGCCCGCCATGGGCTCGACTCGGGCGGGAGCGGCTGCCCCGATCCGCGGTACGAGAGGCGCGTCTTGACGCTCTCGCGCCCGGTGTTCGCGACGCCGAGCTCGAGCGAGCGAAAACGCGTCGCGCCGCCGATCGCATCGGCCACGACCTGATCGATCGACGGCCCGCTCGCCCAGCTGACCGGCGGGCACGCGTCGCAGCCCGTCGCCATGCCGCCCGGGAGCAGCGGCATCGCGGTCATCACGTGGGAGACGCCGCGCTGGTGCTCGTCGCCGGGCCCGCGCGCCGACGTGTGGAGGCCGAGGCCGCTCACGACGGTGGTCCGGGCGCGATGTCGCTCGAGCGGGGCGAGGATGCGGCCGAACGTGAAGTCGGCGCCGGTCCCGGTGGGCAGCCAGTCGTCGTGGATCGTGCCGTTCGGCGAGAACACGACCACGAAGCGCCGGCGCGGGCCGTCGTCGGCGGCCGAGGCGCGCCCGACCAAGAGGTGACGGAACGGCGAGAGGATCGCGGCCGCGATCGCCGAGCCGCCGGCGGCGCGCAGCAGTGCGCGGCGCGTGAGCGTGGGATCCCGCCTCGGTCTCTCTGCGGTCATGGTCAGTCTCCCACCGGGATGCGCCGGTGCTGGAACGCCTCGGTGCGCGTCACCGAGATCATCAGGCGATCGATGCGCAGCTCGTGTGCGTAGAAGTCGCGGACCATCGTGTCGATCGAGCACTGGTCGCTCGGGGTCTCGACGCGCTGCATCGCGAAACGGAACCACTGCTGTGCGAAGCAGGCGCGTGCGGTGTCGCTCTCGGCCAGACGCGTCGAGAGCTCCTGCGCGCCGTCGAACGTGCCCGTCGCGTCCCCGCCGTCGACGATCTCGCCGGTCGCGTCGATCGCGAGCTCGCCCTCCGTCTCGCGCCAGCGCCCGACCTCGTCGTAGTGCTCGAAGCCGAATCCGATCGGGTCGGTGAGCCGATGGCAGCCGGCGCACTCGCTCTGCGCCGTGTGCACGGCGAAGCGCTCGCGGGTCGTCAGGCCCGGCGCGCTCTCCGGCACCGCGAAGACCACGCCGGGCGGCGGCGGGGGCAGGTGCTGGCAGAGAAGGCGCTCGCGCACGAAGAGGCCCCGGTGGATCGGATCGGTCTGGGACGTACGGCTGAGCACGAGCAAGATCCCGGGCGCCGTGAGGATTCCGCGCGCAGGCTCGGTCGGCGGACCGCCCGCGGTCGGCGGGATCCCCGCGCCCGGCGGGACGAGGAGGTCGCCGAACACGCCGCCACGCGTGACCCCTTCGACGTAGGCGGAGAGGTCGGCGTGCATCTGCCGCACCTCGGTCCCCGTGAGCTGCGTGGAGATCGCGGTGTCGATGCGGTCGAGCGCGAGCCACTGCCGGTAGAAGTCCTCGATCATGCGAGAAGAGCGCGGATCGCCGAGCAGGCGCTCGGCGGCGCGCTGCAGATCCTGATCTGTCTCGAGGTTGCCGCTCGCCGCGTCGTCGAGCAGCGCGTCGTCCGGCACCGATCGCCAGAACAAGAACGCGAGGCGAGCCGCGCGGCCGTAGGCGTCCAGACGCACCCGCTGCCCGGACCCGTCCGCGGTCGACCCTTCCGTGTGATAGAGGAAATCCGCGGACGAGAGGATCCCCTGCACGACGAGCCGGACGCCACCGGCGAAGCCGCCGGAAGCCCGCCCGGCGCGGTAGAGCGCGACGAGATCGTTCCGCTCGACGTCGGTGACCTCACGGCGGAACGCGCGGCGCCCGACGCGCGTGATCCAGCTGGCGACGCACGCTTCGTCGCCCGCGGCGCAGCCGGTCAGCGCGCTGGCGCCGCCATCGTCGGCGGCGGCGGTCGCGGCCGCGCTCTCGCCGAGCGCCAGGTACTGCTCGACGAGCAAGGGTGAGGTGGTCGCCCCCACCTCGAATCCGGTGGTCGAGTCGTCGATCGGGATGCGCGTCGCGAGCGCCTCGTCGGCGCCGAAGAGATCGTGTGCGGCGTGCCCGAGCTCGACGCGCGTGAGGTGCGTGAGCGACGAGCTCGAGACGCCCTCGTTCCGGCACGAGCTCG
>JBGALT010000275.1:0-6284 GCA_044223665.1 Sandaracinaceae bacterium | reverse complement strand
CGGCGCCGACGCCTGGGCCAAGCTGGAGATCGGCGGGGCGTTCGACGCCGTGGTCACCGACGTCGAGATGCCCCGCGTCGACGGGCTCACGCTGCTGTCGCGCATCCGGAGCACCTCGCGTCTCTCGCGCTTGCCCGTGATCCTGGTCACGGCGCTGACGAGCGACGCCGACCGCCAGCGCGCGCTCGATCTCGGCGCGAGCGCGTACATCACCAAGCGGGCCTTCGACGACGAGGTCCTCCTCGAGGCGCTGGAGGCGCTGGGCGCGCGATGACCATCCGCATCGCGATCGTCCACGACTCGCCCAGCGTGCGCGCCGCGCTCCGCGTCGCGCTCGAGATCGACGAAGACCTTGTCGTCGTGGGCGAGGCCGGCGACGGGGAGCACGCGCTACCGACCGTGCTCGAGAGCCGCGCCGACGTCCTCTTGATGGACGTGGTGATGCCGCGCCTGGACGGCTACGCGGCCACGCGTCGCGTGATGGCCGAGCACCCGATGCCCATCGTGCTCGTCTCTTCGGTGGTCGACCCGCGGGACGTGCGGGTGGCCATGGACGCGCTGCAGTCGGGCGCGCTGGCGATCGTCGAGACGATCCCCTCGCCGCTCGACCCGACGTACCGCTTCCGCCGGGGCGCGCTGGCGCACCTCGTCCGCTCGCTGGCCGAGGTGAGGCTCGACACGAAGAAGGCGTCCTTCGACGACATCCCCACGCCCCAGCCGGATGCGCTCCAGCACGGCCGGCGCGCGATCGGGATCGCGGCCTCGACCGGCGGCCCCGGCGTCGTGGCCTCCGTCCTGCGCGCGCTGCGGAACGACGAGCTCCCGCCGGTGCTCGTGGTCCAGCACATCGCCGCGGGCTTCAGCGAGGGATTCACGCGGTGGCTGGGCGAGAGCATCGAGCGTCCCACGGCCCTGGCCGAGGACGGCGTCGTCGCGCAGCGCGGGCGCGTCTACGTCGCGCGCGACGATCGCCACCTCGAGCTCGCGCCGAGCGGTCGCCTGCGCGTGCGGCGCGGCGAGCCGGTGCATCGCTTCCGGCCTTCCGCCACGCCGCTCTTCCGGTCGCTCGCGGCGCTCGGGCCCCAGGCGCTCGGCATCGTGCTCACGGGCATGGGGGTCGACGGAGCCGACGGGGCCATCGAGCTGCGTGCGGCCGGGGGCAAGCTGCTCGTGCAGGACGAGGTCTCTTCGATCGTGTACGGCATGCCGAAGGCGGCGCTCGACCGCGCCGGGGCCGATGGCGTGATGCCGCCGGTGGCGATGCCGGCGTGGATCCGCGCTTGGCTGCGCGAGAGCGACGGCTGAGGGCGGGAGGCGCTGCGGCCTTCGTCCGAAGCACGCGCGCGATCACGCGCCGTAGCTCGGGCCGCGATCGAGCGACGCGATCGTCGCCCTCCCCTCGGCGGCCGGTTCGGGCTCGACGTGCGCGCGCGGTGGGCTGACGCGGGCCGGCGTGCCGTCGAGGCCCGAGCGCAGCTCCGCACCACGGCGCGCAGCCAGCTCGGCCGTGAGCTCGGCGCCGAAGAGGAGAGCTGGCTGATCACGTAGATCGCGAAGAGCGTCCCGACGATCACCCCCGCCGCGCCGTACGCGGCGCCCACGTCGACCACGTCGGCGAGCGCGCGCACCAAGAGGAACGTCGCCTCCACGAGCGCCGCCGTGACGAGCGCGCCGACGAGCACGTCACGCCGCGCGAGCCGGATCGGCGGCAGGGCCCAGTACACCATCGCCAACGCCACCACCCAGACGCCGAACGAGAGCGTCTCGCGCACGATCACGCGCAAGGCCTCGAGCCATGCGCCGCCGGGCGCGAGCACGCCGTCGACGAGCGCACCGAGCGCGAGCGAGAGCGACATCAAGAGCCCCGCCGCGAGGGTGACGGCCAGCGTCTTGACCTGGACCGCCAGGTAGTGGTGGACGTAGTGGCGCAAGGCGCGCCGCTCGGGATCGAACGGCGCCTCGAAGATCAGCCGGAAGGCCCCGTCCACGAGCTCGACGAGGCGCGCCGACCCGATGATGAACACGACGAACCCGATCAGGGTCGCCGTTCCACTCGAGGCCTCGGCCTCTTCGATCCAGCCGTCGACGAGCGTGACGGCGTGGTGGCCGAGCGAGGTCTCGATGGCGTGCTGGAGCTCGCGATGCGCCGCGCCCTCTCCGACGATCGAGCTGGCGATGGCGAGCACCACGAAGAGCAGCGGGGCGACCGAGAGCAGCGCGCCGAAGGCGAGGCTCGCCGCCATCCCGTCGCCGTTGTCCTGCGAGAGGCGCGCGTAGCTCGCCGCGATCACGTCCCAGGCGCGCCGCGCACGATCCCCAGCCGATGCGGAACGCCCCGACACCACCATGTCGTGGGCCTAGCGAGCGATGTGCCGCGCTCGGAGGGGCGCGTGCATCCCGCCGTCGAGGCGCTCGGGCACGATCGTGGCGCAGCAGCGCGCGCGACGCCGGAGATCAGGACGTCAGAAGTAGCCTTCCTTCTTCCGGTCTTCCATCGCGGCCTCGGTGGCGCGATCGTCGGCGCGCGTCTGGCCGCGCTCGGTGATGCGCGTCGCCGCGATCTCCTCGATGACTTCGTCCAGGCTCGAGGCGCGGCTCTTCACGGCGCCCGTGCAGGTCATGTCGCCGACCGTGCGGAAGCGGACCCACTCCTTGAAGACCGTCTCTCCCGGCAGGTGCTCGATGAAGCTCGCCGGGGAGTAGAGCATCCCGTCGCGCGAGAACACGTCCCGCTCGTGCGCGAAGTAGATCCCCGGCAGCTCGATCTTCTCGTGCTTGATGTACTGCCAGACGTCGAGCTCGGTCCAGTTGGAGATGGGGAACACGCGGAAGTGCTCGCCCTTCTTGAGGCGCGTGTTGTAGAGGTTCCAGAGCTCGGGGCGCTGGTTCTTCGGGTCCCACTGACCGAACTCGTCGCGGTGGCTGAAGATCCGCTCCTTGGCGCGCGCGCGCTCTTCGTCGCGACGCGCACCGCCGATCGCGGCGTCGAACTGGTGCTCCTCGATCGCGTCGAGCAAGGTCACCGTCTGCAGGCGGTTGCGGCTGGCGCGCGGGCCCTTGTCCTCGGTCGCGCGACCCTTGCGGATCGACTCCTCGACGCTCGCCACGATGAGCCGCTCGCCGAGCGCCGCCACCACGCGATCGCGGTACTCGACGACCTCCGGGAAGTTGTGCCCGGTGTCCACGTGCATGATGGGGAAGGGAAAGCGCGCCGGCCGGAAGGCCTTCTCGGCGAGCTTCAAGAGGACGATGGAGTCCTTGCCGCCCGAGAAGAGCAGCACCGGACGCTCCCGCTCGGCCGCCATCTCACGGAGGATGTGGATCGCCTCGGCCTCGAGCGCGCGCAGGTGGCTCAGCTGGTAGAACGCCATGGACGCGGGACTAGCCGCGTCGCGCGCGCTTCGCAAGGTTCTCGAACATTCCCGCATGCCGGCACGAGGGAATCCCCGGCGCCGGCCGTCGTATCATCGCGCCGTGCAACCGCCCTACCCCGGCTCCGCTCCGTCCGCGCCCACGCCCGGCGCGCAAGCCGCCCCCTACCGAGCGCCCTCGGGACCTCCCTGGCCGCGCCACGACAAGACCCCCGGCGAGCCGGACGACGACTACCTCGTCCCGCCCGACCCGGCGATCGGCGCAGTGATCTCGGCGCAGACCAACCGCAAGCGGAACGGCTGGTACAAGATCGACGGCAGCCTGCGCGGCCAGATGATCGCGCTCGGGATCGTCGGCTTCCTCGTCGGCGGGGCGCTCTTCGTCGGCATCGGCGCCTCGCTCGGGAGGGCGATCGAGCCTCGCTACACGTATGCCTACGACCCGTACACGGGCGGCTACCAGCCGCCACCGCCGCCGGGCCAGTTCGACGACGTGCTCCGCACGGTCGCCGACGTGCTGCCCTGGGTCTCCGGCGTCGGCGGTGCGATCTTCTTCGCCGCGCTCGGCGTGGGCGTCCCGTGGCTGCTCCGGCGGCGCCGCTCGTCGTACGTGGGCCAGCTCGGCGTGCAGGAGCACGTCAAGTACCACCTCCTCGGGCCCAAGACGACGGTCATGCGCTTCGCCGACTGTCATGCCCTCCAGGTCGCACGCACGCGCCACTACTACAACGGCGCCTACACCGGCACTCGCTACAGCTACGTGTGGTGGAGCTACGAGAGCAAGCGCGCGTTCGCGATCGAGGGGCAGTACAACGACACGATCGCGCGTGTGCCCGGCGAGCAAGTGAACTTCGCGTTCGCCGCGGAGGTCGCCTGGACGAGCTACAAGATCGCCGAGATCGACAAGACGATCGCCTCGCAGGGGATGGCGCGCTTCAGCGTGGGCGCCGACTACGTCGGCGTCGGCAAGGGGTTCCTCGAGATCGGGGTGGCGCGGCCAGGTGCTGCGGCTGCCGCGCCCGGAGATCCAGTCGCTCACGCTCGAGACGGGCTGGCTGGTCATCAAGCGAACGGGCGCGAAGGAGGGCTGGTTCTCGTCGGACGGCGTGTTCCGCTTCCCGGTGAGCGGGATGGCCAACTTCAGCGTGTTCATGATCGTGCTCGAAGAGCAGACCGGCTTCCGCTTCCGCTGATCTACTACGTCCCAGAATCGTCGCGTTTCGCGACGATTGGACGAGGCTGGATAGCGAGCCGCGCTTGGACGAGGCTGGATAGCGAGCCGCGCGCCGCGCGCTGACCGAGCTGCGGCAGCCTTCGATCGCCACCACGTGCTTCCGAGACAGCGCGCCGCGCTGCGGCGCCGATGTCGTTGGGCGGCGGGCTGCGCCCGCGCTGTGGTCCGTGACGCCGATCGCCGTCCCCGCATCGAGCGAGGCGCGATCGGCCGGCAGCGCCTGCGTCAGATGCAGCGGTAGAGCGTGATGCGCGAGTACGGCACCTGGTAGGGGCCGCCCACGTCGCAGTGCCCGCCACCGCAGTCGCGATCGTCGAAGCAGGGACGCTCGCAGGTGCGGTTGCCGGCGTCGTTCGGGCTCGTCCAGCAGACCAGCCCCGTCGTGCAGAAGCTCTCGTCCTGGCAGAACTGCCCTTGGTTGGTGCTCCCGATCGAGCGCCGGCAGGTGAGCGTGGTGATCGCCGGCTCGGACGAGATCGCCGCGACGCACGCCAAGCCGCTCGAGCAGCCGACGGTGGAGACCGGGTTGCACGAGAAGCCGACGGGGATCACCTGGCGCGGATCGGGGCCGCTCGGCGCATCGACGCCGCTGCCGGCGTCGTGACCGGAGCCGATCGGCTGCACGCTCGCCCAGTCGTACGAGCATCCGCCGACGAAGAGCACGATGGCGAGCCCCCAGCACGGAGTGCTCGCCGCGGAGGGCCCGGACGGCAGCGGGTGAAGCCCGCGAACGGAAGGGGCCGGAGCGGGCGAGCCGATGAGCGCGCGCCCCACGTCAGAAGCTCCCCGTGATCGAGATGCCACCGATGCCGAGCCCCAGGCGCACGCCGCCGCGCGACACATCGCCGCGCACGACGTGGGTGCGGTTGCCCGTGACCACGCCTTCGACGACGAAGGTCAGCAGCGTCAGCGCACCGAGCCCGATGCTCACGCCGAGCAGCGCATTGGTCGCGTCCTGCGAGGTGTGCGCGCTCGAGCTCGCGACGTCTTCGGCGGTGCAGCCCACCGCCGAGGCGCAGATCTCCTGCAGCTGGGCGAAGCGCGAGAGCCCGTCTTGCCACACGATCACGGCGGCCACGCTGGTCAGCACCGTGAGACCGAGCATCACCCAGCTCGCCACCCACTCGGGCCCCTGCGCCTCGAGGTGGTCGCCGATCGGGCCGCGCGCGGTCGCGACGTACGCGGAGCTCGTGCTCGAGGTCGACTCCACCGGCCGATCCGGCTCGTCGGGCGTCACGAGCGCGAGGATCGGGCCGGGCGGTGGCGCGACGTGGGACGCGATCGCGCTCGCAGGGCGCTCGAGCTGCGCGAGGCGGGCCTCGACGACGTCGCGGTTGGGCGCGTCGGGCGACGCTTCGAGGTAGTGGTGGTACTCCCGAACGGCCTCCGCCGTCCGCCCGAGCCGGTCGAGCGTGAGCGCGATGTCGTAGAGCAGCGAGGGTGGTCCCCCGAGCGACGACGCGCTCTGGAAGTCGGCCAGCGCCTCGTCGAGACGGCCCGCCTCGTACGCCGCCGTCCCGCGATGGTAGGGATCTCTCCACGGCGCGGGGGGCGGCGTCGGCGGCGTCGGCGGCGGCGTCGTGTGCGGCGTGGTGTGCGGCGCGTCGGCACGCGCGGGAAGCGTGCCCGACCACGCGAGGAGCAGGACGAGGGCCGCGAGCGCTGGCGCGAGTCGCATG
>JBGALT010000274.1:0-6458 GCA_044223665.1 Sandaracinaceae bacterium | reverse complement strand
CCACCGAGAGGCCGAACGCCGCGGAGGACATCGCCGCGGACGAGTAAGTGAAGCGCTTTGCCTGGTTGCTCGACACGATCACTTCCCGCCCCCAATCAAGGCGCCCTCGGCGGTCGACCCGGACCAAGCCGTCGATCCGTCGTCGGTCCCTTCCACCGAACGTCGCGAGTATATCGGCCGTCTCGGGGGTGTCAACGACGCGTTTGTGCCGTATTCTCGCCAGCATCCGCGACCGTTCCGCACTGACACCCCCGATGCGTTGCGCTCCGGTCGACCCCCATTCACGCGCCAGCAGCTCGCGAGGGCCGGCGATGTAGGGCGCACTGCGACCCCACGCCGACGCGGCGGCGGCCCGCAGCGCGGTGGGGTGGCCGAGCCGATCCCGGCCCCCAGGAGCGCTCGGCCCCGAGGCCCGCACTGGTCCCGGCCCATCGACGGGGGCCGGGGCGGGCCGGAGGAGCGAGCCGATCAGTTCTGCGGCTCGAAGACGAACGGGAACGTGTACGTCACGCTGCCGCCCTCAGGCCCCGGATTGAACCGGAAGCCACCGATGACGCGCGCCACGCACGAGCCGACGTTGTCGTTGCCCGTCGTGTTGTCGGTGACGTGCACACCGCTGACCGATCCGGACTCCTGGATCGTCATCTGCACCGCCACGCGGCCCGACAGCGTCGGGGTCGCGCGGAGCTCGCGCTCGTAGCACGCCTGGATCGCGCTTCGGCGCGTGTTGATCATGCGAACGACCTGCTGCTGGTCGAACTCACCCGAGCCCTCTTCGTCGACGTCACTCGTGTCCGTACGGAAGCGCCCACGCGGCGCGGCCTCCGTGATGGCGCCGCCTTCGGAGCGCGCGCCCGTGTCGCCTTCGGCACGACGCAGGCCGCCGAGATCGCCGCCGCCACCGACGCGACCACCGCCCGATCGATCGCGCAGCGTTCCACCGGTGCTGCTGCTCGCGACGCCCACGCCCTCGGCCTGGGCCAGAACGTCGGCGGCGCTGCCCGTCACCGCGCCACCCGCGAGCACGTCGCGAAGCGCGCCGCTCTCGCCGCCGAGCGCGCCGAGCAGGAGCTGATCGACCTGCGCCGTCGCGGCCTCGGCCGCCATGCGCGCGTCCTGATCGCGCTGCGCCTGCACCTCGGACGTGGGCGCCGAGTCGTCGCTGGCGCTGTCGTCGGAGGCCTCGTGCGTGTCCTCGGCCTCGGCCGTCTCCTCGGTGGGCTCCTCGGACGGCTCGTCGCTCGTCGCGTCACTCTCTTCGGCCGGCGGCGGCTCCTCGGGCTCGACGAAGATCAGGTCGGCCATGTCGGGCGGGATCGTCGCCAGCGTGGGCGGCACGGGCCAGTCCGCGTTCTCGAGGAAGATGATGAAGCCGAAGTGCGTCATGAACGAGAACATGACGAACGCGGTGAAGAGCCAGTCGATGCCGGCCACGAAGCCGCCCACGACGGCAGCGGGGAGCTGCGGGCGCGGCTGGACCGGCGGCGCGTCGATGAACTGGAACAGCAGCGTCGTGTCGCCGATCGCCACGCGACCGCGCGAGTTGTCGGAGAGCTTGACCTGCCAGTAGTTGCCCGCGTTGCGCGCGGCGCCCGAGCTGCGGAGCTGATCGAGCGCCTGGACGCCGCCAGCGAGCCCGACGCGACCGCGCATGTCGGCCGTGAAGTTGAGGATGTACTCCCCGTTGACGAGCTGGAACAGCTCGAAGGTCGGGGGCAGCGTGGGATGCGAGAGAACGAAGTGGTTCTTCTCGGAGGTGCCGACGCTGACCGTCTCGCGCGAGCGGACGATGCGCTCCTCGACCATCTTGTCGCCCTGGATCACGCCGATCCGGAGGACCTTCGGCCCGGACGGCCGGGCCTGGACGGCCTGCATGGCCATCGTCATCGCGCCCGGCTTGGTTCCAGCCGGGCCGGGGCGGTTGCTCGGATTCTGCGGTCCCTGGGGAGTCGTCATCGCTTTTCCTTCGAGCCTGGCCCGGATGGTTCCTTGGGCGCACCGTTGGACAGCGCGCACCCGAAGAAGTTCCGACCCGAGCGAACCCTATCACTTCGAAGGCGCACTGGTCCACGCTGCGTCGGGGGCTGCCCGGGCCATCTCGGCGAGCCGGTCGGCGCCCGCCAGGAGCTCGAGCGCCCGCGGGCGGAGGAAATAGAGCCCGGCGAGCGCGTCGACCCCGCGATCCAGGCGCGGGCAGAAGACCCGTCGGAAGCTGCCATCGAGCACCCGATCGGGATCGAGCGCCAAGAGCGGGGGCTCGCGTGCCCGCGCCGCCTGCGCCGCCGCGCCGCGAGGCCGAGGCCGAGGCGAAGCGAGGCCATGGCCGCCGACACCCCTCCCGACGATCTCGTCTCGGAGGTCGCCCAGCGCGTCCTCGAGCGCCACGAGGCGATCGCCCGGCTCGTCTCCGTCGGCCGAGCCCACGGCGCGCGCCAGTCGCGCCCACGCGGCCTCGCCTCCCTCCGAGGCGAGCACCGCCAGCGCCGATGGCCCGCGCTCCGCGACCCGGGCCGCCACCCCTCGTTCGAGTGGCCACCGAAAGAGCACGTCGCGGGCGCGCCGGGCGAGCACGAGGACGATCCAGACGTCGAACGCCAGGACGATCGACGGCGCGACGCTCATGCGCGCCCGCCTCCCGTCGTCGCTCGCCTCACCGGCGACCTGTTCAGAACGGCTCGCCCTGGACCGACCGGATGATCTCGCGAACGAAGTGCGTCCGCAGATCGAGAACCTCGTATCCGATGCTCGAGCGGTTCAGGATGTAGAACGCGTTGGGTCGCTGCACGCGGCCCTCGATGCGGAACTCGTCGAGGGTGATGACGTGCGGCGCCGGTCGCGCACGGGCCTGGGCCGCAGCGTGGCTCGGCGCGAGCACGACGCCCGCAGCGAGCGCCAGCCCCAAGATCATGCCCGAGAGGGCCGTTCCGAGCGTGTCGCGCGTCTGCATCACTGACCTCCGCCCGTCCCTGCGTCCGTGGCCTGGGCTGCCTGCTTGGCCGCACGTGCCGCCGCGCGATCGATCGCTTTCTGGTGACGCTCGATGGAGCGTCCGAGCTCGTCGAGATACGTCTGGCTCTGGTCGTCGCGCGCGAGGCCCGCGCCCATGCCGGTGCGGTACGCGCTGAACTCGGTCTGCGCCTGTCGCTCCATGTCCACCTGGGGCTGGCCCGAGAGGTCGGCCGCCTGCGCCATGTACATGAGCGCGAGATCGTAGTGGACCTGGGCGTAGCTCGGGCGCATCTCGAGGACGCGGTCGAACTCGCGCTTGGCGAGGTCGTACTGCTTGGTCGAGCGGTACGCATCGCCGAGGTTGAGGTGCACCTCGAAGCGATCGGGCACGAGGTGCGCGACTGCCTCGAACTGCTGCACGGCGTCGGTGTAGTTCGCACCGGCGAGCAGCTGCAGGCCGAGCCGCGTGCGCGCATCGACGTAGTCCGGGCGGAGCTCGACCGCGCGACGGTACTCGTTGAGCGCCTGGGCGAGCTGGCTCAGCCCCTCGAGCCGCACGCCGTTCAGGTAGTGCAGCTCCGCGTTGTTCGCGTCGATCGCCATCGCCTGCTCGAGGATCGAGTCGGCGAGCTCGGTGCGCCCCATCCCTTGCGCGGCCTTGATGAGCACGATCATCGCAGGCACGAAGCGCTCGTCGCGGCGCAGCGCGCCGCGAGCGGCGGTGATCGCATCGGGGAAGCGACCGGCGGCGACGAGCGTCTCGCCGTAGATCGCCGTGATGCGCAGGTTGCGCACGTACTGCGTCGCGAGCGGCTGCACGAAGGAGACCGCACCGGCGGTGTCGCCGCGCCGGTTCATGATCGTGACGATGCCTTCGATGGCGAGCTCGTAGTCCGGCTGGATGCGCAGCGCCTGGCGGTAGAACGTCAGCGCCTGGTCCTCGTTGCCCTCGCGATCGGAGAGGACGCCGAGGTTGTAGGCGGCGCGGAACGCATTGGAGTCCGCCGAGAGCGCTGCCTGGAATGCCGTGCGCGCGCCGGCGGAGTCGCCGCGCGCGGCGGCATCCATCCCTTGCTGATAGCTGCTCGCGGCCGAGCCGCTCATCGGACGGCGCGGAGGCAGGGGCGGCCCGGTGTCGGCATCCGACTGACCCCACGCAGACTCGGTGGGCGTCGATGCGCTGGACGTACTGCTCGAGCTCGACGACGTCGTCGTGGTCGGCGGCGGTGTGCTCGACGACGAGCTCGACGACGACGAGCTGGAGCTGGACGAGCCGGACGACGACGAGCTGGAGCCGCTCGAGGAGTCTTCGGGCAGCGGGTCCCGCGAGCCCGGCGGGCTGGTCAGATCGCGCGAGCTCGAGCTGCCGCTCGAGCCATCACTCGAGCCATCGTCGCTCGTGTCGCTGCCGCTCGATCCGCCGCTCCCCGAGCCCGTCGACGACGAGCCGCGCGACGAGCTTCCGTTGTTGCAGCCGCTCGCCGACGCGGCGCCACCGAACGCGACGCCACCGAGCGCCACGACCAGCGCGAGCCGAACGAATCGTCCCCAGGAAGGCATCACCGTGATCATGGTCCATCCCCACTGGCCGGCGCCAGCGGCGGCGGTCCGAGGTCGGCCGGCATCGACGACTCCGTGCGGCCCGCGCGAGCGCGAGTGACCTCGCCCTGCGTGTACGCAGCGAACGTCGAGTCGTGCGTGCGCTGGTCGTCGATGCACTGCGCGATGCGATCGTCACCGTACGCCTGAAGGCGATCGATCGCCTGGCGGGTGAACTCGGTGTCGAGCGAGCCCACGCGCGCGGCGCGGGCTGCGAGCGCGTAGCGGATCACGGCCAGGCACTCGACCGGTGCGATCTGCGGCTCCATCGCCTGCCGGATGCGGTCGTCGAACTGCGTCTGGAGCTCGGCCTGCACGTCCGGAGACGCACGGGAGAACTGGCGCTGCAGGTCCTCCGGCAGCGGGTGCTGCGCGGCGACGATCGCGTGGGCGAGCACCTCGTAGATGCGGCCTTGGCGCACCAGCGCGGCGACCGTCCACGTCGGGCGGTTGTACGCCAGGACCGGCTCGTACTGCTGCGCGGTCTCCTGCGCACGGTGCGAGCCCGCCTGGATCTGCGAGACGATGCCCTGGATGTACGTCTCGGTCGTCCGGCCGCGACGCGTGTCGATCGTGAACGACTCGAACGCCTGCCCCTGCGGGTCGACGATCTGGAACTTCGCGTTCGCCGCGTACTCCGCCGCGATGGAGCCGGCCGCCTGCCCGCTGTGCGCATAGGCGTCCACGACCGCCTGCAGCGCCGCCGTGATCTGCGACTGGGACGCGTGCTGCTGCTGACGCGCCTGCGCGATGCGCCACGTGGCCTGCACGACGAGCTCGCCGGCGCCCGAATCGCTCCGGTAGCGATCGATGAACGCCTGCATGTCGCGAATCGTGCCGTTCCAGTCGTGTCGCTCGTACGACATCTCCGCGATCCGGTAGAACGCCGTGCGACGGGTGGCGACGCTGTCGGCGTCGCTNNNAGCGCGTCGGTCACGCGCCGGTAGTACTCGGTGGCGTGGGTGTAGTCCTGCTGGAACTCCAGGATGCGCGCCGCGTTGATGAGGGCGTCGGTCCGCCTTCCCGGCATCTGCGGATCGGTCGAGCGCTGGAAGCGCTGCGAGTCGGCCAGCGTGCGGTAGTTCTGGACGGCGCGGTCGTAGTCGAAGAAGCGGTTCGCCGTGTAGGCGAGGCGGAAGTAGGCCGTCGCGAGGATCGAGTCGAGCTGCTGCTGCGGCACGGCGTCGGAGGCCTGGCGCGGGCCCACCTCGTCGATGACCCGCTCGTACAGGTGCGAGGCCGACTCGTAGCGGCTCGTGCACTCGAGCGCGATGGCCGCGCGGACGAGCGCGTCCGGCGCGTGGTCGTGGTTCGGGTGCGCGTTGACCGCCGTCACGAACATCGTCGCCGACTGCTCGTAGAGACGAACCTGATCGGCAGAGACGGTGCTCGGGCAGAGCTGATCGTCGGGCGTGCTGCCGCGCGCCTGCGTGTAGACCCGCTCGGCGTCGACGAACTCCGCGTCCGTCAGACCACACTGCGCGATGCACTGGGGCGGCTGGTTGGGCGCGCCGCACTCGCAGTCGGCGTGCTGCACCGGGGCGGTGCCGTCGGGCGTGAACGTGCAGTTGCGATCGAGCACGTCGTGCGAGAGGCGCGCGACCTCCGCCGTGTCGTTGGCGGCGACGGCCATGTTGTAGAGGTTCTGCCAGGCGACCTGACCCACCTCGGAGCCCGAGGGGCCGTTGCAGTGGTCGAGGTAGAGCTGGCGGAAGCGCTCCCGCGCCTGGTCCCAGTAGCCGTAGTAGTAGAGGAGCAGCGTGTTGTTGTACTGGTAGTCGCCGCGGACGTGCTCGCTGTCGTGCGCCTCGTCGACGCGCGCCAGGTACACCTCGCGCGCCTGCGCGACGCGCTGGACCAGCTGAGGCATCTCGATCGGCTGCACGTGGCCATCGACGGGCTCGGGCGCC
>JBGALT010000273.1:0-6931 GCA_044223665.1 Sandaracinaceae bacterium | reverse complement strand
CCGCACCGCGACGTGCCCGAGCTCGGTCTCGAGGATGGTCGGCGAGGCGACCTCGAGAGCCTCGCGGTAGCGCGCGCTCGCGCCGGCTGCATCACCGAGCCCGTCGCGTACGTGTCCCATCGCCGCGAGCGAGACGAAGCGCAGCTCCACGTGCGCCGATCGGGCCGCGAGCGCGAGCGCGACGCCGAGAGCCCGCTCGGCCTCTTCGAAGCGACCGAGGCGGGCGAGCGCGTCGGCGAGGTGGGCCTGGGCGCGCCCTTCCACGAGCACGTCGGCCTCGCGCGCGAGCGCGGCGATGGCCTCGACGAGAGCCTGCTCGGCCCGCGTCACGCGGCCGAGGTTCAGGCAGGCGCGCGCCTCGACCACCGAGAGGCGAGCCGCATCGAGCGGGGACGTGTCGCTCGGGCGATCGCGCTCGACGATCGCGACGACCTCGCGATCGGCTCCCCGCGCCAGCGCCGCGAGCGCGTCGGCGTGAGCGAGCTTGGCGGCGGCCGGGCCGCGTGCGGCGGCCGACGCGCGGGCGGCCCCGAGGACGCGCTGCGCGAGCCGATCGACGCCGGCCTTGAGCGCGAGGGGCACCGCGCGCAGCGCGAGCGCGACGGTCCGCTCTCCCGAGGGGTCGTCGCCCTCGGCGACGAGGACGTCGATCGCCTCCGCCAGCCGCTCGGCAGCGCGCTCGAGCTCGCCGCGCTTCTCGGCGGCGTCCGCGGCGTGAGAGATGTAGTGCGGTGCACGCCCCCGATCGGCCGAGCGCGCGGCGTGCTACGCGAGGCAGTCGGTCGAGCGCGGATCGCGCTCGCCGCGCTCGATGACGTTCGCGATCTTGGTGTGGAGGCGCTCGCGCCCCTGCTCGAGCGACTCGAGGATCGCCCGCCGCACCAACGTGCCCGGCACGATCACCTCCGGCGGCGGCCGACGGCTGATCACCACCCCACGCGCCCTGCGGCTCGGCGCTGGGATCGGTCAGCCGCGCCGGGCCCAGCTTCTCGAGGGGCACGCGCGGCGCGAGCAGCGAGCGCACGAAGAGGCGGCGGAACGCGCTCGCGCCGGCGTCGGCGACAAGGCCCTCGCAGCTCGCCACCAGCGAGGCCGGCACCGGGCCATCGAACGCCGCGGCCGCGAGGAGAAGGCCTCGATCGAGCGGGCGGAGCTGCTCGAGGCGCGCGGTCACGAGCCGCGCGAAGACCTTCGGCATCGGGCTCGGGCCGAGCGGGCCGCGGGACGAGGCAATCCGGCCCTCCACCACCACGCGGCCGGCCGCCGCGAGCTCCTGCGCGACGAGCTCGATCGCGAGCGGGTTGCCGGCGGTCCCGGCAGCACCTGGGCGCGAGCGGCGCATCGAGCACTGCGCGCGCCGAGGAAGGCGCGTGCGCCGACAGCGCCCCTGCTCGCGGCCGAGCGGGCCCACGCGCATCGTGGTGCCGAGGGCCCCGTCGGCGCCGTCGCTCCGCGCGGCGGTCGTCACGAGCAGCACGCGCGGTCGCGAGAGGCCGCGCAGCATGATCGGGAGCACCTGCCGCGAGGCGTCGTCGAGCCAGTGCAGATCCTCGATCGCGATCACGAGGGGCGCGTCCTTGGCGAGCATCCCCAGCGCGCGTCGCAGCGCGACTGCCAGCTCGACGCCGCGTGGGCGGCCCGGACGCTCGTCGCTCGCGACCGGATAGGCCAGCCCGAGCAGCTCGCCGAGCAGACGGATCTCGCGCGGCTTGAGGTTCAGGACGCGCAGCCGCTCGACCTTCGCGAAGCGCTGGGCCGGGGGATCCTCGGGCTCGACACCGCAGAGGTCCGCCACGAGATCGGCGACCACGTGGTACGGGCGCTCGGTCGCGCTCTCGTCCCCGCGCGCACCGACGAACGTGAAGCCTCGCGTGCTCGCGAGCGCGCGGAGCTCGTGGGTCAGACGCGACTTGCCGATACCGGGCTCGCCGACGATCGAGAGCGCCTCGAACTGGCCGCCCTTCACGCGGTCGAGGACGGCGCCGAAGCGCTGTGTCTCCTCGCGGCGTCCGACGAGCGGGGCGCGGCGCACGTCGTCGCCGAGCTGGTCGCCGCGCGCACGGAAGCCGAGCAACGAGCGCCGATCGGGCGAGAGACGGAACGTGGGCTCGAGGTCGGCAGCCGCCTCGGAGCCGAGGCGGATCTCGCCCGGCTGGGCGCCGCCGACGAGGGCGCGACCCGCCTCGACCAGCGCCAGGTCCGGCTCGAGCAGCACGCCCTCGGTGATGCGCCCGTCCCCTTCGAGCACCGCGATGGCGGGGGATGGCTGGGCGCTGCCGAAGCGCTGCTCGGCGGTGAGGCGTCGGAGCTCGAGCGCCGCCCGCGCCGCGTGGGCGACCGCACGCTCGGTGCCCGCGCCGTGACCGAAGGCCGCCACCCGCACGCCGTCGAAGGGGCCGAAGACGGTGCCGCCGCCGACCTCGCACGCGCGCGCGAACGGGATGTCCTCGTCGTCGCGCTGGTCGGCGACGAGCAGCGCGATGAGGCGCTTCTCCATCCGGACCCGCCGCGAGGTGGGGATGGCAGCCGTTCGCTCCCCGTCGTTGCCCGCGTCCTCGCCCGAGGCGAGCACGGCGCCGGCCTGCGAGACGGCCTGGGCGTCGTCGAACGCGCGCCGCATCACGTCGACGCGCAGCTTGTTCGGCGAGAGCGCGTCCTCGGGCGGGAACATCCGGTCGAGCGCCGCCGAGAGCTCGACCTGTCCGACCGGCTCGCCTCGACGGAAGAGGAACTGGGCGATCTCGCTCGCGAGCTCGCCGCACCAGCCGAACCGCTCGTCGCGCGCGGCGGCGAGCGAGCGCTCGAGCATGTGGCTGATCTCGGGGCCGACCTGGAGCGCCTCGGCGGAGATGTCGGGGATCTTGGCCTCGCGCACGAGCGTGAGCGTCTCTTGCGAGGTGCGGCCACGGAACATGCGCCTTCCCGAGACGAGCTCGTAGAGCACGACGCCGAGCGAGAAGAGGTCGCTGCGCCGGTCGAGCGACTCGCCGCGCGCCTGCTCGGGCGACATGTACGCGTACTTGCCGCGCAGGATCGTCGGGTCTTCGCCTCGGCCCAAGCCGCTCTCGTCGGCGCGCGCGATGCCGAAGTCGGCGAGCTTCACGTCGCCCTCGTAGCCGAGGAGGATGTTCTGGGGCGAGACGTCGCGATGGACGATCTGCATCGGGCGGCCGTCGTCGCCCCGGCGGCGATGCGCGTGATCGAGCGCCTTGGCGGTCTCTCCGACGATCCAGAGGCGCAACGGGAGCGAGAGGCCCTCGGCGCTTCCTCCGCGCCACGCCATCGCCTGGCCGAGGTCCTTGCCGTGCACGTACTCCATCGCGATGAAGTACGACCCCCCCTCCTCGCCGAGCTCGAAGATCTGGACGATGCCCGGATGGGAGAGGCGCGCCGCGATCTTGGCCTCGCGCACGAGGAGATCGGCGAAGCCCGCCTTCGCCATCAGCGTCGGCAGGACGCGCTTGATGACGACCGTCTTCTCGAAGCCGGCGGCGCCGCGCGCGCGCGCGCGCCACACCTCGGCCATCCCGCCCTCGGTGATCCGATCCAGCAGCTCGTAATTGCCGAGGACGACCGGTCCGGGCACGCCGGGACCGTATCAGGATCCGTGAGCGCGCTGCACGCCCGGATTCGCGGTGCACGCGTGCGGTAACCCCCGGCGCGCGTGCCCAGGCGGTCGCGGTGTCGCGGCCTCGCGCTGCGGCCTCGGCCGCGGCCTCACTTCATCAGGACGTTGAGGAGGCGGTCGAGCTCGTCGAGGCTCGCGTAGCGAATCTCGATCTTGCCCTTCCCCTCGTGATCCTCGATGGCGACGGGCGAGCCCAGGCGCTTGGCGAGCCGGCTCTCGAGGTCGCGCACGTTGGCGCTCTTCGGCTTGGGCGCCGAGGACGACTTGGCCTCGCCGCGGGCGCGGCGCTCGGTCTCGCGAACGCTCCAGCCCTGCGCCACCGCCTGCTTGCCCAGCTCGATCATGCGCGACGGGCTCTCCGCCGTGAGGATCGCGCGGCCGTGGCCCTCGCTCAGCTCGCCGTTCTCGACGAGCTCGAGCACTTCCTTGGGCAGCTTCAAGAGGCGGAGCGAATTCGAGATGGTCGAGCGGTCTTTGCCGACGCGCTGGGCGATCTTCTCGATCGACTGCTTCTGCTCGTCGACGAGGCGCGAGAAGGCGCGCGCGGTCTCGATCGGGTTCAGGTCCTCGCGCTGCAGGTTCTCGATGATCGCCGCCTCGAACGCGGCGGCCGACGAGAGCTCGCGCACGAAGATGGGGACCTCGTGCAGACCGGCACGCTGCGCGGCGCGCCAGCGACGCTCGCCGGCGACGATCTCGAAGCCGCCCTGGGGACGCTTGCGGACGAGGATCGGCTCGAGCATCCCGACGGCGCGAATCGACGCCGCGAGCTCCTCGAGCTTCGCGTCGTCGAAGCGGGTGCGCGGCTGCGCGCGGTTCGGATGGACGTCCTCGACGTTGGCCGTGATCTCGCCAGCCTTGGGCGCGGCCGAGGGCGCGGGCTTGCCCGGCGCGGTGAACAGCCCGCTCACCCCACCGCCGAGGCGGGACTTGGGCTTGTCGGTCGCGCTCACGCCGCCGCTCCGAGCAGCTCGCGCGCGAGCGAGATGTAGCCGGCCGAGCCGCGGCTGCCGGCGTCGTAGAGGATGACGGGCTTGCCGTGCGACGGCGCCTCGGCGAGGCGGATGTTGCGCGGGATGACCGTCTCGTAGACGTGGAAGTGCTTGCGCACCTCGTCGGCGACCTCGCGCGCGAGGTTGCTGCGCGGATCCCACATCGTGAGCAGCACGCCTGCGACCTCGAGACGCTCGTTCAGGCCCTCGCGCACACGCGCGATGGTGTCGGCCAGGCGCGAGAGGCCCTCGAGCGCGTAGTACTCGCACTGGAGCGGCACCAGCACGGCGTCGGCGGCGACGAGCGCGTTGATCGTGACGAGGCCGAGCGTGGGCGGGCAGTCCACGAGGACGTAGTCGTAGTCGTCGCGCACGGCGTCGATGGCGCGCTTGAGGCGGAAGGCGCGGTCCTCGGCGTCGGCCAGCTCGGTCTCGGCTGCGGCGAGATCGGCGCTGGCTGGCGCGAGCGTGAGCTCGGGGAGCTCGGTCGCGCGGACGATGTCGCGGATGCCCAGGCGCCCCGAGAGGACGTCGTAGGTGCTGGCCTCGAGCGTCTTGATGTCGACGCCGACGCCGCGTGAAGCGTGTCCCTGTGCATCGGCGTCGACGAGCAGCACCCGCTGCTCGGCGACGGCGAGCGATGCCGCGAGGTTCACCGCGGTGGTCGTCTTGCCGACGCCGCCCTTCTGATTCGCGATCGCGAGAACCTGCGCCATGGGAGGACGCGCCATGTACCAGCCCGGCGCGAGGGCTTCAACCAGCCAGCAACGAGTCCTGGCTGCACACCGCGACGAGTGCCCCGCCGTTGGTCCTCAGCGAGACGTCGAGCGTCGCGCGCGACTGACGACGCAGAGGTTGAAAAAACGACGCGGCTTTTTTTGTGATCGATCCATCGACTGCTACAAGGTACTCAGATGTAGGACAACGTAGGCAGTCAGGCGACACTGACTGACGCGAGTCCTCTTTCGCTTGGAGGCCGAGCATGCGTGGCGGACCGAAGTGGTACGGATCGATGGAGGAGTTCACGCGCGAGGAGATTCGCGGCGACATGAAGATCGGCTTCTCGCTCGACGACCTCTACGTCGAAGCGACCCCCGAGCGCCGCCGCGACGACTCCACCGCCGAGGACGAGGACGAGCTCGAGTTCGAGGAGTGAGACCGTCGCGTCAGTCGACGCGCGCTCCCTCGTCTCCCTGAGAACATCGTACGGGTCTCTACCTCCCACGGAGGCCCGTGCCTCGCGGAGAAGCCGATCGCCCTCGGCCCTTCGCACGCCCCGGACCTCGGCGGTCGCCCCCGCCGAGGTCATTCTATTTCTGGGGCGGGGGCGGGGATCGCAGGAGGGCACGGGGCGTGATCCCGGGCTGATCGGGCAGCGAGCGCTGTGCGCGGTGCTCCCGGCCTCTAGGCCGCTCCGCGTCGTGCTCGCGCTCGCCCCGGAGCTCGGTTCCTCTCCCACTCCGTGGGAGAGGTTAGGTGAGGGCACCGAGCCACCGCCGGAGCGCTCCGACGCCCGCGCCGCATGGACGCTCGTCGGTATTTTGACCGCGGCACCTCTTCTCCGGCATTGCGGGGCGGAGAGGAGAGCCCACGTGGTCGAAACACCGGTCTCGATCTGCTCGGTTTGCACCAAGTCTTTTCAGCCTCGGTTCCGCTATCAGGTGGCCGAGCGCGATGGCGCGTATTCCTACTACTGCTCGCAGCGCTGCCAGCAGGTGGACCTCGGCTGGAGTGCTCCGCAGAGCGGAGCCGACGCAAGTGCGTCGGCTGGCTTCGCCGGCACTCCCGGCCGCGGGCTCGAGCCGGTGGACGGCGGAGCACCGGCGGCGACGGCCTCGGCGGTGGGCACGACGGCGGCGGCATCGAAAGCGCAGCCGCAATGCGACGCCTGTGGGAAGGCGTTCGCGCTCGAGCGGCCGTTCCAGGTGGCGGTGACCGATCGTGGGCCGAGCTACTTCTGCACGATGAGCTGCCGGCAGGCTGCTGCCGCGGGCGCGGTGCGCGTGACCAGTGCGGGCGCGCGCAAGAGCCAGGGGCCGCGGCGGATCGCGGTCTTCAACCACAAGGGCGGGACCGGAAAGACGACCACGTCGGTGAACCTCGCCGCCGGGCTCGCCGAGGCCGGGCAGCGCGTGTTGCTCGTCGACGCCGACGGTCAGGGCAACGTCGGCGCGAGCCTCGGTATTCGCGGGGAGCACGGGCTCTATCACGTGCTGGTGCACGGCACGCCGGTCGAGCGCGCGGCGGTGCCGGTGCGCGCCAACCTCGACGTGCTGACCTCGAACGAGCTGCTCGCGGCCGCGGAGCTGCA
>JBGALT010000272.1:0-6315 GCA_044223665.1 Sandaracinaceae bacterium | reverse complement strand
GTCGTTCCCGGCGACGTCGTTCCCGGCGACGTCGTTCCCGGCGACGTCGTTCCCGGCGAGGTTCGCCCCGGCGAGGTCGAGCCCGGTGAGGTCGCCGAGACCGGGGGCTGGCTCGCGCGCGCACCCGGCGGCACCGACCCCGATGCCGGCAGGCGCGTTCGGCCGTCGATCGGCAGCGACGTCTTGACCTCGGCCTCGTAGGGCTCGAGCTGCTTGGTGACGACGAACATGTAGACCAGGCGCTTGCCCAGCTCGGGGCCGAGCTCGCAGGCCCGCATCAGCTCGGCCACGGTGGCGGGGCCCGCCCGCATGACCTCGACGAAGCGCTCTTCCTTCGGCAAGAGACCGAAGCGCTTGAGCTCGGTCGCCGCCTTCAAGCGAAGCCGGCGCTCGCCGAGCTGGTCCATGAGCCGATCGACGGCGTCGTCGCGGGACACCGAGCGCAGGCCCGACGCGAGGAGCGCGAAGGGATCGACGCGCTGGGTGATTCCCGTGTCCCCGACGAGATCGACGTTCTCGTAGACCGCGTAGGGGCCCGAGGTCCGGCCCAGCAGGGGAACGAGCGCCCGGTCGAGGACCGGCCCGCGCTCGACCAGGCGCGCCGACGTGATGACCCCGTTCTCCAGGCGGATCCGGTCCTGGCCGGGGCGAGACTCCCCATCTCCCGGCCAGAGCACGAGGGAGCCGGTGATCTGTCGAACGGCGACGTGCGCGAAGACGTGGGCGAGCGCGGTTCGCTGGAGATCGCCCTCCACGATGGGCTCCGGCAGGTCGACCATTCCTCGGGAACGATAGACGGTCGCGCCGCCGGAAGATAGAGGACCGGCGCGCGCGGGGCGGGCGATCGGTGCGATCCAGAGGCGGCGAGCCCCTCGGGCGCGCCATGGACGCCGGGATCGTGCCCCGGCGGTCTTGTCGGTGGGACGCGGCGCGCGTACACCGCAGGCAGCGATGCCTCTTCACCTGTACGACACGCTGTCCCAGAGCAAGCGCCCGTTCGAGACGAGCGAGCCCGGCCACGCCCGCATCTACGTCTGCGGGCCGACGGTCTACGACTTCGCCCACATCGGCCACGCGCGCTGCTACGTCGTCTACGACGTCCTCGTGCGCCACCTGCGCGCCTCGGGCACGAAGGTCACGTACGCGCGGAACATCACCGACATCGACGACAAGATCCTCAAGCGCGCCAAGGAGAACGGCGAGCAGCCGGGCGACGTGTCGCGGCGCTTCACCGAGGCGTACTGGGAGGACATGGCGCGCCTGGGCAACGTGTCGCCCGACGTGGAGCCGAAGGTCACCGAGCACCTGCCGCAGATCTTCGAGATCATCCAGACGCTCGTCGACAAGGGCTCGGCCTACGCGTCCGGGGGCGATGTGTACTTCTCGGTCTCGTCGTTCCCCGGCTACGGCAAGCTCTCGCACCGCACGGCGCAGTCGCTGCTCACCGACGCGAGCGGCCGCACCGATGCCGACGACACCAGCAAGAAGCGCGCGCCCGAGGACTTCGCGCTCTGGAAGGGCGCGGCCGAGAGCGAGTGGGGATGGAAGAGCCCGTGGGGCTGGGGCCGCCCCGGCTGGCACATCGAGTGCTCGGCGATGGGCAAGGCGCACCTCGGCGAGACGCTCGATCTCCACGGCGGCGGGCTCGATCTGATCTTCCCGCACCACGAGAACGAGATCGCGCAGAGCGAGGCCGCGAGCGGCAAGCCCCTGGCGCGCCTGTGGATGCACAACGGCTTCGTCGAGGTCGACAAGACCAAGATGAGCAAGAGCCTCGGCAACTTCTTCACCGCGCGGGAGATCTTCCGGCTCTACGAGGCGGAGGCCGTGCGCTACGCCATGCTCACGGTGCACTACCGCTCGCCGCTGGGATTCGTGCCCGAGACGGAGAACGGCGCGACGCGCTTTCCGCTCTTCGAGGAGGCCGAGCGCCGCGTCGAGTACGTCTACACGACGCGCGAGCGCCTCGCGTCGGTCGAGGCCTCGCGCATCGTGGAGGCGGGCGAGGTCTCGGCCGTGCTCACGAAGTACCCGGCCGCGCTCGCGGCCGCGCTCGACGACGACCTGAACATGCCCGTCGCGCTCGCCGAGACGAGCGAGATGCTCAAGGCGGTCAACGAGCTCGTCGACGCCTCGCGCCGCAAGAAGGGCACGGTCGCGAAGGCGGCCGTGTCGGCGGCGAGCGCAGCGCTCGCGGCCCAAGGCGGCCGTGTCGGCGGCGAGCGCAGCGCTCGCGGCCCTCGGCAAGGAGCTCGGCATCGGCGAGGAGGAGCCGAGCGGGGTCCTCGGACGCCTGCGCACGCGCCGCACGACGGCGAAGGGCCTCACCGAGGCGCAGGTCGACGAGAAGATCGCGGCGCGCACCGCCGCCCGCGACGCCAAGGACTTCGCCGCCGCCGATCGCCTGCGCGACGAGCTGACGGCGTGGGGCGTGGAGATCATGGACGGCCCGAAGGGCACGACCTGGCGGATGCTCGCGTGAGACCTTCCATCCTCGTGCCGCGGATCCTCTGGGCAGCGCTGCTCGGCAGCCAGGCCCTCTACGTCGCGCTGATCGTGCTCGGCGTGCTCGAGGCGCCGAGCGAGCCGGCCGATCCGATCATGCTGCCCGCGCTCGGCGCGGTCGCCCTCGGGACGTCGGTCGCCTCGTTCGTCGTGCCCCGCATCCTCCATCGCAGCGCCATCGCGCAGGCGCTGCCGGCGGTCCAGCACCAGGGCTCGGGCGAGCTCGCGGTGATCCGCGCGGCCTACCAGGCCGGGATGTCGCCCTTCATCGTCTCGCTCGCCCTCTCGGAGGCGGTCGCCCTCTACGGGCTCGTCCTCGCGGCGCTCGGCTTCCCGGTGCTCTACTGCCTGCCGTTCTCGGGCCTGGGCGCCATGCTCACACTGGTCCGGTTCCCGACCGAGAGCGCGTTCCTGGCGCCCTTCGAGGAGCGCCTGGGTCGCTCGGTCGTGGGCTGAGCGACGGGCCCAGCGGCCAGCTCGTCAGCGGCCAGCTCGTCAGCGGCCAGCTCGTCAGCGAACGACGACGCGCTCGCTGCGCGTGATCGCGACACGCGCGAACGCGGACTCGAGCCCCTCGGCGTCGAACGCGCGCACGCGCACGCGGCGCACGATGAGCTCGGCGTCGTCGTCGGCCGCCAGCGCCGAGAGCTGCGAGGGCTCGATGCGGAACGCGCCGTCGTCGGCCGCCGTGCAGAGCAGCGTCCCGCCGCGCGAGGCGATCTCCAGCTCGACCACGTCGGGCGCGCCGCCCTGCCCCGAGCCGGGCACCCACGAGAAGTCGAGCGAGCGGTCGCGCGCGACGCGTCCCTCGTCGTCGCCGAAGACGACCGCCGCGACCTCGGGCGGCGCCGTGACTTCGACGCGGAACGCACCGACCGCGTGGCCCACGGCGCCCCGGCCTCCGGAGGCCTCCACGACGTACGCATCGGTGTTCGGCTGGGGAAGAGGAAGCGTCGCCTCCCCCGCGTAGAACACGCCGGCCATCACGCTGGCGACGTCGGGGAACGTGCGGGCGACCAGCGTCGATCGCGCGAACGGGAGGCCCGCGCTCTCGAGTCGGACGTCCAGCTCGCCCACGTCCACCAGCTCGACGTCCGCGTCGAGCGGCAGGGGCACGTCGCCGTCCACGATCGCGCACGCGTCCAGCTCGGGGCGAGCCCCGGTCGAGACGAGGTTCACCACGTCCTGCTCTTCGAGGCCCTGGTATCGCGCGAACGCCGCGGTCAGGAGCGCGCCCTGCTCGTCGACCCGCCGGTCGATCTCGAGCACGCCCACCGTGCCCTCGAGCGCAGCGCCCGCTTCGGCGGCCCCGTCCGACGTGGCACCCACGTCGAAGGCGCAGCCTCCGAGGAACACGAGCACGCTGAGGGCCATCCGGCGCATGAACGCCACTAGTATAGGGAGGCCGAGCGGCCGCGAGCAACCTGTCGGCGCGTCCGGGCGACCACTGGCCGGATCGCGCGATCGGCAGTAAGCGCCACTCCGTGCCCAGCCGCGCATCGTTGCAGTCGGGGATTCGACGTGTTTCCAAGCTTTTCGGGCTCGCCGCCGCGAGCGCGATCGCTGGAGCGGTCGCCTGCTCCGGCGGGCCCGAGCCGGCGCCGACCCTCGCGCCGGAGCCCGCGCCCCCCTCCACGGCCGATCCCGAGGCCCCGGCGCCCGACGCCCCCACCCCCGAGCCGGCGGCCACGGGCACGCCCCGCATCCGCTACGACCTCGCCGCGCACCTGGCGCGCGCCGAGCTCCGCGACGGGAGCACCCTCGTCGTCGACTTCGGCACCGAGGGGGGCGCGAAGTACACGCTCGGCGGCTGGCGCACCCGCGTCGGCGCCGACGTCCGCGACGGCGAGGTGACCGCGAGCGCGATCGAGAACGTCACCGGGCTCGTCCTCGCCCCCGCCGATCGCGACGGCCCTCTCGCGCTCGAGCTCCACGCCCGCGCCCCCGGCGACGGTCGCGCCACGATCTACGTGGACGGCCGCACGCTGGCCCACACGACGCTCCCCGAAGAGGGCTACGCGAGCGCGAGCGTCGTGCTCCCGGAGGATGCCGTGCATCGCGGCGAGAACCTCGTGCAGATCCGCGTGCCCCGCACCGGCGCGATGACCGGCGTCGGCTCGGTCGGCGTGTCGCTCGACTGGATGCGCGTCGGGCCGCCCGACGATCCGCACGCGGGAACGCCGCCGCCGGCGCCGAGCGAGCTCGTCACGGGCAGCGGCAGCGGGCGCACGCTCGTGATCCCGGCAGGCTGGTCGCTCGGCTACGCGATGGAAGTGCCTCCCGGTGCGCGGCTGCGCGGGCGCGTCCGAGGCGAAGGAACGCTCGAGGTGGTGGCCGTTCGTGACGGCGCGCCCGACACGGCGCTCGGCACCGTGGCCGGGGCCGAGGACGGCGCCGAGGTCGACCTCTCGCTCGCGTCCGTCGCCGCCGAGGTCGCGCGCATCGATCTGCGCGCCACCGGCGGGACCGTACGCTTCGGGGCGCCCGCCGTCGTCACGCTCGACGGTCCGCCGGCCCGCACGCCGCACCCGGTGCGCAACGTGATCGTGTACCTCACCGACACGCTGCGGGCCGACAAGCTCCGCCCTTACCGCCCGACGACGCGCGTGCGCACGCCGCGCCTCGATGCCTGGGCCCACGGCGCCGCGACGTTCGAGCGCGGCCATGCGCAAGAGAACTGGACCAAGCCGAGCGTTGCGACGCTGCTCTCGGGGCTCTACCCGTGGGAGCACCATGCGACGACGGAGGAGGCTTCGGTGCCGCTCGACGTCGACCTCGTCAGCGAGCGCCTCGGCCGCGAGGGCTTCCACACCGGCGCCTTCGTCGCGAACGGCTTCTGCTCCGACCGCTTCGGCTTCCGCCAGGGCTGGCGCTCCTTCCGGAATTACGTGCGCGAGGGGCTTCGCAACCAGGCCGAGTTCGTCGCGCACGACGTGCTCGAGTGGCTCGACCACCGACCCGCCGACCAGCCCTTCTTCCTCTACGTGCACACCGTCGATCCGCACGTGCCGTACATGCCGCCGGCGGCCGAGCTCGCCCTCTACGATCCGTTGCCCTACACCGGCGTCGTCGACTTCAACCGCGACCGCGAGCTGCTCGAGCACGTGAAGGCGGGCTCGCTCGTGCTGAGCGCGCGCGACCGCGAGCACCTCGAGGCGCTCTACGACGGCGAGATCAGCTACCACGACACGCACTTCGGCGGGATCGTCGACGGCCTCGCGAGCCGCGGCCTGGCGGACGACACGATGGTCGTGTTCACCGCCGATCACGGCGAGGAGTTCTGGGACCACGGCTCGGTCGGCCACGGCCACAGCGTCTACGAGGAGCTCATCCACGTGCCGCTGATCGTGCACATCCCGGGCGTGACCGATCGGTCGAGCACCGGGATGCGCGTCGACGACGTGGTCGGGCTGGTCGACGTGCTCCCGACGATCTACGACGCGCTGGGGCGACCGATCCCGAGCGACCTCAGCGGGCAGTCGTTCCTGCCGCAGCTGGTGGGGGAGTCGAGCGACGCGCCTCGCGCGGCGGTGACGGGGTTCATGGAGGGCTGGCGCACCATCAACGTCGGTCGGATCAAGCTCGTGCAGCGCACCGAGCGCACGGTGCTCCTCTTCGACACGACCGCGGACCCGGGCGAGCTACACGACCTGTCCGCCGAGCGCCCGATCACGGTCCGCTACGCGCGGGGCCTGCTCGGGCTCTTCCTCGCGGGCGTCGAGCACGGCGGCGGCCACGCGCACTCGGCCGCGCAGATCACGATGGACGCGCAGACGCGCGAAGAGCTCGAGGTGCTGGGCTATGCCGGCG
>JBGALT010000043.1:34953-50430 GCA_044223665.1 Sandaracinaceae bacterium | reverse complement strand
GAACTGGCACCGAGACCGGCACCGGGACCGGGACCGGGACCGAGACGGGAACGGGGACCGGCACCGGGACGGGCGAGCAGCACAGCTACGACCCGGACTACGACATCGAGAACGAGGTCGCCGGGCGCCCGCGCGGCCAGCACGGCTCGGACCGACACGAGGGTGACGGCGACGGCGGCACGGGCTCGTCGCGCTGGGCCCAGCCGATCTTCCGCGGTCTCGTCGGCATCGACGTGCGCAACATGTCGGCTGCCACGTCGGGCGGGACCGGCGGCAACCCGAGCTACACCGACAACCTCTCGGTCGGCTTCGCCCCGGTGATCGCCTTCTGGCTCGAGACGCGTCCCTTCGCGCAGAGCGACGACGCGCTTCGCGGGCTCTATGCGTACGTGAACGGCGAGTTCTCGGTGGGCCTCAGCTACTACGGCGTGGACGACCCGGATCTCGTCGCCCCGCACACGCTGAACCTCTACGGTCTCGACTTCGGGCTCGGCTACGCCGGCACGATCGCCGAGATCTTCGAGCTCGTCGGCACGGTCGGCGCGGGCGTCGACGGGCTCGGCCTGGCCGACCCGGTCATCGCCGGCTCCTCGTGGGGCGGCTCGGCGCACGCACACTGCGACGACGACCCCGTGCCTGCCTCGTCCCAGGCGTCGTGCGCGGCCTCGCGCGACTTCCCCTCCTACCAGATCTGGTACGTTCGCCCCGAGATCCAGGCGCGCGTCCGTCTCTTCGAGGACTACCTCATCCTCGAGGGCGCGTTCGGCGGCCGCATCGTCGCCGACTGGGGCGACATCAAGTACACGGACTTCGGCTCGCCGGGCGGCGGCGGCATCGACTGGTCGCTCGGCCTCGCCGGCATCATCGACCCCGGCTTCTCGTGGCGCGCGCGCTTCGGCTACGCGGGGAACTACGCCACGTTCAGCGATCCCGGCGGCACGCTGCCCGGCGATCTCTGCGGCGGCTGGTGCCGCGACAGCGGGACCATCGAGTCGTGGCGCATCACGCTCGGCATCGGCTGGGCGTTCCGCTGATCGGACGCGCTCTCGTCTAGCGATCCGCGGCTCGCGCAGCCGCCCGCGCGATGTTCTTCCACAGCCTCGACTACGCGCTCTTCCTCGCGCTCGCGCTGGCGGGGTACTGGGCGCTCGTCCGTCGCCTCGGTGCGCGGCTGCTCTTCACCATCGTGGCGAGCTGCCTGTTCTACATGGCGTGGAACCCCTGGTACCTGGGGCTCATCCTGCTCTCGACGGTGGTCGACTGGGCGGTCGCGCGGAGCATCCACGCCACCGAGGCCGAGGCCGAGCGCAAGCGCTGGCTCGCCGTCAGCGTGGTGATGAACCTGACGCTGCTCGGCGTCTTCAAGTACTACGACTTCGGCGCGCGCGCCGTGACCGATGGCCTCGCGCTCGCGGGAGTGCACGTGCGCCCGGCGCTGCTCCAGGTCGCGCTGCCGGTGGGGATCTCCTTCTACACGTTCGAGTCGCTCAGCTACTGCATCGACGTCTACCGCCGCAAGTGCGCGCCCGCCGAGACGCCGCTCAAGCTCCTCTTCTTCATCACCTTCTTCCCCAAGCTCGTCGCCGGCCCCATCGCGCGCCCGGCCGACCTCCTTCCGCAGCTCGATCGCCCGCCGACCCTCGATCGTGCGCGCGTCGGCGACGCGCTCTTCCTGATCGGCGTCGGCCTGATCAAGAAGGTCGTGTTCGCGGACTACCTCTCGGTGAACCTGGTCGACCGCGTCTTCGACGATCCCGAGCACTACTCGGGCGTCGAGACCGTCGTCGGCCTCTTCGGCTTCACGCTGCAGATCTACTGCGACTTCTCGGGCTACACCGACATCGCGCGCGGCTCGGCCAAGCTGTTCGGCATCGAGCTGCCCGAGAATTTCGACCGCCCCTACCAGTCGCGAAGCCCCGCCGAGTTCTGGCGGCGCTGGCACATGACGCTCTCGACCTGGCTGCGCGACTACCTCTACTTCCCGCTCGGGGGATCGCAGCTCGGCCCGGTACGCACCTACTTCAACCTCTGGCTCACGATCTTCCTGATCGGGCTCTGGCACGGGGCGTCGTGGACGTTCGTGATCTACGGCGCGCTCCAGGGCACGGCGGTCGCTCTGCATCGCTTCGTCTCGCGGCGCGCCGGGCGCGGGCCCGAGGACGACGCGCGCGACCCTGGCTGGCTCGTCGTGCTGAAGGTCGCCGGCACGCTCTCGTTCGCGGTCTTCACGCGCATCCTGTTCCGCGCCACGAGCCTGCGAAACGCGGGCGAGGTCACGGCGCGGATCTTCTCCGGCACCACGTCGACCGCCAACGTGGCGGCCACGGTGTGGGCCGTGCTGCTCGTCGGGTACGCGCTCCACTACACGCCGCGCGCCTGGCTCGAGACGCTCCGCGCGCGCTTCGTGGCCGCGCCAGCCGTGGCGCAGGGCCTCGTGCTCTCGGCGGTCCTCGCCCTGCTCGCGGTCGTGGCGACGAGCGAGACGGTCCCGTACATCTACTTCCAGTTCTGATGGCCAAGAGGCGCAACAAGGCGGAGAAGAAGCGCGCGAGCGTGCCCGACGGCCCGGTGCGGGTCGTTCCCTCGCTCGCGGCGCCCGAAGCCTCGCCCGCAGCGGACGCCTCGACGCTCGTCGTGCCGCCGCTCCCGCGTGCCGGGCTGGTCCACCTCGGGACGGTCGCCGCCGTGTGCACGCTGCTCGCGCTCTCGACGTACGCGTCGCGCTCGCTCTTGCGCTGGCAGCCGTGGGAGCCCGGTGAGGGGGTGCCCATCGTGCGCCTCTTCCTGCGGGGCGCGGAGCCAGAGAGCGTGACGGCGATCGAGCCAGGCGGGCCCGTCGATCGCGAGGGTGCCGACGTCGCCGCGCCGGAGCTCGCGCTCGATCCGGTCCTGCTCGCGGCCGCGCGCGAGGACGACGACGAAGCGCTCGACGTCTCGCCCGAGGTCACCCCGCCCGCCCAGCAGCTCGCCTCCGAGGATGCGGGCACGCCGTCGGCGCCCACGTCCGACACGCCGCTCGTCACCGCGAGCGAGGCCGCAGGCGCGCCGCTCGAGATCGAGGACGAGCACCACGCGATGGACGCGTTCTACCGCTCCCTCGCCCGCACCGCGCGCGGCGAGGCGGTGGTCACGCGCATCGAGCACTTCGGCGACAGCACCATCGCGTTCGACGGCATCACGCAGACGGTGCGCGAGCGGATGCAGCGGCGCTTCGGCGACGCGGGCAGCGGCTTCGTGCTCACGACGCGCGGAACACTGCCCTACGGTCATCACCACGTGCGGGCCGAGGCCGAGGGCGAGTGGCGCCTGCTCGACATCACGCACCAATCGCTCTCCGACGGTCGCTATGGCCTCGGCGGCGCGCAGGCGCGCGCGAGCTCCGGTGCCACGGCGTTCTTCGAGACGCCCGAGCGCAGCGCCGTGGGGCAGTCGGTGACCCGCTTCCAGATCCTCTACCAGCGTCACGATCGCGGCGGACGCTTCGACTACCGGGTCGACGACGGCGACTGGGTCTCGGTCGACACACGCCTGCGCGCGACGGGCGAGAGGCCCGACGGCGATGGCGCGACCGAAGAC
The DNA here is from genome assembly GCA_044223665.1 of Sandaracinaceae bacterium. GTDB lineage: Bacteria > Myxococcota_A > Polyangia > Polyangiales > Sandaracinaceae > JBBSAT01. Next base: position 46,854 of record JBGALT010000043.1, on the reverse strand, counting down.
GAGCCCCCTCCCGCGCCCGAGCCCGAGCCCGAGCCCGAGGACGACGAGAGCGTGGAGGCGCCGGCGACGAGCGGGCGTCGCGCAGAGGACGCGGTGCTGGACGTGGACGTCACGCCCGGCGCGCATCGCCTCTCGGTGCGCACGATGGGGCACGGCGAGGTCCGTCTCTACGGCGTGGTCCTCGAGAACGGCGAGCGCGGGGTCGTCTACGACTCGCTCGGCATGGTCGGCGCGCGGGCCCAGCGGATGCTCGGCTTCGACGCCACGCACCTCGCGGCGCAGCTGGCGGCGCGGGATCCCGCGCTCGTCGTGATCGCCTTCGGCGGCAACGACGCCGACGACGAGCGCGAGCAGGCGGAGTTCGAGTCGACCTTCCGCCAGGTCGCTCGCCTCGTGCGCGCGGCGCGTCCCGAGGCGAGCTGCCTCTTGATGGCGCCGCTCGATCAAGCGGAGCGGGACGAGCGCGGGGCGATCACGACGCTGCCGACCATCCCGTTCATCGTCGAGGGCATGCGCGCTGCGGCGCGCCGCGAGGGCTGCGCGTTCTTCGACACCTGGACCGCGATGGGCGGCGAGGGCGCGATGGGCCGCTGGTTCCGCCAGGAGCCGCGCCTGGCGGGCGGCGATTTCCGGCACGCGACCCCGGCCGGCTATCGGGTGATCGGGGAGATGCTGTACCGCGCGCTGCTCTCGGGGCTGCGTCACTACGACCAGCGCTCGCGCCGGCCGTGAGCCTCGGCGACGCCGAGGTCGGCGGTGGCGCGTCGCTCACGTGGCCGGGCCGCGCTCGACGAGCGTGCGCGGGATCGCGTGCTGCACGCCCTGCTCGTCGAGGATGCGGCGCACGCCGAGGATCACGCTCTGCTTCCGGTCCAGCATGCGCTCGTACTCGGGGCTCGTGCACCAGAACACGAGGTCGAGCTGGTAGCCGCCGTCGCTCACGTCGACCAGGTGCGCGCGCTCGAAGCGGACGTCCTTCAGCGCCTCGACGAGGCCACGCACGCGACCGGGCATCGCCTCGAGCTTGTCGACCGGCGTGTCGAGCGGCAGTCGGAACGTGAGGAGCACGCGGCGCTCGCTCAGGCGCCGGTAGTTCAGGATCCGCGCGCGCGTGAGATCGCTGTTGGCGAACACGATCTGTTCCCCGCTCGTGCTGCGGACGCGCGTGCTGCGCCACGAGATCTCCTCGACGAGGCCGCCGAAGGTGTCGACCTGGATCGCGTCGCCGATGTCGAAGGGCCGGTCGAAGTAGATCGAGAGCGCGGCGAAGAGATCGCCGAGGACGTTCTGCACGGCGAACGCGGCCGCGAGGCCGCCGACGCCGAGCGTCGCCGCGAGCGCGGAGACCTCGACGCCGAGGTTCGAGAGCCCGACGAGCACGATCGCGCTCCACACGAGCAAGCGCCCTACGGCGCCGACGGCCGCGGCGGTGGTCGCGGAGCCGGGGCGGCCCTCGCGCTGTCGGCTGCGCTCCACGCCGAGCATCAATACGGCCTGGAGCGAGAGGCCGAGCTGGACCGCGAACGCGACGACGAACCCGTGGTGAAGCGCGCGCTCCTGGGTGGGCGTCCAGTCCAGCAAGAGCACCCCGGAGAGCAGCGCGATGGCGACCCAGCCCCAGCCGCGGACGCTCTCGAGGAAGTGCACCACGAGGTCGTCGACGATCGTCGGTGTCTTGGCGGCGAGGGCGGCCAGGCGCTTCAACGCGTAGCGGCGGAGCGCGGCCGAGCCGAGGAGGACCGCGAGGGCGACGAGCGCCGCGACCACGAGACGGTCGGGGACGTTCCGGTGGAGGAAGCCGTGCATCGCGGCGGATGATGCCAGGGAAGGGCGTGCCCGCGCGCGTGGCGCGCATCGTCGGGGCGTCGGGGCGGGACTTCACGACGGGTCTCCGTCGCGCCCCGTGGTAGTCCTGGGCCGTGAAGGATCGGCAGCGCCGCGAGCGAACGGGACCCTCGATCGTGCTCCGCAAGGACGTGCGATTCGCCGTGGAGGCCGGGCACCCGTGGATCTGGCGCGACGCGCTGGCCCCACACGAGGTCCCGGTGGGGACGGACGTGCGCGTGGTCGATCGCGAAGGGCGCTTCGTCGCGCGGGCGCTGACCGAGCTCGGCCCCATCGGGGCTCGGGTGCTCTCGCGACGCGACGAGCCCATCGACGTCACGCTGGTGGCGCGCCGCGTGGCCTCGGCGCTCGCGCTACGCGAGCGGATCGCGCCGCCCGACACCGATGCGCTCCGGCTCGTGCACGGCGAGGGCGACGGCCTTCCCGGGATCGTGGTCGACCGCTACGCGAGCACGCTCGTGGTGAAGACCGACGGCACTGCGAGCGAGACGCTGCTGCCCTTCGTGCTCGAGGCGCTGGGCGCCGCGCGCTCCGAGTCGATCCTGGTGCGCCGCGGCCGCGGCGAAGCGAAGACGACCGAGCTGGTGCGCGGCGTGCTGCCCGAGGGGCCCGTCGACGTGCGCGAGCACGGGATGATCTTGCGCGCCGACCTCGTCCACGGGCAGAAGACGGGGCTCTTCCTCGACCATCGCGAGTCGCGGCGGCGCGCCCGAGAGATCGCGCGCGGAGGCCGGGCGCTCAACCTCTACGGCTACACGGGCGGCTTCTCGATCGCGGCCGGGCTCGGCGGCGCCCGCCAGGTCACGACGGTCGACGTGGCGCCCGGTGCGCTCGCGCTCGCGACGGAAGGCTGGGCCCGCAACGGTCTCGATCCCGCCGCGCACGAGGCGATCGCGGGCGACGTGCCGAAGGTGCTCGAGCAGCTGCGCGGCGCAGGGGAGCGCTTCGACCTCGTCGTCTCCGATCCGCCGAGCTTCGCGCCCAACGAGGCCTCGGTGCCGGAGGCCGTACGGAGCTACCGCGCGCTGCACCGCAGCTGCCTCCGCCTGCTCGCGCCCGGCGCGCTCTACCTCGCCGCGTCGTGCTCGAGCCACGTCGGTCGCGAGCTCTTCGACCGTACGCTGCTCGAGGCGGCCGAGAAGGTGGGGCTCGTGGTGCAGATCCTCGAGCGCTGGAGCGCGCCGGCCGACCACCCGCGCCTGGCGGCGTTTCCCGAGGGCGACTACCTGAAGTGCACGCTCGCGCGCGTGCTCGCCTGACCCACTACATCTCGAGCGCCGCGTGGCTCGCTGCAGAAGCCTCACGCCCAGCTCCTGTTCGAGCGCCGCGAGCCGACGGCTGACGCTCGACTACGGCATCGCCAGACTACGGCCGGCGCCACGGAGGGAGCCCGCCTCGACGCGAAGGAAGATGGCGGCGGCGTCGCGCCCGATGGAGCGTTCCTGGAGCGGGACAGTGGAGTCCCATCGCCGCCCCTTGGCCCGACGCGGTCGTCGTCCGAGAATGTCCCAGCTCGGAGGAGACAGGTCGATGAACCACGCGCTCTGGGGTCTTCAAGGTCTGCTGGCTCTCGTCTTCCTCGCCGCGGGAGGCAACAAGCTCGCGCAGTCGCGGGAGAAGCTGCTCGCCCACCCGATGATGGGATGGGCGAACGATTTCTCCGCATCGCAGATCAAGCTCCTCGGCCTGGCCGAGGTGCTCGGCGCGATCGGCCTCGTCGCACCGTACGCGACCGGGATCCTCCCGATCCTCACGCCGATCGCAGCGGTCGCGCTCGCGATCTTGATGTTGGGCGCCGCGGCCACGCACGGGCGCCGCAAGGAGCCGTGGATCCCCGCAGCCGTGCTGGCCGCGCTCTCGCTCGGTCTGGCGGCGGGCCGCTTCCTCGGCTGATCACGCGTCCAGGCTCGCCCGTCGGGGCCGTGGGTGGATCGGAAAGCGATCGCGCATCGCGCTCGCCACGCTGCGGCGTCCCCGCGATCGGAGCGAGCGCGGAGGTGCGATCGGCGTGGTCGCACCCTCGTGAGAATCGCCCGCATTTCGCGCTATGGGGCTACGGCACGCGGGCTGCTCGTCGGTCGGGCATGCGCAAGACCGTCCTGCTCGCCACCGCCGCGTCGCTCTCGCTCTCGCCGCTGGGCTGCGCGCCCGCGCCCGCGCGCCACGCGGTCGCGTGCATCCCGATCGAGCCGGTCCCGGGATATCGGACGTGCGCCGTGGCAGAGCCGCCGTTCTCGTACGCGACGCTCCCTGCCGGAGTGCGCGTCGAGGCGCTGGACACGACCTTGCCGGCGCGGGTCGATCTCCGCGAGGACCCCGCGCTCGCCGACTGTCTGGTCGTCGAGGACCAGGGCGCGAGCGGCTGGTGTCAGACGGTCTCGACCACGACGGCGCTCGAGGCGACCGAGTGCGTCGCGTGCGAGGCCGCACGCGCCCTCGACCCGAGCCTGGGCATCCCTCGGGTGTCCATCCTGCACACGCGCTGGATGACGTTCCACGACGGGCACCATCCCTTCGTCCAGGACGACCTGAGCTCGGGGACGACCATCCTCAACGCCGCCGCCGTTCTCACGAGCGAGGGCGCAACCGGTGAGGACGAGCTCCCGAGCGCGTTCGCGCTGCTCACGATCAACGACGCGATCGGCGATACGGTGCCCGGCGACTATCCGATCGAGCACCGCGCGGCCACGCTGACCGTGCTGGCGCCAGGGGGCTCGCTCGTCGACGGGCTGCGCCACGCGCTCGCCGAGCGACGGGTGCCGGTGATCGGCGTTCCGTACCTGCACCACGTCGGCTGGTCCTCGTGCGATGCCTCGCCCTCGCACATCGCCGTTCCGCCGGGGACGCCGATCCCGCTGAGCGAGGTCCCCACCTGCGGCGGGGAAGAGTGCGACCGGGAGCCAGCGTGCATCGTGCGCACCTCCGACGGCGACTCGTTCCACGCCGTCGCGATCGTCGGCTACGACGACGAGGCTGGCGCGTTCGTGCTCCAGAACTCGTGGGGGATCGGGTGGGGCGCCGGCGGCTTCGGGACGATCTCCTACGAGTACGTCACGCGCTGGGCTCGCTACGCGCTGACGCTCGACGGCATGCACCCGTCGGTCGCCGGCGCGTGCGTGCCCTCGACCCCGCACGTCGACCGGTGCGCGATCCACACGAGCACCTGCGGGGCGTGCACCGCCGATCCCGGCTGCGGCTGGTGTGCCGACGCGGGCACGTGCATGGAGGCCGTCGAGGGACAGTCGCAGCCTCGTCACGGGGACTGCGGCGAGTGGTACGGGACGCAGCTCGCGTGCACGTCTCCGGCGCTCGGCCACCTGCCCTGTCCGTCGGGCGGCTGCGATGCGTGCGTGCGCGTCGAGGGCTGCGGCTGGGCGGCCGAGGTCGACCACTGCTTCCCGATCGACGACGTGCCGAGCGGCGTCGGCGACCTCTCGCGCGCCTGCATGCCGTGACGAACCGAGCCGCAGATCCGAGACACCCACCCCGACGTCGGAGAAGGCCATGACGAAGACCCGTTTCCTCCACTCACGCCCACTCGCCCAGGACTGCCGCGGCACGAGCACCGTCGAGTACGTGATGCTGCTCTGCCTCGTCGCGGTGGCGGGGTTCGTCGCCTGGCAGCACTTCGGCGACACCGTCGCGGTGCGCGTCGTGCACGCCGACCGCGTGATCCGCGCGCTGCCGTGACGGCGACGTCAGGGCGCCGGCGAGCAGGACACGCAGGCGGACGTCGGGCGTGGCAGCGCGCAGCCCGCCAGGCATGCGCCCGCGACCGGCGGTGCGACGGCGATGCGGATGTCGGCGGGGAAGCCCACGACGGTGCAGCCCAGCGCGGCGACGTCGCAGCCGTCCCGCACCCCCACGTAGACGAACGCGTAGCGACCCGCAGCGAGCTCACCCACGGGCGAGGACGGCATCGAGCCGGCGACGGCGACCTCCCGCACGAGCGTGGCGCCCCCGATCGTGCGCTCGGGCTCGCTGCGGACGAAGGGCTCGATGTCGCGATCGGTGCAGAGGTCGGGCCAGAGCGTCGAGATCATGCCGTTGTCGAGCACGCTCCCCGGGCACGAGAACTCGGCCGGCACGCTGTAGACGCGGATGGAGCCGTCGAGCCCGTCGAGCAGCGTGGCGCTCTGGGGGCTCAATCGCAGCGAGACCCCGCGGTCGCACGCGAGCGTGAGCGCGGCGCCCAGCGCGACGAGCACGGCCCTCGACGCCGTCCGCGTCGAGCCTCTCTCGGGCGAGCGCGGGCGCTCGGCGGTGCGGAGTCGGCGGGTCATGGCGGGCAGTGGATGGTCATCGATTCGCCCGCCAGAACGCAACGCGGGATGGTGTGGTGCGCGCCTTCGCCGTCGACCTGCAGCTCGAAGCGGTGACGTCCGGCCGGGATGCGCTGGTGCATGGCGGGCGCGTCGTTGGACCACGGCTGACCGTCGATCCAGATGCTCGCCCAGTGGTGGGGGCAGATGAAGTCCACTTCACCCATGCCCCCGGCCAGCGAAGCGTCGGCCGTCGCGCTCGCCGGCGGACGCGCCCGTGAGCGGTGCGGGTCGCGGCTCGGAGGCGCCGCGGCCGTCGCGGGCGGCGTCGCGATCACGCTCGCCCTCGGCGCTTCGATCGTCGTCGGTGGAGGCGCTTCGATCGCGGTGCTCGGCGGTGGCGCTGGAATCGCGGTCGGTGGCGGCACCTCGAGCGCGGTCGTCTCGCGTGGCGGGAGGGGCGTCTCGGGCACCGTCGTCACCGCGGCCGTGCTCGCCGCGAGGCTCGCGGGAGGCGCCGCCCCCTCGGGCGGCTCCGTGGCGAAGAAGATCGCCACCCCGATCGCGAGCAGGACGGCCGTTCCGGCGATCCACGGCGTCGCGCTCCCGCGTGTCGGGGGCGGGGCGCGAGGGGGCGGATCGGAGGCGTGGTCGTCGCTCGGGTCGGCCGCGGGCTCGGCGACGGGCGCGAGGCCCTTCTTCCGGACGCTGCGCGCGCGCGTCGGCTCGCGCGACTCCACGATCATCGCGTCGTCGACGGTCATGGTCTGGGGCTCGGCGTCCGACTCGCCGGATGCGGGCGCGGGCCCCTTCTTGCGCTTCTTGGCGACGTGCGTGGAGGGCTCGTCGGGCACCACCGCGCGCTCGCTGCCCGTGTTGATCCAGGCCTGCCGCTCGGCGATGCGGTCGGCGAAGAGCCGGCTCATCAGCGCGCCCACGTCGCGCATGCGCACCAGCCCCGAGCGCTCGCCCACCCGGTCGAGCGCGGCCGAGACCGCGGCCGCCGTCTCGAAGCGCTCCGACGGGTCTCGCGAGAGGCACGTGAGCACGATCGCCTCGAGGTCCTCCGGGCAATCGGGCCGCCGCGTGCGTGGCGACTCGACCTCGCAGCGCGTCACGGCGAGCAGCGTCTCGGCGTCGGTGTCGCCCTTGAAGAGCCGCTCGCCCGTGATGAGCTCCCAGAGCAGCACACCGATCGCGAAGATGTCGACGCGCCGGTCGAGCGCACGGCCGAGCGCCTGCTCGGGCGCCATGTACGCGAACTTCCCCTTCACGATGCCGGTGTCGGTGCGGACGATGCGCCCTTCGGCCTTCGCGATGCCGAAGTCGGTCAGCTTCACGTGGCCGTCGTAGGTGACGAACACGTTGTGCGGCGTCACGTCGCGATGGACGATGCCGAGCGGCTGGCCGTTCTCGTCGCGCGCCTCGTGCGCGTGGTGCAAGCCGTCGGCGGCGCGCGCGACGAGCCAGCAGGCGATCGGGATCGGCAGCCCGCCGATGTCGCGAGCGGCGCGCGCCACGGCCGCGAGGTGCTCGCCGTGCAGGTACTCCATCGCGATGAAGTGCGCGCCGTCGTCGCCGAGCTCGATGACCTGGGCGACGTTGGGGTGCTGCAGCGCCGCCGCGATGCGCGCTTCGTCGAGGAACATGTCGACGAAGAGCCGGTTCTTGGCGAGGTGGGGGTGGACGCGCTTGATGGCGAAGAGCTTCGCGAAGCCGGCGGGGCCGCGGAGGCGGGCGAGGTACACGCTCGCCATCCCGCCCGCGCCGAGCTCGGCGACGACCTCGTAGCGTCCGATGCGCGCGGGGAGGGAAGCGTCGCGCTCCGTCTTCGGGAACGCGATCTCCTCCGTCTGCCCCGTCCCCTTGCGCGTCATGGGTGCTCGAGCGTCTCGACGGTCGGCACGCCTACGACCCAGCGATCGTGGAGCGTCGCACCGAGCACCGCGCCGACGATGGCTCCCGCGAGGACGAGCCCCACGGTGATCCAGAGCGCGGGCTCCTCGAAGATCGACCGCTCCGGCGGCGGCGACGGCGAGGGCGGGGGCGCGATCGCCTCGGGGGGAACGGTCGTGGCGGGCGGCGGTGTCGTCGCGGTGAGATCCGGCTGCGGCTCCGGCTCCGCGGGTGGCGGCGGCGCGGGGGGCGGCCGGCCCGGCACCTCGACGCGTGCGTGCGCGACCACGTTGTGCTCGGGCGTGAGCGCGTCGACGAGCAAGACGGACGTCTCCGTCGGCCAGCGGTCTTCGGGGACCGACGCCGTGCCGGGCGCCACGGGCACGGTCTCGGACCACTCGCCGAGCGTGAAGCGCAGCTCCGTCACCATCCCGGCGGGCGCGTTCGCCACGCTGCCGTGCACCTCGACCGGCCCGGTCTCCGGCAGCGCCGGCGCGTCGACGCTCGCCTCGGCGGGCGCGTGCTGCTGCGCCCGCAGCGCCTCGAGCGCGCGGCGCCCTCGCGGTGGGAGCTCGGAGGGTGCCGGCAGCGTCGGGACGAGCGCGAGCGCACGCTGGAAGTGCACGCGCATCCCTTCGGGATCGGAAGAGGCGCGCGCGATCACCCCGAGGCGAAGCTCGACCTCCGCGAGCGCCGCGGGCTCGAGCCCTCCGGCCGCGCGCGCCTGCTCGTAGAGGCCGGAGGCCGCTTCCAGATCGCCCGCGTCGAAGGCCGTGCGTGCTTCGCCCAGCGCATCCTGCGCACGGCACGGCTGCGCCAGCGCCAGGGGCACGACGAGACCGACGAGCGCGAAGGCCAGCGTACGCATGCGCACCAGCCCCGATCCTACCTCGAACGCGGGTCCGATCGCCGGGCCCATTCAGCCCTCTCGCGGGGGCGCCTTCAGGCGCTGGAAGTAGCGGCGCGCGATCCCTGCGGCGCGGGCCGCCGCCGACACGTTTCCATCGTGGCGAGCCAGCATCTGCTCGACGTACTGGTCCGTGAACGCCTCGATCGCCTTGGCGCGCGCGACCCGGTAGGGCTCGTCGGCCGCCGCCGCGGCAGCGAAGCGTGCGCCCGACGCGCCGCCCCCGCCCGTGCCCGGGACCGTCGCGGCATCGCCCAGCAGCACCAGGCGCTCGACCCAGTTGCGCAGCTCGCGCACGTTCCCGCGCCAGGGGTGGCGCATCATCCGCTCGAGCGCGGTGGCATCGATCGCGTCGGGCCGCCCGAGGCTCGCCGCGAAGTGCCGCGCCAGCCTGGGAAGATCGGCGAGGCGCTCGGCGAGCGAGGGGACGCGGACCAGCACGACCGCCAGCCGGTGGAACAGATCGAGCCGGAAGCGCCCCTCGTCGACCTCGCGCTCGAGGTTGCGATGCGTCGCGGCCACGATCCGCACGTCGACCGGGATCCGCTCGCTCCCGCCGACGCGGCGCACCGCGCGCTGCTCGATCACTCGCAAGAGGCGCGTCTGCATGGCGAGCGGGAGCTCGCCGATCTCGTCGAGGAACACCGTGCCGCCCTGGGCTTGCTCGAACGCGCCCACGTGTCGCCGCTCGGCGCCGGTGAACGCGCCCCGCTCGTGGCCGAAGAGCTCGGACTCGACGAGCGTCTCGCTGAGCGTCCCGCAGTCCACGATCACGAAGGGCCTCTTGTGCCGGGGGCTGAGCTCGTGGATCGCCTCGGCCAGCAGCTCCTTGCCGGTGCCCGACTCGCCCTCGAGCAGGATGGTCGCGTCCGATGGCGCCGCGCGCTCGAGCTGCACGTAGACGCGGGCCAGGGCGGGGGCCGATCCCACGAAGCGGCCGAAGCCCTCGCGCGCCGAGGTCGGGCGGCTCCGCGTCGTGACCCCGGCCGCGGCGACGACGAGCCGGGTGTTCCCGAGCGCCAGCTCGGTCCCGGGCGTGACCTCGGCCTCGACGACGACCAGGCCGCCCGAGACGACGCCGTTCTTGCTGCCCTGGTCGCGCACGCGGAGCCCGGCGCCGCTCGGGGCGAAGCTCGCGTGGCGCCGGCTCACGGTGGGGTCCGTCAGCACCAGGTCGCACGCCTCCGACGTGCCCACCAGCACGTCGTCGTCGACCACGAGGCTCTTGCCGCGATCGGGGCCGTCGACGACGGTGATCGAGAGCACGCCCGTCATCGGCGTCGACGCGTGGGTCAGCTCCGTCTCGTCCATGCTCAGCCGGGCCTCTTCTTCTTGGTCAAGAGGAGCGCGGTCGCGACACCGTCGATCTCCGTGAGCTCGTCGGCGTCGGGCGCCGTCGCCTCGTCGGTGGGGTCGAGCGCCGCCATCGTCCCTGCCAGGGCGTGCAGCGTCGTCACGCGGGTCGGGATCGCGGCGTGCGGCTCGGTGTCGGCGCTCCCCAGGGCATGCAGCCGCTCGCGGCTCGCCGCGAGCACGTCACCGGCCTCCGCGCGGAGGAAGAGCGCCACGTCGCGGTGACGGCCGTGGGGGCCGGCGATCGCGTCGAGCTCGTCGGCGACGCTCCCGAGCTCTCCCGGTCGATCGTCACGCTCGCGAGCGAGCAGCCGGCGCGCCACGCTGGTCAGCGCGGGCGGCACGCCCTCCGGAAGGACGGGAACGATCGCGGCGAGCACCGCCTCGACGGTCTGGACCGGTTCGCTGCGCCGGAAGGGCGCCACGCCCAAGAGCAGCTCCACGAGCACGCTGCCGAGCGCGAACGCGTCGGAGCGGGCATCGAGCGGCTCGCCGCGCGCCTGCTCGGGCGAGAGGTACGCGAGCTTGCCCTTCACCGTCGGCACCACGGTCGGTGGGCGGAAGCGGCTGCGCGCGATGCCGAAGTCGAGGACCTTCGTGAGGCCGGGCTCGGTGGTCACGAGGTTGTCGGGGCTGAGGTCGCGGTGGACGATCCCCATCGGCTCGCCCGAGAGGCTCGTCGCCGCGTGCGCCGCGTGCAGACCGCGTGCGGCGTCCGAGGCGATGCGCGCGGCGATGGGCCAGGGGACCGAGACGCCCTCGAGGCGGAGCCGGTTCAGCAGCGCGCGCACCGAGAGCCCGCTCAGGTACTCCATCGCGAGCACGAGGCCGTCGGCCGTCTTCACCAGCTCGTGCACGTGCACGACGTTCGGGTGGGCGACGACGCTCGCCACGTGTGCCTCGGCGACGAGCGCTGCGCGCGCTTCGGCCTCGTCGTCGCGTGCGCGCTTGACCACGACGGCACGGCGAAAGCCCTCGGGCCCCTCCAGCGTGCCGAGCCAGATCTCCCCCATCGCGCCGCGGCCGATGAGAAAGCGAGGCCGATACCGACTCATCGCCGATCACCGCGCGTCGACACACGCCCCGAGCGTGCACGCTTGCCAGGGCGTGCAGTCGGTGTCGTCGATGCAGTGGCCCGGAGCCGGGTCGGTCATGCAGGCGCCGCCCGTCAGGCAGTCGCGCGCGCCGTAGCAGCTGGTCCCCGTACGGGTGCAGTCGCGATCGTCGTAGCAGCCCGAGGTGGGCGGCACCGAGACGCACGAGATCGCGTAGCGCGTCATCACGCCGCCGCCGGTCGTGCTCAGGCGCTGGCACTCGTCGTCGAACGTGGTCGCATCGTCGCAGGTGATCTCGCGCCGCGGGATCACGTCGCAGCTCGGCGTGGACGGCGCCACGCAGATGCCCTCGGGCGCGGCCGACGCGCAGTCGCGCAGGTGGCGGACACCGCGGTCGCAGATCTGGCCGCCGCCGCAGCTGACGCCCGCTACGCCGCAGTGGCACGCGCCCCTTCCGACGACGTCGGCGCCGGCGGCGAAGGCCTCGCACTCGGAGGGGAAGGTCTGCACGACGCCTCCGCCGAGCGTGCCGCAGACCACGCCCGAGCTCGCATCGCACGCCACGCACGATCCGACTTCCTCG